>CAWHKH010000009.1:0-187646 GCA_963829945.1 uncultured Actinomycetota bacterium | reverse complement strand
GGCAGGCAGTGCTCGACAACGCGCCGGCCGGCATGGTTCCGCCAGCGCACCGATCATCGGGTGACGACGCCGAGGCACGCGACAGCGTCGGTGACTGGATCCCTCTGCTCGCGCCTGCAGACGACCGACACTCCGCCGGGGGTTTCGATTGACGAGGACGTGCACCCGAACGAATTACCGCCAGTCGCGATAGCAACGTCCGCTGCCGCCCGTCGACGCAAGTGGTGTATGCCGGCGTGGTCAGGCGTTGCTGGGCGAGTTCGTGGCGTTGCCGAGGCCTCACGGCGGTGCAGGACGCCCCGCTGCTGGATTAGTCAACGAGCCGGTCTTGTGGGACGGACGCTCGATGGACTACAGCCGCCTGACTGCAAAGACAGCCGGCCACGACCACCCCGACAGGCGCGCCGCAGGTGGTCCAAAGACTGGCAAACCCGGTGGTCCCATGACCGTGGAAAAACCCGCTCCAACCGATCCCATGACCGTGGCAGGCAACACATCGCCACAATTCAGTTCGCCGAGCACGGCCATGTCCGAGGTATGCAGCTCGTGGACGCGACCGGAGAAGTAACCATCGCACTGCGCGACCGGCGATAATTCGCGGACCAGCCACGGCTGGCCGGTTCGACGTCGTTTCCTTCAGGGTCAATTCCCGTGTCGGCGACGGCTGGAGACTGACCCGGTGTCGACGCCCGAATTCTGACCCCCTGCGGGACTCTCGGCCATGCCGGCAGGGGTCAAGATCGCGTGCCGCTGACAGGCCGGCCAAATACCGCGGCGAAACCGGCCAAACACCGTGGCAATCACATGTCCAGTCCGCGGCGTACCCGGCCGGGCAGGCAGGGGATCGAGGCGTAGTCATCCCGGAGGACGGTCCTTCAAAAGGAACCGGACGATGGTTGCGAGCGCCGCCAAATGTTGATGACACTGGCGGGCTGCACGCTTGAGCTACCGGCAGGCAAGTGCCCCGGGCAGGATCGGTCGACCACATGCATCTAAGTTCCGGTAGGGAGTGATCGATGGCGTCGTTTGCGTCGGCGCGGCGGGCTCGGCCGCGGCGGATTCCTGGCTACGACGCCGGGAGTTGCGCCGGTGCCGACGTCGTCGGTCGCGATCGCGAACACCGAAAGGACGAGCGCGGCACCGATGACGAACGTTAGCAACGAGATGTGTTGCGGTCCATTGCTGGGAGGGGAAGACGTCGGTGCGGTAATCAGATCGGCGCTGGTGCTCATTGCAGGCTCTTTCGCCCGACCCTGTGCCGGATGACGTCAGCCACGGTTTCGGTTGGGGCCCCGGCGGTCAGGACCTTTCGGCCAGAACCGAAGATCTGGCCGTCCGATGCGGCAGTGCCACGCTGGCAGAGGTGGCCCCAGGCGGGCGCGCATCGTTCACAGACGGAGGTGATTGGGGTGGACATCGAGGTCAGTTTCGAGTTGACCCGGGAGGACCTGAAGCGCCTCACCGTCCTCGGCGCCGCCGACCCGCTCAACGAGTTGCAGAGCGCAGCGCACCGGCTCGCATTCGGACGCAGAATCGACGCTCCTGCCGCGGCCTGGGCGCGTCGAACCGCCTCTGCCCTCGGGCCGATCGGCGCTCTCGACCATGGACGTGATGGGCTCCGGACTAGCCGTTTGTTCCGACCTCGGACAGCACAGCGAGCGTTTCGCCGTCGAGTTCGACGACTTCGCGGACTCCATCCGTCGTGTGCCGCGACGTATGTGGGAGTTGGAGGTCGCTAGCCTGCTGGATTGGGGGGTTCCACCCGGCAGGCCCGCAGAAATGGCGCACGATCCCGCGCGCATCGCTCAGTTCGCGACTGTGATTGAGCGATTCCAGGACGCGGCGCTCCGACCGTACTGGGCGGCAATATCGGCAACCGTGGCGGTGCACAGTGAGGCGGTCGCTCGACGGTTGTCGATCGGGGAAGCAGCCGATGTCTTGAGCACCCTTCATCCCGCGGTGACGTGGGAGGACCCGATCCTGACTATCCGAGGCGACCGGGGCACACTGTGCGCCCCCAACTGCGCGCACCGGAGAATTGACCAGCACGTCCTGCACGCCACCGCCGCACCCGCTCGAAGGCCGGGGACTGGTGTTGGTGCCGTCCGTGCTAGCGACCGGCATGGGTGTGTTCGAACCGGAGGAATCGGACGCCGACGATCGGCCCTGGGAGTTGGTTTACCCGGTGCCATGGGATTGGACAGTCGAGCGTGGCTCGCATCGACGGGCGTTGGCGGACTTGGTAGGTGCGACCCGTGCGACCGTGCTCGACAGCCTTCTCGGTCGCACCCTCACCACCTCCGAGCTCGCTCGCGCCACGCAGATCTCCCTTCCCTCCGCGAGCGAGCACGCGTCCGTGCTGCGCGCGGCGGGCCTGCTCGCTTCATCCAGAGAGGGTGCGCGTGTCTACCACCGACTGACGACGGTCGGCATCGCTCTCGCCGCTGGCGGATCGGGCGTGACGTTCACCGGCCGTTTCGCTGACCAGATCGACCCAACCGGGACCTACTCAGCTGCCCGCGACGAACAGCTTGGCGCCTGACGGAACGCCGCTGCCGGACGACTGTCCGAAAGCTCCCTTCAGGGGCGCAGAGACGCGCTGCCGGTGGCGCTGCGGGCCCACGCCTCGGCGGGGACATCGAGCGCGCCCTCGACCTCAGGCTCCCAACTTCAACACCTCGTCGTCACGCACCACCCCTCCAGCGCACCAGATCCCCAACGTTTCTCGAGCAACCGACGACCCCCGCTTACCCCGTCACATGTGGTCGTCGGTCGGCCGATCCGCTGACGGGGCCCCCCGCCGTTAGCACTCACGAACGATCCGTGACCGGAACATTGAGTGGGTGGTCGCGGCGGCCTCACCGAAGGGCTAGAGCTCCACCTCGGTCACATAGATCCGTGCGCTGCGACGGTCGAGCACCGCCCCGAGCTGGTCCACGCCTTCGAACTCGTTGCAGAGAAGGAACAGGTGCCGACCCTCCGGTCCACCGAGCGCGCACGCGAAGCAGGGAACGTCCGTCTCGACCCTGTGGGTGATCTCGCCACCATCCATGACCCTGACCACCGCGCCTGGCGAGCCGTCAGCCGCGAGGTCGAAGGCCGACAGCCGTCCGGCGAAGGATTCGGCGATCACCAGAGTGGAGCCGTCCGGAGTGATCACCATCCCGTTCGGAAAGTCAATGTCGCCGGCGACGTCGCGGATGCTGCCGTCCAGGTCGATCAGCCGGATCCAGCCGGGCACGGGCGCAGCGCCTCCCGTGAAGTCGAAGTCGGCGCCCTTGATGTAGACGCGGCCCGCGGTGTCGACGACCAGTTCGTTGCCGCCCTGCGGACTGTGGCGTACTGCGGAACCATCCGGCTCGACTCGCATCAGTTCCTCACCCGAGACCAGGAGGCGGCCGTCGGGCAGCCAGTCGATGGCCCAGCCCATGGTGACCGGCCAGGTGCCGCCACCTCGCTGCGGCCCTCCAGGTCGACCGCGATCACCTCGCCGCCGCCCCAATGGGCGAACCACAGGCGGCCATCGTGCCAGCGGCCCGACTCGACCATGGCCCAACCCTCGGTCAGCGGTCGAGGAGTGGGAAGCGCCGTGATCATGGCCCTATCCAAGCCAGGCGAGAGAAGCGAGACAAGACCGACTGCTGCACCGCCCCTGGCCGCCGCTTGGACCGGTGGACTGTGCGCGAGCGCCGCGCCGAGGCCACAACGGGACGGGAAATGAGGCCCGTCCAGACGCATGCGGTCCGCCCGCGCGGCGGCACCAAGTGTGTTCGATGATCCCTTCCGAGACGTCGTCCGTGCCTTTCAGTGCCCCGTTCAACGTTCCGCTCGCGGAGCGGTGAAGCCCCTCTGGCGTGATCCGATCACGGTCCTCTGGTGAGACAGCTCGATCGTCCCGAAGCGCCCCGCAAGGACGCCCAACTCCGAGTGCCAACCCGACAATCGGTCGACGCCACCTCCGCCGGCACCATGACGAGGGGTAGGCGCCGATCACCCGGCGGGGCGAACAGCGATCAGTGCGGTGGCCGCGATGCGCTCGACGAGAGGCCCGGCCGAAGCGTGCTCAGCGAGCGCGTCGCGGAGTCCCGATTCAAATTCCGGGCGGCGCGGGGGAGGCACGGTCGACTCCGTCATCGTCGAATACAGGTGGCCGACGACGTAGTTCGGATCGACATCGGTCATCGTACGTGTGCTCGATCGTACTCGATCGGCTCGAAGCCCTGCCGCGCCAGCGTGTCGCGGCGTTCCTCGAAGTGGCCGGATCCGTCCCGCAGGTCGCGGTCGATCGACGTCCCATCCAATCCTCCAGATAGCCGCGCAGCGCGCGCGCCCACGGCAGCTCGGACAGCCACATCGGCGGCCCCTGACTGATGACGACAAGTGCACCCGACGCCCGCAGCAGCCGAGCGGACATCGAGATCACCTGATCGGTGTCCATCCAGTGCAGCGCATTTGCGACGGTGATCGCCGCGAAGGATTGCCCGAACAGCGCGGTCACAGGGCCAAGGTCGGTATCCGCACCGAGCACTGGAACCACATTGACGACACCGGCGTTGCGCAGTCGGACGCGCAGTTCGGTGAGCATGTCTGGTTCCGGATCGAGGGCGAACACGATGCCCACGCGAGCAGCGAGGGGCACCGCGACCTGTCCGGTCCCACATCCAAGGTCAAGTGCCCGATCGCGAGAGGACAGCGCGAGCCGACCGACGATATGGTCGATCAAGGCATCCGGAACGTCCCGCCGGAAGGCGGCATAGTGCGATGCCGTCGACCCCTTGAAATCGCTGCCCACACAGCGACTTTCCTATAGGGCACAGCATCCTACTAGAGACTTTCACCTACAGCGAACGCCGCCTGCCGCCAACGAGTACGTGCCTACAGTCCTCACCGGTCGGCCGAGCGGGGCACCCTCTTCCAATCGGCGGTAACGCTGCTCAAGCAGGAATCCGAGGACGTCGCGATCGAACGTGGTATCTGATCCGCTTGCTAGCGTGGGAGGACTGGAGCTGCCGCGCCGATGTTGGAAACGCTGATCATGCTTCTGATGCAGTACGCCGCGGACGTGTCACTGCTGCTGGAGCGCCGGGGCCGTCCTCCAAAGCATCTGCAAACGCCAAAATCTCGGCGTCGCGGCCAACCAACAACGGAGGTGTCACCCCGAAAGACGGCCGGAACGGGTTCGCCGGCACACCACCTCCACAGGCGTTGGAAGCTTTCAGAGATCCTTAGACTTCAGCGCGGGCGACTAGACCTCTTTAGACCTGGCGAGCCCGCCGAACAGCCCCGGCGGCCGCCGCCGGGATGCTCCAACTCGAACCCAGAACGCAGCCGCGCCAGCACCCCTCGGATACCACCATCGGCACCTTCGCGACGGCGCGATCGACCACCCGGCCGCCGCGTCACCGTGCACTACGAGGTTATCGGCGTCCACACACGGCTGTTCCTCGGCCAAGGGTCCTGGCGACCCCCTGGACTGCGACCAGATCACCCGCACAGCACGCACCCCGCTAACGACGTGACCTTCCTGACTCGGTGCCTGAACACGGTCGCAGCCCCACCGCGAGTCATCTGACGCCGCATCGGTCGTCCACTGCGCCAACACCGGATCGCCGACGGTCCACCCGGCCCCCAGGGTCTCCGAGGTTCGAGCGCCCCGCGCGCACAGCCGACCGCGCCGCACCCACCTCACACCTCGCTTTACCAGATGATCACGGCGCGAACCGGCTGGCTCTTCGACCGACCGGACCTCGCCAAGCGACCCGTCGCATGAGTAACCGACGTACCATGGCAGAACTCTCGTCCCGCCGCGTTCAGGCCGGAAACGATCGGAAGACACCCGGCATGCTCTGCAGGCGCGATTCGGGCGCCGCCCGGTCGCGGTCCGATGATTTGCGCGGGCGTTCATGTGGTATTCGCAGCCGGAAAGCGCTCGCTTGCCCGGCGCTCTTGTCGAATCATTACGCATTCAGCACAAGCGTCGTGCAACTCTAATTCGCGGCACCGGTATGACGACCTAGGCCTGCCTCGATCTGCCGCATGAGTCGCTTGATGTCCAGCGTCAGCTGGTATTCCGCGTCGTCGCTCGTATCCAGGTACTCAAGCATCTCGCCGAACTTGGTCAGCATGGCTTCTTGCTCAGCCTCAGATACGTCTTGCCAGCTCACGGCGACGCGCTCTACCTCGGCACGCTCCTCCTCAACGTCCACGCGCGGAAAGTACCGCACCCAACGCTTCGTCAGATAGGGGTACGACGTGAACATTTCGGACTTCGCCCAGTGCTGCGGCTATAACAGGATGACGACGAGCACGAGTAGCACCGCCGCCATGCCGACGAGCATCCCGACCGCTGCGTCGGAGCTACCGCCGTGGTTGTTGCTCTGATCCCCACGGGTTTGCGACACGGTCAGGTCGTCACGGACCACACGCTGGGCCCTACGTGAAGACCTTGACCGCATCAAGGTTGAGTGGCTGGGGGAGCACGACGTCGACGGCACACTGACCGGTGTGGAGCAGTTGCTGGCGGCGATCAGAGTCGCGGAGCAGGGACTCTACGAGCGGCGCGAAGATGTTGAAGACTCCCAGAATGCGGTTAATGTTCCCTCGTTGCCCGCACCAGCACTGCAGCACGGCCGAGCCCAGCCGTCTCGGCAGTGTGGATCGCCCCTCGGGGGCTGTGATGTCCACCGGTTGGACGACACGATCGTGGTCCGACGCCGGGTCCGGTCGGTCGACGGTGCAGTAGGACCTGCGTCGGCACAGTTGTGGGTATCAGGCCGGCCGGTCTGACGGACACCGACCGGGACGGCCGATGCCCACATCCCTTTCAGACAAGGAAGGTTGCCATGCGCATTATCACCAACGCCGCCGGCATCCTGGTCGCTACCACCGCCCTGTTCGGTATCGGCGCCGGCGTCGCCCTCGCCGACACCCCGATCGCTCCGGCTGCCCACACGGCCGTCGGCGCTGACACGCCGTCCGACCAGTTCAAGATGTACGACAACGCGAATCACCGCCTGGAGATCACTGGGTACAGTGACCCCTCGCTGTTCACCAGCGCGCCACGCGTCGGCTCGATCATCAACCCCGGCCGGGGTCCCGCCACCATCACCATGAGCGGCCCGTCCGGCTACAACCTGATCGGCACTATCACCTTCACCGAGATCGCCGACAACCAGGCGAAGACACCGCTCGGTGAATTCACGATGACGGCCTGGGTGATTTCGCCGGCGCAGTCACTGGGCTGGACGCCTGTACGGGGGAAGCAACACGACCGAGCTGAGCTTGAACGCCATCGACGCCACCGAAATGTCTGTCAGTGGTGGATGACATCTAGCCGGCAGCAACCCTCCCAGCGCGCGGAGTCCCACCGAAAGGGAAACGTGCCGCTCGGCGCCCCCCGGCCAAGCCTGTTCCAACAGGGCCGGTTCAAAACCGTGACCCGACGGGCGGGACCCGTCACCGGTCAGTCCGTCGCGCCGTACAGCTACCCCGGGGATCACATCGCGTGTCGGTTTCATTGGATCACCTGCTGGGAACCTTTAGGCTGAGCGTGAACAAGTGACCCCGCGTCCCCCGGCGAGGACCATGTGGCGACCGATTCTGAACAACCGCCTGCCACCATTGAAACAGCACATCCACATCTGTCCGCCGATGCGCCAGCCGGAATGGGCCGGATGGCCACCCGACTGTGGGGGGAGCGCGTCCTCGTTCGCACTCGTCACCGGTCGGACCTGATCACCGACGCTGAGGGCGCACTGTTTCGCTATATATGCCGTTCGTGCGTGACGTTGCCGCGCTGCACTCCGGCTACCGTCGTACACCCGGAAGCTGTCGCACAGTCCGCAGGGACGCGTTGGCCAACACCATCCTGGCGTGGCGGCATCCGGGCTGCGACGGGTTCGAGACTCCGGTCGAGTTGTATGCTGCGCACCGTTGTCTCGGCCCGAGTTCGACGCGGGAGCTGTGCCGCGCACATGAACGACGGAACCCACGGTTTCGTAGCATCGCGCAGCCCACCGCACTCTTCAGAGCCGTCGTGGCCATCGCCTCGACCGGCTCGATCGCGCCGAATGCCGTTCGCCTGAGCATCGTCGACCGGATCGGAGAGGGCGAGAGGGGATGCCGAGCATCACGACCGATGACGGGGTATGGCTGCACTACTCCGAGCACGGTGATCCGAAGGGCAGGCCAGTCGTACTCATCGCCGGCTTCCTGGCGGCGGCGACCAGTTGGAAATATCAGCAGGGAGCACTTGCGGACGCGGGCTACCGCGTCCTGTCCTTAGATCGTCGTGGTCACGGCCGGTCCGAACGTCCCGACCACGGGACGACCATGAATCGTCATGGCGCCGACATCGCCGCCCTGTTGGACCGACTTGACCTGACGAACGCGGTGCTGGTCGGCGCTTCGATGGGTGGGAATGCGATCTGGTCGTACGTGGCATCGTTCGGCACCGAACTTGTCGATGGCATCGTCATCGTCGACCAGACTCCGAGAATGCTGGCTGCCGCCGACTGGAACGCACGGGTTCTACGGGTACAACTTCTCCAATCGTGACACCCTTTTCGCCGATTCGGTGCCGATTCCCGGTCTGCGCCGCATGCTTTCGAAGGGTCCAGTTCGGATGACCCGCCTGCTCAGAGCGCTCCGCGATGCACAAGTTCGCCCGCTCACTGCTGCGGAGAGGGCGATCCTGAATGACCACGCCAAGGCAGACTGGCGCGCGACGATCGCGCGCACCGACGTCCCGCTGTTCATCGCGGGACGCGAGAGTGAGTTCTGGCCGGCGGAACACGCCGGCCGCGGCGCGCATCGCACCGCATGGCTCGTCGGTCATCATCGATCGGGACGGGCATGCCGCTAACATCGAGCAGCCCTTCGTGTTTAACACTGAGTTGCTCAAATTCATTCGAACGGTTTGACACGGCCGATTGCTGCGGAATCGTTACGGCGCCTCCTCGTGCCGCCCGGGCGTTCCGTCCTGATCGGACGCGTCCATCTCGGGTCAGGTCCATGTTGCGGTAATCGGCTGGCTAATACTGCAGCCGTAGTTTGTGATCTTGGGCGTGTTGCCGCAGGTCAGGGCGGCCACCGGGCGATCATTCCGTGCTTGTGTGGAACAAAGAAGACGCCGCGGTGGCCGCGGCGCATAGCGTAGACCCTGACCGATGGTGGACCGGGTTCGGACACGTGCTGGACCGGATCGGTGGCCGGTTCACCCGGCACGAACCACGCCGACACGCCGCGGAGCTGATGCTCGGGTTGCTGTCCGACCTGGACCGGAAGAACTGCTGGTCGATCGCCGAGCACCGCGGCGCGAAGTCACCGGATGCGTTGCAGCACCTGCTGTCCCGCGCGGTGTGGGACGCCGACGGGGTCCGTGACGACCTCCGCGGCTACGTCGTCGACCATCTCGGCGACCCCGGACGCGGTCCTCGTGGTCGACGAGACCGGCGACCTGAAGAAGGGCACCCACTCGGTCGGCGTGCAACGCCAGTACACCGGCACCGCCGGCCGGATCGAGAACTCCCAGGTCGCGGTCTACCTGGCCTACGCCGCGCCGACCGGGCACGCCCTGATCGACCGCGCCCTGTACCTACCGCAGTCCTGGACCGACGACCCGGACCGGTGCGCCGCCGCCGGCATCCCGGACGGACATCGAGTTCGCCACCAAACCCGCCCTGGCCACCGCGATGATCACCGCCGCGTTGGACGCCGGCGTGCCCGCGTCCTGGGTCGCCGGCGACGAGGTCTACGGCGCCGACCCGACCCTGCGGCCACCCTGGAGGACCGCGGTGTCGGGTACGTGCTGGCCATCGCCAGCAACCGGCGGGTGCCCACCGGCGCAACGGACCGACAGGTCGACGCCCTCGCCGCAGCGCTCCGACCCGGTCCTGGCAACGGCTGTCCGCCGGCGCCGGATCCCACGGCCCCCGCCTGTACTCCTGGGCCTGGATACCGATCACCCGCCGACACCGGCGGACACCACTGGGTGTCTCTTGCGCCGCAACGACACCACCGGCGAGATCGCCTACTACCGGGCGCTCTCAGCCCACGGCCGGTGCCGCTGCCCACGCTGGTCAAGGTCGCCGGGCAACGCTGGCGGGTCGAGGAATGCTTCCAAACCGGCAAAGGCCTCACCGGCCTGGACCAGCACCAGGTCCGGCGATGGACGTCCTGGCACCGCTGGGTCACCCTGGCCATGCTCGCGCACGCGTTCCTGACCGTCATCACCGCCGCCGAACGCGCCGCCACACCGGCCCCGGACGGGCTGATCCCGATCACCGTCAACGAGCTACGCCGACTCTTCGACGCCCTGCTACTGCGCCCGAACCGCAGCCTCGGAACGACTGCAGCACTGGTCCACCTGGCGACGACGACACCAAGCCCGAGCCCGCGCCAGCCACTACCGACGACGCGACCGAATCACCATGATCACGAACTACGGCTGCAGTACTAGGCCAGGCGTGCTGGGGCGGGCTTGGGGTCGTAAGGAATTCGGCCGACGCCTTGACGGCTATGAGTTCACCGAAGCCAGCATGACGCCGATCATCGACTCCGTGAAGGCCAACGCGTTGAGCTTCTACGACTACGACGTACCGGTGGCGCCGGCCGGGTCGGCGCCCGTCGTGCTCATCAATGGCGGTTCGGTGCATGACCGCCTCCATTTGTCGGAAGCCCCGACGGCCATTGCGCCACATTCCGCAGCGCGTCGGACCCGCCGAGCAGAATGTCGCGGTGGCGGGGCGGCCCGGTCTTCGCTCGCACCGGGCGGCCCCGCCGTCGACGGGTGGACCCGCGAGAGGGCCGTCCAGTCGCCGCTACCGCGTTGACCGCGGGTGCGGGTGCGCGATCTGGTCCCGCCGCCGCGGCCGCGGTGGTTGAGACCGCCGGAGGCCCAGGTGCTGATGTGATCATCGCCGTCACCTCCTCTTCAGGGTGAGGGTGCGGGCGTCATCCCCGGCGGGAACGACGACGGAGGTGGTGGGCGCCATGCGCCGCGAGCCTCGTGCCGCAGGGCCGATATCGACCTATGTGCCGGGATGTCTAGACCCGATCTGCGATGCGAGCGACCGTTCGGCATGGGTGACGATCAGCGCGTGACGCCGGGTGAGCAGGGTGCGGCCCGCGCTGCGCCGACCGGGCGGCGCCCGACCGAACGGCCGTCGCGGTCCGTCCGGACGCCGCGTTACACTCGCGCGCAGGTCATGAGTCCCAGCGACAGCCCCGGCTTGCTGGGCGGCAACCCTCCACACGCGGTGGGGTGCCCCGGGTGATGACCAGGCGGATCGGCCGGTTCGGCCCTCCGCAAGCGCGGGTCCGCGAGCGCGGACCCTGTCGACGACGGACAGGAGATCCGCTGTGCCCAGCCCGATGTGTTGCCGATCCTGACGTCCCGGATCTGGGCCGCCGACGCCGACCGCCCCGGCCACCAGCTGTCGGCCCACACCGTCGTGTCCCGAGGTCCGGCCATGGATCCATCCGGCGCGCGTCCCTGCGGCGCCCGTCCGTCGCCGACCGAACGTACGGCGCCGCACGAAGGCCCCTGACCGATCGGCACAAGCATCCGCCCCGTCCACCACCGTCCGGTGAGAACACCGGCCGCACACCAGGAGTGAGACAGCATGAGTCCTCAGTGGTCCTTCGAGACCCGCCAGATCCACGCCGGCCAGACGCCCGATCCGACCACCAAGGCCAGGGCGCTGCCGATCTACCAGACGACGTCCTACGCCTTCGACTCCTCCGAGCACGGCCGCAAGCTCTTCGCGCTCGAGGAACTCGGCAACATCTACACCCGGATCATGAACCCGACGCAGGCCGTGGTGGAGGACCGGATCGACTCCCTGGAGGGCGGTGTCGGCGCGCTGCTCGTCGCGTCGGGCCAGTCGGCCGAGACGCTGTCGATCCTGACGATCGCCGAGGCCGGCGACCACATCGTGTCCTCGCCGCGGCTGTACGGCGGCACCTACAACCTCTTCCACTACACGCTGCCCAAGCTGGGGATCAGCGTCGGCTTCGTGGAGAACCCGGACGACCCCGAGTCGTGGCGCGCGGCCGCCCTGCCGAACACCAAGGCGTTCTACGCCGAGTCGATCTCCAACCCGCAGCTCGATGTGCTCGACTTCGGCGCCGTGGCCGACGTCGCGCACCAGGTCGGCGTGCCGCTGATCATCGACAACACCGTGCCCACCCCGTATCTCATCCGCCCGTTCGAATTCGGCGCGGACATCGTGGTGCACTCGGCGACCAAGTACCTCGGCGGGCACGGCACCGCGATCGGCGGCGTCATCGTGGACTCGGGCAACTTCGACTGGGTGGCCAACGCCGAGCGGTTCCCGAACTTCAACACCCCTGACCCGAGCTACAACAACCTCACCTGGGGGGTCGACCTCGGGCCCGACGGCCTGTTCAAGACGAACGTCGCGTTCATCTTCAAGGCGCGGCTGCAGGGCCTGCGCGACATCGGCCCGGCGATCTCGCCCTTCAACGCCTTCCTCATCTCGCAGGGCGTCGAGACCCTGTCGCTGCGCGTCGAGCGGCACAACGCCAACGCGGCCAGGGTGGCGGAGTTCCTGAGCGGGCGCGACGAGGTCGAGTCGGTGTCGTACCCGGGGCTTGCGTCGAGCCCGTGGCACGCGTTGCAGCAGCGGTACTCGCCGGGCGGCGGCGGCCCGATCGTGGCCTTCGAGATCAAGGGCGGGGTGGACGCGGGTCAGCGGTTCACCGACGCGCTCGAGCTGTTCACCAACCTCGCCAACATCGGTGACGTCCGGTCGCTCGTCATCCACCCGGCGTCGACCACGCACGCGCAGCTGTCCCCGGCCGAGCAGCTGACCACCGGCGTCACCCCCGGCCTGATCCGGCTGGCCGTCGGCATCGAGCACATCGACGACATCCTGGCGGATCTGGAAGCCGGCTTCACCGCCGCCAAGTCGGACTGATCGGTGATCCCGCAGCGGTGACGCCCACGACGACCACCGGCACGGACACCGGACCCGGCAGCGATGCCGATGCCGGTGCCCGTGCCGTCGGGCGTCCGGAGACTGTCGATCACGGCAGGCCTGGAGCGCCGGGGCTCGACGGTGTCGATCACGGCAGGCCCGGAGCGCCGGGGCTCGACCGTGTCGATCACGGCGACGGGTCACCGCCCGGCGGTACGCCGACATCGGGCCGCTGGCAACGGAATCCGGGTCCGCGCTGGAGTCCGTGACGCTGGCGTACGAGTCCTGGGGGCGGCTGAACGCCCGGCGGGACAACGCGGTGCTGGTGCTGCACGCGCTGACCGGCGACTCCCACGTGGTCGGCCCGGCCGGGCCCGACCAGCCCACTCCCGGCTGGTGGGACGGCCTGATCGGCCGGGGCGCGCCGCTCGACCCCGACCGGTTCTTCGTGCTGGCCGCGAACGTGCTGGGCGGCTGCCGCGGCACCACCGGGCCGTCGTCGACCGCGCCGGACGGCCGGCCGTACGGCTCGCGCTTCCCCAGGATCACCGTCCGCGACCAGGTCTCGGCCGAGATCGCGCTGGCCGACCACCTCGGCATCGCGTCGTTCGCGGCGGTGGTCGGCGGCTCGATGGGCGGCATGCGCGCCGTGGAGTGGGCGATCATGCAGCCGGAGCGGGTGCGCCGGTGCGTCGCGATCGGCACCTGCGCGTTCTTCAGCGGCGACCAGATCGCTTGGAGCGTGCCACAGCTCGCGGCGATCCGGGCGGACCCGGACTTCCGCGGCGGTGACTACTACGGCGGGCCGCCGCCGCTCGCCGGCATGGCCGTGGCACGGCAGATCGCGCACACCACGTACCGATCGGCGCGCGAGCTCGACGTGCGGTTCGGCCGGGATCCGCAGGGCGACGAGGACCCGCTCAGCGGCGGCCGCTTCGCCGTGCAGTCCTATCTGCAGCACCACGGGAACAAGCTCGGGCGGCGGTTCGACCCGAACTCCTATCTGGTGCTCACCGAGGCCATGAACAGCCACGACATCGGCCGCGGGCGCGGCGGCGTGGACGCTGCGCTGCACCGGATCTCGGCCGAGCTGACCGTCGCGGTGGTGGACTCGGACCGGCTGTTCCTGCCCGCTCAGGGACGGGTGCTGGCGACCGCGCCGACCGCCCGCGAGCTGATCACGATCCGCTCTGACTACGGGCACGACGGCTTCCTCATCGAGGCCGACGCGATCGCCTCGGTCGTCCGGGACGCGGTCGACCAGGCCCCGCGTTGATCATGTCGCCCGTGCTCGGGCCGGAGCCGATCATGGGCCCCGGCGCTCGGACCCAGCCTGCACGAGCACCATGATCAACAATCGCGACCCGACCCGCACACCAGGACCATGATCAACAGCGACCGACTCGGTGGGTCGACTCGACGCCGCTCGGCCGGGGTGCTCGCGGCGCCCGCCGTAGGCTGGCCGGGCAGCACCCGCCCGCCATGCGCCGTTCCGTAGGAGAACACATGCCACTTCGCCTGGGCTACAAGGCTTCCGCCGAGCAGTTCGGACCCGTCGAGCTCGCCGACTTCGCCGTCGCCGCGGAGCGCAACGGGTTCGACTCCGTCTTCGTCTCCGACCACCTGCAACCGTGGCGGCACGACGGCGGCCACGCGCCGGCCGCGCTGCCGTGGCTCGGCGCGGTGGGCGCGCGGACGGAGCGGGTGCTGCTCGGCACGTCGGTCCTCACGCCGACCTTCCGCTACCACCCGGCCGTGATCGCGCAGGCGTTCGCGACGCTGGGCGTGCTGTACCCGGGCCGGGTGATCCTCGGGGTCGGCTCCGGCGAGTCGCTGAACGAGGTGCCGCTCGGGCTGGAGTGGCCGGACGGCAAGGAGCGGTTCGCCCGGCTCAAGGAGGCCGTCCAGCTCACCCGGGAGCTCTGGACCGACGAGCGGGTCACGTTCGAGGGCACCTACTTTCGCACCGACAAGGCGACGATCTACGACCGCCCCGACGTGCCGGTGCCGATCTACATCGGGGCGTCGGGACCGGCGGCCACCCGGCTGGCCGGGCGGGTCGCCGACGGCTTCATCACCACCTCCGGCAAGGCGCCGGAGCTGTACTCCGACACCCTGCTGCCGGCGCTGCGGGAGGGCGCCGAGAAGGCCGGCCGCAGCCTGACCGACCTGGACCTGCTGATCGAGATGAAGGTGTCGTTCGACCCCGACGCGGACCGGGCGCTCGCGGACACCAAGAACTGGGCCGCGCTGGCCCTCAGCCCCGAGCAGAAGTCCGGCGTCGAGGACCCGATCGAGATGCAGCGGCTGGCGGACGAGCTGCCGGTGGAGAAGGCGGCGTCGCGCTGGATCGTGTCCACCGATCCGGAGGAGCACGTGGGCCGGATCCAGCAGTACCTCGACCTCGGCTTCACCCACCTGGTGTTCCATGCGCCGGGCACCGATCAGGAGCGGTTCCTGCGGATCTACGGCGAGCAGGTGCTGCCGCTCTTGCGCGAGCGGGCCGCCGCGTCCTGACGGAGCCCCCGCGCGGCGTCCACCGGATCGCGGGGCGACGAGGGGCAGCGCGCGCCTCTGCGGGTACCCGGATCGGGGGCGCTCGAACGCCGGCCGACGCCCCGACGGCGCGCGGGGAACGGGCTCGCGAACAGCCGCCGCCAGGCGCGTCCCGACAGGACCCGCGCGCCCCTGGGCCCTAGGCTGTGCAGCGGTGCCGACGCAGCCCGCGCGGCCCCGCCGGTGATCAACTGCGCGCCGGCGTTCCCCGAAGCGCACGACCCGCAAGCGAAGGGATGTGTCCTGCTGTGGCGGCCATCGAACTCATCGGCGCACGCGAGATCCTCGACTCCCGAGGCAACCCCACGGTCGAGGTGGAGGTGGCGCTGGAGGACGGCTCGCTGGCCAGGGCCGCGGTGCCGTCGGGTGCGTCCACGGGTGAGCACGAGGCGGTCGAACTGCGGGACGGCGACTCGAACCGCTACCTCGGCAAGGGCGTCACGAAGGCCGTCGAGGCCGTGCTGGAGGAGATCGGGCCGGCGCTGATCGGCTACGACGCCATCGAGCAGCGGGTCATCGACCAGAAGCTGATCGACCTCGACGGCACCCCGGACAAGGGCCGGATCGGCGCCAACGCCATCCTCGGCGTCTCGCTGGCCGTCGCCAAGGCCGCCGCCGAGTCCGCGGAGCTCGAGCTCTTCCGCTACCTCGGCGGGCCGAACGCGCACATCCTGCCCGTGCCGATGATGAACATCGTCAACGGCGGCGCGCACGCGGACAGCGGCGTGGACGTCCAGGAGTTCATGATCGCGCCGATCGGCGCGCCGACCTTCCGCGAGGCGCTGCGCTGGGGCGCTGAGGTCTACCACTCGCTGAAGTCGGTGCTGAAGAAGGCCGGTTTCTCGACCGCGCTCGGCGACGAGGGCGGCTTCGCCCCGGCCGCCGCGTCCAGCAAGGCCGCGCTCGATCTGATCTCCGAGGCGATCACCAAGGCCGGCTACGGGTTCGGCACCGACGTGGTGCTGGCGATGGACGTGGCCGCCACCGAGTTCTACCGGGACGGCTCGTACCAGTACGAGGGCAGCCCGCGCAGCGCCGACGAGATGATCGCCGTCTACACCGATCTCGTCGCCAACTACCCGATCGTCTCGATCGAGGACCCGCTGTCCGAGGACGACTGGGACGGCTGGATCTCGATGACGACCCAGCTCGGCAGCAAGATCCAGCTGGTGGGCGACGACCTGTTCGTGACCAACCCGGAGCGGCTGGAGGACGGCATCGCCCGCGGCGCCGCGAACGCCCTGCTGGTCAAGGTCAACCAGATCGGCACGCTGTCCGAGACGCTGGACGCCGTCACGCTCGCGCACAACGCCAGCTACCGCTGCATGATGAGCCACCGCTCCGGCGAGACCGAGGACGTCACCATCGCCGACCTCGCGGTGGCCACCGGGTGCGGCCAGATCAAGACGGGCGCGCCGGCCCGCTCCGAGCGCGTCGCCAAGTACAACCAGCTGCTGCGCATCGAGGAGAACCTCGGCGACGCGGCGCGCTACCTCGGCGAGCTGGCCTTCCCGCGCTACACGCCGGGGGCCTGAGCGATCAGATGAAGGGACTCCCGCAGCGCAGGCCCGGCCCGCGGTCGCGCGCCCCGCGCGCATCCCGGGCGAGCGCGGCGGGAGCCGAACCGACCAACGCGCAGCCCCGGCGGCCGCGGTCCGGCACGTCGCGGCCGACCGCCAGCCGCCCGGCCACCGCGCCGACGACCTCCGCCACGGGTGTCGCGCGCCGAGCGGGCCGCGGGTCGGCGGGGCGGAAGCCGATGCAGGGCAGGACGTTTCTGCCGCAGTCGACGCTCGCCCGGCAGGTCGCCATCCTCGGGCTCGTGCTCTGTGCGATCGCGCTGTCCGTGGCGTTCCCGCTGCGCAACTACCTCGAGCAGCGGGCCGAGCTCGCCGCGGCGGTCTCCGCGCAGCAGGACCTCGAGCAGCGCGAGGCGGAGCTGCAGGCGCAGAAGGCTGCGCTGCAGGACCCCGAGTACATCGCGACCGAGGCACGCCGCCGCCTGCAGTACGTCACCCCGGGCGACACGGTGTTCGTCGTGCACTCGCCGTCGACGGGCGACGAGGTCGAGGTGCCGACGGCGGAGCCGCCCGACGACAACCCGTGGTACGAGGACCTCTGGCAGACGCTGTCCGCAGACGGCGCGCCCTGACGGCACCTCGTCGCCGGCCGACCGTGCCCTGGGAGCGCTACACCGACGCCGACCGCGAGTTGCTCGTCCGCGAGCTCGGCCGCGCGCCGCGCGGGGTGCTCGCCGTCGCCTACCGGTGCGACCACGGAGTGCCGGCGGTCGTGCAGACCGCGCCCCGACTGCCGGACGGCACCCCGTTCCCGACCCTGTTCTATCTGTGCTGTTCCGTGCTGAACGCCGCGGTGAGCCGGATGGAGTCGGTCGGCGTGATGCGCGAGATGACCGAGCGGCTACGGGACGACGCCGACCTCGCCGCTGGGTACCGCGCCGCGCACGAGTCGTACCTGGCGGCGCGGAACGCGCTCGGCGACCTCGGCACCCCGGTGAGCGCGGGCGGCATGCCCGACCGGGTGAAGTGCCTGCACGTGCTGGTCGCGCACGCCCTGGCGATGGGCCGCGGCGTGAACCCGCTCGGTGACGAGGCCGTCGACGCGCTGCCCGGCTTCTGGCGGGGTGACGAGAAGCCCTGCGCGCGGCTGGGTCTCGCCGTCGCAGCGGGCGTCACGCGGCCGGCCGGGGAGTGACCGCGGTCCACCATCGGCGCGGAGGACCGGCGAGCGGACGACCGGCGGTCGGCAGCTCGCCGAACACCCGGTCGCCGCCCGCGAGCGAGAGGCGCGTCCGGCAGTACAGGTCCGCCACGGCCGCGGGCGCGTGCCGGATCAGCAGGCTGGCCGCGAACACCCGGGCGGCGAGCCCGGCGAGGGGGCGCGCGTCGGCGGGGCCGGGAGTGCCCCGCAGCGCCGCCGCCAGCCGTTCGAGTGCCGCGGCGAACTCGGCCGATCCGGTCCCACCGACCGTCACCTCGGCGAGGAAGGCCTCGGCGCAGCCGGGATCGCGGCCGACGGCACGCAGCGCGTCGAGCGCGGTGACCGTCCCTGAGCCCTCCCAGATCGAGTTCAGCGGGGACTCCCGCAGCAGCCGCGCCATCGGATACGTCTCGACGAAACCGTTGCCGCCGAGGCATTCCAGGGCCTCGGCGATGGTCGGAACGGCCCGCTTGCAGACCCAGAACTTGCTCACCGGCACGGCGAGTCGGAGCAGCGTGCGGGCGCGCCCAGCCACGTCGCCTCCGGCGTCGGCACCGCCGGCCTCGGCCAGGTCGACCAGCTCGGCCAGCCGCAGCGCGGTGAGGGTGGCCGCCCAGGACTCGACCGCGAGGTCGGCGAGCACGGCGGTCATCGCCGGCTGATCCACGAGCGGGGCACCGAACGCCCACCGGCGCGCCGCGTAGTGGGTCGCCTCGGACAGCGCCGCGCGGATCTGGCCGGCCGAGCCCAGCACGCAGTCCACCCGGGTGAGCGTGACCATCTGCAGGATCGTCGGGACCCCGCGGCCCTCGTCGCCGATCCGCCAGGCGAGCGCGCCGTCGTACTCGATCTCCGCCGAGGCGTTCGACCGGTTGCCCAGCTTGTCCTTGAGCCGGGTCAGGGTCAGCGCGTTGCGCGTGCCGTCCGGCAGCACCCGCGGCAGCAGGAAGCACGTCGGGCCGGCCGCCGTCTGCGCGAGGGTGAGGAACAGGTCGTTCATCGGCGCCGAGGTGAACCACTTGTGCCCGGTCAGCGCGTAGCCCCGCTCGCCCGCGGAGTCCACGGGCGCGGCGGTCGTCGAGTTCGCCCTGACGTCCGAGCCGCCCTGCCGCTCCGTCATCGACATGCCGGCCAGCAGGCCGGCCTTGCCGTCGGGCACGCGGAGACCTGGCTCGTAGACCCGGCTCGTCAGCCCGGGTTCGAAGCGCGCGGCGAGGTCCGGGGCCCGGCGCAGCGCGGGGATCGCCGAGTACGTCATCGAGACCGGGCAGAGGTGGCCCGACTCGATCTGGGTCTCCAGGTAGAAGCCCGCGGCGCGGTACAGGTGCGCCCGGGGGGCGGCTTCGGCGGACCAGGGGTGTCCGGCGATTCCGGCCGTGACGGCGCCGTCCATGAGCGCGTGCCAGGCCGGGTGGACGTCGACCTCGTCCACCCGCGCCCCGCCGCGGTCGTGGGAGCGCAGCACCGGCGGGTGCACGTCGGCGAGCCGCGCCGACTCGGCCGCCGGCGCCGACCCCACGCGGATCGCCAGGCAGGCGAGGTCGCCCGTGATCGGCGCGCCCGCCGCGTCGAGCGCCGCGCGCAGCGCCGGATCGGACGCCAGCGGGTCGTGGTCGACGAGCGGCGGCACCTGATTCCACGGCAGTGGTCCGGCGGCCATGATGCTCACCTCCCGCGCGATGATCGGGGCCCGGCGCCCGCGGCGACGGCTGGCACCGGACCGTCGGGTACGGTCCGATCATGGCCCAGCCCGGCGCGCATCGGCCGCCCGGCCCGGCGCTGCGGGTCGCCGCGATCGACTGCGGCACCAACTCGATCCGCCTGCTCATCGCCGACGCGCGGACCGGCCCCGCGGGCGCCGTGACGCTGGAGGACGTGCACCGCGAGATGCGGGTGGTGCGGCTCGGCGAGGGCGTCGACGCCACCGGCCGGCTGTCCACCCAGGCGCTCGACCGGACCTGGCGCGCGCTCGTCGACTACACGGCCGCGATCCGCACGTCCGGGGCGGTCAAGGTGCGGATGACGGCGACGTCGGCGAGCCGGGACGCCGAGAACCGCGACGACTTCACCACGATGGTCCGGCGCACCCTCGGCCATGACCCCGAGGTGATCACCGGGATGGAGGAGGCCGATCTGACCTTCATCGGCGCGGTCGGCGACCTCGATCCGGCGACCGGCCCGTTCCTGGTGGTCGACATCGGCGGCGGCTCGACCGAGCTGGTCGTCGGCCGGCTGCGGGGCGCAACCGCGGAGATCGTGGGCGCGGTCAGCCTCGACATCGGCTGCGTGCGGATCACCGAGCGGATCCTGCGGGGCGACCCGCCGACCCCGCCCGAGCGCGCCGCTGCCGTGGACTGGATCCGGCCGCAGCTGGAGGACGCGCTGAATCGGCTGCCCGTCGCCGCCGTCCGGCGGATGGTGCCGGTCTCCGGCACGGCCACGACGGTGGCCGCCGCAGCCATGAAGCTGCCGCGCTACGACGCGGCGCGGATCCACCTCGCCCGCGTTCCGGTGGACGACGTGCACGCCGTCACCCGGTTCCTCCTCGCCGCCAACCGCTCGCACCGGGCCGCGCTGCGCTACATGCACCCCGGCCGGGTGGACGTGATCGGCGGGGGCGCCCTGATCCTGTCCACGATCGTGTCGATGGTGGCGCAGCGGGCGCCGATCCGGGACGTGACGGTCTCCGAGCACGACATCCTCGACGGCCTGGCGCTGTCGCTGGTCTGATCGCCGACCGTCCGCCCCTTCCGACGGGTGCCGTCTCGTACCCTGTGACCTGCGCGGACACCGGCGGTCCCGACCGCGGGCGGTGCGCGCCCCCGTAGCCCAACCGGCAGAGGCAGGCCCCTTAAAAGGGTTCCAGTGTGGGTTCGAATCCCACCGGGGGCACCGGGCGGTCGCCCGCGCGCCGGGGCGGCCGGCCCCGGCGTCGGCCGCCGCGCGCATCCGGGAACTCGGGCACCCGCGGCGGCGTTGGAGTCAGTGGGACGCGTGTTGCCGGTCGTCACCCGTAGTTGATGGCCGTCGGCTACGTTTCCCGAGAGACAGATATCCGCCTTTTCGGAGGTCAACCGTGCAGAGCAGCAACCCCGCGTTCCGCCACATGGATCAGGTGATCGGCGCGCAGCAGCAGGCTGCGCCCAGCGCCGAGTACCTCGACCAGATGTACAACCAGCCTTCGTACACGGCCCCGCCGCGCGAACGCTTCCTCACCATCGACGACGTGGTCACCAAGACCGCGATCATCCTGGTGCTCGCCGTCGTCGCCGGGTTCGTCACGGCCTGGTTCGAGGCCTACTACCTGGCCATCCCGGCCGCGATCATCGGCCTGGTGCTGTCGCTGGTGGTCATCTTCAAGCGCAACATCAGCCCTCCGCTGATCATCGGGTACGCGGTCGCCGAGGGCGTCCTGCTCGGGGCGATCTCCGGATGGTTCAACACCATCTACCCGGGCATCGCGGCGCAGGCCATCGTCGGCACGCTCGGCGTGTTCGCCGGCATGCTCGTCGTCTACAAGACGGGCGCGATCCGGGTCACGCCGCGGTTCACCAAGATGATCATCGGCGGCATCATCGGCGTCGCCGTGCTGATGCTGTTCAACCTGATCATGGGCCTGTTCGGGATCAACGTGGGGCTCCGCGACGGCGGCGCGCTCGCCATCGTGTTCTCCATCGTCTGCATCGCGCTGGCGGCGTTCAGCTTCCTGCTGGACTTCGACGCGATCGACCAGGCCATCAAGCAGGGCGCCCCGGCCAAGACCGCCTGGTACTTCGCGTTCGGTCTGATGGTCACGCTCGTGTGGCTGTACCTCGAGATCCTCCGCCTCCTGGGCTACATGAGGGACTGACCCCACCGACGCGATGAGTGCCCGCCCGGCCCCGCCGGCGTGAGCCCGCACAGCACACCAGGCCCGCAGCCCGACGAGATCGTTCGTCGGCTGCGGGCCTGGCCCGTCTCCGGGTGGCGGCACGGCGAGCGGGTGCCGCGGACGCGACGCGCCCTGCAGGAGCTGGCCGAGCTGGCGGCCGCTCGGCGCGCGACGCCGGCGCCGATCGTCCCCGCCCTCGGACCGCACGCGCTGGGCGACCAGCTGACCGTGCTGATCGCGGACGCGGTGCGGGCGGGCGTCGACGGCGCGGAGATCGACCGGGTGCTGGTGGCGCTCGGCACGGACCTGCGCGTCGCTCGCTGACGCGCCGGCCGGCTCAGGCCGGGACGGACTCCGACACCCCGCCCAGGGGCGTGGGTGGCGCCGCGGCCGGACCGGTCTCGAGCCCGTTCGCGACGGGGGCCGGGCGTCGGCGCCGATCGGCCAGGGTGTCCACCAGGGCCGGGAGCAGCACGTCCATTGCGCGCTGGTAGCCGGGGCCGGACGGGTGGAAGCGGTCGGGCGCGAAGAGGTCGGGCCGGTTCACGAACTGCGGGCTCACCAGCCGCGCCAGTGCGACGGACACGCCGCCGGCCGCCAGCGTCGCCCGCTCCTGCAGCGCGGCGAGCCGGAGCGACCAGGTGCTGAGCATGGAGCGGAGCGGCTGCGGGATCGGCGTCAGCACGCCGAAATCGGGGCATGTGCCCACGACGACCGGGATGCCCCGCGTCGTCAGGTGGGACACCGCGTCGCCGAGGCGGGCCGCGGACCTGCCCGGGGGCACCATGTCCCGGATGTCGTTGCCGCCGATCAGGATGACCACCGCGTCGGGCCGGTCGGCCCGGGCCGCGGCGAGCTGCCGGGGCAGGTCGGCGGAGCCGGCGCCGGTCAGGCCGTGCGTGTGCAGCTCGACGTCCTGGCCGAGCGCCGCCGCGACGCCGCGGGCGAGGATCACTCCCGGCAGCTCGTCGGGGGTGCGGGTGCCGTACCCCACGGAGGTCGAGTCTCCCAGGATCGCCAGGGACAGCGGGTGCGCCGACGACGAGCGGGCGAACCGCCCCGCCGCGCGCCGGCCGTCCGGCCGGTAGATGCCGTCGCCCTGGGGCAGCCGGATCTGCACGAGCAGGTCGGCCGCGCGCTGCTGGGCATGGGTGGCGCCCGGCAGGGCGGGCGGCACGAGCAGCCCCTCGGCGAGTGCGGCGTCCAGCGCGGCCGACTGGATGGATCGCGTCGCCGTCCTGGCCTGGACCATCAGCCCGGCCACCGCGCTGGTGACCCCGGCGAGCAGGCCGACGCCGGCCACGGCGGAGAGGCCGAGCCAGCCGAGGGCGGAGGCCTTGGGCCGGGTCGCGAGCGCGCCCGCCGTGCTGGCCAGTATCGATCCGGCCATGGATCACCGCCTGCCCTGTCGCCGGGAGCGCGGCTCCCTCAGCGAACGTTTCTCGTGTAGCGACCGCCGTCCACAGGATGAACGCCTGCCGGGCGGCCGTCGATTCCCTATTTTGCATGCCGGGTCGGCGATCGGCGCATCCCGAACGAGTGACTCGAATCGCCCTGACAGCAGGAGATGTCGGCCGCATCGGGTGATACCCCGGGTCTCCCGCGGACGCTTCGTCGACGGGCCCCCGTCGGCCGCCCCTGTCCGGTCACCCGGGCGGGTGGACCGGCGCGGAGCCGGATGGCCGGCGCACGGCCACTAGCCTGATCAGGTGCGATACGCGAACACGGTGGTCGACCTGATCGGCAACACCCCGTTGGTCAAGTTGGGCCCGCTGGCCAGGGATCTGCCGCCGCTGGTGCTCGCCAAGGTCGAGTACGTCAACCCCGGCGGGTCGGTCAAGGACCGCATCGCGCTGAGGATGATCGACGCGGCCGAGGCCTCCGGCGAACTCCGGCCGGGCGGCACGATCGTCGAGCCCACCAGCGGCAACACGGGCGTGGGACTGGCGCTCGTCGCCCAGCAGCGCGGCTACCGCTGCGTGTTCGTCTGCCCGGACAAGGTGAGCGAGGACAAGCGCAACGTGCTGCGCGCGTACGGCGCCGAGGTCGTCGTCTGCCCGACGGCGGTGGCACCGGAGGACCCGGACTCGTACTACTCGGTGTCCGACCGTCTCGTTCGCGAGATCGACGGCGCGTGGAAGCCCGACCAGTACTCCAACCCGCAGAACCCGGCCAGCCACTACGCCACCACCGGGCCCGAGATCTGGGCGGACACCGACGGCAGGGTCACGCACTTCGTCGCTGGGGTGGGCACCGGCGGCACGATCTCCGGCGCGGGGCGGTACCTCAAGGAGGTGTCCGGCGGCCGGGTCCAGGTGATCGGCGCCGACCCCGAGGGCTCGGTCTACTCCGGCGGCACGGGGCGGCCGTACCTCGTCGAGGGGGTCGGCGAGGACTTCTGGCCGCAGGCCTACGACCGGTCGGTGGCGGACGAGATCATCGCCGTGTCGGACGCCGAGTCCTTCGAGGTGACAAGGCGTCTCGCCCGCGAGGAGGGGCTGCTCGTCGGCGGCTCGTGCGGGATGGCCGCGGCTGCCGCGCTCCGGCTGGCCGCGCGGCTGTCGCCCGACGACGTCGTGGTGGTCCTGCTGCCGGACGGCGGCCGCGGGTACCTGTCGAAGATCTTCTCCGACCGCTGGCTGGCGTCCTACGGGTTCGTGACTCGCAGCGACGAGGCGACGGTGGGAGAGGTGCTCCGACACAAGAGCGGCACCCTGCCGTCGCTGGTGCACACCCACCCGAACGAGACGGTCCGCGACGCCGTCGAGATCCTGCACGAGTACTCGGTCTCGCAGATGCCTGTCGTGTCGGCGGAGCCGCCCGTGATGGCCGGCGAGGTGGTCGGGTCGGTGTCCGAGCGGGAGCTGCTGGATCTGCTGTTCGCCGGCACGGCCGCGCTGTCCGACCCGGTGAAGTCGCACATGCTGCCCCCGTTCGCGCTGGTCGGTTCCGGTCAGCCGATCCAGGCGGCGCGGTCGGCGCTGCAGGAGCGGGACGCGATCATGGTGGTGGACGACGGCAAGCCGGTGGGGGTCCTCACCCGTGCCGACCTGCTCGCGTTCCTCGCCGACTGACCGCCCGCGCGCCGGCGGCGGAGATGTCCGGATCGTGATCGGCGTCGGCCGCCCCGCGCCGTACCATCGGCGTATCCGCGGGTGGGAGGCGAGCGATGAGTCATCTGCCGGCGCCGTACGAGTCCGCCCAGCAGGACGACATCGGCGCGGCCGTGGCGGCGACCATGACCGTCACCACCGCCCTGATCACGTCGTGGGTTCTCGGCAGCCAGGCGTACCCGGTGATCGAGGAGGGTGTGCGGCTCTTCCTGGACGACGCGAGCTCGCAGGAGGCGCAGGCGTACCAGGACACCCTGGAGGAGGTCACGGCCGTGCCGACCATCGGCTGGACGGTCGCCACGGCGTTCATGGTCATCGGCGCGCTGCTGCTGCTGATCCGGCGCGGGCGCGGCGCGGTCGTCATCGGCGCGTTGATCTCGATCGGCACCACGGCCTACGCGCAGTTCGGCGTCGGTTACGGGAACGCTGACGCGCAGTATCCGGTCGAGCAGTGGCCCCTGTTCTGGGGCGGCGTGGTGGTCGTCGTGCTCGCCCTGCTGCCGGCGACCGGACGGTGGATCGGCAAGCGCCGCAAGCCGTCCGCGTCGTCCAGCGTGATCGGCACGACGGACTCCGGGGCGATCCTCTGGCCCGGCATGTGACCCTCCCGGCCGGCCGGCACACCGGCGCCCGGATGGGCGGACCCCGCGTCCCGGCTAGGGTGCAACGATGCCCGTGAACGACGGTGACCACCACGCCAACGGCGGCGACAACGGCAACAACGGCGGCGGCGGCAACGGCGGCGACTTCGTGAGCGGCTTCGCCACCCGCGCCATCCACGCCGGCCAGGAGCCCGACCCGACGACCGGTTCCGTCGTCCCGCCGATCTACCAGACCTCCACCTACGCGCAGGATGTCGTCGGCGAGACCCGTGCCGGGTACGACTACTCGCGGGCCGGAAACCCGACCAGGACAGCGCTCGAGGTCGCGCTGGCCAGCCTGGAGGAGGGCAGGCACGGCTCGGCGTTCGCCTCGGGCATGGCGGCGACGGACACGTTGCTGCGCGCGGTGCTCCGCCCGGGCGAACACGTGATTTTGCCCGACGACGCCTACGGCGGCACCTGGCGGCTGATCGACAAGATCGGTGTGCCGTGGGGGATGACGTACACCGCGACGGCGCTGGGCGACCTGGACGCCGTACGGGCGGCCGTGCGGCCGTCCACCCGGGTGATCTGGTGCGAGACGCCGACCAATCCCCTGCTGCGTATCGCGGACATCGCCGGGCTGGCCCAGATCGCCCACGACTGCGGGGCGCTCCTGGTGGTGGACAACACCTTTGCCTCGCCGTACCTGCAGCGGCCGATCGCCCTCGGCGCCGACGTGGTGCTGCACTCGACCACCAAGTACCTGGGCGGGCACTCCGATGTCATCGGCGGCGCGCTGGTCACGCCGAACGACGAGCTCGGCGAGCAGTTCTCCTTCTACGCCAAGGCGATCGGCGCGATCGCCGGCCCCTTCGACTGCTGGCTGACCTTGCGCGGGATCCGCACTCTGGCGCTGCGCATGGAAAAGCACTGCGACAACGCCGAGCGGGTGGCGGAGATGCTGGTGCCGCACCCGCGGGTGTGCCGGGTGTACTACCCGGGGCTGGCCGACCATCCGAACCACGACGTCGCCGCGCGGCAGATGCGCCGGTTCGGCGGCATGGTGTCGTTCACGGTCGTCGGCGGCGTGGAGGAGGCGCTGAAGATCTGTCAGCGCACCCGGGTCTTCACCCTGGGTGAGTCGCTCGGCGGCGTCGAGTCGCTCATCGAGCACCCCGGACTGATGACGCACGCGAGCGTGGCCGGGTCGCAGCTGCAGGTGGCGGACGACCTGATCCGGCTGTCGGTGGGTATCGAGGACATCGACGACCTGCTGGCCGACCTGCGCGACGCGCTGGACTGACGCGTGACGAGCGCTCGCCGGATCGCCATCGCGGCCGACATCGGCGGCACCAAGTTCGCCGGCGGCGTGGTGGACGAGGCCGGCGAGGTGCGAGGTCAGCACCTCGTGCCGACGCCGCGCACGCTCGACCCCGAGGTGCTCTTCGGCGCGCTCACCGAGGCCATCGACGGTGCGCTGGTGGACGCCGGCATCGCCGCGGACGAACCGTCCCTGGTGCCGGGCATCGGCCTCGGCACGGCGGCCCCGATGGACCTCGGACCGGGCACGGTGTCACCGGTGAACATCCCCGGCTGGCGCGGGTTCCCGGTGCGCGACCGGCTCGCCGAGCGCTACGGGCGCGACGTCGGGATGATCGGCGACGCGGTCGCGGTGGCGGTCGCCGAACACTGGCTCGGCGCCGCGCGCGGGCACGAGAACGTCCTCGGCATGGTGGTGTCCACCGGCGTCGGCGGCGGCCTCGTGCTGGGTGGCTCGGTGCAGCCCGGCGCCACCGGGAACGCCGGCCACATCGGGCATGTCAGCGTTGACCCGGACGGCCCGGACTGCGTGTGCGGCGGAGTCGGCTGCGTCGAGGCCATCGCGAGCGGGCCGTCGCTCGCGGCCTGGGCGAGGGCGCAGGGACTCGCGGCGGCGACCGGCGCGCGCGAGGTCGCCGCGCTCGCGGCCGACGGCCATCCGATCGCCGTCGCCGCGTTCGACCGGGCGGCGGGGGCGCTGGGCATGGCGATCGCCGGCGCCGTCACGCTGCTGGACCTGGACCTGGTGGTCATCGGTGGCGGGGTGGCCGGCGCCGGCCCGGTGCTGTTCGACCCGCTGGCGGCGAGCTACGCGCGATACGCCGCGCTGGGTTTCGCCGCGGCGCCGCGCATCCGTCCGGCCGCGCTCGGCACGGGGGCCGGGCTGGTCGGGGCGGCCGCGGTGGCCCTGGCGCCCGAGTCCTACTGGCCGGGCCGGGCGTCCGCCGCGACCTGACGTCCGGCGGACCGGGCCGGAGCCGCGCCGATTTTCCGGGATCGTCGCCCATCCGGGACCCTCCCCGGTTCCGAACCACGGGCATGAGGCCGACGGATCGCAGCGGCTCGTCACGCCTCTGCCCAGCCGGCTCGCCGGATCGGAACGGGCGGCGAAGCCTGCGCGGGGCGCGGCGTTGATACCGGTGTACGCGCTCGGCATCCACGTCGGGACGACGGTCGCCGCCGCCGCCGTCAGCCGACTGCGGGACGGCGAGCCCGCGCCCGCCGAGGCCGTGCGCCTCGGCGCCTGGACGGCGTCCGCGCTGCCCGTGGGTCGGCCGGCCGAGGCGGGCCGGCCGGTGATCGGCGCCCGCGGTGAACGCCGTGAGCGCACCAGGCCGGATCGGGTCGTCACCGCGTCCCCGCGTCGTGTCGGGCAGCGGGCGCCGACGTTCGTCGGGAGCGATGCGCCTGCCCGCCCGGCCGAGATCGCCGCGGTGGTCCGCCGAATTGTTGACCGGGTCGCCGCGCGGGAGGGTGGGCCGGCGCAGCTGGTCGCGATCACCCATCCCGCCGGGTGGGGCCCGCGCGACGAGGCGGCGCTGACCGGCGAGCTCGAGCTCGCCGGCGTGCCGGACGTCCGGTTCGTCGTCGAACCGGTCGCCGCCGCGGCGCATGTCGCCTCGGACGACCGGCTGGCGGTCGGCTCGACGGTCGCGGTCTACGGCCTCGGCGGCCGGACGTTCAGCGCCGCGGTCGTGCGGCGGATTGCGCCGGACCGCCTCGAGGTGCTCGGCACGCCCACGGGCATGGTCCCCCTCGACGCGTTCGACCCCTTCGGGGATGCACCCGTTGCGCCGGCGGGGCCGCCGCAGGCCGCCGAACCCGCCGAGCCGGACGGGGTCGCGGCGCCGCGCCGGGTCCCTCGCCAGCGCGTCGGTGCATCGTCGGCGCTGCCGACCGGAACCATCCACGGCACCGTCCGCCGCCTCGCCGAGGCGATCGAGTCGACCGGCGTCGACGCAGGGGACATCGAGTCGATCCTGCTGGTCGGCGGGTCCGCCGGGAAGCCCCTCGTCGCGCGGCTGCTGGCCGAACGCTTCGGCAGGCCGCTGGAGATCGAGGCCGATCCGACCGCGACGATCGCCCTCGGCGCGGCGCGGCTCGCCGGCGCGGACCTGTGGAATCCCGTGGAGGCGGTCCGGCAGGGGGACCGCGACCGCTCGGACATCCGACGGGGCCTGCTCGCGGTGGAGGCGACCGCGACGACGGAGATCGCCGACCCCGTGCTCTCGCTGTTCCTGTCCCCGCCCGAACCGTCCGCGGACGATCGCAACCCGGCGCCCGCGCCGGGCACGACGACGGGGCCAGAGCCCGCGTCGCCGCCGCGGCCGGCCGCCGCCCGGCAGACCCCCGCTGCGCGCGAACCGCTCCCGCCGGCGCGGCGGTTCGGCGCGCCGCGTCGCCGGATCCCGAGGGTGACGGCGGCGGGCGCGCTCGCCGCCGCCTCGGTCGTCCTGCTGGGCGGGTCGGCGATCGCCACCGCGATGTACGACCGCACGACGTCGGTGCCGGCCGTGCCCGCCACGCGGACAGGGCCGAGCGGCCCACCGACCCCCACCACCGCGGGGACCGGGCCGGCGGTCGGGGTCCCGGGCACCGGACGCGGATCGCCCGACCCGGGCCGCTCGGCCCCGGTGACGCCGACCCCCGGCCCCGCGACATCGCCCGTGGCGTCGGCGGTCCCGCCGGTCCCGCCCGCGATCCCCGCCCCATCCGACGCGGTCGCGACGCCCCCGGCGCCGCCGCCGGAACCCGCCGCCCCGCCCACCCCGACGCCCGACGCGCCCGGCGCCGTGGGCGGCCCGGCCGTCGTCGTCACCCTGAACCCGACCAGCGCCTCCGGCGGCAACGCCCTCGGCTCCTGGTCGACGCCGACCGCGGACTGATCGCGCCCAGCAGCTCCACGCCCTGCAGAGCGGCCGCGCGGGTGACGATGCGCCCGCCCTGCCGGCCGCGCGGGTGACGATGCGCCCGCCCTGCCGGGCGTGCGTGTGACGATGCGCCCGCCCTGCCGGGCGTGCGTGTGACGATGCGCCCGCCCTGCCGGGCGTGCGTGTGACGATGCGCCCGCCCTGCCGGGCGTGCGGTGGCAGGATGCTCCGAATGGACCACGTGACGGTCGACGACGTCCGCGCCGCCGCCGAACTCCTGCAGGGCGTCGCCCGGTACACCCCGATGGAGTCCTCCCGGCCGCTGGCCGAAAGCGTCGGCGGGCCGGTCTTTCTCAAGTGCGAGAACCTGCAGCGCACCGGGTCCTTCAAGATCAGGGGCGCGTACGTCCGGATCGCCCGGCTGACCGCCGAGCAGCGCGCGGCGGGCGTGGTCGCGGCCTCCGCCGGGAACCACGCCCAGGGTGTGGCGCTGGCCGCGTCGCTCCTGGGCATCACCGCGACCGTGTTCATGCCGGTCGGCGCGTCGATCGCCAAGCTCACCGCCACCCGCGCCTACGGCGCAACGGTCGATCTCGTCGGTGCCACCCTCGACGACGCGCTGGAGTCCGCCGTCGAGTTCTCCGCGCGCACCGGCGCCGTGCTGGTGCATCCCTTCGACCACCCCGACGTGCTGCGCGGTCAGGGCACCGTGGGGCTGGAGATCCTCGAGCAGGTACCCGATGTCGCGACCGTGGTGATCGCCGCGGGCGGCGGCGGGCTGATCAGCGGGGTCTCCGCCGTGATCAAGGACCTGCGGCCGGACGTGCGCATCGTCGGTGTGCAGGCCGAGCAGGCGGCGGCCTGGCCGGGATCGCTGGACGCCGGTCGGCCCGTGCGGCTGCGGGAGATGTCCACGCTGGCGGACGGTATCGCCGTCGGCGAGCCGTCGGCGCTGACCTTCTCGCACGTGCAGAAGCTGGTCGACGACATCGTCATGGTGTCCGAGGACCAGCTCGCCCGCGCGACGCTGCTGATGGTCGAGCGGGCGAAGCTGGTGGTGGAGCCGGCCGGGGTCGCCGCGGTGGCAGCGATCATGGCCGACCCCGCGTTCTTCCGGCCGCCGGTCGTCGCCGTGCTCTCCGGCGGCAACATCGACCCCCTGGTGCTGCTGCACGTCGTGCAGCACGGCCTGGTCGCGGGCGGCCGGTTCCTGTCGCTGCGGATCGAGATCCTGGACCGGCCGGGCTCACTGGCCGGGCTCCTGTCGCTCGTCGGCGAGCTCGGCGGGAACGTGCTGGACGTCGAGCACTCGCGCCTGGGATCCGGGCTGTCGCTGGGCGACGTCGAGGTCGCGCTGCGGCTGGAGACGCGCGGCTCGTCGCACTGCGACGAGCTGGTGTCGCGCCTCGCCGACGCCGGCTACCGGGTGATCGAGCGAAAGTGAGCGGGCCCGGGGTGCACGGGCCCGGGGTGCGCGGGCAGCCCCGGGTGGCGACGCTCAGCCCGTGTAGGGCTTGACCTCGAGGATGCTGATCTTCTGGGTGCGGCCGTTGGGCAGCACGTATTCGCGGGCCTCGCCGCGCGACGCCCCGAGGATGGCCTGGCCGAGCGGCGACTGGGGCGAGTACACCTGCAGCGAGCCGTGCACGCCCTCCTCGCGGGAGCCCAGCAGGAAGGTCTCCTGGTCTTCCTCGTCGCCGTCGTAGGCGACGGTGACGACCATGCCGGGCTCGACGATGCCGTCGTCCGCCGGGGCGACGCCGACCTGGGCGGTGCGCAGCAGCTCCTGGATCTGCCGGATCCGCGCCTCCTGCTTCCCCTGCTCGTCGCGCGCGGCGTGATACCCGCCGTTCTCCTTGAGGTCGCCCTCCTCGCGCCGGGCGTTGATCTCGGCCGCGATCACCGGGCGCTGCGCGACGAGCTGGTCGAGCTCGGCCTGCAGGCGGTCGTGGGCCTCCTGGGTCAGCCAGGTCACGGTGGTCCCGGTCATGGCAACTCCTCACTGCGAACATGTCAGGCACCGCAACGCCGGGATCGGCGCTGCGGATTGCGGTGCGCCCGGAGCCCCGAGCCGGTCGCCTGGGCGCGTTCCCGCACTCGTAGGTGGCACAGAAAACACGTGACGGCCCCGTCGGGGGCCGTCGGAATGCGGCAATTCTAACACGCGTGAACCTCGGGGAGCCGTCGATTCCCGCCGGTCACGCCCCTGCCCGCGCCCGGGACGGCGGCTGTCGGGGGCGACCGCGACGATGTCCACGCGGCGTGCGCCGGGTGTGCAGAATGGGTGCGTCGCGCCCGCACGGAACGGTCGGGCACGACGGGCAGGACCCGGGGCGTGGCGAAACGGGTGCCGCTGTGGCGGCGCGGCGAAGGAGCGAGACGCATGGAGACGCAGGTGGCGGATGCCGCGGCCAGGCGCGCGGAGTTCGCGCGGACGGCGCCGCTGCGGCTGATGGCCGTGCACGCCCACCCGGACGACGAGTCGAGCAAGGGGGCGGCGACGCTCGCCAAGTACGCGGCCGAGGGGGTCGGTGTGCTGGTCGTCTCATGCACCGGCGGCGAGCGCGGTGACGTGCTGAACCCCAAGCTGGCCGACCGCGAGCTCGACATCCCGGCCCTGCGGATCACCGAGATGGCCAGGGCCGCAGAGATTCTCGGAGTCGCCCACGAGTGGCTCGGGTTCGCCGACTCCGGGTACCACGAGGGGCCCGCCGACACCTGGACGCTGCCGGTGGGCAGCTTCGGTGCGCTCGATCCGGAGCCGGAGATCGCCGCCCTGGTGGCGATGGTGCGCAGGTACCGGCCGCACGTGATGACCACCTACGACGAGAACGGCGGCTATCCGCACCCCGACCACATCCGCTGCCACGTGGTCGCCGTGGGGGCCTTCGAGGCCGCGGGGGATTCGGACGCCTACCCCGACGCCGGGGAGCCGTGGCAGCCCCAGAAGCTGTACTACAACGTCGGCTTCTCCCGTGAGCGCATCCTCGCCATCAACGCCGCCGTCAAGGAGCGCACGGGCACCGGGCCGTTCGACGAGTGGATCGAGCGCTTCACCCAGTCCGGCCGGCCCGACCCGGCGCCGCGGATCACCACGCAGGTGCAGGTGTCGGCGTTCTTCCACGCGCGCGACGACGCGCTGCGCGCGCACGAGACCCAGATCGACCCCGACTCTGCGTGGTTCGCCGTGCCGCACGACGTCGAGGCGATGGTCTGGGGCACCGACGACTACGAGCTGGCGCGCTCCCTGGTGGCCACGTCGCTGCCCGAGGACGACCTGTTCGCCGGGGTCAGGGAGCCGGCCGGCCGGGCCCGGGACGACGGCGGGACGGCGTGATCCACGCGCTGCGGGCGGCCGCGGTCGCGCTGGCCGAGACGGCGCCGGACGAGGTCGACCCGTCAACCGGCAAGGGTCCGGAGTGGGGCAAGGCGGCCCCGATCGGCCTGCTGGTCATCGTGCTGATGGGCATCGCCCTGGTATTCCTGCTGCGGTCGATGAACAAGCACCTGAAGAAGGTGCGGCAGCAGCAGGCCCCGCCGGTCGCCGACGTCCGGGCCGACCCGCCCGGCGACGCGACCGTGCCCGAGGCCGCGGATCCGGACGAGCCGCCCACGGACCACGGGCCGGACGGCGGGCAGGGCGTGCCGGTCGAGGACCGCACGGGCTGACGGCCGAGCCGCGCCCGCGCCGCGGGCGCCGGACGGCGCGAACCAAGCACGACGAGGAGGCGCGATGTCCCGGCTCTCCGGGTCCACCTCCACCTACCTCGCGCAACACGCCGACAACCCCGTCGACTGGTGGCCGTGGTCGGCGGAGGCGTTCGCCGAGGCGCGCCGCCGTGACGTCCCTGTGCTGCTGTCGGTCGGGTACGCGTCCTGCCACTGGTGTCACGTGATGGCCCGGGAGTCGTTCTCCGACCCGGCCGTCGCGGCGCAGCTCAATCGGGACTTCGTGGCGATCAAGGTCGACCGCGAGGAGCGCCCGGACGTCGACGCGGTGTACATGACGGCCACGCAGGCGCTCACCGGCCAGGGCGGCTGGCCGATGACGTGCTTCCTGACCCCGGACGGCGAGCCGTTCTTCGCCGGCACCTACTACCCACCGGCGCCGACGGGCGGGATGCCCTCGTTCCGCCAGCTGCTGACGGCCCTCGCCGAGGCGTGGCGCGGCGACCGGGACCAGGTGCTCACCTCGGCCGCCGGCATCCGCGCGTCGCTCGCCGAGATGGCCGCGCCGCTGACCGACCGGCCGCTCGCCGTCACCGATCTCGACGCGGCGGCAGCGGAGATCCTCGGCCAGCTGGACCCGGTCCACGGCGGCTTCCGCGGTGCGCCCAAGTTCCCGCCGTCGATGGTCGCCGAGTTCCTGCTGCGGCACCACGAGCGCACCGGGTCGGCTGCCGCGCTCGACGCCGTCGGCCTGACCCTGGAGCGGATGGCCCGCGGCGGCATCTACGACCAGCTCGGCGGTGGCTTCGCCCGCTACAGCGTGGACGCGACCTGGCACGTGCCGCATTTCGAGAAGATGCTCGACGACAACGCGCAGCTGCTGCGCGTCTTCGCGCACCACGCACGGCTGACGGGTTCGCCGCTCTCCGCCCGCATCACCCGGGAGGTCGCCGAGTTCCTGCTCCGCGACATGCGGTTGCCCGGCGGCGCGTTCGCCGTCGCGCTGGACGCCGACACCGCGGGCGTCGAGGGACTGACGTACCGGTGGTCGCGCGATCAGCTGGTCGACGTCCTGGGCCGGGCGGACGCGGCCAGGGTGGCCGACCTGTTCGCCCTGCCGGCGCCGGGCGCGCGGGTGGTCGATCCACTGGCCGCGGAGGTGGCGCGGCTGCCGGCGGACCCCGACGATCGGAGGTGGTTCGACGACGCGCGCCGCCGGCTCCTCGCCGCGCGTGCCGGGCGGCCGCAACCCGGCCGGGACGACCTGGTCGTGTTGCGATCGAACGGGCTGGCCATCGCCGCACTGGCCGACTGCGGCGCCGCGTTCGGCCGCCCCGACTGGATCGCGGCCGCGTCGGCGGCGGCCGGCTATCTGGTGGAGGTGCACAAGGTCGGTGACCGCTGGGTGCGCAGCTCGCGGGACGGCAGGGTCGGCCCTGGCCCGGCGGTGTTGGCCGACCACGGCGACCTCGCCGGCGGACTGCTCGCGCTCTTCCAGGCCACCGGCGACGCGCGCTGGCTGGCGGAGGCGGTGCGCGTCGTCGACACGGCACTCGCGTTCTTCGCGGACGACCCGCCCGGCGGCTTCGCGGACACGGCGGAGGACGCGTCCGGCTTGATCCTGCGGCCGCGGGATCCGACGGACGGCGCCGTCCCGTCCGGGCTGGCGTCGATCACCCACGCGCTGCTGGGCGTGGGGGCGCTGACCGGCCTTCCGCACTACCGGCGCGTGGCGGACGCGGCGGCGGCCACGGTCGGCGCCCTCGCCGCGCGGTTCCCGCGCTCCGCGGGCTGGCACCTGGCGGCGGCCGAGACCGCCGCGGCCGGGCCGTTGCAGATCGCGGTGGTCGGTGCTGCCGGCGCCGACAGGGACGCGTTGGTCGAGGCGGCGCGGGCGCGGGCCGGGGCCGGCAGCGTGTTCGACGTCGGCGCCCCGGACGAGCCGGGTCACCCGCTGCTCGCGGATCGGCCGCTGGTCGGCGGGCGGCCCGCGGCCTACGTCTGCCGGGGATTCGTCTGCGACCGGCCGGTGACCGACCCCGCCGAGCTGCGCGCCCTGCTGGACGCGGCCTGAGCGCGCCGCCCCGAAACCTGTGACGCGGATCACAGGATGCTGCACCTGGTCAGCGGAATCATAGGGATGCAAGCGCCGTTGTTACGGCTGTAACGTTGTAATCAACGACGTTCGCAGGCTGAGAGGAGAAGAGCCATGAAGGGCTACTTCGCAAACTGGGACGACGGTCCCGACCAGGGCGCTCCGGGCGCCCCCGGGCGTGAGGGTCGCGGTCCACACGGACGCGGCCGTGGTGGCAAGGGTGGACGCGGCGCCGGCTTCGGCGGCCCGTTCGGCCCGGGCCGGGGCTTCGGCCCGCGTGGACGCGGCCGCGGTGGCGCGCCGGATGCGCCGGACGCGTCCGATGCCGCCGCCTGGTTCGCCGGGCGACTGCCGGGTGACTGGTTCACCGGCGCACCGACCGTGACGGTCGACCGCGACGAGATCCTCGTCGTCGGAGAGCTGCCGGCGCTGACCGACGAGTTCGACGACGACGCCGCGAGGGCGGCCGCCGAGTCCGGTCGCATCGCGCGCTTCCGGGAGGACACCCGCCAGGCGCGGATGGAGATCGCCCGCCAGGGGCAGTTCCGCTACGGCCGGGCCGTCTCCTGGGGTGCCAGCCTCGGCGGCACCGAGGAGCTGTTCACCACGCTGTCCGCGCCGGTGATGACACGGCTGCGGCAGCCGGAGCGGCAGATCCTGGACACGCTGGTCGACGCCGGCGTCGCCCGGTCGCGCTCCGACGCGCTGGTATGGGCCGTCCGCCTGGTCGGCGAGCACGCCGACACCTGGCTGGGCGAGCTGCGCGCGGCGATGGAAGAGGTCAACCGCCTGCGCGGCGAGGGACCTGACCTGGCCTGACGCCCCGCGCGTCGGCCGCCGCGGCCGACCCACCCGAGTTCCGAGGGACCGTCCCGTGCAGGGGCGGTCCCTCGGCCGTCGTGCGTGCGAACTCGGGGGTCAGGCGGCCTGGAAGAGCACGAGCCAGATCGCGACGCAGTGGCAGACCGCCGCGAGCGTGACCGCGGCGTGGAAGTACTCGTGGTATCCGAAGGTGGCCGGCCAGGTGTTCGGCCGGCGCAGCGCGTAGATCACTGCCCCGGCCGTGTACAGCAGGCCGCCGGCGGCGAGCAGGACCAGGACCGCGATCCCGCCGCTCGCCAGGATCTCCGGCAGCACGAAGATCGCCACCCAGCCGACCGCCAGGTAGAAGGGCACGCCCAGCCAGCGCGGGGCGTGCGGCCAGAGCATCTTCAGCGCCACGCCGCCCGCGGCCCCGCCCCACACAGCGATCAGCACCGCGGTGCTGGTCGGCGGCTGCAGGGCGATGGCGGCGATCGGGGTGTAGGTGCCGGCGATGAACACGAAGATCATCGAGTGATCCACGCGCTTCATCCAGGTGCGGGCGCGCTGGGACACCCACTGATGACGGTGGTAGGTGGCGCTCACCGCGAACAGGCCGATGATCGTGAGCGCGTAGATGCCGCAGGCGAACGCCGCGCCCGCGCCGACGAAAACGGCGGCGAGCGGGATCAGCGCGAGCCCCATGGCGATCGCGGCGACCGCGGAGTACCAGTGGATCCAGCCGCGAGCTCGAGGTCTGACGAGAGCCGGCGCTGGCGTTGTGTCAGTCAGCGTCATCCTTCAATCGTGCGGGTTACCCATCAGTTTTCCCACCGGAGGGCGACGTGATCCGCGTCCCGCACCCGAATTCCTTCGGGCAGTAGGGTCATCGGGCGTGAGACTTCCGGCCCTGCTCTACCGCGTGTACGAGCGGAAGCTCACCAGGGAGCTGGTCGGCGCGCAGATCCCGCACCACGTCGGCGTCATGCTCGACGGCAACCGGCGGTGGGCCAGGAAGGCGGGCTTCACCAACCCGACCGAGGGTCACCGGGCCGGGGCGGCGCACATCGCGGACCTGCTGGAGTGGTGTCAGGGCGCCGGCATCTCGATGGTCACCCTCTGGCTGCTCTCGACCGAGAACCTGCGCAGGGCCGACGACGAGCTGCAGCCGCTGCTGGAGATCATCACGGACGTCGTCGACGAGCTCGCCGCCCCCGAGCAGCGCTGGAAGCTGCGCATCGTCGGCTCGCTGGACCTGCTGCCCGCGCCGATGGCCACGCGGCTCGCCGCCGCCGAGATGCGCACGGAAACGCGCACCGGGCTGCGGGTGAACATCGCGGTCGGGTACGGCGGCCGGCAGGAGATCGTCGACGCGGTGAAGTCGATGCTGGAGACCGGCCTGGAGGAGGGCCACGGCATCCAGGACGTGATCGATTCGCTCGACGTGGAGAGGATCGGCGAGCACCTGTACACCTCGGGCCAGCCCGACCCCGACCTGGTGATCCGGACGTCGGGGGAGCAGCGGCTCTCCGGCTTCCTGCTCTGGCAGAGCGCGCACTCGGAGTTCTGGTTCTGCGAGGCCTACTGGCCCGACTTCCGGCGCGTCGACTTCCTGCGAGCGCTGCGCGACTACGCCGCCCGGCACCGCCGGTACGGCGAGTAGCCCGACCACCGCCGCCGGCGGCGTCATCGGGTCCCGCCGGTATCACCTGAGGTCCGCCGGTATGAGCGCGTGGTCGTTGGTAGGACGTTCGACGCTCATACCCACGACCACACGGTCATACCCGGACCGGGCGGTCATACCTCCGAGGCCGCGGCACGCGCCTCGGCGGCGGGTCATCGTGCCGGCCGCGCGGCCTACGGTGAGGCGCATGGACCTGGTGACCGAATACCTGCTGCTCGGCCTGCGCTTCGACCGGGTGGTGGACGGCTTCGTGGACGCGTACACCGGCGACCAGGCGCTGCGCGCGCGGGTGGCCGACGAGCCGGCGCCCGACCCGCTCCAGCTCTCCCGCCGCGCGGCCGAGTTGTCCGCGGAGGTGCCGAACGCGGACCTGTCGCCGGCCAGGGCGGCGTTCCTGGGCGCGCATCTCGACGCCCTCGCGGTCGCCGGCCGCAGGCTGGCCGGGGAGGAGATGTCGTTCATCGACGAGGTGGCCGGCTACTTCCAGGTGCGCATCGACGAGGTGGACACCGACGTCTACGCGCAGGCGCACGACGAGATCTCCGGCCTGCTCGGCGGATCCGGCCCGCTGGCCGACCGGTTCGCCGACCTGCGGGCGGCCGAGCTGTGCCCGCCGGAACTGGTGGAGCGCGCCGTGCGCACTGTCGCGGCCGAGCTGCGCCGGCTCGTCGTCGAGCCCACCGGTCTCGCCGGGCTCGGCGAGGAGATCACGTTCGAGATCGCCACCGACGCGCCGTGGAGCGGGTTCAACTACTACCTCGGCGGCTTCACCTCGCGCGTCGCCGTCAACGCCTCGCTCGGCCACCGGATGAGCCAGTTCGGCGTGCTGGTCGCGCACGAGTGCTACCCCGGACACCACACGGAGCACTGCCGCAAGGAGGACCTGCTGGTCAACCGGGCGGGCGAGCGCGAGCACACGATCTTCCTGGTGAACACCCCGCAGTGCCTGATGGCGGAGGGCCTGGGCGACCTGGCGCTGACGGCGGCCGTCGGCCGCGGGTGGGGGCGCTGGCTGGCCGAGGTGCTGCAGGGCATCGGGCCGGCCTTCGATCCCGACCTCGCGGAGGCGCTGGAGGTGGCGGCGCGCCCGCTGAACACGGTGCGGCAGAACGCGGCGATCCTGCTGCACGACCGCGGCGCCGACCCGGAGGACGTCGTGGCGTACGTCCGGCACTGGTCGCTGGCCGGCGAGGAGCAGGCGCGGCAGCGGCTGCGCTTCCTCACCGACCCGCTGTGGCGCGCGTACACCTCGACGTACGTGGAGGGCGACCGGCTGCTCCGCCCGTGGCTCGCCGCGCGGGACGCGGGAACCACGGCGCTGCAACGGTTCCAGCGTCTCCTCGACGAGCCGCTGACGCCGGCGATGATCATGACGGAGCTGGCCGGCGCGCGCGCCTGACGCCTCGGCCGGCCGCCGCGCCTGGCTCCCTGGGCGCCGGCTGCCGCGCGCCGCGAGGATCGGTGCGGCGGCGTCGCTGGCTCACGCGTGCTTCTCATGGAATCCTGCGGCTGGTCGCGTTCCGCTCTGATGAGCTTGTCCACCGCCGGGTGGGTGCACGGTCCGCCGTAGGTTGACAGGCGGAAACACGACAGGAGGGGGCGCGGATGAACGTTCAGGCCAAGCTGCTGGTCGTCGACGACGAGCCGTCGCTGCAGGACGTGGTCGCGACGTCGATGCGCTTCCTCGGGTATCAGGTGGCGGTCGCGACCACGGGCCGCGAGGCCGTGCGGATCGCCACCGACAGCCATCCCGACCTGATCATCCTGGACGTCATGCTGCCCGACTTCGACGGCCTGGAGGTCATGCGCCGGGTGCGCGCCGCCGGGGTCGAATCCGGCGTCGTGTTCCTGTCCGCCCGCGACACCCCCGCCGACAAGATCGCCGGCCTGACCGCGGGTGGTGACGACTACGTGACCAAGCCGTTCGGGCTGGAGGAGCTGGCCGCGCGGGTCGCCGCCGTGCTGCGCCGCACCCGGCCCGACACCGACGAGGACGCCACGCTGCGGGTCGCCGACCTCGAGCTCGACCCCGAGACCTACCAGGTCACCCGCTCCGGCGTGCCGATCGAGCTGGCGCCCACCGAGTACAAGCTGCTGCGCCACCTGATGATCAACGCGAACGTCGTGCTCTCCCGGCAGCAGCTGCTGGACGCGGTCTGGGGCACGGACTTCTACGGCGACGACTCCGTCGTCGCCACCTACATCTCCTACCTGCGGCGCAAGGTCGACGCGACGGGCGAGCCGCTGATCCACACCCATCGCGGGTTCGGGTACGTGCTGCGTGGTCAGCGCCACTGACCGCTTCCCCGACGGCGGGAACTCCGGCACGTCGACGACCGGCCCGATCCCGCTCGCCGAGGCGACGGTGACGCAGAACCCGCCGGGGTCGGCGTCCACCCGGCGCCGGCGGCGCCGCTGGAGCCTGCGCGCCCGGCTGATCGCGCTGGTCGTGGCGACGGCGGCGCTCGCGCTGCTGGCGGTCAACATCGTGCTGCCGCTGGTGGTCAGGGACGCGCAGATCGCCGCGAAGGACGCCACCCTGATCGGGGTGGTGAACGCGGTCGCCCGCGACCGGAGCATCACCGCGCAGCATGCTCGCCGAGGTCAGCAGCCTCGCGCAGCTGCGCGGCGAGATCGGCTGGTCGTCGGTGTCGCCGATCGGCACGTCGAAGGTCGAGGTGCCCATCCTCAGCCGGCCGGACGCCCGGCCCTGGCTGAGCGACCGCACCTGGCTCGGCGAGCCGGCGACCGTGCGCGATGCGTCCAGCGCCTCGGTGCGGTACCGCGCGCTCGGGTTCGCCCTGCCGCAGCTGAACGACCAGCAGTGGTACCTGGTGGCCTGGATGTCGCTGGACGACGTCGACGAGACGTTCCGCCGGGTGGTGCTGGTCGAGCTGCTCGTCACCATCGGCCTGCTGATCCTGCTCGGCGCGACGGCGAGCCTGGTCATCCGGCGGGAGCTGCTGCCGCTGGAGTCGATGGCGGTGGCGGCCGACGCGATCGCCGACGGCGACCTGGACCGGCGGGTCGAGGCGGCGGACCCGTCCACCGAGATCGGCCGGCTCGGAGTCGCTTTCAACGGGATGCTGGACGGCATCGGCACCCTGCTCGACGAGCGCCGGCGCAGCGAGAACCGGCTCCGGCAGTTCGTCGCCGACGCCTCGCACGAGCTGCGCACGCCGGTGGCCGCCGTGCGCGGGTACGCCGACCTCTACCAGGCGGGCGCGCTGCCGGACGAGCAGTCGGTGCAGCGCGCCATGGGTCGCGTCGGGTTCGAGTCCAGGCGGATGGGCGCGCTGGTCGAGGACCTGCTCACGCTGATCCAGGCCGACGCCGAGCGCACCATGACGCACGAGCGCATCGACCTGTCCGACCTGCTGTCCGGCGTGGTCGACGACGCCGCCGTCATCGACTCGCACCGCACGTGGCGGCTGGCCGCCGGGTCGCAACACATGGCGGTGCTGGGCGACCGGCTCCGGCTGCACCAGCTCTTCGCGAACCTGCTCGGCAACGTGCGCACCCACACCCCCGAGGGCACCGTCTGCACGGTTTCCGTGCTGCCCGGCGTCGGCGAGGTGGCGGTGGCGGTGAGCGACAACGGGCCAGGGGTGACCGACGAGGAGATGAGCCGGCTCTTCGACCGGTTCTACCGCGTCGACCCGTCCCGCAGCCGCGAGAAGGGCGGCACCGGACTGGGTCTGTCGATCGTGGCAGCCATCGTGCGGGCGCACGGCGGCTCGATCCTGGCGTCCCACAGCCCCGGCGGCGGGCTGACCATGACGGTCGTGCTGCCCCGCGCGGTCGGCACGGCCGCGGTGCCCCCGCAGCAGACCGGGCCGGTCCAGGTGGTGCCGCCCGTGCCGCCGGCGGGAGGTTCCGCGGCGCCGCCCGCCGACTGACCGTGGGCCCCGGCGACGGGCGTTGACGCGCGCGAAATCCGATGTTCACGCAGTTGTTCGCGTGTCCGGTCAGTCCGTGGATGCGCGCGGGGTAGCGTCCGCGACGTGGGCCGCAGGACATCGCGTCCGGGTAGGCGGCCCATACGGGAGGCCCCGATCGTGCGAGCCGCTGGGAAGCGTCCGCTGAGCACGAGGGGGCCGGCACCGGGCCCCCGCGCCCACCGACCGTGCCCGCTCCGGCGGACCCGTCGCGACGCAGGGACACCGCCGGCCCTACTCGAGGAGAACGGGCGCGCGGTCCCGTGCCCGTCGGGAGTCGTTCGTGGCCTCACGTCGACCGGAGGGTTCCGCCGCGGCGGTCCGTCCCATCGCAACCACTTCTTCGTCCGGCGCATCCCCGTCCAGCGCATCCCCGTCCGCGGCCGGTCCTGACGCATCGGCGCCGCCCGGCCCTGTCCACGCGTCGGCTCCGCCGGGCGCAGCGTCGGAAGGGGCGAACCGGCGCGTGTACGTCATCGACACCTCGGTCCTGCTCTCGGACCCGTGGGCGCTGGGCCGGTTCGGCGAGCACGAGGTCGTGCTGCCGCTGGTCGTCATCGGCGAACTCGAGGCCAAGCGGCACCACCCGGAGCTCGGCTACTTCGCCCGCCAGGCGCTGCGCATCCTGGACGACCTGCGCGTGCAGCACGGCCGGCTGGACGCGCCCGTGCCCGTCGTCGGGCCCGGCGGGGCGGCGGGCGGCACGCTGCACGTCGAGCTGAACCACACGGACCCGACGGTGCTGCCCGCTGGCTTCCGGACCGACACCAACGACTCCCGCATCCTCGCCTGCGCGCTCAACCTCGCCCTCGAGAAGCCCGGCCGCGCCGTCGTTCTCGTCACCAAGGACATGCCGCTGCGGGTCAAGGCGTCCGCCGTCGGGCTCGTCGCGGACGAGTACCGGGCGCAGGACATCGTGCCGTCCGGCTGGACGGGCATGGCGGAGCTCCCGGTCACCGGCGACCAGGTCGACACCCTGTTCCACACCGGGCTGATCGACTCCGACGCCGCCCGCGAGCTGCCCTGCCACACCGGCGTGAAGCTGGTGGCGCCGTCCAGCGCCGCGCTCGGCCGGGTGACCCCCGGCAAGCAGATCCGGCTGGTCCGCGGGGAGCGGGAGGCGTTCGGCCTGCGCGGCCGGTCGGCGGAGCAGCGGATCGCGCTCGACCTGCTGATGGACGACGAGGTCGGCATCGTCTCGCTCGGCGGCCGGGCCGGCACCGGCAAGTCGGCGCTCGCGCTGTGCGCCGGGCTGGAACTCGTCATGGAGCGCCGCGCGCACCGCAAGGTGGTCGTCTTCCGGCCGCTGTACGCCGTCGGCGGGCAGGAGCTCGGCTACCTCCCGGGCAGCGAGAACGACAAGATGCAGCCGTGGGCGCAGGCCGTGTTCGACACCCTCTCGGCCGTCGCCTCCCCGCAGGTGATCGAGGAGGTGATGGCCCGCGGCATGCTGGAGGTGTTGCCGCTCACGCACATTCGCGGCCGGTCGCTGCACGACTCGTTCGTGATCGTGGACGAGGCGCAGTCGCTGGAGCGGAACGTGCTGCTCACGGTGCTGTCCCGGCTGGGCAGCAATTCCAGGGTGGTGCTGACCCACGACGTGGCCCAACGCGACAACCTGCGCGTCGGGCGGCACGACGGCGTCGCCGCGGTGATCGAGACCCTCAAGGGGCACCCGCTTTTCGCGCACGTGACGCTGACCCGCTCGGAGCGGTCGCCGATCGCGGCGCTCGTCACCGAGATGCTGGAGCTGCCCGACCTGGCCTGAGCCTGCGCCGGCGTCAATCCGTGCCCGCGGCCACCGCGGCGAGCCGGCGGGCCGCCTCGCGCAACCGGTCGGGCGGGTGCGCCGCGTAGCCGAGCACGAGACCCGGTGGGCCGGGCCGCATCCGGTGCCAGGACAGCGGGTGCACCAGCACGCCCGCCGCGGTGATCCGCTGCGCCAGTTCGAGATCGTCGACCTCGCCGGACATCTCGGGCAGCGTCGCGACGAGGTGCAGCCCCGCGGCGATGCCGCTGACCCGCGCCCGCGGGAGGTACTCGGCGAGGCCGGCCACCAACGCATCGCGGCGCGCCCGCTGCCGCGTCCGCACCAGGCGCAGGTGCCGGTCGTAGCGCGCCGCCGGCGAGAAGTTCGGCGAGCACCAGCTGCGGCAGGATCGGGCACCCGAGGTCCGAGGCGTGCTTCGCCTCGACGACCTCGTCGAGAAGATCGGGCGGCGGGAGCAGCCAGCCGAGCCGGAGCCCGGGCGCGAGCGTCTTCGAGGTGCTCCCGGTGTGCGCGACGCGGTCCGGCGCCGACGCGTGCAGCGCGGGTACCGGCACGCGATCGTAGCGGTGCTCGGCGTCGTAGTCGTCCTCGATGACGAGGCCGCCGCGGCCGGCCCAGGCGACGAGCCGGCGCCGGCGTTCGGGGGTCAGCACGACACCGGTCGGGAACTGATGGGCCGGCGTCACCAGGGCGACATCGGCGGCGGTGTCGGCCAACTCGTCGATCAGCAGGCCGTCGTCGTCCACCGCCACGCCGACCGGCCGCATCCCCCAGTGCGTGACCTGGTCACGGGCGCCCCGCGACCCGGGATCCTCCACCGCGATGCGGGTGCGACCGCGCCGCACCAGCGTCTGGACCAGGATGCCGAGCGCCTGCGCGACGCCGGCGACCACGACGATCGAGTCGGCGTCGGTGCGGATCCCGCGCGTGCGGCCGAGCCAGTCGACGAGCTCGCCCCGCAGCCGCGGGCTTCCCTGCGGGTCGCCGTAGCCGAGCTCCGACCCCGCGGCGCCGTCCAGCACGGCGCGCTCCGCGCGCAGCCAGGCGGAACGCGGAAACGCGGACAGGTCGGGCACCCCCGGCGACAGGTCGATGGCGCCCGCCGGCACCACGTCGGGCAGCAGCGGAAGACGGGAGTCCGGCTGGGGGCCGACCCGGCCGGCTGCGGGTGGCACCGGCGGCCGCCGGCGCCCGACGGCGGGCGGCACGGCGGCGACCACGGTCCCGCTGCCGGTCCTGGACTCGACCAGCCCCTCGTCCCGCAGGCGCTGGTACGCCTCCACCACCACGCCGCGGGAGACCGCCAGGTCCGCGGCCAGCGGCCGGCTCGCCGGCAGGGCCGCCCCGGCGCCGAGGCGGCCGTCGGCGATCGCCGCGCGCAGCCGGTCGGCGAGCCAGTCCGTCAGACCTCGGGTGGGCGCCGCCCCCGCGTTGAGCTGGAGGAAGTCCGAGCCGCCGGGCCCGGCGGCGACGGTCGACGGTCCGCACGAATCGGCCACGATTGGTCCTCCTCCACACGCCAGGAATGGTCCTTCACGCCGAACCAATCCGGGACCAGCATGACCGATGTGAACGACATCGGCACGCCACCGCCCGGTCTTCGGGTCCCGAACGGCGCACCTGCGCCCGCCCGCCCGCGTCGCCTCGACGTCGGCCTGGCCGCGCTCGCCGGCGCGACCGGCATGGTGTTCGTGGGCGGCAGCGTCGCGGTCTCCGGTCAGCTCGTGCACGCGCCGCTGTTCACCGCGCAGGCGGTGCGCTACGGGCTGGCCTGCCTGCTGCTGATCGCGTTCGCCGCGCTCGCCCGCCGTCCGGTGCGCCGGCCGCGCGGGACCGAGTGGCTTTGGCTGCTCGGCGTGGTCGCCACCGGCCTGCTCCTCTTCAACGTCGCGCTGGTGCGCGGCGCGGAGCACGCGGAGCCCGCGGTCCTCGGCGTCGCGGTGGCGTGCGTGCCGCTGGTGCTGGCCGCGCTCGGCCCGCTGCTGGAGGGCCGGCCGCCGAGCGCCAGGGTGCTGTCCGCCGCGCTGGTCGTCACCTGCGGCGCCGGGCTGGTCCAGGGTGTCGGCCGGAGCGACCTGATCGGGCTGCTGTGGGCGCTCGTGGTGCTCGGCTGCGAGGCGGGCTTCACCCTGCTGGCCATTCCGCTGCTCGGCCGGCACGGCGCGTGGGGCGTCTCCGTGCACACCACGTGGATCGCGGCCGTGGTCTTCGGGCTGGCCGGCCTGCTCACCGAGGGCCCGGCCGCGATCACCACGCTGACCGCCGAGAACTGGTGGGCCATCGGCTACCTCGCCGTCTGCGTCACCGCGGTCGCGTTCGTGCTCTGGTACGCGTGCGTGCATCGGCTCGGCGCGGGACGCGCGGGCCTGCTGACCGGCGTCGCGCCGATCTCCGCAGCCGTCGTCGGCGTTGCGCTCGGCGGCGCCGCGCCGCGCCCCCTGGTGTGGCTCGGGATCGCCGTCGTCGGCATCGGCCTGCTGCTCGGTCTACGTTCGCGGGGGACTCCGCGGGACTGATCCGCGGACGGAGCGCCGGCCACGGCCGGGAACGGAGACGGCACATGGAACGGGTGACGTCCAGGGACGGCACGTCGATCGCCTTCGACCGGGCGGGCGCCGGCCCTGCGCTGATCCTGGTGACGGGCGCGACCGGCGATCGGTCGTCCAACGTCGAGCTGGCGGGGATGCTGGCGCCCGACTTCACCGTGCTGAACTACGACCGGCGCGGGCGGGGCGACAGCGGCGACACCCTCCCGTTCGCGCTCGACCGGGAGATCGAGGACATCGAGACGCTCATCGGGGTCGCAGGCGGCCTCGCGCACGTGTTCGGCATCTCGTCCGGCGGCGCCCTGGTGCTCGAGGCGGCGGCTGCCCGCATCGGCATCGACCGGCTCGCGGTGTACGAGGTGCCCTACGACGACTCGCCGGACATGCCCGCCCGGCAGCGGGCGTACATCGACCGGCTGAACGGCCTGCTCGCCGAGGGCAGGCGCGGCGACATGGCCGAGGTCTTCCTGCGCCAGGTCGGCATGCCCGACGAGGTGGTCGCGGCCCAGCGGAACTCGCCCTACTGGCCGCACATGGAGCGGATCGCGCACACGCTCGTGTACGACGCGGCGGCCCTGGGCGACGGCCGACCGCCGCGCGACCGGCTGCAGACGATCGTGCGCCCGACCTGGGTGGGTGTCGGCGGCGCCAGCGCGGACTTCGTGCTCGCCGGCGGTGGCGACTTCTTCGCGGACGCGGCCAGGGCGATCGCGGACGCGGTGCCCGACGCCCGCCTCGAGGTGCTCGCCGGCCAGTCGCACCAAGTGGAGCCGGCTGTGCTGGCGGACGCGCTGCGGACGTTCCTGCTCGACGGGTAGCCCCCGGCGGACCGGCGCGCCGCTCGCGCGGCATCCGCCGCTGCGAGAGCGCCCGCGAGGCCGCCCGGCGGGTCGAGTGCGGCGACCTGCGTGGTTCGGCCGGTGCGCGTCGCCGTGCCCCTATGCTCGGGCCGATGAACAGACGTCGACCGGTCGCCCGGCGGGTCAGCTGGGCGCTGGCCGCGGTCGGCGCCGGGGCTGCGATCGCGCTCCTCGCCACCACCGCGCAGGCCGCCGCCCCCGCCCGATCGGCCGCGACCGGCGTTGTCGGCGCCGCCCCGGTCACCACGACGGTCGACACCCGGACGCTGATCGTCGACCCGGCCGACAACCTGGCCGCCGAGGGCGCGGCGATCAACGTCAAGGGCACCGGGTTCGCCACCGACCACGGCCTCTACGTCGCCGTGTGTGGCGAGGGCTCGGGCGCGCCGGAGAACCTGAGCACGTGCGTCGGCGGTGCGATCCCGGACGGCAACACGACCACGAGCTGGGCGCACATCACCGGGACGGGGCAGGGCGGCGGCGGCGGGGTGCAGGCGGCGTGGGGGCCGGACGGATCGTTCACGGTCACCATCACGCTGGGCTCGGTGACGACGGACGCGCTGAACTGCGTGACCGGGCGCTGCTCGCTGTACACCGCGAGCGACGACGACTCCGACCGGTCACAGGACAACGCCGTGCCGCTCACCTTCGCCGGCGCGCCGAACAGCTCGGTCACCCCGACCGCCCCGGGCACGGCGATCCCGCAGGTCGTGCAGTCCGCCGAGATCGCCCCGGGCGGAACGCAACTCGTCGTGTTCTCGGGCTTCGAGCCGAACGAGACCGTGGGCCTCACGCTGTTCTCCCGCGAGGTCACACTCACCCCCGTCAACGCCGACAACACCGGCGTCGCGCGAGCCCAGTTCGTCGTGCCGACCGACTTTCCCGACGGCACCCACCGGCTGGAGGCGATCGGCCAGAGCTCAGGCACCGTCGGCGTCGCCAGCTTCCAGGTGGTCGCGCCACCGCCCCCGACGCCCACCCCGACACCGACCCCCACCCCGACACCGACCCCCACCCCGACACCGACCCCGACGCCGACCCCGGAGAGCAGCTCGGTCTTCGTCACCCCGACCACCATCAACAGATCCGCGTCCGGCGACGCCGACTCGGGCAGCAGCCTGTGGTGGCTGTGGCTGATCCTCGCGGTCGTGGTGATCGGCGGGATCATCACGTGGATCGTGGTCTATCAGCGCAACAAGCAGATCGCCCGCGAACGCGAGCAGTACGAGCGCGACCGGGCTGCCGCGGCCGCCGCCGCCGAGCAGCAGCGGGCACGGAACGTCCCGCCGCCGGGCTCGGAGGCGCCGACGGTCTTCCTCCCGCCCGTGCCGCCGCCGCCCGGCGGGCCGCCGCCCGGCGCCGATCCGTACGGCCTGCTGTCCGGTCGCGACGACCCGTACCCGGCGGAGCCGACCGACCTGATCGTCGGCTCCGGCCCGACGCAGGTGCTCGGCGGGCCGGACCAGGGCTACCGGCCACCGCCGCCCGGACCGCACGCGGGGCAGGGACCGGCGACCGAGGAGATCCCCACGGTCGGCGACGACCCGGCGCCGCCGGCGGGCGGCGCGCCAGGTGCCGGCGGCGCGGCGGGCTCGCCGCCCACGCGCCCGGAGTCGCCCGGCGAGACGACCGGCTCCTGGACGCCGGACTTCGACGACGACGACTCGGCCGGCGGTGCCCCCGGCGCCGGGACCGGGCCGCCGAAACCGCCGCAGCGATAGGCGATACCGCCGTGGGTGCGCCCTAGGAGGGGCGGGGACGAGTCCCTGCGACGACGCCTACGGATGCGTCATGGACAGCACGTCGAGCGTGGCGTCGAGCTGTTCGGCGGTGATCCGGCCCTGCTCGACGTGGCCGCGCTCCAGCACGACCTCCTTGATCGTCTTGCCGTCCTTGAGCGCCTGCTTGGCGATCGAGGCCGCCTCCTCGTAGCCGAGGAACTTGTTCAGCGGCGTGACGATGGACGGCGAGGACTCGGCGTAGGCGCGGAGTTGCTCGACGTTCGCCTCGAGGCCGGTGATGCAGCGATCGGCCAGCACCCGGCACGCGTTGGTGAGCAGCCGGATGGACTCCAGGAGGTTCCGCCCGATCACCGGGAACATCACGTTGAGCTCGAAGTTGCCCTGCGACCCCGCGAACGCCACGGTGGCGTCGTTGCCGATCACCTGCGCGGCGACCATCAGCGCCGCCTCGGGCAGCACCGGGTTCACCTTGCCGGGCATGATCGACGATCCCGGCTGCAGGTCCGGGATGCGCAGCTCGCGCAGGCCGGCGGTCGGGCCGGAGCCCATCCAGCGGATGTCGTTGCAGATCTTGGTCAGGCTCACGGCGATGACCCGCAGCTGCCCGGACGTCTCGACCAGGGCGTCGCGAGAACCCTGCGCCTCGAAGTGGTTCCGGGCCTCGGTGAACGGGAGATCCAGCACCTCGGCCAGTCTCGAGATGACGGCGGCCGGGAACCCCGGCGGCGTATTGATGCCGGTGCCGACGGCGGTGCCGCCGAGCGGGAGCTCGGCGAGCCGGGGGAGCGTGCTGCGCAGCCGCTCGACGCCGAGGCTGATCTGCGCGGCGTAGCCGCCGAACTCCTGGCCCAGGGTCACCGGCGTGGCGTCCATCAGGTGGGTGCGGCCCGCCTTGACCACGGTCGCCCACTGGGCGCTCTTGCCGCTCAGCGCCGCGGCCAGGTGCTCGAGCGCGGGGATGAGCCCGCGGACGACCGCCTCGGTGGCCGCGACGTGGATGGAGGTGGGGAAGACGTCGTTCGACGACTGCGAGGCGTTCACGTGGTCGTTCGGGTGCACCTTCGAGCCGAGGTGCTCGGTGGCCAGCGTCGCGACCACCTCGTTCGCGTTCATGTTGGAGCTGGTGCCCGAGCCGGTCTGGAAGACGTCCAGCGGGAAGTCCGCGTCGAACTCGCCCTCGGCGACCCGCGACGCGGACGCGACGATCGAGCCGGAGACGTCCTCCGGCAGCACGCCGAGGTCGCCGTTCACCGCCGCCGCGGCGGCCTTGATCAGTGCCAGCGCGCGGATCTGGGCGCGCTCGAGCGGGCGCAGGGAGATCGGGAAGTTCTCCACCGCCCGCTGCGTCTGCGCCTGGTACTTGGCGTGCTTCGGCACCTTGACCTGGCCCATGGTGTCGTGCTCGATGCGGTACTCGACCTCGGCGGGATCGTTCGCGCCGGTGTTGTCAGCCATGAGCTGCACCGTATCGGGGCGGCGCGGCGCCGAACCACCGCGACCGCGCGGATCTGCGTCACACAGGGTCCCGCCGCCCGACCGCCGTTCCCGCCGCCTCGCCGACCGGGGCTCGGCGTCGGCCGTGACACGATGGGGGCGTGGCGGATCGACGGCCGAAGACCCTGCGGGACATGGCGCTGTCCATGGGCCTGCTGGCCGTGGTCGCGCTGGTCGTCGTCGGCGTCTACGGTCTGGTCAGCTTCTCCCCGGGCGGTCCCACCGAGGGCGCAGCGCCCACCGCCGACGTGGCCGGCGGCTTCGAGCGGGCCGCGCCGCTGGTCGGCTTCGAGGTCGTGTACCCGGCCGCCGTGCCGGAAAGCTGGCAGCCGAACTCGTTCTCGTTCACCGATCCCGCCACCACCACCGACCTGCCGTCCGCGGTCCGCGGCGGCTGGCTCACGCCGGAGGGGCGGTTCATCACGCTCATCGAGTCCGACGGCGAGACGATCGACGTGCTGCGCGCGGAGCTGGGGGACGCCGCGCCCAGCAGCGGGACGCAGGACGTCGACGGCACCTCCTGGACCGTGACGACCGGCCGGCGCAGCGAGGCGGCGTGGTTCCGCGCCGACGGCGGGGTCACCTTCCTGATCACCGGCAGCGCGTCGGCGGAGGACTTCGCCACCCTGGCCCGCGGCGTCGACCGCGGCTGACGCCGCCGCGGGAGCCGGCCCGGATTCAGCCGGCGGGAGATCCGGGTGGGGCGGGGTCGAGGATCTCCGCGAGGTGCAGCGCCCGGCGGCCGGCGAGCTGGTCGAGCTGGGTGCGGCAGGAGAAGCCGTCGGCGGCCAGGATCGCGGTGTCCGGCGCGGCCCTGACCGCGGGCAGCAGGTCCAGTTCCGCGACGGCGACGCTGATCTCGTGGTGGCCGCGCTCCGCGCCGAAGCTGCCGGCCAGCCCGCAGCAGCCGCCGACCGCGGAGACAGCCGCGCCCGTCGCGGCCAGCAGCGCGGCGTCGGGCGACCAGCCGAGCACCGCGTGGTGGTGGCAGTGCGGCTGCGCGAGGACCTGCCGGCCGGTCAGGTCCGGCGGCGCCCAGCCGGGGGTGGCCGTGAGCAGCTCGGCGAGCGTGCGGACGGCGGCGCCCGCGCGGGTCCCGGGCGCGTCCGGCCCGAGCAGCCGCGCGGCGTCGTCGCGCAGGGTGGCCACGCAGGACGGCTCCAGCCCGACGATCGGCGTGCCGTCGGCCCCCGCCCGCCGCAGCCGCTCGGTGCCGCGCCGGAGCACCCGGCGCGCGGTGCCGAGCTGGCCGGTGGTGATCCACGGCAGGGCGCAGCAGACGGGCTTGTCCGGGAGCCGGACCGCGTAGCCGGCGTGTTCGAGCACCCGCACGGCGGCGCGCGCGACGTCGGGTGCGAACCGGTCGGTGAACGTGTCCACCCACAGCAGCACGGGCGGCCCGATCTCTCGGGGCTCGCGCTCGACCGGCCGGGCCTCGAACCACGGCCCGAACCGCTCCGTCGCGAACCGCGGCAGGGCGCGGCGCCGGTCGATTCCGGCGAGCGCGCGCCCCGGCCCGGCCAGCGGCGAGCCCAGCAGCGCGTTCGCCAGCCGCGGTGCCCTCGCGGCTGCCCTGGACCAGGCAGGCAGCCAGCCGAGCGCGTAGTGGGCGGGCGGCCGGGGGCGGTGCCGGTACCGCTGGTGCAGCGCCTCGGCCTTGTAGGTGGCCATGTCGACGCCCGTCGGACAGTCGGCGGCGCAGCCCTTGCACGCGAGGCAGAGGTCGAGGGACTCGGCGATCTCCGGGGCCCGCCAGCCGTCGATCAGGGTGGAGTTCGCCAGCTCCTGCAGCACCCGGGCGCGGCCGCGGGTCGAGTCCTTCTCGTCGCGGGTGGCGCGGAAGGACGGGCACATGACCGCGCCGGCGGCCGGCGTCTCGGATCGGCAGCGGCCGACGCCGGTGCACCGGTGCACCGCCCTGGTGAGATCGCCGGCGTCGTCCGGATAGTGCAGGCCGAGGCGGACCCGCAGCGGGCCGGCCGCGGGGAGCCGCAGGTCGGCGTCGAGCGGCCGCGGGTCGACGCCGACGCCGGGGTTGAGCAGGTTCGCGGGATCGAACACCCCCTTCACCGCCGCGAACGCGGCGAGCGCCGCCGGCGTGTACTGCACGGCCAGCAGCTCACTCCGAGCGCGTCCGTCGCCGTGTTCGCCGGACATCGAGCCGCCGTGCGCGGCAACCAGTCTCGCGGCATCCTCGAGGAACTCGCGGAACCCCGGCACGCCGGCCGGGGAGCCGAGGGCGAAGTCCAGGCGGATGTGCACGCAGCCGTCGCCGAAATGCCCGTAGGGCACACCCGTCAGGCGGTGCCGGGCCAGCAGGTCGCGGAAGTCGCGCAGGTAGCCCCCGAGCCGCTGCGGCGGCACCGCGGCGTCCTCCCAGCCGGCGTGCCGGCGGGTGGCCGCCGTCGGCCGCGCGACCAGGCCGGCGCCGTCCTCGCGGATCCGCCAGAGCGCGGCCCGGTGGACCGGGTCGTCGACGCGCCGGACGTCGGTCGCGATGGCGTCGAGAGCGGTTGCCCGCGAAGCGATGTCGCCTGGATCTGGACCGGCCAGCGCGACCAGCAGCCAGAAGCCGGCCGCGGACAGCGGGGGCACGGCCGCCGCTCCGCGGGTGCGGCGCACGACGTCGACCACGCGGGCGTCCAGCCCCTCGACGGCGACCGGTCGGGTGCCCAGCACGGCCGGCACCGCGTCCGCCGCCGCGATCATGTCCGGGAAGCCGACGACGAACAGGGCCGAGTGGTCCGGCACCGCGGCCAGCCGCAGCGTCGCCCGCAGCGTGAGCGCGCAGCTGCCCTCGGTGCCGACGAGCGCCCTGGCCACGTCGAATCCGTTCTCCGGCAACAGGTGGTGCAGGGCGTACCCCGAGATCTGCCGCGGGAAGGTGCCCAGTTCCGTGCGGATCACGCCGAGCGCGGAGGTGACGACGTCGCGCAGCGGGTCGAGCGTGCTGGGCGCCGGCAGGCCCTCGCCGAGGGTCGCGGTCCAGCCCGCGCCGGCCAGCACCTCCAGCCCGACGACGTTGTCGCTCGTCCGGCCGTAACCCAGAGCCATGGCGCCGCAGGCGTTGTTGCCGATCATCCCGCCGATCGTGCAGCGGTCGTGGGTGGACGGGTCCGGCCCGAACCGCAGTCCGAACGGGCGCGCGGCGCGCTGCAGGTCGTCGAGCACCACGCCCGGCTCCACGACGGCCGTGCGCGCGTCCGGGTCGACGGCGACGATCCGACGCAGGTGCCGGGACGTGTCGAGCACCAGCCCGGTGCCGATCGCGTTGCCGGCGATGGACGTACCGGCGCCGCGCGCGACGATCGGCACGCCGAGCCGCGCGCAGACGTCGCGGGCGGCCTCGATCTCGTCCGGCGCCCGGGGATAGGCCACGGCCGCCGGCACCACCCGGTACAGCGACGCGTCCGACGAGTATTCGGCCCGGCGACGGACCGAGGCGTCGACGTCGGCGATGCCGGCCCTCCGGAGCGCGGCGGCCAGGGCGTCGGGGGAGAACCCGTGGGCCGCCCGATCGACGGCAGCGACGGACGGGCCCATCCGCCGGAGTCTAGGAGCGGGACACCCCGGACGGCAGCAGGCCGAAGCCGAGGGGCACGTCCCCCGGGTCGGTGCCGAGCTGCACGATGCGGTTCGCGGCGTCCACGAACACCACGCGCGGCCGCCGGGTGCGCGCCTCGCTGTCCGGCCCGGTGTCCGCCAGCAGGCCGTAGCCGATCACGATCACGACGTCGCCGGGGTGCACGAGATGCGCGGCCGCGCCATTGATGCCGACCTGGCCGCTGCCGCGCCGGCCCTCGATCACGTACGTCGTGAGCCGCGCGCCGTTGGTGACGTCGACGACGTCCACCTGCTGCCCGGGCAGCAGGTCGGCGGCCTCCAGCAGGTCGGCGTCCACGGTGATCGACCCGACGTAGTCGAGGTCGGCCTCGGTGACCGTGGCGCGATGGATCTTGCCCAGCAGCATCGGACGGAGCACGACGAACGCTCCCTTCGAGCGGGGCCACCCCCGATGGCGACCGGACTCCAGGATCACACGGGTCGGACCGGCGCGGGTGGTGAACGTGATCACAGCGCGGTGGATAGTGTCGGGCGGTGGACCCGATGGCGGCGCTGCGCCGGATCGCCTTCCTGCTCGAGCGCGAGCGGGCGCCGACGTTCCGGGTCAAGGCGTTCCGGACGGCCGCCCTGGCGCTGGCCGGGCTCGGCGAGGGCGACCTCGAGAAGCGGGTCAGGGCGGGGACTCTGACCGACCTGAAGGGCGTGGGACCGAAGACGGCCGCCGTCGTCCGCGAGGCGCTGGCCGGGGACGTGCCCGGCTACCTGGCCGACCTCGAGAAGCGTGCGGTCCCGCTCGCGACCGGCGGCGAGGAGATCCGGGCGGCGCTGCGCGGCGACCTGCACGCGCACACCACGTGGAGCGACGGCGGCAGCCCGATCGAGGAGATGGCCGTCACCGCCGTCGAACTCGGCCACGAGTACCTGGCGATCACCGATCACTCGCCCCGGCTGACGGTCGCGAACGGGCTGAGCCCGGAGCGGCTGGAGAAGCAGCTCGCCATCATCGAACGGCTCCGGCCGCACCTCGCGCCGTTCCGTCTGCTGACCGGCATCGAGTGCGACATCAACGAGGACGGCACGCTCGACCAGTCCGACGAGCTGCTGGGTCGGGTCGACATCGTCGTCGCCTCGGTGCATTCCAAGCTCCGGTCCGAGTCCGGCGCGATGACCCGGCGGATGATCCGGGCGATCGAGAACCCGCACACCGACATCCTCGGGCACTGCACCGGACGGCTGGTGACCGGCGGCCGCGGCACCCGGCCGGAGAGCACCTTCGATGCCGCACGGGTGTTCTCGGCCTGCGTCGAGAACGGGGTGGCGGTGGAGATCAACAGCCGGCCGGAGCGGCTGGACCCGCCGCGCCGGCTGCTCCGGCACGCGGTCGAGCGGGGCTGCGAGTTCAGCATCGACACCGACGGCCACGCGCCGGGGCAGTTGGACTGGCAGCAGTACGGGTGCGCGCGGGCCGCCGAGTGCGACGTGCCCGTCGATCGGATCGTCAACAGCCGGCCGGTCGACGAGCTGCTGGCGTGGGCCGCGGGCTGACCCAACGGCCCTCGCTGATGCGGCTGGGGGCGCGCTCGGGTCAGTCGCGGGTGGTCCCGGAGCCGGCCGCGTCGTCCTGTGCCCGCTCGAGCGCAGCCTCGACGCGCTTGCGCGCCCCGTCCAAGAAGCGGCCGCAGATCCCGGCGAGCTGTTCGCCGCGCTCCCACAGCGCGAGCGACTCGTCCAGGCTGAGCCCGCCGGATTCGAGAGTCGCCACCACCTGGGCGAGCTCGTCCCGCGCCTGCTCGTAGGTCTGCGACTCGGCGGCCGCTGCGTCTCCCGCGTCGACCGGCCCGCCGGCGTCGGCGCGCTTGCCCGCACTCACCGCGATGCCTCCAGGTGTTCCGTCGGATGCGCCGCCGGATCGGCCGGCCCGCCCGGCGCGGCGGCCGCCTCGGGCCCGCGACTCGTGGCCAGCAGCGCGCCGTCGGCGACCCGGATCCGCAGTGCCGACCCGGTCGGGGCGTCGGCGATCGTCCGGACGATTCTGCCGCCCTCGCCCTGCACCACCGCATAGCCCCTGGCCAGCGTCGCCGCGGGGCCGAGCGCGGCGAGCTGCGCCCTGCGGTGCTGCAGGTCCCGGTCGATCCGCTCGACCAGGGTCTGCACGGCGGCGCGGCCGCGGTCCCGGACGCGGGACACGTCGTCGGCACGCCGGTCCAGCGGGGTCAGCGGGTCGACCAGCACGGCCGCGGCGGTGAGCCGCCGGAGCCGCGCCTCCTCCGTCGTCACCCAGGCGGCCAGCGCGCGCCGCGCCCGCGCGCCGAGCTGCTCCACGAGCCGCTGCTCGGCATGCGCGTCCGGCACGACGCGCTTGCCCGCGTCCGTGGGGGTGGAGCAGCGGACGTCCGCGACGTCGTCGACGATCGGGTGATCCGGCTCGTGCCCGATGGCCGAGATCACCGGCGTCCGGCAGTCGGACACCGCGCGGCACAGCGTCTCGTCCGAGAACGGGAGCAGGTCCTCCACGCTGCCGCCGCCCCTGGCGAGCACGATGACGTCGACCTCCGGGTCCGCGTCCAGCCGGCGCAGGGCGTCGAGGATCTGGGTGACCGCCGAGATGCCCTGCACCGCCGGGTTCTCCACCCGGAACCGGACGGCGGGCCAGCGGGCCCGCGCGTTCGCCAGCACGTCGGACTCGGCCGCGCTGGCGCGCCCGGCGACGAGGCCCACGACGCGCGGCAGGAACGGCAGCGGTCGCTTGCGTTCGGGCGCGGTCAGACCCTCAGCGGCGAGCAGCCGGCGCAGTCGCTCCAGCCGGGCGAGCAGCTCGCCGAGCCCGACGGGATGCACCTCGTCGACGCGGAAGCTCAGCGAGCCGCGCGCCGGGTAGAACTCGAACTTCCCGTGCACGACCACCCGCGACCCCTCCGTGGGGGGCGTGGGCAGCGCCGCCAGCACCGCGCGGGGGCAGGTCACCTGCAGCGACATCGGCACGGAGGCGTCGCGCAGCGTCAGGAACGCGGTCGGCGAGCCGGACCGCGTGTTCAGTTGCGCGATCTGCCCCTCGACCCAGGCCGCGGGCGCACGGGCCACGTATTCCGTCATCCGCTGCGCGAGAGCCCGCACGGGCCAGGGGTTCTCGCGGGTGGTCTCGCCGGCCTTGGTGGGCAGCGGCGGTCGCTGCCGGGCGTCGGTCGCCGGCTCGGTCACGAGTCCTGGTGGTCCAGGGTCACCAGGCGGTTGCTGAGCAGGGTCAGGAACGGCGCGCGGTTCGATCCCGCCTGCTCCAGCTCGAGCAGCCGGCCGATGTCCTGCGCGCTGAGGTCCCTGAGGTGACCGCGGACCTGGGCGAGGGTCATCGCGTCGTAGCCGGGCAGCACCGCGGGATCGCCTGCACCGTCCCCGCCCCGGCCGGGGGCCGGCTCGGCCGGTAGGCCGTCGACCCGGTCGAACGACGCGGTGGGCGGCGACCCGGCGGGCGACACCGCGGGCGACACGGCGGGTGACACGGCGGGTGACAAGGCGCCGGGCCGGTCGTCCGGCGCCGCGTCGGCTGGTGGTGCGGTCGGTGCCAGCGGTTCTGTGGGCGCTGTGGGCACTGCCGACACTGTGCGCACGGTGGGCGCTGTGGGCGCTGTGGGCGCTGTGGGCACTGTGGGCACTGTGGGCACTGTGGGCACGGTGGGCTCGGTAGGCGCCGTCGCCGACACGGGCGGCGCGGGCTTGCTCGCCGCGGCCGTCGCCGCGGACGCGTCATCGACGCCCGCGGCGGCCGCGATGGGCGCCACCCTGGACGCCGCCGGGTCGGCCGGGCCCGCATCCGTCGGCGGCCGGCGCGGGCTGGACGCGGTCGTGGCGCCGGCCCTGGGCGACGTCGTGCGCCGGCGGGCAGGTGCCTTCCGGCCCGCCGCGGGCTTCCGGCCGGCGCGCGACGCCGGGGTACCCGCGGCCCCGGAGCGCGACCCGGTGCCCTTCCGGGGCGGCGCGGTCGTGGAGTCGGCGCCGCGTCCGCGACGTCGGCGGGGGACTCGGCGCCGGCGCGCTCCAGCAGGTCGCCGGCCGCGCGCTCCGCCGCCGCTCGCTGCCGGTCGTCGGGGCGGGCCGGCCGCCCGGCGACAGCGCCGTCGCGGCGCGGCAGGTGCGTCACGGGCGCCGGCTCCTCGTCGTCGAACCGCGCCCACTCCGGGTTCTCGTCGGGGCCGCCCATGAAGGTCGCGAGCAGCTCGTCGCCGCGGGTGGCGAGCTCAGCGATCTCCTGCTGGACCCGCATGGACAACCGCATGGCCTGTCCGGCCAGGGTCACGGGGATCGTCGGCAGGTCCTCGGGCAGCGATCGCAGCCGGTCGATGCCGGTGGCGATGACCCCCACGGCGACGCGGACCGGCGTGGGCAGGGTGATGGCCATCGTCCAAGCGTGCCGCATCGGGCGCGCGGCCGTGCGGTCGAGGGCGCGAACGGCGCCCGTGGGTGGCCGCGCACCTACGATGGGAGCCATGCCCGAACGTCCGCGTCGCGTCCTGCTGGCCAGCCCCCGGGGCTACTGCGCCGGCGTCGACCGGGCCGTGGTCACCGTCGAGAAGGCGCTGGAGCAGTACGGCGCGCCCGTGTACGTGCGCAAGCAGATCGTGCACAACAAGCACGTGGTGGCCACGCTCGAGCGGCGCGGGGCGATCTTCGTGGACGAGACCGACGAGGTACCCGAGGGCGCCCTCGTGGTGTTCTCGGCGCACGGGGTGTCCCCGCAGGTGCACGCGCAGGCCGCGGAGCGCAACCTCAGGGTCATCGACGCGACCTGCCCGCTGGTCACGAAGGTGCACAAGGAGGCGCGCAGGTTCGCGGCCGAGGGCTACGACATCCTGCTGATCGGTCACCGCGGGCACGAGGAGGTCGAGGGCACCCAGGGTGAGGCGCCGGAGGCGATCCAGCTCGTGAACGACCGGTCCGACGTGGACGACGTCGAGGTCAAGGACCCCGAGAAGGTCATCTGGCTGTCCCAGACGACGCTGTCCGTGGACGAGACGCTCGACACCGTCGACCTGCTGCGCAAGCGCTTCCCGCTGATGGTCGCGCCGCCGAGCGACGACATCTGCTACGCCACCCAGAACCGGCAGGAGGTCGTCAAGCAGATCGCGCCGGAGTGCGACCTGGTGATCGTGGTCGGCTCGACGAACTCGTCCAACTCGGTGCGGCTGGTCGAGGTCGCGCTCGATGCCGGCGCGCGCGCCGGCCATCTGGTCGACGACGCGGGCGAGATCGACGAGCGCTGGCTCGACGGCGTCGCCACGGTCGGCGTCACCAGCGGCGCCTCCGTTCCGGACGACCTGGTGGAGGGCGTGCTCGCGCACCTGCAGGAGCGTGGCTACCCGCCCGCGGAGGAGTTCGTCGCCGCGACGGAGACGCTCACCTTCTCGTTGCCGAAGGAGCTCCGCGGCAAGCAGCGGGCCGCCGCCGGCTGACCCCGCCGGCCGCATGGAGTTGCCGGACATCGTCGCTCACGATCGCCGCGAGGGGCGGTTCGGGGCGGCTGGATCCGCTCGGGTGGGGGTATTCGCCGACGAGGGGCGCCCGTGCTGTCGAGATCGCGCTGACTCGATCGTGGACAGAGTGTTCGACAACGACGCGAGACGGAGGAATCACCGTGGAACTGACCGTGACGACGTTTCTCACCATGGACGGGGTCATGCAGGGGCCGGGCGGCCCCGACGAGGACCGGTCCGGCGGGTTCGAGTACGGCGGCTGGGGCGTCAAGTACTTCGACGACGAGGTCGGCGCGCAGATCGACGCGTGGTTTCGGCGGGCCGACGAGTTCGTCCTGGGTCGCTCGACCTACGAGATGATGCACGCCTACTGGCCGACCGTGACGGACCCGGACGACCAGGTCGGGGCGAAGCTGAACACCCTGCCCAAGCACGTGGCCACCCGGACGCTCACGGACCTCGAGTGGAGCAACGCCTCGGTCATCGAAGGCGACGCCGTCGAGACCATCCGCGCGCTGAAGGAGCGGCCGGGCGGCGAACTGCAGGTGCACGGCAGCGCCGCGCTGGTGCAGGACCTGTTCCGCGCGGGGCTGGTCGACGAGCTGCGGGTGATCACCTTCCCCGTCACCGTCGGCTCGGGCAAGCGGCTGTTCGAGCCGGGCACGCCGGCGACGAGCTTCGAGCTGGTGTCGGTCTCCGGCACGCCATCGGGCACCACCATCGCCACCTACCGGCCGACGGGGCCGATCGCGCTGGGCGAGTTCGTGGTCGAGGACGGCAGGGAGGGGGCCGTGGACGTGCCGTCGCCCGCCGCGGGCTGAGCCGAGCTGCTCAGGCCGCCCGAGGCGAGACGGCCGAGGTGCACACTCCGGACGGGCCGGCGACTCAGCGGTTGGCGGCCGGCCGCCGGAGGGGCTGGGCGATCAGCCGGATGAGGCCGATCACGACGGCGACCGCGGTGCCGATCGCCATCGTCGGGAAGGCGTTGATCACCTTGAGCGCCGTGCCGTACAGCCCGCCGGACTGGGTGAACAGCATGCCGCCGACCACGATGCCCACCACCAGCACCAGCGGCGGCTGGACCATCGCGGTGAACACCGAGCCGCGGCGAACCAGCAGCACCGCGCCGAGAACACCCAGGTAGAACCCGACCCGCAGGCCCCACGCCAGCTGCCCGGTGGTGAGCCCGTCGATGCCGGCGCCGGCGAGCGTGCAGGCCAACGCGAACACGACCGCCGCCCACGACGGCCAGCCCCGCACGGACGGCAGGACACTGGCGTCCGCGATCGGCACCTGCGCCGGCGCTCTGGTGGTCACCGGTCAACGGTAGCGTCCCGGCTCGCCGATCAGGTGGTTCTCCGCGGACGACACCGGAGCCGGCTGAGGCCGGCGCGGTAGCGCCTCGACCGGTGCGAGCGGGGCCGGGCCGTCCGGCGCGACGCCCAGGTCGGCGAACCTGCGGGCGGTCACCAGCACCCTGGTCTCCACCGACCGGATCGCCTGGTTGTACGAGGTGACGGCGTTCTCGAGGCCGTCGCCGAGCCGGGCGAGGTGGTCGCGCGACGGTGCCCAGCCGACCGTGCAGTTCACGCCCGAGCGCGTGGATCTCGGCGGCCGACGCCGACAGCCGCTCCTGCCGCCAGGTGAACGCGACCGTGCGCAGCAGCGCGATCAGCGAGGTGGGTGTCGCGATCACCACGCTCCGCGCGAACGCGTGATCGGCGAGCGCCGGGTCGACGGCCAGCGCGGCGTCCAGCAGCGGCTCGCCCGGGACGAACATGACCACGAACTCCGGCGCGGGCTGGAAGTGCCGCCAGTACGCCTTGCCCGCGAGTGCGTCGACGTGCGCGCGCATCGCCCGGGCGTGGGCCGCCATCAGCGCGTGCCGCCGCCGGTCGTCCGCGCAGTCCAGCGCCTCCAGCCACGCCGCGAAGGGCACCTTGGCGTCCACCGGGATCGACCGCCCGCCGGACAGCCGGACGATCATGTCGGGCCGCACCCCGCGGCCGTCGACCGCCGGATCGCGGGCGGGGACCTGGGTGTCGAAGTCGCAGTGCTCCACCATGCCCGCGAGCTCGACCACCCGCTGCAGGTGCATCTCTCCCCAGCGGCCGCGCACCTGCGGGCGCACGCAGGGCGCCGGCGAGGGAACGGGTCTGCCCGCCGAGCTCGGCCGAGACCCGGTGCAGCGCCGCCACCTGCTCGCGGAGCCCGGCGTACGCGCCCACCCGCTCCCGCTCGACCTCGGTGCAGCTGGCGCTCCACCCGCTGCAGCGCGTCGGCCGCCGGGACGAGTGCGGCGGTCAGGTCCCCCCCGGCGGCCGGCCCGCGCGCGGAGGCCCGGCCGAGGAACACGCCGACGGCCAGGCCCAGGACGAGCAGCAGCCCCCCGATGAGCAGCGCGGTGGAGTCCATGCCGCGATCATGGTCGGCCGCACCGACAGCCACTCCGTCCGGCGGGGATCAGGGCTGCGTGGCGACCGAGACGTCGTGCGCGTCGCGGACGTGCAGCACGCTGGCCGTGGCCCGCCGACGGACGGGCTCCGCGGGGCCGGGGCCGGTCGGCCGGCGACCAGCGGGCGGCTCACACGGTCAGGTGCCGGATGGTGAGATAGCCGCCCAGGCCGACGATCCCGCCGAGCACCAGCACCCACAGGCTGGCCACCAGGATGTCCAGGCCGCTGAGGTACGCGCCGACGCGGGGCCACCACTGCGCCCAGGTGATGATCAGGCCGGCGGCCACCAGCAGCACCGCCAGCGCCGGCGCAGAACACCACCGTGCCGACCGTGCCCCAGCGCCGGTAGATCAGCCCGACCCACAGCCCGAGCAGGAACACCAGGGTCAGCAGCACGAAGTTGGTGATCAGCACCTGGTACCAGGGCCCGTCCAGGATCCAGGGCACCCGGAAGAAGTGCAGCTGCAGTCCCCAGCCGTCGGTCGCCCCCTCGATCGCCCACAGCAGCCGTCAGCACACTCGCGTACGCAGCGCACAGGGCGACGGACGAGCGCCGACCGTGCCGAGGTAGTACGTCCGCCGGCTCACCCCGAGCGTGAAGGCGAACGGCAGCACCTTCGTCGCCGCCTGCACCCCGATGACGATCATGAAGATGTAGATCGTCACCAGCGCGCCGGTGAAATTGCCGGCGGGCTGGGTCGACGGGATGACCGCGAAGATGCGCGAGATTGAGCACGAAGGTGAGCGCGAGAATGCCCCAGACCAGCCAGGTGTAGGAGAACCGGTCGACCAGGTGCAGCCGGCCGACCTTGACGATGGCGGTCATGCGCTGATCCTTTCCGCGAGCTCGCCCGACGAGCGGACGATCAGTTCCTGCAGCGAAACCGGGCCGACGTCCAGCCCCAGGTCGCGGGCGCGCGCCGCCGCCAGGTCGTCGAACGGGCCGAGCACGGTCGCCGACGCGATCGAGCCGATGCCCTGCCGGTGCAACACCTTTCGGTGCGCCGACGAACTCGTCGACCGCCGCGGCGCCGGCCCGCGACGGTGACCGCCCGGCCGCGCAGGTCGTCGGCGGGCGCGTCGATCGACGATCCGGCCGTGGTCGATGACGACGACGTGCTCGAGCAGGTTCGGCCACCTCGTCGATGAGATGCGTGGACAGCAAGATCGTCCGGGGGTGCTCGGCGTAGTCGGCGAGCAGCCGGTCGTAGAAGATCTGCCTGGCACCGGCGTCGAGGCCGAGGTACGGCTCGTCGAACAGGGTGACCTCGGCGCGGGCGGCCAGCCCGATCACGATGCCGACCGCGGAATGCATGCCGCGGGACAGCTTCTTCATGGCGCGGTTGGCCGGCAGGTCGAACTCCTCCATCGAGCTCACCGGCCAGCTCGGCGTCCCAGTTCGGATAGAACCAGGACGCCGCCTCGAGCACGCGCTTGACCTTGATGTCGGGGTAGACCTGGCTCTCCTTGACGAACATCATCCGGCGCAGCACGCGCGTCGTTCTCCAGCGGGTTCTGCCGTCGACCCGGACGGTGCCGCGCGGTCGACGAACTCCTGCCCGGTGATGATCCGCAGCAGCGTCGACTTGCCGGCGCCGTTGCGGCCGAGCAGGCCGGTGATGATGTCCGGTCTGCAGCGCGACGCTGACGTCGTCGAGCGCGGTGACTCCCGCGGTACCGGCGGGTGACGTGGTCGATCTCGATGATGGGTGTCATGGCGCATCGACTCCTTGGCGGTATCGATGCTCGTCGCTGTCGGGGAGCGGTTCCGTCGAGCGGATGTCGATCATGTCGATGAGCTCCTCGCGTCCCGATGCCCAGCCGGCTGCGCCTCGGCGAGCATGGGATCGACGAACTGCTTGGCGAACTCGTTGCGGCGCACGGTGATCAGCCTCTCCCGAGCGCCGGTGACGACGAACATGCCGACGCCACGACGCTTCTCGAGGATGCCGTCGTCGACCAGCAGGTTGATGCCCTTGGCCGCCGTGGCGGGGTTGATGCGGTAGAACGCGGCGAACTCGTTGCTGGAGGGGACCCGGTCGCCCTCGGCCAGCGCGCCGTCCACGATGTCGGCGGCCAGCTGGTCGGCGATCTGCTGGAACAGCGGGGTTCCCTCGTCGAGCACTGTCACCTCCGGCGGCATCGGTCCGGCCCGGTTCGGGGGTTCATTACTTGACTAATGTACCCATGAGGTCAGGACGGCGCGCAAGGCGGATGCGATGTGGCGCCGCAGACACCCGCGGCGCACCGGCGAGGAGACCGAGATGGTCCCGGCCGGCCGGCGGTGGTCGCATGCTGGGCGGGCCCGAGAACGACTCAGGGTGGCCGCCTGGTCGACGGCCACCCTGTGTCGGTTGGTGGAGGACTCAGGAATTGAACCTGACAAGGCGCCCCAAGTGCGCATCCCCCTCTGGGGTAGTGCCGCAAGAAGTTACCGCGACGACCGCGGTCAAGGCAAGTCGAGATGCGGGTCGATCACTCGGCATCGGACCGATCGGCCGCGCGTCGGCGCGGTGGGGATCAGGCCGGCTGCGACGACGCCGCGGACACGGTCGCCAGCACGTCCTCGAGCGTGTCGGGGAGGAGGTGCGAGGCGTGCCCGCCAGGGAACACGCGCACTTCCGCGCCGGCGTCGCCGAGCCGGCGGGCGAACCCTTGGAACGGGTCGTGCTCGCCGGCGAAGACCGTCAGCGGCACCGGGAACGACGTCAGGTCGACGCCCCACGGGCGGCCCCAGAGCATCAGCGCCTCCGTGCTGAATGCGTGCGGCTGACGGCGCCCTTCCGCTGCGACCACCTCGAAAAGCCCGGCGTATTCGGGACGGTCGAGCACGGCCCGGTCGAGCGGGTCCAGCGAGCGGCGGGTGGCGGCCTGGACGACCCGCCCGCCGCGGCCCTCCGACGGCAGCGCGACCATGCGGAACAGCCGCGGTCGTTCGCGCGCCAGCCTGATGAGCAGCCGTTGCTGCCGGGGCAGCGCCGCGAGCGTCGCGTCGTCGGACGGCGGTCCCGGATTGACCGCGACGCCCGCCCGGACGATGTCGGCGCCGGCGGCCGCCAGGACCAGCACGTGCGACCCACCGCCGGAGTGCCCCAGGACGACGGGGCGGTCGGCGCCGACACTCGCGGCCACCGCTCCGGCGTCGCCGAGCACGTCGAGGGGCGTGCGCCCCGGCTGCGGGTCCGATCCGCCGCTGCCCGGTCGGTCCCAGGCGACCATCCGCAGCCCGTGCCGCCGGGCGGCCGCGCCGAACGCCGCGACCTCGAGCCGGGAGCTGCCGGTGCCATGCAGGTAGAGGACGACGGCGCCGTCGGGATCGCCCGCCTCGCACACCGCGAGCCGTCGACCGCCGTCCAGCACCAGCGGGTCCCGCTCGCGCACCCCGAGCATCGCGCCGGTGCCAGCGCCCGTCACGACAGCACCTTTCCGGGGTTGAACAGGTGCAGCGGATCCAGGGCGTCCTTGATCGCGTGCTGCAGGAGCAGCGAGCCGGGGTCGAGCTCGCGAACGCAGGCCGCCCATCTTCAGCAGCCCGACCCCGTGCTCCGCGGTCACGGTCCCGCCGAAACCGATGGCGGCGTCGAGGATCTCCTCGAAGGCCGCCTGCGCAGCGCCGGCGCGCCGCGTCGTCGCCGACCGGCGCCAGCATCAGCGGGTGCAGGTTGCCGTCGCCGGCGTGCGCGATGGTCGCGATCGGCACGTCGTGGGCCGCGGCGATGGACTCGATCAGCGCGAGCATGTCCGGCACCTTCGAGCGCGGCACGCACACGTCCTCGGTCAGCACCGGCCCGAGCCGCTCGAGGGCGGGGTACGCCAGCCGGCGCGCCTCGAACAGCGCCTCGGCCTCGATGTCGTCGGTGGACTGGGCCGCCCACAGAGCGCCTGCCTGCTCGAAACACTCGGTGAGCGCGCGTGCCTCGAGTTCGCCGGCGTCCCCCGGGGTGTCGGCGCGGGCGAGCAGCAGCGCGGTGGCGTCCGCCTCGATGCCCAGGTGCTTCCAGTCCTCGACGGCACGCAGGCACGTGCGGTCCAGCAGTTCCAGGGCCGACGGGCTCAGGCCCCGGCGGGTGACGAGGGCCACCGCCCGGCCGGCGTCGACCAGCGAGGCGAACGCGCCGACCACCGTGTGCGGAACGCCGCGTACCGCGGGCCGCAGCCGCAACGTCACCTCGGTGACCACCCCGAGGGTGCCCTCGGATCCGACCATCAGGCCGGCGATGTCGTATCCGGCAACGCCTTTGGTGGTCCGGCGGCCCAGCCGGACGGCGGTGCCGTAGCCCGCCGGACCGCCCACCACCGCGCGCAGCCCGAGCACGTAATCGCGGGTGACCCCGTACTTCAGGCAGCACAGGCCACCGGCGTTGGTCGCGACGTTGCCGCCGATGGTGGACCAGGGCGCGCTCGCGGGATCCGGCGGGTACCAGAGCCCCTGCTCCGCCAGCGCGGCCTTCAGGTCGTTGTTGACGATCCCGGGCTGCACGACGCAGGTCAGGTTGTCCGGGTCGACGTCGAGGATCGCCGTCATCCGCGACAGGTCCACCAGCAGGCAGCCGTCGATCGCGTTGGCGCCACCGGACAGTCCGGTGCCGGCGCCCCTGGGCACGATCGGCACCCGGAGCTCGGCGGCCACCCGCACCGCCGCCTGCACCTCGGCCTCCGACCTCGCCCGGACCGCGACGGCCGGCGTGCCCACCGCCGCCCATTCGGCCTCGTCGGACGACAGCGCGGCGAGCACGTCGGGATCGATGACGAGGCGATCCGCCGGCAGCTCCCTGCCGAGCATCTCGAGCAGCGTTGCCGCGCTGACGGACTCGGTGTCGGCGGGCGCCGTCACGCCAGCGCCTCGTGCAGGAGTTCCGCGGCGACCGCCGCACCCGCCGGCGTCATGATCGAGCCTGCGTGGTCGAGACCCGGCAGGAAGCGCGTGGTCACCGTCGCCGGCCGGTACCGCTCGACCGCGTCTGCGCCGTAGGCGGGTTGTGTGCCGGGCCCGACGCTCCACTCGGCATGGGCGAATCGCACGGGCAGATCCAGCTCCGGCCATCGGCTCTCGGCGAAGAACACGCCGGCGGCGTCGCTCAGCAGCGCGTCCGGCGAGAGCCGGACCCGGCCGTCGATGAGGTCGTGCGCGAGGTTGTCGCGCAGCAGGGGATCGGCCGGATCGAGCAACGGGGCGCTGTTCGCCACGAAGAACCCGACGTACTCGTCGATGGACGCCCAGCGGTGCTCGAGGCGGGCGAGCCGATCGGCGAAGACAGCCGGCAGCATCTCCGGGCTGAGGCCGGGCGGCGGCGGCATCGGGAAGCCGCCGTCGATCAGGATGAGCGTGCGGACCCGGTCGGGATACCGGACGGCGAGGTCGACGCCGACGAAACCGCCCATCGACATGCCGCAGACGTGCGCCGCGTCGAGGCCGAGATGGTCCAGAACGCGCGATCATGTCGTCCGCGTGCCGGGCCGGGGACGAGACGCCGGTCACCTGGACGCTGTCCGCCCGTCCACGCAGATCCGGTGCGACGAGGGTGATGTCGGGCGCCGCGACGCGGAGCCAGTTCCACAGCTTGCGCTGGCTGCTGATGCCGTGGACGGCGATGACGGGGTCCGTCGTGCCCGGCAGGACCTCGAACGCCAGCCGCCCGCCGGGGACGGGCACGGTGTCGAATCCCGACCGCAATGCCGTCCTCGTCATGGCTGCGATGCTACGACGCGCCCGCTCGGGGCCCGGCCGGCACCGTCAGGCCATCTCGGTGCCGACGCGGAAGCGGAGCGTGGCGAGCTGGAAGGGCCGGAGCGCGAGCTCGGCGGAGCCGCTCTCGTCGCGCAGCCACGGGGCCTGCACGGGCCGCTCCAGGACGTCCGTGGCGACGACCGACGCAGCACCGGCGACGGTCACCGCGCCCGCCGCGCGCCCGCCCGCGGCCTCGTAGACGCGGACGACGACGTCGCCGGACCGGTCCTCGGCCAGCTTCACCGCCTCGACGACGATCGCCGGGTCGGTGACCCGCACGACCTGGGGAACGGGCCGGGCTCCCAGGATCCGGCGCGGCGGCAGGTTGACCCGGTAGCCCTCCCGCACGGCGTCCAGGACGCCGGGCGCGACGCACAGGGTGGTCCGGAACTCGTGCGTGCCGCGGTCCGCGTCGGGATCCGGGAATCGCGGCGCGCGCACCAGCGACTGCCGCACGACCGACGCCGTTCCGCCGCCCGGCAGGGCGACCCGCTCGACGTCGTGCCCGTAGCACCGGTCGTTGGCGATCGCGAGGCCCGCACCGTCCTCGGCCACCCGCACCCACCGATGGGCCGGCGTCTCGTACCGCGCCGCGTCCCACGACGTGTTCCGGTGCGTCGGCCGCACGAGGTGCCCGAACTGGATCTCCGACGCGGCCTGGTCCGTGTGCACGTCGACCGGAAACGCGAGCTTGAGCAGCTTCTGCTCCTCGCGCCAGTCGACGACCGTGTCGATCTCGAGCGCGGGCCGATCGCCGGCCAACCGGATGCGTTGCCGGACAGGCGACGTGCCGATCGTGCGCGCCACCACGAGCACCTCGGGGCCGTCGCCGTCGCCGGGCTCCACCGAGATCGTCGCGCCCTCGTCGGCGGCGGTGCGCGCGCGCAGGTCCCGCTCGTCGACGTCCCATGCGTCCCACCGGGTGGGGGTGTCGCGGAAGAGCTGCAGGTCGTTGCCGACCCGACCGGCGGGCACGAACTCCCGGCCGGTGCCGGCGTCCACGAACGAGAGCAGCCGGCCGCGCCGATCGAACAGGGCGCTGGCGAACGGCGATCGCAGCTCCGCTCCATCGGGCACGGCGCGCGCGGTGGACCGGCCGGCGGGGGAGCCCGCCGGCGCGACGGCCCCGGCGGCGACGCCCTGCGCCGCGAACGGGCCGGCATTGGCGAGCAGGGGGGTCCCGCCGTCACCGGCGAGTGCCCTCAGCGCGGCCGCGATGATCGCCTCGAGATCCATGGCGAGAGACTCGAACTCGTGCTCGGCCTCTCGGTGCACCCAGGCGATGGACGAGCCCGGCAGGATGTCGTGGAACTGCAGCAGCAGGAGCCGTTCCCAGCAGGATTGCAGCTCGTCGTACGGGTACCGGGCGCCCGCGCGCAGTGCGGCGGCTGTCGCCCACAGCTCGGCCTCCCTGAGCAGGTGCTCGGTGCGCCGGTTGCCCCGCTTCATCCGCGCCTGGGAGGTGTAGGTGCCGCGGTGGAACTCCAGGTACAGCTCGCCACGCCAGACCGCGGGCGTGGCGATTTCCCGCTCCGCCGCGGCGAAGAAGTCCGCCGGCGCGACGATCTCGACCCGCGGCGATCCCTCGAGATCCGCGGTCCGGTCGGCGGCCGCCATCATGTCCCTGGTGGGCCCGCCGCCGCCGTCGCCGTGGCCGAACGGCACGAGCGACGTCGACCCGGCACCCCGCTCGCGGTAGTCGCGGGCGGCGCGGGCCAGCTCGGCGCCGGACAGCTCGGCGTTGTACGTCGCGACCGGGGGAAAGTGCGTGAAGATCCGGGTGCCGTCGATGCCCTCCCAGTGGAAGCTGCTGTGCGGCATGGCGTTCGTGTCGTTCCAGGACAGCTTCTGGGTGAGCAGGTAGCGCTTGCCGGCGGCGACGGCGATCTGCGGCAGCGCCGCGGTGTACCCGAACGAGTCGGGCAGCCAGACCTCCGGCGGCTCCACGCCGAACTCCCGGAGGAAGAACGAGGTGCCCGCGAGAAACTGCCGGACCAGCGCCTCCCCGCCGGGCAGGTTCGTGTCCGATTCGACCCACATCCCCCCGACCGGGATGAACCTGCCCTCCCGCACCCGGTCGGCGATGCGCGCGAACAGCTCCGGATAGTGCTGCTTCATCCAGGCGTACTGCTGGGCCGACGAGCAGGCGAACCGGAAGTCCGGCCGCTCGTCCATCAGCTGCAGGACGTTCGAGAACGTCCGCGCGCACTTGCGAATCGTCTCGCGGATCGGCCAGAGCCACGCAGAGTCGATGTGCGCGTGCCCGATGGCGGCGACGCGGTGCGCGGACGGCGCCGCCGGCCGCGCGAGCGCGACCGCGAGCCGGTCGCGCGCCTCGCCCGCCGTGCGGGAGACCGCCCACGGGTCCAGGGCGTCCAGGGCGCGGTCGACGGCCCGCAGGATGTCCGCCCGCCGGGCGTCGTCGCCGGCCAGCTGGTCGGCGAGGCCCATCAGGGTCCACAGGTCGCGGTCGAGCGCCCACACCTCGCGGTCGAGCAGCCGCACGTCGGCGCCGGACAGCGAGTACAGCCGGTCGTTTCCGGCGGTGGTCGGGTCGCCGAGCGCGGTCGGCGCGAAACTGACGGCACCGCCGCCGATCTCCGGGTTCGCCGCGGCCTCCACGTACACCTCGATGGCGGCTCCCGGACCCGCGGGCAGGGGAACGTGCCGGTTCCAGGGTTCGATGCCCTTGATGATCGTGCCGTCCGGCCGGTACACCAGGCCCTCCGCCTGGAAGCCGGGGCCGGCGCCCGTGAAGCCGAGATCGACGGCCAGCTCGACGGAGTCGTCGCCCAGCCGCCATCCCCCTGGAACGACGCCGGTCAGCCGGAACCACGTCGTGCCCCACGGTCGGCCCCACGGCTGGCCCGGGGCCGTTGGCGCGAACGACTGGGCGATGGCGTGCGCGAACGGCACGGGCTCGCCGGGCACCTCCCAGCTCTCCACGCGCAGCGGGGCGGCGGCCCGGTGGATCGCGGGGCGGATCCGCTCGCGGACCACCCGGTCCGCCCGGTCGATGATGCGCCGGCTGTCATCGTGCACGCGCGCCTCCTGTGCGTTCGCGGGAAGTCCTCCAGGATGGCCGAGGCGCGTTCCCGGCGCACAACTCGTCGGCCGCGGTTCAGCGACCGCCGGTCAGGTACTCGCTGAGCGCGGCGGCGCCGTGCAGCATGGCGCGGCTCTGCCGGTCGTGGGTCGCGCGCCGTTCGGCCAGCGCGGCGAGGAGCGCCTCGGTGCTGCCCGTGCCCCGCAGCCCGTCCAGCACCGGCCGGATCTGCCCGAATCCGTACCGGCCCTCGCGAAGCACGGCGATCATCCGCGCCTGGCGGACGTGCTCCGCCTCGTAGCGACGGTGCCCGCCGGCGTCGCGCGCGGGGCTGAGCAGGCCCGCCGCTTCCCACACCCGCAGGGCGGACGCGCGCAGGCGAAGGCCGGCGGCCAGCTCGCCGATCCGCAGTGCGCGCGGCGGGTCGGCCGTTCCGTCCGCCGCCGCCGCGACCGCGGCAGCCGTCGCCCCTGCCGCATCCGTGGCGAGGCGGCGCTCGTGCAGGGCGGCGTGCGCGGCGTCGACCAGCCGGAGGGCGCCGGGTTCGTCGCCCCCGTGCACCGCCCGCATGATCGCGCCGGACGAGTCGGGACCGAATCCCGCCAGCAGCGCGCGGTAGGTGAGCAGCGCGGCCCGGTGGGTCGCCCCGTAGCGGCGGTAGCCGGAGTTCGTCCGGGTCGCAGGGGGCAGCACGCCGGCCGCCTCGTAGTTGCGGACCTGCTGGGTGGAGATGCCGGCGGCCCGCGCCAGGTCGACGGGCCGCAGCCGATCGCCCGACCCCGGCACGCCGTCCGCGACCTCACTCCGCAATTTGAGACCTCCAGGCCCGTTCGCCGCAACGGCCGGTGGACGAGCGCCGCCAAAGTTTCAACTGGAGGTTCAACGATACAGTTGAAGTCGTGAATCTCATCGAGAACCCAGCCGCACGACCGCCTGTCGCGGAGTGGATCCGGATCACCGGCGCCCGCGAACACAATCTCGCCGGCGTCGACGCACAGATTCCCAAACGGCGGCTGACGGCCGTCACCGGCCTGTCCGGCTCGGGCAAGTCCTCGCTGGTGTTCGACACGATCGCCGTGGAGGGTCAGCGCCAGTGGAACGAGTCGCTGCCCTCCTTCGTCCGCACGTTCCTGCCCGGGTCGGCCCGCCCGGCGGTCGACCTCATCGAGCACCTGCCCGCGACGATCGCCGTCGACCAGCGCCCGTTGACGGGCGGCCCGCGCTCGACGGTCGGCACGATCACCGACATCGCCCCGCTGCTGCGGCTCCTGTTCGCCCGCGCGGGCGATCCCTTCGTCGGCTACCCGGATGCCTTCTCGTTCAACATGCCCGCCGGGATGTGCGCGGAGTGCGAGGGGATCGGGATCGTCACCGAGATCGACATGGCCGCCTTCCTCGACGAATCCCGGTCGCTCAACGACGGCGCCCTGCTGGCCCCGCCGTTCGCGGTCGGCAGCCACGACTGGCACATGCTCGCCCGGTCCGGTCGGTTCGATCCGGACCGGCCGATCGCGGAGTTCTCCGCCGGCGAGCGGGCCGACCTGCTGGAGGGCACGTCGGGCACCGTGCCGCTGGAGGTCGCGGGCCGGCGGGTGAACATGTCCTACGAGGGTGCGCTCGTGAAGTTCCGCAGGCGCTACCTGGACCGCGCGGACGCGGGGGAGCGCACGCGCCGGATCGGCGCTGCCTACACCGCCGCCGCGCCGTGCCGCGCGTGCGGCGGCACCCGGCTGTCGCCGCTCGCGTTGTCCAGCCGGATCGACGGCCGCTCCATCGCGGACATGTCGGCGCTGGAGGCCGAGGACCTGCTCGGCGTGCTCGCCCGGATCGACCGCCCCGCCGTCGGGCCGCTGCTCCGCGCGCTCGTCGAGCAGGTCGGCCACCTGGTCGAGATCGGCGTCGGATACCTGACTCTCGATCGGCGCACGGCGACCCTCTCCGGCGGCGAGGCGCAGCGGGTGAAGATCGTGCGGCACCTGTCGAGCAGTCTGAACGACCTGCTGTATGTGTTCGACGAGCCCAGCATCGGCCTGCATCCCCGCGACGTCCACCGCCTGGTGGCGACCCTGCATGCGTTGCGGGACAAGGGAAACACCGTGCTCGTCGTGGAGCACGACCGCGACGTGATCGGCGCGGCGGACCACATCGTCGAGGTCGGCCCGGGGGCCGGGCCGGCGGGCGGTCGCGTGGTCTTCGCCGGCGACGTCGGAGGTCTCGTCGCCTCGGACACCGTCACCGGGCGCTGCCTGACAGACCGGGTGCGGGTGAAACGCGACGTGCGGCAGCGGCGCGGGGTGCTGCCGATCACGCACGCACGCACGCACAACCTGCGGGACGTCAGCGTCGACGTTCCGGCCGGCGTGCTCACCGCGATCGCGGGCGTCGCCGGCGCCGGCAAGTCGAGCCTCATCAACGGCGCGTTCCTGGTCCAGCACAGCGAGGCGGTGCTCGTCGACCAGTCGCTGCCGCACGCGAACCGGCGGTCCACCCCGATCACCTACACCGGTGTCGCGGACGCGATCCGCGCGGAGTTCGGCCGGGTGAACGGCGTCGAGCCTGCGCTGTTCAGCGCGAATTCCGCCGGCGCGTGCCCGACCTGCGCCGGGCTCGGCACGGTGTTCGTGGACCTCGCCGCGCTCGACGGCACCAGCCTCGTGTGCCAGACCTGCAACGGCCGCCGCTTCACCGACGATGTCCTGCGCCACCGGCTCCGCGGCCGCTCCATCGGCGACGTGCTGGAGATGACGGTGGACGAGGGTCGAGAGTTCTTCGCGGGCAGCGATCGTCGCACCCGGCGGGTGTCGGAGGTGCTGGCGGCGATGGCGGACGTCGGCCTCGGATACCTGCGGCTCGGGCAGCCGCTGACCAGCCTGTCCGGCGGAGAGGCGCAGCGGATCAAGCTGGCGGCCCGACTGCGCAGCGGTCCGGCCACCTACGTCCTCGACGAGCCGACCACCGGCCTGCACATGGCCGACATCGACCGCCTGCTAGGGGTTCTCGACGACCTCGTGGACACCCACGGGTGCACCGTGCTGGTGATCGAACACAACCTGGACGTCATCGGGCACGCCGACTGGGTGATCGAACTCGGGCCGGAGGGCGGCAGCCGCGGCGGCCGGGTCCTGTACGAGGGTGTGCCGTCGGGACTGGTCGACGCGGGCGACTCGCCCACGGGTGCGCACCTGCGGCTCGCCCTGGATCACGCCCCGGTCGGTGCGGCGTGAGCGCCCCCGACGACCCGCGCCGGACGCTCGCCGCCGCCGCCGCGATCTCCGCCGAGGCCATCGTCACGGTGCTGGCGGCGCACCAGATCCGCGGCTCCGACCCGTTCTCCGTCCGCGACCTGCTGCCCGTGCTGAACGAGCAGCATGGCCGGTTGCGGGCGGCCGTCGGGGAGTTTCCCGGCCCGCTCGCCGTCGACGCAGCCGGCCGGCCCGATCCACTCGCCCAGGACCTCGTCGGGCTGATGAGCCACCTGGAGATGGTCACCGTGCTCTTCCACGGGCTGGACGAGATCCCGGACTCGTTGCGGGTCAGCGCCGGCCGCAGCCTGTCCGCGACGCACCTGATCGCCCGCCGGGTGCGGGACCGGGCGAGCCGGGGTGCGCGCGCCGCGTCGCGGTGACGGCGCGGGCCGGCAGACCGGCGGGTGGGTCGATCGGGCCCGCTTCGTGACGCGGCTGGCGGGACTCGCGGCGTCACCCGCCCCGCGGTCCGGTGAGGAACCGCCAGGCGTCGGCGACCATGTCGTCCAGGCTCAGCTGCGCGCGCCAGCCCAGTCGCTCCGCGGCCAGCTCGGCGGAAGCGACGAGCCGCGCAGGGTCGCCGGACCTGCGGGGCCCGACGGTCCGCGGGACCGCCCGGCCGGTCACCCGCTCGACGGTCGCCAGGACCTCGCGCACGCTGGACCCGTCGCCGTTGCCGAGGTTGCAGATCAGGTGCTCGCCGGGCGCGGCGGCGTCCAGCGCCAGCACGTGCGCCCGGGCGAGGTCGGCCACGTGCACGTAGTCGCGGATCGGCGTGCCGTCCGGGGTCGGCCAGTCGTCGCCGAACACCGTCAGCGGCCGGCTGGTGCCGGCCACCGCGCCGAGCGCGTTGGGGATCAGGTGCGTCTCGACGCGGTGCCGCTCGCCGGCGCCCAGCGCGGCCCCGGCGACGTTGAAGTACCGGAGCGAGACGGCGGCGAGGTCGCCGGCGCCGCACTCGCCGGAGATCATCAGGTCCACTGCGAGCTTGCTCGCGCCGTAGGGGTTCGTGGGCCGGGTCGGCGCGGCCTCGGTGATCGGCACGGCATCCGGTTCGCCGTAGGTCGCGGCTGTCGAGGAGAACACCAGCCGCGGGATGCCCATCGCGGTGATGGCGTCGAGAAGCGCCCGGGTGCCGCCGACGTTGGTGTGCCAGTACAGCGACGGATTGGTCACCGACTCGCCGACCAGCGATTTCGCCGCGAAGTGCAGCACCGCATCGGGCCGACCGTCGCCGAGAACGGCTGCAGCGTCGGTGATGTCGCCGCGCACGAACCTGACTCCAGCGGGCACCGAGTCGGCGTGCCCCGTGGAACAGTCGTCCAGCACGACGACCTCGTGACCCTCCGCCAGCAGCTGCCGCGTGACGACCGACCCGATGTACCCGGCGCCGCCGATCACGACCGTCCTCACGCCGGCACCGATCGCCCGCCGCCGATCGCCGACCGGGGGTGGTGCCGACCCTCCGAGGAGTTCACCGCACGATTCTGGCACCCGGCGGTCGGAGTGGGCGCGGCCGTCAGCGCGCGGGCGCGTCGATCCGCAGCCGGCGCTGCTCGATGATCAGGCAGCGGTTCTCGACGTAGAGCATGCCCGCGTCGAGCGCGATCCGGCGGGACTCTGCCGAGGCGATGCCGAGCTGGAGCCACAGCGCGCCTGCGCCGGCGGCGGCCGCCTGCCTGGCGATGTCCGGCGTCGCCTCCGAGGGGCGGAACACGTCGACGAGTCCCACCTGTTCGGGCACGTCCGCGAGAGTGGGATACGCGTGCTCGCCGAGGATCTCGGTCGCGGTCAGGTTGACCGGGATGATCCGCCAGCCGTGCCGCTGCATGTGCTCCGGGACGTAGTGGGCCGCCTTGTGCCCCGCGTTGCTCGCGCCGACCACGGTGATCGTGTCGTAGGACCTGAGGATGCGTTCGACGACATCGTCCTCGACCGCGTCGGGGTCGGAGTCCGGGTCGGGGTTGCTCATCGGGTCGCCCGGCGCGGGGCGTGCGCGTCTGCGCTCTGCTGCGGCTGGTGCATGCCGCCAGCATGCCCGCGTCCGGCCTCAGGACCGCAGCGGGGTCCCCGCTCGGCGGATCGTTCCATCGCGTCGCCGGGCTGCCCCGCATCGAGCCGGGCCGGTAGGCCGAACGCCGCGGCGAGGCTGTCGTCGAGGAACCGGGTGACGGCTGCGACCCGCGCCGGGCGGGAACCCTCCGGCGTGATGACGAGGATGCCCGCGAACCGCGCGCCCGGCGCCTCGTCGACCGACAGGACCGGGTCCGTCAGGTACACCGCGAACGCCGGCTGCCGGTTCGCGCCGGTCGGGACGAGCCGGAGCGGCCGGCCGCTCCGCCAGCCGATGCTCGCGCGCAGGAAACCCGCGATCGCCGCGGCGCCGTGGTACTCGTGCGGCGCTGGCGGCATGGCGAGCCACGCGTCGTCCGTGAGCAGGCCGATGACGCCGTCGATGTCGTCCGCACCGAACGCCCGCGCGAAGCGACGGGCGAGGTCCCGCTCGCCGGCCGTGGCCTCCTCGGTGGCCGGCGTGCCCGAGGTGTCCGCGGGCGGCGCCGGACCATGCGTTGCCGCCCTGGCGCGCTGCAGGATCCCCTTCACCGCCGTCGGGCCGGTGTCGAGCATGTCGGCGATCTCGATGCTGGAGAAGCCGAGCACGTCGTGCAGGACCAGGACCGCGGTCTGCCGGGGCGGCAGCCTCTGCAGCGCGGCGATGAACGCCAACTCGACCCACTCGCGCGCCTCCGCCGTGGCCGCGGGTCCGGGGGCGGGATCGGCCAGCTGGTCGAGCCACGCGTCGGGATAGGGCTGCAGCCAGGTGATCTCGCCGCGGTGCGACGGCTGCGGCGCGTCGAACGGCGGGCGGGGCTCGGCGGGCGCGCGCCGCCTGCCGTCCCGGATCGCGTTGAGGCACCGGTGGGTTGCGATCCGGTACAGCCAGGTGCGCAGCGACGACCGTCCGGCGAATCCGTGCAGCCCGGACCAGGCGGCCAGCAGCGTCTCCTGCAGCAGGTCCTCCGCGTCGCGGACGGACCCGAGCATCCGGTAGCAGTGCAGGTGCAGCTCGCGGACGTGCGGCGCGACGAGCTCGTCGAACGCTCGCTCGTCGCCGTCCCGCGCCCGCTGCAGCGGCTGTGAATCCATGGTGGACCGGCTCATCGGTCGCATCGTGCCACCGGACGCCGACGCCTCGTCCGGCCCGCACGGTCTGTCGCCGTCCGTTCCGTTCGCCGCCGGTCCGGTGTCTGTACGGGTGTCACGACTCGACGAGGGAGACTCCATGATCGACACGGGTACCGCCGCGGCGCTGGGCGTCGCGCTGGCCTACCACCACGCCTGGACGGGCGGCGACTTCGAGCGGGCGATGTCCCACGTGGCGGCGGACATCGTGTGCCACACACCCGCGGGGCGGCTCGACGGCGCGGGGGCGTTCCGCGAATTCATGGGGCCGTTCGCGCAGAGCCTCACGGGGTCGCGGCTCATCGCCGCGTTCGGCGACGACACCACGGCGCTGCTCCTGTACGACACCGCGACGGTTCCCGTCCCCAGCGCGCCGGGCGCCGAGTGCCTCACCGTCGCCGACGGCCGGATCACCGAGATGCGCATCGTCTTCGACCGCCTGCCGTTCGAGACCGCGCGGGCGGCGGCGCGCGGTTCGGCCGGCGGGAGGTGACCCGGACCTCGGCCGTCGGATCCCTCGGATCGTGGCGGCCACTGGCTCAGGCGGCGGCGATGACCTGCCGGATGGCGTCGAGAACCGCGTCAGGTCGCTGCGTCTGCACGTAGTGCGTGGTCCCGGGCAGGTGATCAGCTCGGCGCCGGGGACGCCGGCGACGAAGTCCGCCTGGGCCTGCCGCTGAGCCTCGTTGATCGCCGTGAGGTTGGCGCCGGTGGCATCGTCCGGCGGGGGAGTGTCGCTCATGTTGACCTCACCGCGCCGCAGCACGACGACCGGGATCTCCGGAAGCGGCGGTGCCGCTTCGATCTCGTCGAACAGCGCGTTGACGTCGTAGGATTCCGTCTGGTAGCCGGGGATCGCGTCGGGGTCACCCGCGAACGTCGAAATCGCCGCCCACTGCTCCGGGGTCAACAGTCCGCGCACCGGCGGCAAGGGGGAGTCCACGATCACCAGCCCGCTGACCTCCTCCGAGTAGGTGCGCGCGTAGAGGACGTTGAACGCGCCGCCGAGGGAGTGTCCGACGAGCACGTACGGCCCGGGCACGCCGGCGGCGGAGAGCAGGTCGTGCAACTCGTGCACGACAACCGCCGGGTCCCTGGGCATCGGGGCGGGGTCGCTGCGCGCCGGTTGCGCCGCGGTCGCCAGGGCAACGGTGCCGTTCGCCGTGGTGGTGGTGATCATCGATCCAGGCCGGTCGTAGAGGCAGACCCGGTTGGTCTCCGCGATCGCCGACGCGACGGCGGCCTGGTTCGCATCGGCCAGACTCCAGATGTCACCGGAGTTTCCGAACCCCGACTGCAGGATCACCGTCGGCGACCCGCTGCCGCGGCACTCCAGGTACAGGTTCCGGCCGTCGACGGCGACCAGACCGGAGAAGTCGTCCGCAGGTGTGCTCGAGACAGCCGGACTGCCGGTCGGATCTCCGGTCGCTGCTGGGGAGGTCGCGCCGTCGGCACCGCAGGCCACGGAGAGCGCAGCGAGCGCCGCGATCAGCGCCGCCACAGCGTCGATCTGCGAACGCGCATCACGAAACCGTAGGCCCTCGACGTGTCGCGTCAGACCCGAGCCCGCGGGTCGAGCGGTGCAGGACATGTGGTCGGCGCGAGGATCCCGCATGATCGCGGTGTCGTTCCTCGGCGTGCGCACTCGGGAATTCGATGCGATGCGGCGGCTGTACGCCGAGGCGTACCGGCCGCGAGTGATACACGAGGCGCCGGGTGTCGTGCGGTTCGCGCTCGCCGGCGGCGCGGGGTTGCACGTCTACGGTGAGACCGACAGCTATCAAGAGCTTTTCGGCGACTGGTTGGCGCTCGGGCTGCTCGTCGACGACCGCGGCACGGCCGTCGATCGGTTGTCCACCCAGGGCGTGCACTGGTTGACGCAGCCCGAGACGGCCGGACGGCGGGTCGGGCGGCACAACCGCGCAGCCGACGGCAACGTGTACGAGGTGATGTGCTCGCGGGCCTGACCGGCGGCGAAAGCTGCTTCGCTAGCACGGATGTCGTGGCTGCGCAATAGTGGGCGCCGGTCCTGTGGACAACCTCGACGCGGCCTTGATTGTCGGTGGTGGGTTGTAGCGTCAGCGGTATGGATGGCACCCCGGTGGATACCCTCGAGGCGGCGGAATCCGTTGCCGCGGCGGTGCTCTCCGGGGTCCGGGCGTTGCGGGACGCGCAGTTCTGGAAGCTGCAACACCCGGATCTGCTCGCCGTCGGGCAGCTCCTCGAATCGATCGGCCGGTCGGTGTACGCGGCGCAGGTGCGGTGGGCCGGGGAGGTCGACGACACCGACCTGGCCGCCCAGCTGTCGGTGTCCTCCACCCGGGTGCTGCTGCGGGACACCCTGCGGATCACCGCCGGGGACGCCGCCGGCCGGGTCCGCGCCGCCCGCTGCACCCTGGAGCACGACCCGATCAGCGGGGGGCACGTCCCGGCCCGGCTCCCGCTGTTGGGCGCGGCGCTGGACGACGGGACCGTCGGCGAGGGGCACGTCGCGGTCATCACCCAGGCCATCCAGGCGCTCCCGCGAACCCTCGACGCGGAGCTGGTGGAGTCCGCGGAGCGGCTGCTGGTGGACACCGCCCGCGACACCGACCCGGCCCAAGTCGCGCTCGCCGCGCGGCACCTGGCGAACATCCTGGATCAGGACGGGCCGGAGCCGGACGAGCGGGAACCGGTCTGCCGGATGGAACTGCGGCTGGGTCGGCGGAACCCGCGGACCGGTCTCACCCCGCTCACCGGCACCCTGGACGACGAGACCGTGGAGGCGTTCCGGCAGGTCACCGACCCGCTCACCACCCCCACCCCCGCGGCCGACGGCGTCAAGGAACCGCGGCCGCCGGCGCTGCGGCTGGCGCAGGCGCACGCCGCGGTGCTGCGCCGCTGCCTGGACGCCGGCGACGGCCCCTCCGTGGGCGGGCAGGTCCCGCACATCAGCGTGACCATCGCCTACGACCCGCTCCGCCAAGCGATCAGCGGTGCGGCGTTGGACTTCGCCGGACCCGTTCCCGCCGGCACCGCGCGGCGCATCGCCTGCGACGCCGCCATCCTGCCGATGGTGCTCGGCGGCGCCTCCCAGGTGCTGGACGTCGGCCGCGCCCAACGGCTGTTCACCCCCGCCCAGCGCCGGGCGCTGACCGAGCGGGACCGGGGCTGCGCCTGGCCCGGCTGTGATCGCCCGCCCGGCTGGACGCAGGCCCACCACATCGTCTCCTGGCTCGACGGCGGACCCACCGACCTCGACAACGGTGTGCTGCTCTGCCTTTTCCACCACCAACAAGCCCACCAGTCCGAATGGACAATCACCCTCGGCACCGACCGCAGACCCGACTTCATCCCACCCACCTGGATCGACCCCCGACAACACCCACGCCGCAACCACACTCACCGGCCGCTGCGAACATGACCGCGCGGGATGATCGAGATCGGGCAAGCGGAACAGGATCTGGAGGGCTCGCGTGACGCCCTGCAACGCTGCGGCTGGATGCAACCGGCGCCATCGACCCGTCGATCGCCCCGATCCAGAACTGATGGCGTAAAGGCCCATTGAAGGGCGGGTCGGGGCGTCCACCGTCTGGTTGTGCGGCGTCTGGGCCGGATCAGTGCGCTGGTGCCGTCGGCGGCGTGCGCGAGGTCGAACAGCTGGGATCGCTCCGCGTCGTCGACCTGCAGGGCGCGGGCGATGGCGTCGACGACCGTGGCGGAGGCGCCGGCCAGGGCATCGCGTTCGAGCTCGGAGAAGTACTCGATGCTGACTCCGGCGAGTGCGGCCACATCGCTGCGTCGCAGGCCGGGAACGCGGCGGCCGCTCAGCTGCGGCACGCCGGCCTGCTCTGGGGTGAGTTTGCCGTGCACCGAAGTGAGGAACTCGCGTACTCGGCGCGGTTGTCCACCGAGCGGACCGTAGATCCCTGCCGTCGGACCTGGATGTTCTTGGCGGTACACCTTTCGACAGGGACTCCCTCACGGCCTCAGCTGCGGGTTTGTTGGGTTCGAGGCTGACATGGCCGCCACGCGCCCACGAGCGAGTGGGTACATGTGCTCTGAGGCGAGGTGTCGGGCGATGGCCGGTTGGTCATTCCAACGAGGTAAACGAGGTAAGGGAGAGAACCGTGCGTGGTGCGATGATGTACGCCGCCGGTGATGTGCGGGTGATCGATCGCCCTGATCCGCGGATCGTGAAGCCGACGGATGCGGTCATCCGGCTGTCGGCGACGTGCGTGTGCGGCTCGGACCTGTGGCCCTATCGGGGCGCGGACGAGGTGTCCGGTCCGTCCCCGATGGGCCACGAGTACGTGGGCATCGTCGAGGAGGTCGGCGACGAAGTGCGTACGGTCCGGCCGGGGCAGTTCGTGGTCGGGTCGTTCTTCGCTTCGGACAACACGTGTGAGATCTGCCGGGCCGGCTATCAGTCGTCCTGCGTGAATCGGGAGGGCATCGGCGCCGAGGGCGCGCAGGCGGAGCGGATGCGGGTCCCGCTGGCCGACGGCACGCTGGTCGCCACTCCCGACCTGCCGCCCGACGACTTGATCCCGGGCCTGCTCGCCGCCTCCGATGTGCTCGGCACCGGCTGGTTCGGGGCGGCGGCGGCGGAGGTGGGCCCCGGGAAGACCGTTGCGGTGGTCGGCGACGGCGCGGTCGGCCTGCTCGCCGTGCTGGCCGCCCGGCAACTCGGCGCGGGGCGGATCATCGCGATGAGCCGCCACGAACCTCGCCAGCAGCTCGCGCTGCAATACGGCGCCACGGACGTCATCGCCGAGCGTGGTGCGGATGGAGTGGCCGCGATCAAGGACCTCACCGGTGGGCTCGGCGCCGACTCGGTCGTCGAGGCGGTCGGCACCCAGGAGTCGATGATGCAGGCCATCCGCTCGACACGTCCCGGTGGTCACGTCGGCTATGTCGGCGTGGCGCACGGCGTCGAGCTGCCGGGCGAGGAACTGTTCTTCTCCCACGTGCACCTGCACGGCGGACCGGCACCGGTGCGCCGCTTCCTGCCTGAGCTCATCGACCTGATCTGGAATCGTCGCATCGACCCGGGCAAGGTCTTCGACCTCGAGCTGCCGCTGGAGGAGGCCGCCACCGGCTACCGGGCGATGGATGAGCGCCGCGCGATCAAAGTCCTGCTGCGCCCGTGACACCCGCCCATGCCGACCGGTGGAGGTCGACGATCGCGAAGTCTCCGCGCCCTTCGACCTTCCTGCGCCGTCGACTCGCCGATCGCCGACGCCGGTCAGCGAACGACGCCGAAACCGCCCGTCCAGGCGATCTTCTCGCCGGCGGCCAGGGTGATCGCGAGGAATCCGATGGCCTCCAGTTCGCGCGCCCGGCTGAGCCCCCCCGCGTCGACGGCACCGACGCCGCCCGCGGTGATCGCCGCGGCCAGCGCCTCCTTGCTGGCCGCGTCGTCGCCGGCGATCAGCACCGTCGTCTGATTGGGGCCGACGCTCTTGGATGCCAGCGTCGACGCGAAGGTGGTGTTGAAGGCCTTGAGCACGTGGGCCGACGGCAGGGCGGCGGCGAGCTCGGCCGCCGAGGAACCATCGGCCGGGACGGTGAGCGAGTCGAAGGTCTGGAAGTTCACGGGGTTCGTGATGTCGACGACGATCTTGCCGGCGAGCTGGTCGCCGTAGGCGGGCACGATCTGCGCGAGCGCCGCATAGGGCACCGCGAGGACGACGATGTCGCCGTTGACCTTCGCGTCGGTGTCGGCGCTGCCGATGTGCTCGACGGTCGCCCCGCCGGCCTCCAGCACGGCCGCGATGGCGGTGCCCATGTTGCCGCTGCCGAAGATGGTCGCTGTGGTCACGATGACTCCCTCGTTGATGTCGAACAGGCACGTGGTTGTTGAACGTGCAAGCAATCTAGCAGACATTAGTTGTATCTACAACTATTGGCTAGACTCGGGCCGATGACCGGGACGCGATGGCTCACCGACACGCAGCGCGATGCCTGGGTGCGGTTCGCTGCCGTGATGGAGTTGCTGCCGGCGGCGCTCAACGCGCAGCTGAGCCGCGATGAGAACCTCACGCACTTCGACTACTTCGTGCTGGCCATGCTGTCGGAAGCGCCGGACCACACCCTGCGGATGACCTCGCTGGCGACCCGGACGAACGCGACCCTCCCGCGGCTCTCCCGGGTCGTGTCCCGGCTGGAGGCGGACGGCTTCATCGTCCGGTCACCGTGCCCGGAGGACCGGCGGGCGACCAACCTGGCGCTCACCGCGAGGGGCTGGGACAAGGTCGTGCGGTCGGCGCCGGGGCACGTGGCGGCGGTCCGTCGCTACGTGATCGACGCGCTCACGCCCGACCAGGTGGCGCAGCTCGCCGAGATCTCGCGCAGCATGCTGGCCCACCTCGACCCGGACGGGCGGCTGTGCGCATCTGGGTGAGGCAACGACAGGTCCGCCGGATCGCCGCCGGATCAGGGACGGCCGGACCGTCGCTCCCGCCAGAGCCCGGCGACGTCGGCGAGCGGCCCGAGGTGGCCGAGCTTGTCCGGATTGATCACGGACCGGACGGTCTGGATCGCACCGTCGGTGATCTCGAGGCTGAAGACGTTGATCAGCCGCCCGTCCGGGTCCGAGAACAGTGCCCCCGGCTGCCCGTTGATCTCGGCGCGGCGCATCGTCACCCCGAGGTCGCGGATCTGCCCGGCGAGCCCGATCAGCAGGCGGGACACCTTGTCGGCGCCCACGATCGGCCGCGGCCACGACGGACTCCCGCCGCCGCTGTCGCCGTACACGACGACGTCCGCCGCGAGCAACGCGACGAGGCCGTCCATGTCCCCTTCGGACAGGGTCGCCATGAAGCGATCCGCCAGCTCCTCGCGCTTGTCCCTGGAGGCCTCGAACCGCGGCCGGTGCTCGCGCACGTGCCGCCGGGCGCGCACCGCCAGCTGACGGCAGTTGTCCTGGCTCCGGTCCACGATCCCCGCGATCTCCGGGTAGTCGAACCCGAAGACGTCGTGCAGCAGGAACACGGCGCGCTCGACGGGATTGAGCCGCTCCAGCAGCAGCAGGAACGCCATGGAGAGCGAGTCCGCCTGCTGCGCCCGGTCCGCAGGGTCGGCGGCGCCCCCGTCCGTGAGCAGCGGCTCCGGAAGCCATTGCCCGACATAGGTCTCGCGCCGCACCTGCGCGGACCGCAGGTGGTCGATGCCGAGTCGCGTGACGACGGCCGACAGGTACGCGCGGGGCGAATCGATCTCCGTGCCCGCGGTCGTCACCCGGTGGTAGCGCAGGAACGCCTCCTGCACGATGTCCTCGGCATCGCCGACGCGCGCCACCATCCGGTACGCGATCGAGAACAGCAGGGGCCGCAGCTCGTCGTAGACGGCGTCGACGGTGCTGCCCGACCCGCTGCCCATCGCGTTCCCCTTCCTGTTCGGTCCCCGTTCGCGGCCGCATCCACGGGCGCCCGCCGCGATGGCGCCGTCAGCGCGCATCCGTGCGGCCCGCGGCGCGGTCGCCGGTCGCCGGTCGATCCGCGAGACCGTCCCGGAAGCCGTCCCGCCAGCTCGACCACCGAGGCTGCCAGCGCAGCTCGCGCTTGGCCAGCGCGTTCGCCGAGCCGCGCACCCGGGTCATCATCGAGACGACGACCTCCCCTGCCGCGAGTCGGGCGACCCACACCGGGATGCGGATCGGGTCCTTCGCGCCCACCGCGCGGGCGAGCTCCGGGAGCCACTCGCGGACCGGCGCCGGCTCGTCGTCCACGACGTTGTAGATCCCCGGCGCACCGTGGTCGAGCGCCGCGACGGTCGCCGCCGCCGCGTCGTCGATGTGCAGGAACGACCAGACACCGGATCCGTCGCCCACCAGCGGGAACCGCCGCCGCCGGATCATCGCCACGATCTCGTCCGAGGCCCCCGGACCGTAGAACGACCCATACCGCAGGACGACGCCCTCCACCGCGTCGGCGGCGGGCACCACCCGCTCGAGATGCCTGATCGCGGCGAGGGTCAGCCGCTGCGCCGCGGGCGGATCCGGGTCGAGGGGGTCGCGCTCGGTGTGCACCGGCGCGCCGGAGCGGCTGTTGGGCCAGCCCGTGTAGCTCTGCGCGATGAACCGGCGCACACCGGACGCCGAGGCGGCGGCGAGCAGGTGATCGGTCCCCGCGGTGCGCAACGCGTTCGTGGCGGCGAACTGCTGGTCGAACCGGCGGGGATTGCCCATGCCCGCCAGCGCCGTCATCTGGTGGACGACCACCTCCGGCGCCGCGCGCCCGACGACCTGGCCGACCGCCGTCGCGTCCAGCCCGTCCATCGCGACGGCCTCCGCCCCGAGCCCGCGCAGCAGGCCGAGCTTGGCCGGGTCGCGCGTGGTCGCCACCACCTCGTGGCCGGCCGCCACCAGTTGCGGCACCAGCCGGCGGCCGATCGCGCCGGCCGCACCGGCGACAAGGACCTTCATCGTCATCACTCCGTCCATGATCCTTCGCAGATCCGTCGTTCCGCTCCACACCTGACGAGACTCCAGACGAGACACCGTTTCGGGCTGTGACAGCCCGGGGCACAATCGGCTCATGAACACACCGGAGATCGCCACGGCGGAGGACTGGCAGCGCGCCCGGGACGCATTGCTCGGCGCCGAGAAGGCCGCGACGCGCACGCTCGACGCGCTGGCCGCGCAGCGCCGCCGCCTGCCGATGGTCCGCTTCCGCACCGACTACCGCTTCGAGGCGCCGGACGGCACCAGGACCCTGCTCGACCTGTTCGACGGCCGCGACCAACTCGTGGTCTACCAGTTCATGGACAACGGCCCGGACGACTACTGCCCCGGCTGCACGTGGTTCACCAACGGCGTGCCGGAACACGGACCCGAGCTGCTCGCCGACCGGGGCGTCACGTGGGTCACGGTGTCGGACATGCCGCTCGCCCAGATCGAGGCCTACAAGGCCCGCATGGGCTGGACGCTGCCGTTCGTGTCGTCGCGCGGCACATCGTTCTCGGCGGACTGCGACGCCGGCGGCGGGTTCATGCTCAGCGTGTTCCTGCGCGACGGCGACGACGTCTACCGCACCTACAACACGACGCAGCGCGGCGTGGACCGGCTGGTGTTCGCGAACAGCATCCTCGACCTCACCCCGTTCGGTCGGCAGGAGGACTGGGAGGACTCCCCGCCCGGATGGCCGCAGCACCCCACGTACGGCTAGCCGTACTGACCCGGACGGCCGGATCCAGCTGAACGCTCGACCCTCAGCCGGTCGGCGGCTCGATGATCGTCGACCGGTCCGCCTGCTCCGGATCGGCGGGGCTCGGACCGAGGAAGGCGTGCAGGCGGTCGCCCTCGGCCGCGACTTCTGCGGCGACCGCGCGGGTCAGTCGCGCGTGCGGGGTCACGATCAGCTGACGGGCGCCGCCCCGTCGGACCGCCCGCCACGTGGCGCGGAAGTCGCCGTCGATCAGCACCGTTCCGACGCGCGCGCCGTCGCCGGGCGGCAGCGGCACCGGCCGCCCGTCGGGGATCACCCGCAGCCGATCGGCGTGCGACAGCAGGACGTTGTCGTACTCCGGGAGGAAGCGCACCGGTGCGGGGGTGTCCGGGTCCGGGCGCGGCGCGTCGGGCAGGTCGTACACGTCCCGCCCCGCGTCGTCGCGGAACAGGCGCAGCTGCGGCGCCAGTCGCCCGACGACCTCCCGGAGGCCGGACAGGCCCGACCACGTGCGGATGTCGGGCACGGACGCCGGACCGAACGCCGCGAGGTAGCGAAGGACCAGCCGCTCCACCGGCGTCGCGTGGTCCGCGTCCTCGCCGAGGAAGCCGCGGAACGTCTGCCAGCGGGCGGGTCCCTGATGGCCCCACACGCCGCGCGGCGGCACCTGCACCATGGGTTCGAGGTAGGTGGCGGTGTAGGCGAGCGCCTCGGGCGGCGCACCGGGAAACGTCTCGGAGAGCCGGCGCCCGAGGTCGACGCGGCTCAGCGGCGTCGCCGTGGCGACCTGCCGGGTGCGCTCACGCACCGCGTCGACGTCCAACCCGGGCACGAGCGAGGGGATGGGGGAGGACCGGTAGCGGGCGGCGAGCATCGGCATGCACAGGGCTCGGATGCCCAGCGCGTCGCGGCGCGAGAAGAGGTGCACGGTGGCGCGCATCGCGTGGGTGCGGACCAGCTCCCTTGCCTGCACGGCGGCGCCGGCGGCGTCCGGGTCGAATCCGTCGAGCCGGCTCCACAGCGCCACGTACGGTGCGAGCGGGGCCTGGGCCTGCAGCCCGACCAGATGTTCGACGGCATCGACGATCTCGTGACCCGATCGCTCCAGCAGGAGCTGGCGCGCGAGAGTGGCGCGGTTGAGTCTGCGTCGATCCAGCCGGGGCGTCATGGCGTCCAGCAGTCTCTCAGCGGACCTGCAGGACGAAACAGGCCCGGCCGGGGAGTGCTCCCCGGACCGGGCCGTTCGTGGCGATGCGCTCGGTCAGCCGGCGACCTGCTGCTCGCGGTGCGGCAGCTTCCAGCCGGGGCGGACCCAATGGCAGGTGTAGCCGTTCGGGTACCGCTGCAGGTAGTCCTGGTGCTCGGGCTCGGCCTCCCAGAACGGGCCCGCCGGGGTCACCTCGGTGACGACGCGGCCCGGCCAGAGTCCCGATGCCTCGACGTCGGCGATGGTGTCCTCGGCCACCGCGCGCTGCTCGTCGTCGGTGTAGAAGATCGCCGACCGGTACGACGTGCCGATGTCGTTGCCCTGGCGGTTCTTCGTCGTCGGATCGTGGATCTGGAAGAAGAACTCGAGCAGGTTGCGGAACGTCGTGACGCTCGGGTCGAAGGTGATCTCCACCGCCTCGGCGTGCGAGCCGTGGTTCCGGTACGTCGCGTTCGGCACGTCCCCGCCGCTGTACCCGACGCGGGTGTCCAGCACTCCGGGCTGACGCCGGATCAGGTCCTCCACACCCCAGAAGCAGCCGCCGGCCAGAATCGCCTTGTTGCTGGTGTTCGCCATCTCTCGTGGCCATCCTTCCTGTCGGGGGTGCGCGTCCACGCCGAACGATCGTCGATCGAAAGCGCCGGACACTCCACCCAGTGTGCTCAACGGTCCGGCGGGCTCAACTATTTCGTGCCCGGTCCGGTCGCGAGGGTGCCGTCCCGGGGATCGTCGTCGTGCGCGATGTGCGCGAGCTGGCGCCAGATCAGCAGCAGGAACACCGCGGACCCCGCGAAGGCGAACCAGAACGGCGCGGTGATCCCGATGTGCTGGGCCAGCAGGCCGCCGATGGTCGATCCCAGGACGAGGCCGCCGTACGTCCCGACCATGTTCACGCCGCTGACGCGGCCCTGGAGTTCTGTCGGCACCACCCGCTGCCGGACCGTGATGGAGGTCGTCCCCCAGACGAACGCGTGCGCACCGAAGACGAAGAAGATCGGCAGCGCCACCCACGGGCTGGTGGTGAGCGCGAGCGCGAGGTGAGTGAGCGTCTCGATGATCAGGCCGATCCGCATGATGTCGCCGAGGCTCACCCGGCGGGTGATCCGGCCGTACAGGCTCGTGCCGAGCAGCCCGCCGAGCGCGCTCACCGTGGTGATGAGGCCGAACCCGATGTCGCCGAGCCCGAGCCGTTCGGTCGCGTACAGCACGAGCACGGACCAGGCGGCACCGAAGGTGATGTTGAAGATGAAGATCGTCAGCACCAGCGTGCGCACCGCCGGATGACGCGCGGCCCACCGGATGCCCTCGGCGATCTCGCGTCCGAGATGCTGCCGCTCCGCGGCATCCCGACGGTGCGGCGGCAGCCTCATGCGGGACACCAGCACGGCGCCCAGGGCCACCAGGCAGGCCTGTGCGCTGAACGGCCACAGCGAGCCGACGGCGAACAGCGCCGCGCCGATCGGCGGCCCCGCCAGCTGGTTGAACGTGACGAGTCCGGTCAGCACCCGGGCGTTGGCGGTCGCCAGATCCCGGCGCTCGACGAGCATCGGCGCCAGCGTCTGGGTGGTGGTGTCCGCGAACACCTCGGCGGTGGACAGCAGGAAGAGCACGCCCAGCACGACGCCGATCGAGGCGAGATCCGTGACGATCGCCAGCACCAGCACCGCCAGCACGACGGCCCGCAGCCCGTTGACGACCGTGACGATCAGCCGCCGGTTCCAGCGGTCGGTGAGGGCGCCGGCCAGCGGCGCGAACAGCAGCGGCGGCAGCCACTGGAACGTCGCGGCCAGGGCCACGAGGAACGCGTCGTCGGTGAGCGAGGCGACGAACAGCGGGCCGGCCGCCAGGGCGATGCCGTCGCCGAGATTGGTCACCCAGGACGACGCGAGCAGCCAGCGGAAGGCCACTCCGAGCCGGGACGGCGCGACGGTCTCCAGCAGTCGGCCCACGATCGGCAGAGCCTAGAGGCGCATCCCGATCTACGCTCCCATCGAACGTCACCCGGTTCGCCGCTCACGGCCGGGCATCTCGCGCGGGGAGTGGCGTGAGCGCCGCCCACACACCCGAAGGGAGCACGCGATGACCCAGGCGCGGCAGCGGGTGCTGCAGATGCGACTCGTCGTCGAGGCGAGCGACTACGACCAGGCGGTGGAGTTCTACCGGGACGTGCTCGGCGCCGGCGAGGAGCTGGTGCTGCACGGCGAGGGCGGCGAGAAGGTCACCATCCTCGACATGGGCCGGGCCACGCTCGAGCTCTCCAACCCGGCGCAGGTCGCCATGATCGACGACGTGGAGGTCGGCCGGCGGGTGGCGCCGCGCCTCCGCGTGGCCTTCGAGGTCACCGATACCGAGGGCACGACAAGGGATCTCGTGGCGGGAGGGGCGGAGCTCATCGCAGCACCGGTGGTGACGCCCTGGCAGTCGGTCAACGCCCGGCTGACCGCGCCCGCCGGGCTGCAGATCACCGTGTTCCAGGAACCCGCCGGCGACGCCTGAGACGCCTCAGAGCAGGGCGCGCCGTCAGCCGCCCGTCCCCGGCGCCGCGCGCGACGGCCTGGCTCCGGTCGGGGGAGCACCGCCCGGTCCGCCGCTCGGCGGGCCCGCCGACCTCCGGGGCCGCCGCCCGCCGGGGCGCCGCCGCCGGTGGAGGCGGTGGTGGTGTCCACGCCGACCGCGAGCGAGACTGCGTACCCGCTCTCCGCGTCGCCGGTCACCGCGGCCAGCTGGCTCACGCCGCCGTCGTCGCCGAAGACGTTGTCGCTCTGCAGCGTGACCTGCGCCAGGTTGCCCACCGACGCCTCGTAGCCGGGCAGCGCGTAGACCTGCTCGCAGACGTCCTGCGGGAGCGCCACCTGGGAGGTCGCGATCGCCTGGGACACGTCCGTGATGCTCGCCTCGTCCGGATAGACCTCGAAGTGGATGTGCGGCCACCGACCGCTGTAGCAGGCGGGAAAGATGCTGGTGAAGCGCACGACGCCGGCCTCGTCGGCGACCTGCACGCCGCGCAGGTAGTCCTGGTCCTCGATGCCCGAGGAGTACATCGAGTAGCCGCCCTCGCGGGTGCAGTGCCAGACGTAGACCGCCGCGCCGGCGAACGGCGCTCCGCCGCCCGCGAGGTCCGTGATGGTCAGCTCGAGATCCATCGGGACGCCCTCGGCGGTGCCGGCCGCGCCGCCGAAGCTGGAGCGCAGGTCGCTGCGCACGATGCCCGCCTGGTCCAACACGTCCGGCCCGTTCGACCCGTCGCCGGGGTAGGGGCCGGCGGTCTCGTCCGGGATCTCGCCCGACGATGCCGCACCGGACGACGCCCCGGAGCCGGCGGCGGTCGTGCTGCTCGCGGAGGTCGACCCGGTCGCCGAACCGGCTCCGCAGGCCGCGAGGCCGAGCGCGGCCGCCCCGAGGCCGACGGCCCGCAGCACGCGGCGGCGGCTCATCACGGTGGCGATGTCGAAACCGAGCCCCTGGTCGACGATCTCGTCGTCGGGCCGCACCAGCGGGCGTCCCTCGTACATCGGTGCGGCGAGCGGGCGGCGTGCGTCGGTCATGTGTCCCCGATCGGTCGGTGCGGCGGTGCAGGCTGTGCCGGGCCGCGGGTCTGGCGGGCCGGCGAGAACCACCCGGCGAGAACCACGATGACGCCCCCGCCAAGCCGGCGGCTGTTCGCACGCTGTGCGCCGGCTGAGCGTGCCGGTGCGCTCCGGTCCAGTCGCTGATGAATTCATCCATCGATGTATCGTTTTGCGGGTGCAGACAGTGACCCACGGCGCCGTGCTGGCCCGGTTCGGCGCCGCGCTGTCCGATCCGACCCGCTGCCGCATCCTGCTCGCCCTCGCCGAGGCCCCTGGCTATCCGGCGGACCTGGCCGACCTGCTGGGCGCGTCCCGGCAGAGCCTGTCGAACCACCTGAGCTGCCTGCGTGGCTGCGGCCTCGTGGTCGCCGTGCCCGAGGGTAGGCGGGTGCGGTACGAGCTGGCGGATCGCCGCCTGCACCACGCGCTCCAGGACCTGCTGAGCGTCGTGCTGGCCGTCGACCCGGCGTGCTGCGCCGACGCCGACGGCGCGGGCTGCTGCTGATGGCCGGGGACACTTCTCGGGACACCGTCGCCGACCCTCCTGGGGACAGCCCCGGCGACCCACCACCCGTCGGCGACCCCGCCTCGGACACGCGGGCGGCAGTCCGCCTCCGCGGCTATCGCGCGGACCCCGGCCGGACCGCCGTGCTGATCCGGCGGGTGCGCTGGCTCGTGGCCGGCACGATCGCCTACAACGTCGTCGAGGCGGTCGTGGCGATCACGGCGGGCACGGTGGCGTCCTCGGCGGCGCTCGTCGGGTTCGGCCTGGACTCCGTGGTCGAGGTGACCTCGGCGGCGGCCATCGCCTGGCAGTTCTCCGCCCGCGACCCGCGCCGCCGCGAACGCGCGGCCCTCCGGATCGTCGCGGTCAGCTTCTTCGCGCTCGGGGCCTACGTCGGCGTCGACGCCGTGCTGGCGCTGACGGGGACCGGCGAACCCGCCGGACACTCGCCGGTCGGCATCGCGCTCGCGGCGCTGAGCCTGGCGATCATGCCGGTGCTGTCCTACGCCGAGCGCCGCGCCGGTCGCGAACTCGGCTCGCGCTCGGCCGTCGCCGACTCCAAGCAGACCCTGCTCTGCACCTACCTGTCGGCGGTGCTGCTCGCCGGGCTGATCCTCAACAGCGCGTTCGGATGGAGCTGGGCGGATCCGATCGCCGCGCTGGTCATCGCGGCGGTCGCGGTCCGCGAGGGGCGGGAGGCATGGCGCGGCGAGAGTTGCTGCGCGCCGTCGGCCCTGCTACCCCGCGCGTCGCACGACGAGGCGCCGCGGCGCGATGAGGCGCCGCCGCAGGCCGCCGCCGCACCGCTGCCGCTGGGTGCGGCCGCGGCGAGTTGCGACTGCTGCCCGCCGGCAACGGATCTCGGCCAGATCCCGGCAGAAGGCGCCACCTCGCCGCCGGTGAAGCGGTGACCGACGTCATGGGCCGGCCCTCTCGAGCAGTGCCGAGGGCCGGCGTCGACGAGGTCCTGCTCAGCATGACTGGTGTGTTCAACGCCTGCGGCCCACGCGCGGCCCTGCGGGACGCCACCGCCGTGCTGGCCGCCGTCGCCGCGACCGCGGACCGCGCGGCGCTCGCCGCGGGCTGATCGCGCCGGCGCCCTAGGCTCGGCGGATGTCCGAACCGTCGCCCCGCGCGGATGTTCCACGCGGTCGACCCGGCGCGGCCGGGGGACGACCAGTCTTCGCCCAGCGAGCGGCCGCCGGGCGCGGCAACGGATACGCGCGGGCTGCGGCGGTCGTCACCTGGATCTACGTCGCGGCGTTCGGTCTCGCGACGATCCCCGTCGGCATCTACCTGATGCAGCGGTACACCCTGCCGACCTTCTTCGGGATCTTCCAGATGTACGGCGGGCTGTGGTCGGCGGCCGTTCAGAATTCCACCTTCCTGCTCCTGCTGGGTGCCTTCCTCCTGCTCACCCTCGCCGTCGGCGGCGCCGGCTGGATGCTGTGGAAGGGATCTCGGGCCGGGGCGATCGTGAGCCTCGCGCTGCTGCCCGTCGAAGCCGTGTTCTGGGTCGGATTCTCGCTGCCGATTCCGTGGATGGCGGCGGCCGCACGCGTGGTGCTGATCGCCCTCGCCTGGCGGACCCTGCGCTGACGGTCGTTCGCCCGAAGGAGACATCGCCCCACATGTCGTCACCGAAGCCTCCGCAGCCCTCGGGCGGTGCCGCCGACGCGGGACCGCAGGAGACCGGGCGGGGGTTCTCGCGCGCGCTCGCCGTGCTCGTCGCGGGCGCGTTCTTCATGGAGAACCTGGACGCGACCATCATCGCGCCGGCCGCCCCGGCGATCGCCGCTGACCTGGGCGTCGATCCGGTGCAGATCAACGTCGCGATGACCGCCTACCTGCTGACCGTGGCCGTGTTGATCCCCGGGACCGGCTGGCTGACCGATCGTTTCGGTCCGCGACCGACCTTCACGACGGCCGTCGCGCTGTTCACCGTCGCGTCGATCGCGTGCGCGTTCGCACCCACCCTCCCGCTGCTCACGGCGGCCCGGGTGGTGCAGGGCATCGGCGGGGCGATGATGGTGCCGGTCGGCCGGCTCGCGGTGCTGCGCACCACCCGGAAGAGCTCGCTGATCGCCGCGATCGCCTACCTGACCTGGCCGGCGCTCGTCGCGCCCGTGCTGGCGCCGGTGCTGGGCGGCTACATCACGACGTACCTGAGCTGGCACTGGATCTTCCTGCTGAACGTGCCACTCGGCATCGTCGGCGTTGTGCTGAGCCTGCGGCTCATTCCCGACATGCGCTCGCCCGAGCCACCGCGGCTGGACTGGAAGGGCTTCCTGCTGACCGCGATCGGCGTGGCGGCGCTGGTCATCGGCCTCGAACAGATCGGCACCGGTCGGGTCGAGTGGCCGTTCGTGATCGCCGCGCTGGGCGTCGCGGTGCTCACCCTCGGCTGGGCGGTCGGTTACCTGCTGCGCAGCCGCGCGCCGCTGATCGACCTGCGGACGCTACGGATCAGCAGCCTGCGCGCCTCCGTCGCGGGCGGCACGGTGTACCGGCTGGTCATCACGGCGATCCCGTTCCTGCTGCCGCTGTACTACCAGCTGGCCTTCGGCTGGACAGCGGCCCAGGCGGGCACGATCCTGATCGCCCTGTTCGCCGGCAATCTCGGCATCAAGCCGCTCACGACGCCACTCATGCGCTGGTGGGGGATCCGCACCGTGCTGCTGGTGTCCGTGTCGCTCGGCGCCGCGTGCATCGTCGCCATGGCGTTCTTCACGCCGGGCACATCCGTCGCGCTGATGGTCGTCGTGCTCGCGCTCAGCGGCATCTTCCGGTCGATCGGCTTCTCCGCCTACAACGCGCTCGCCTTCGCGGACGTGCCGAGCGAGTCGATGACCCAGGCCAACACGGTGAACGCGACGATCCAGGGCCTCGCCGCCGGGCTCGGCATCGCCGTGGGCGCCCTCCTGGTCCGCGTGGGCGAGCCGCTGTCCGCGGCGCTCGGGCTGCCGGCGGGCGTCGGGCCTGCGTACCAGATCGCCTTCGTCCTGCTCGCCGTGCTCATGATCGCGCCCGTCATCGAGGCGGCGATGCTGCCCAGGACGGCCGGCGGGGCCGTCACCGGGCGCTAGCCCGATGTGCCGGACGCAGGCCGCCCTAGCCGGCCACGGCCGCCGCTACCGTGGTGCCGCGGACGATCAGCTCCGGCTCCACCAGGGTGTGGATCGGCGCCGTGGACCTCTCGCCGATCCGGGCCAGCAGCGCGCCGGCCGCCGTCGCGCCGACCTCCGTGCTGCGATCGTCGACCGACGTCAGCGCCAGGTAGCGGGACTGCGCGAGCGGTGAGTTGTCGTAGCCGATCAGCGACACGTCCTGCGGCACGACCAGTCCCCGCTCCCGGACGGCGGCCATCGCGCCCACGGCCATCACGTCGTTCGCGGCGAAGATCGCCGTGGTGTCGGGATGCCGCTCGAGCAGCAGCGCCGCCGCCTCGTATCCGTCGTCCTCCGAGGTGCCATCCCTGGCGACCACGCGCGGCCGCAGCCGGGCGGATTCCATCGCCTTGGTGTATCCGAGGCGCCGGTGGTACGCCGGGCCGCCGGGGCCGCTGAGGTGCCCGACGCGCCGATGGCCGAGCGAGAGCAGATGGGTCGCCGCGATCAGGCCGCCGTGCTCGTCGTCGCTGGCGACGAAGTCGGCACCCGCAGGGACGAGTTCCCGCCAGCCGGCCACCACCGTGGGGCCGGACCAGCCGGCGAGCAGGGCTCGGGTGGGCTCGGCCGCGAACACCTTGCCGTCGGCCTGGGGGGACAGGCTGTGCAGGCCGGCGTCCGGCGCGACGAGCTGGGACTCGGTGACCGTCAGGTAGTAGCCGCGGCCGGCGAGCGCCTCCCGCATCCCGCGCACGATGCCGACGAAGGACAGGTTGCGGTAGTCGTCGACGACGACTTCGATGTTGCGCGTCTGGGAGCTGGCCAGCATGGTGGCGGCCTGGCTGGGCCGGTAGTCCAGCTCGGCGATCGCCGCCATGACGGCGGTCCGGCGCGCCTCGCTCACCTGGTCGGACCCGCGAAGCACCAGGGAGACAAGGGATTTGGACACGCCCGCGCGCTCGGCGACGTCGTAGATGGTCGGCCGGCGACTGTCGGTCTCCGTCATTCGTGGCCTCCCGGATCTCGTGCCCAGCACCCTTTGACAGGACATGGCGCGACTGCCATACTGTTGGAGCGCTCCAATTGTAGCGCTCCAACGCCCGGCGATCCACCATCGGCTCGCCCGCTTCAAAGGAGAAGACTGTGCCCGAAGGCCTGGGTGTCGCCGTCATCGGCGCGGGAATGGCGGGGAAGGCGCATGCGGCCGCGTACCGGACCGCGTCGGCGCTGTACGACCCGGTGCTGCCGCCGATCCGGCTGGTGTCGATCGGCGACGTGAACGCCGAGTTCGGCTCGCTGGCCGCGCGCCGGTTCGGCTACGAGCGCAACGACACGTCGTGGCAGGCGATCGCCGAGGCCGACGACATCGACGTGGTCAGCGTGGTGATCGCGAACTCGCTGCACCGCCAGGTCGTCGAGGGACTGCTGGCCGCGGGCAAGCACGTGCTGTGCGAGAAGCCCCTGAGCGACTCGCTCGCGGACGCCCGCACCATGGCCGACGTCGCCCGCGCCGCCGACCCGATCGCCCGCGTCGGCTTCACCTTCCGCCGCACGCCGGGCATCGCCTACATCCGCGAGCTCATCCGGAGCGGCGTGCTCGGCAAGGTGCTGCACTTCAGCGGCCGCTACTGGACCGACTACGGCTGCAGCCCGCAGGCGCCGATGAGCTGGCGGTACAAGGGCGGCCCCGGCTCCGGCGCGCTGGCCGACGTCGGCAGCCACCTGAGCTATGTGGCGGAATTCCTCGCCGGCGACATCCGCGAGGTGTCCGGGGGCACCCTCAGCACCGTGATCGAAGAGCGTCCCAAGCCCCTCGGCGCGGTGATGGGACACGATCACGCCGCGGTGAGCGACGAGTACGAGCCCGTCGAGAACGACGACTACGCGGCGTTCTCCGTGGCCTTCGCGGGCGGCTCCGCCGGCGCCCTCGAGGTGTCCAGGGTCGCCGCCGGCCACGCCAACAGCCTGATCTTCGAGGTGTTCTGCGAGAACGGTGCCGCGGTCTTCGACCAGCGCCGGCCCGCCGAGATCAGCCTGTTCCTGCACGAGGGCCCCACGTCGCAGCGCGGCTACCGCCAGGTGATCCTCGGCCCCGAGCACCCGTACCTGGCCGGCGGCCTGGCGATGGACGCGCCGAGCGTCGGCTTCGGCCAGAACGACGCCTTCGCCTACCAGGCCAGGGCGTTCCTCGAGGAGGTGGCCGGCATACCCGAGAGCGCGTCGCTGCCGCGCTGCGCGACGTTCGAGGAGGGCGTCCACAACATGGAGCTCCTCGCGGCCGTCACCGAGTCGGCGACCGCCGGCGGCGCCCCCGTGTCCGTGACCGCATCGACCGAAGCAAAGGTGTCCTGAATGAAGCTCGGTGTCTACAACGCGATCCTGCACGACCGGCCGCTGCCCGAGGCCCTCGGCGTCATCGCCGATCTCGGCCTGACCGGGATCGAGATCAACTCGGGCGGCTTCCTGCCCGCCGTGCACGTCCCGAACTTCGACGAGATCCTGACCAGCGACACGGCCCGCGACGACTACCTCGGCGTCTTCGAGGGCACGGGCGTGTCCATCGCCGGACTGAACTGCAACGGCAACCCTTTGCACCCGAACACGTCGATCGCCGACAAGCACGCCGAGGACATCCGCCGGTCGATCCGGCTGGCCAACCGGCTCGGACAGCACCGGGTCGTGACGATGTCCGGCCTGCCCGGCGGCGAGCCCGGCTCGACCCGGCCGAACTGGATCGTGAACGCCTGGAACTCCGCCGCGCTCGACGTGCTGGACTACCAGTGGACCGTCGCCGCCGCGTTCTGGAAGGAGATCGACGCGCTGGCCGGCGATCTCGACGTGAAGGTGGCGCTGGAGCTGCACCCGCAGAACCTCGTCTTCAACACGGCCGACGTGTTCAAGCTCGTCGACCTCACCGGCGTCACCAACGTCGGCGTCGAGCTGGACGCCTCGCACCTGTTCTGGCAGCAGATGGACCCGGTCGCCGTCGTGCGGGCCCTCGGGCCGCTGGTGTACCAGGCCGCCGCGAAGGACGTCCGGATCAACGAGGAGCACGCGAAGCTGTACGGGGTGCTGGACAACAGCTTCCGCCGGCTGGATCCCGCCGAGTCGCGGGTGAACCTCGGCGGCGACGAGTGGGCGAACGAGTGGCCCAAGAACTCGGCGTGGGACTTCGTCGCGCTGGGCAAGGGCCACGACGTGGCGTTCTGGACCGAGTTCCTGCGCGCGCTGCTACGAGGTCGATCCCGAGATGCTCGTCAACATCGAGCACGAGGACACCGAGCTCGGCCGCATCGAGGGCCTCGAGGTCGCCGCGGCGGTGCTCAAGGAGGCCGACGCCGCCCTCGAGGCGACGCTCGACCGCGCCTGACCCGCGGGCCGTGCGGCGGCTCGGGACGCTCGGCAGAATGGCGCGATGGCGTCCCCGACCGACGGCCCGAAATTCCACGACACGGCGGAGTTCCGCGGCGCCCGCTTCACCGAATCCGACCTCTCGGGCGCGTCGTTCCGGGGCTGCGACATGAGCCGGCTCAAGGTGGTCGACTCCTGGCTCGTCGACGCGTCGGTGTCCGGCGAGGTGCGGAATCTCAGGGTGAACGACGTCGACGTGACGGAGTTCGTCGAGGCCGAACTCGACCGCAGGCACCCCGAACGGGTTCAGCTGCGCGGCATCCGGACGGCGGACGACTTCCGGGCGATGTGGGACACGCTCGAGCGGGTGTGGTCGGCTGCCGCGGCGCGCGCCGGGCGGCTGCCCGAAGCGGCCCGTTTCGAGCGGGTCGACGACGAGTGGTCGTTCGCGGAGACGTTGCGGCACCTCGTCTTCGCGACGGACGCGTGGGTCAGCCGGCCGATCCTCGACGAGCCGAGGCCGTACCACCGGCTCGGCGTCGTCCACACGTCCTACCCCGCCGAGGAGGCGGCCGCCCTGGGCATGGACCTGGATGCCCGTCCGACCTACACGGAGGTGCTCCAGGCGCGCGGGTCGCGGATGGCCGTGGTTCGTCGGGTCGTCGACGGGCTCGGCGACGCAGATCTGGAACGGGCCTGCGAACGCGCGCCGGCACCGGGCTACCCGGAGAAGTCCCGCACGGTCGGCAGCTGCCTACGCGTCGTGATGACCGAGGAGTGCGAGCACCACCGCTACGCGGTGCGCGATCTCGCGGTGCTGGAGTCGCGGACCTGACGCGCCGCTCCTGCCGTGTCCACCGACGACGCGGCCCGCTCAGTCGGGCAGCAGCTCGATCCACCCGCGGATGTCGTCGGCCGTCTCCGTCGCCGCCAGGTCGGGGTGATCGGCCGCCACGTGCACCTGGATCGCCGCGATCACCTCGTCGTCGCTGTCCCCCCTGGCGGTGAATCCGCACTCGCACCGGACCTGCCGTCTCATGTCGACCTCCGGCGCTATTGTCGGTGAGCGTCGCGCATCATCCAATGCCCGGGACCCGACGCGGGGGCGACCCTGCGCGGCGCGCGGCCGAGGTGGGCGTGCCAGTGGACGAGGATCGCGACGTCACGCGGGCGGACCGGCTGCAGTTCTGCGGCCCGTTCGTCGTCGAGCTGCGGGGCCGCCGGGTGAGCCCGGCGTTTCCCGGCCGGCAGGCGCGCGTGCTCTTCGCCGCCCTCGTGCTGGCCCGGCCGCAGCCGGTCTCCCGGGACGCGCTGACCGGCGTGCTGTGGGGCGACGCGCCGCCCGCCGCGGCGCCGACCGCGCTGAACGTGCTGATCTCGAAGGTGCGGGCCGCGGTGGGGCCGGGCGTCGTGCGCGGCCGGTCGCAGCTCGCCGTAGACCTCGGCGACGCCGCGATCGTCGACGTCGAGGTCGCGATCTCCGCCGCCCACGCCGCCGAGTCCGCGGTCGCGGCGGGGGACTGGCGGCGCGGCTGGTCGGCCGGCCTGGCCGCGCAGCTCGTCACGGCCCGCGAGTTCCTGCCGGACGCGACCGGGCCGTGGGCGGACTCGTGGCGCCGCCGGCTGGCCGACGTCCGGATCGGCGCCCTGGAGAGCTACGCGGCCGCGTGCCTGGGGATCGGCGGGTCGGAGCTGCCAGGGGCGGAGCGCGCGCTGCGTGAGCTGGTGGCGGCGGCGCCGTTCCGGGAGACCGGTCACCTGCTGCTGATGCGCACGCTGGCCGCGCGCGGGAACACCGCCGAGGCCGTCGCGGCATACGAGCGGCTACGCGTGCTGCTGCGCGACGAGCTGGGGGTGAGCCCCGGGCGCGCCGTCCAGGACGCGTACGTGGAGCTCCTGGGGTGATCCCGTGATCGGCGACCGGCGGGGGCGGCTCGCGCCAAGGTTGCGCCAACGATGCGGCAAGGTCGGCACAGCGCCCGGGTAGCGACGGCCGGGAACGCTGTGGGGCACCGGATTTCGCCGATCGCACGAGGAGATGCCCATGACTGTCACCGACGTCGACGCTGGTGCCGACCCCGGTACCGATGCCGCCGACGCAGCCACAACCGTGGACGACGAGGTCGCCGCGCTCGTCGGGCGTTTCGTCATCGACCTGGGCGCGACCGTCTCCGCGGGCAACGTGGTGCTCGGGGACCGGCTCGGCCTGTACCGGGCGCTGGCGGACGCCGGCCCGGTGACGCCCGCCGAGCTCGCCGACTACACGGGCACGGCGGAGCGATTCGTCCGGGAGTGGCTCGCGGGCCAGGCGGCGGGCGGGTACGTCACGTTCGATCATCGCAGCGGGCAGTTCTCGCTGAGCCCGGCACAGGCGCTGGCGTTCGCGGAGGACGGGCTCGCCCTGCCCGGCGCGTTCCAGCTGGCGGTGGCCTGCGTGGCCGACGCGTCCCCGATCGCCGAGGCGTTCCGCACCGGCGCCGGGATGCCATGGGGCGAGCACGATCCCGGCGTGTTCATCGGCTGCGAGCGGTTCTTCCGGCCCGGCTACGTCGCGAATCTGGTGCCGTCGTGGATCCCGGCGGTGGACGGCCTGGCCGACCGGCTCACGGCGGGCATCGCGGTGGCCGACGTCGGCTGCGGGCTCGGCGCGTCGGCCCGCATCCTGGCCGACGCCTTCCCGGCCTCGTCGATTCGCGGCTTCGACTCGCACGCGCGGTCGATCGAGCTCGCCCGCGCGGCCGCGGCTGACGCCGGCGTGGCGGACCGGTGCACGTTCGCGGTCGCGCGCGCCGACGACTTTGCCGGCGACGGCTACGGTCTGGCCGCGACCTTCGACTGCCTGCACGACATGGGCGATCCGGTGCGCGCCGCCCGACACATCCGCGGCGCTCTGGCCGACGACGGGGTCTGGTTGATCGTCGAGCCGTTCGCGGGGGGCACGCTGACCGACAACCTGACGCCGGTGGGCCGCATGTACTACTCGTTCTCGACGTTCCTGTGCGTGCCGCACGCGATGGCCGAGGGGGCGCCGCGACGCCCTCGGCAACCAGGCGGGGCCGGCCGCGATCGAGGCCGTCGTGCGGGAGGCGGGGTTCGGCACCTTCCGGCAGGCGGCGCAGACGCCGTTCAACCTGGTGTACGAGGCCCGGCCGTGAGCCGGCCGAGGTCGGACGATGCCCGGGAAGATGCTGCAGCGGCGGTGATCCCGTGACACCGACGATGCTGCGGCCGGTGGATCGGGTCGAGGTCACCGCGGTCATCGACAACGCGACCGACCTGCTGCTGGGCGATCGGCCACCGGTGCGCCGCGCGGGACCTGCGGGGCCGGTCGCGTTCACCGCGAGCGACGTCGCCGTGGGCGGCGCCACCCTGGACGTGCTACGGGCCGAGCACGGCTACTCGGCGTTGGTCGACGTGCACGCCGGGGGGCGGGTCAACCGGGTGCTCTACGACGCCGGGGTGAGCACCGACGGCCTCGTCGGGAATCTCGGCCGGCTGGGCGTCGCGCCGGAGGGCATCGAGGCCGTGGTGCTCAGCCACGGTCATTTCGACCACGTCGCCGGCCTGCACGGCCTGCTGGGGCGGACGAGACCCGGCGTGCCGCTGCTCGTGCACCCCGACGTGTGGACGCGACGCAGGTTTGCGGCCGCCGGCGCCGGTGCCGAGCTCCCGACGCCGAGCCGGCGCGCACTCGAGGACGGCGGCTTCGCGATCGTCGAGCGGGCCGGGCCGTCGCTGGTGCTCGACGGCTCCCTGCTCGTGACCGGTGGCGTGCCGCGGGTGACCGCCTTCGAGACCGGCATGCCCGCCGGTCACGAGGCGTGGAGCCGCGAGGGCTGGCGGCCCGACCCGTGGATCAGGGACGACCAGGCGCTGGTCGCGCACGTCCGCGGCCGGGGGTTGGTGATCGTCACGGGGTGCGGCCACGCGGGCATCGTGAACATCGTCCGGTACGCCCGCGAGCTCACGGGCGTGGACGAGATCTGCCTGCTGGCGGGCGGTCTGCACCTGCGCGACCGCGACACGATCGCCGCCACGGTGCGGGAGCTGGTCCGGCTGCGGCCGGAGCTGATCGTGCCGGCGCACTGCACGAGCCGGGAGGCGCACGAGGCGATCGCGGCGGCGCTGCCCGGCGCGTACCACCCAGGCACCGTCGGCTGCCACATCACCCTCGACGCGGTCGCGCCGCTCGCCCGGTCGTCGTGAGCGGCGCGACCCAGGGCGCCGGCGGCCTGTTCCGCCTCGACGGCCGGGTCGCCCTCGTCACCGGTGCGTCCGCCGGGCTCGGCGCCCGGTGTGCGGCGGCGTTGCACGCCGCCGGGGCGGAGGTCGTGCTCACGGCCCGGCGCGAGGACGGGCTGCGGGCGGTGGCGGCCGGGCTCGGCGCGGGGGCGACCGTGCTCCCCGGCGACCTGCGTGACCCCGGCTTCCGGACCGACCTCGCCGCGTCGATCGGCCGCCGCTTCGGCCGGCTCGACATCCTGGTGAACAACGCCGGTGTCGCGGACGCCGGCCTGCTGCAGGATCAGGCACCGGCCGAGATCGCGGCGGTGCTCGAGCTCGATCTGCTGGCGCCCGTCGACCTCTGCCGATCGTGCGCCCCGCTGCTCTTCACGCGCCAGGGCGCCAGCGTGATCAACATCGCGTCGATCTTCGGGCTGGTCTCGTCCCGGTCGCCGATGACGGGCTACCACATCGCGAAGGGGGCGCTGGTGCAGTTCACCCGCCACCTCGCCGCGCAGTGGGGCGGGCGGGGGGTGCGGGTCAACGCGCTGGCGCCGGGCTTCTTCCCGACCGAGCTGACCGGCGGCCTCACCGAGCCCCGCGGGCGGGCGGCCATCGAGCGTCGCACCCTGCTCGGCCGCATCCCGCGGCTCGGCGAGATCGACGGGCCGCTGGTCTTTCTCGCCTCCGATGCGGCCAGCTACGTGACGGGTCAGATCCTTGCCGTGGACGGCGGCTGGACCGCGACCTGACCGCGGTGACCTCGCACCCCGCGGGCCGGGGCGGGGGCGAGAACCCGGCACCGGGGGATACTCCACCGGGACGGAGGACCCGCCGCCCGTGACGTGAGGGGACCGCCATGCCGGATCGGACGCGCGCGCTGCTGGACCGGGCCGTCGAGATCGCCGGGCACGCCAGGGCACACGGCAACCACCCGTTCGGCGCGCTGCTGGCCGCCGCCTCCGGCGAGGTCCTGCTGACCGCCGAGAACACGGTCGTCACCGGATCGGACGCGACCGGCCATGCGGAGACGAATCTCGTCCGGCTGGCGTCGGCGGCGTACGGACCCGACGAGCTGCGCGCGCTGACGCTCGTGACGAGCACGGAGCCGTGCGCGATGTGCGCCGGCGCCATCTACTGGTCGGGGATCGGCCGCGTGGTGTACGCCCTGTCCGAGGCCGAGCTGTACGCCATCACCGGCGCCGACCCGGCCAATCCCACGCTGGAGCTCCCGTGCCGGACGGTGTTCGCGGCCGGGCGACGCGAGATCGTCGTCGAGGGCCCGTTCGACCTCGAGGCGGCGCGCGCGGTGCACGCGGGCTTCTGGGACCGGCCGGCCTGACCGCAGGGTCAGTCGGGCGGCGGGAAGATCGCGTCGAGCTCGGCGAGATCCTCGGCGCCGGGCCGGTAGTCCGCCGCACCGGCGTTGGCGACCGCCTGCTCGGCCGAGGTCGCGCCGGCGATCACGGACCCGACGACCGGATGCGCCAGCAGCCAGCCGAACGCGACCTGCAGCGGGCTCACCGAGCGTTCGTCCGCGAAGGCCCGCAACCGGTCGAGGGCATCCCACGGCGCCGTCTGGATCAGCTCGGGCTTGATCTCGCGCAGCCTGCTGCCCTCCGGCGCGTGCTCGCGGCTGTACTTGCCGGTGAGCAGCCCGTTGGCCAGGGGGTAGAACGGCAACACGCCGACGCCGAACTCGGCCGCCGCCGGGATGAGGTCGCGCTCGAGATCGCGGTTCAGCAGCGAGTACTGGTTCTGCGCAGAGATGAACGGCGTGCTGCGGCGATCGCGCGCGACCCAGGCCGCGTCCGCGACCTGCCACCCGGCGAAGTTGGACGAGCCGAGGTAGCGCACCGTGCCGGCGGTGACCAGATCGTCGAGCGCGGCCAGGGTCTCCTCGACCGGCGTGAGCGGGTCGGGCTGGTGGAACTGGTACAGATCGATCCAGTCGGTTCGCAGCCGGCGCAGCGAGTGCTCGACCGCCGCCCGGATGTACCGCCGCGATCCGCGGGCGCCGCCGTCCGGCCCGTTGGCGCCCCTGGCGTCCATGCCGAACTTCGTGGCGACGACGACGTCCCCCCGCCGCGCGCCGAGGGCCGCGCCGAGCAGTTCCTCGCTGCGACCGGGCGGGTTCCCGTAGATGTCGGCGGTGTCGAACAGCGTGATCCCCGCGTCCACTGCGGCGTGCACCACGCGCGCGGCCTGCTCCGGAGACTCGGTGGCGGTCTTCGCCCGGCCGAGGTTGTTGCAGCCGAGCCCCACGGCGGACACGGACAGGCCCGACCGGCCGAGCCGGCGCAGCGAAAGGTCACCCATACCGGCAGCATACGAAGCCGGGTCGCGACCGAGTCCTCAGGTCCCGGCCTCCGCCCCAACCTCCCGCCCGACCTGCGCCCATCGACGGGCCGACCGTACCCGCGCACGTTCCCGTCCCCCGGCCACCCGGCCCGGGTCGGGCGCGCGGCTGTCGTAGAGTTCCGACGGAGTCGGGGATTCCGTGGACGCGATCACCGAGAGGCGCCAGATGAAGCTGTTCTTCGACGATTCGGAGTTCGACTACCAGGTCCAGCGCACGATCGCCAAGGCCGCCTACGGCTGCGCCGACATCGGCGAGGTGTTCGCGATCTGCGCGCGGATCACGCCCCTGGACTACGACAGCTGGTACGCGCAGTGGTACGCCGCCGGCGAGTCGAATCAGCAGCTGGCGCAGCGAGAAGCGGCCCGTGGCAACGTGTTCAGCGCCACCCAGGCGTACCTTCGGGCCAGCGAGTACTTCCGTTCGGCGTACTTCTTCACCCGCAGGGACATCGGCGGTGCGCCGTTGCAGCGGGCCTGGCGCGGCCAGCGGGAGACGTTCCGGCAGGCCATGGATCACCTGCCGGTCTCCGCCGAACGGGTGCAGATCCCGTACCAGGACGTGCATCTCGAGGGCTACCTGTACCGCTCGCCGGGCGCGGACCCGGCCGCGCCGGCACCCACGGTGCTGATCCCCTGCGGGTACGACTCGACGCCGGAGGAGATCTACTCGCTCGGGGCCGTCGAGGCGGCGTTGCGGGGATTCACCTGCGTCACCTTCTCCGGGCCGGGGCAGGCCGAGATGCTGTACGAGCATGGCATCGGGTTCCGGCCGGACTACGAGGCGGTGATCGGCCCGGTGATCGACTTCGCGCTCGCCCGGCCGGACGTCGATGCCGAGCGCATCGCGCTGATCGGCCGCAGCTTCGGCGGGTACCTCGCGCCGCGGGCGGCGTCGAAGGAACCCCGGCTCACGGCGATCGCCGCCGACCCGGCGCAGTTCGACATGGGCGCCGCCTTCGTCTCGCTCATGCCGCCGCCGATGCTCGCCCTCTTCCGCGCGAACGACCCGGCCTTCAACGACGCCATCTGGCAGGCCTACCCGGGCGTTCACGGCCAGGAGTACTGGCTGTCCAGGGCGGCGACGCACGGCCTGTCCACGCCGCTCGAGTACGCGCACGAGATGCAGAAGTACACGGTCGATGTCGAGGCCATCACCTGCCCGACGTTCGTCTCGTACGGCGAGGGCGACTTCGCCCAGGTCGGGACCAAGGCGTTCTACGACCGGCTGACGGTGACGAACAAGCAGTTCGTGATGTACAGGGACGCCGACGGTGGCGGGGGGCACTGCGAGGGCATGGGTCCGTCGCGGTACTTCGCCGACGTCTTCGGCTGGCTGCGCGACGCGCTGGGCTGAGCGACCGTGTCCCGCCTGCCATCCCGCCTCCGCTACGCCTGGGGGCAGGTGCGCCGGCGCGCGTTCGTGCCGGTGACGATCACGGAGCCGCCGCCGGGCGTTCTCTTCGAGCGCGACGTCGCGGTGCCGATGCGCGACGGAGTCGTCCTGCGGGTGAATGTGTTCCGCCCGCAGGGCGGCGGGACGCACCCCGTCATCCTGTCGGCGCACCCGTACGGCAAGGACGAGCTGCCGAAGCCCAAGCGGTCCGGCCGCGGGTACCGCGCCCCCTTCCAGTACCACCTGATGCAGACCGCGCCGGTCACGCACTCGGCCTGGACCAGTTGGGAGGCACCGGATCCGGCTCACTGGGTGCCGCGCGGATACGTCGTGGTGAACGCAGACCTGCGCGGCTGGGGCCACTCCGACGGGGTGGGCTACCCGCTGACGGAGCAGGAGGGCCGCGACGGGCACGACCTCGTCGAGTGGGCCGCCGCGCAGCCCTGGAGCAGCGGACGGGTGGGCACGAGCGGGGTCTCCTATCTCGCGATCAGCCAGTGGGCGACGGCGGCCGAGCGACCGCCGCACCTGGCGGCGATCGTGCCGTGGGAGGGCTTCACCGACCTCTATCGCGACTGGGCGCGGCCGGGCGGGGTCAGGGAGAACGGCTTCTTCGCGATCTGGACGGCGGGGCTGCGGATCGCTACCGGCAAGAAGAGCGATTTCGGCGTCCAGGCGCGCCGCCGCACGGTGATCGACGACTGGTGGACGGCGCGCAACCGGGACATCGAGAACATCGTCGCGCCGGCACTGATCTGCGGGAGCTTCTCGGATCAGAACCTGCACAGCCGTGGGTCGTTCGAGGGCTTCCGCCGCATCTCCTCACGGCACAAGTGGCTGTACACCCACCGCGACCCGAAGTGGGCGGCGTACTACTCGGCGGACGGGCTGGTCGCGCAGGAGAGATTCCTCGACCACTTCCTGCGCGGGGACGACACGGGAATGCTGCAGCGCCCGCCGGTCCGGGTCGAGGTCAGGGAGGACCGCGCCACCATCAGCGCAGTGCGCGAGGTGGCCGACTGGCCCCCGCCCGACACCGTCTGGCGCACGGTGCATCTGCGCGCCGGGTCCGGCGCGGCCGACGGCACTCTCGAGGCCGCGAACCCGGCGCCGGGCTCGGCGTCGTTCCGGATCCGCCGTGGGCGCGCCAGCTTCACCCACGTCTTCGAACGCGACACGGAGATCGTCGGCCCGATGGCCCTGCGGGTGACGCTCTCCGTCGTCGGCGCGGACGACGTCTCGATGTTCGCCGGCATCCGCAAGTTCCGGCGCGGCCGGGAGGTCACCTTCCACGGCTCGTACGGCTTCCCGGACGACCTCGTCACCCACGGCACGCTGCTGGCCTCGCACCGGCGCGTCGACCCGGACCGATCGGAGCCGCACCGACCGTTCCACCCGCACACCGCGCGCGAGCCGCTCGCGGCCGGGGATCCGGTCGAGCTCGAGATCGAGCTGGCCCCGTCCGCCACGCTGTTCCGGGCCGGCGACGCGCTCCGCCTCGACCTGCAGGGCCGGTGGTTCTTCTCGCGCAATCCGCTTGTCGGGCAGTTCCCGCCGGCCTACGTCACGGTCGGCCGGGGCGGATCATGCACGATCCACACGGGGGGTGATCACCGATCCTCGCTGCTGCTGCCGGTCGCCCCGAATCGGGGCGCGACCTGACGGCCGCGCGGGACCGACGTTCACCTCCCAGACTGGACGCATGACGCCCAGCGCCGCGACCCCCCGCGCGCCGAGCCCGCGCACTCCCCGACAGTGCCGGTCCCAGTGCCGGTCGCAGTGCCGGTCGCAGCACCGGGGAGGCGGCCGATGACGGCAGCGCGGCTGACCAACTGGGCCGGCAACGTGGTGTTCTCCGCCGCCGCGGTGCACCGGCCGGCGTCGATCGCCGATCTGCAGCGGCTGGTCGCCCGCTCGGCCACGGTCAGGGCGCTCGGCACGGGCCACTCGTTCAACGAGATCGCCGACACGACCGGTGACCTCGTGTCCGTCGCCGGACTGCCCCGGCGGTGCGACATCGACAGCCGAGCGCGCACGGTGACCGTGAGCGCGGGCACTCGCTACGGCGAACTCGGCAGCCTGCTGCACCGGGCGGGCTTCGCCCTGCCGAACACCGGCTCCCTGCCGCACATCTCGATCGCCGGGGCGAGCTCCACCGGCACCCACGGCTCCGGGAACGCGCTGGGCAACCTGTCCACCATCGTGTCCGCCCTCGAGCTGGTCACGGCCGAGGGCGATCTCGTCTCCGTCAGCCGGCAGACGGACCCTGACAGGTTCGACGGCATGGTCCTCGCGCTGGGCACGCTCGGCGTCGCCACCGCCCTGACGCTGGACCTCGTGCCCACGTTCAGCGTCCGGCAGGACGTGTACGACGACCTGCCGCACGAGGCGTTCCTGGACCGCTTCGACGAGATCATGGCGCTGGGCTACAGCGTCAGCGCGTTCAGCACCTGGCGGCCTCCGCGCAGCCAACAGGTCTGGGTGAAGTCCGTCGTCGACCCCGACGACGCCCAGCTCGCCGCTCCCCTGCGCGGCGCGACGGCGGCAACGGTGCAGCGCCACCCGCTGCCCGGCATGCCGCCGGAGCACACCACCGAGCAACTCGGCGCTGCGGGCGCGTGGTTCGAGCGGCTGCCGCACTTCCGGCTCGACTTCACGCCCAGCAGCGGCGAGGAGATCCAGTCCGAGTACCTGCTGCCGCGCCACCACGCGGCGGCCGCGCTGCGGGCCCTCGACGACATCGCCGCCGACATCGCCGCCGTCCTGCAGGTCGCGGAGATCCGCACCACGGCCGCCGACGGCCTGTGGCTGAGCCCGAGCCACCGGACGGACACCGTCTGCCTGCATTACACCTGGATCGGCGACGAGACGGCGATCGCCCCGGTGGTCAGCGGGATCGAACGACGCCTGGCGGCCTTCGACGCCCGGCCACACTGGGGGAAGCGGTTCACCGTCGGTCCGGCCGAGATCGCCCGGCTGTACCCCCGGCTCGACGACTTCCGCTCGCTGATGAGTACGTTCGACCCGGCCGGGACGTTCCGGAACGCTTTCATCCAGCGGCTGATCGTGGGGGAGCCGCCGACGCGGGGCTAGGAAACGTCGCCGCGGCGACCCGTCCCGCGTGCCCGGCCCGCCCGCAGAACCACCCGTCGCGCCCTGAGCCTCGGTCAGCCGGAGTACGTGCCGCCGACAGCGACCGTGGCCTGTGCCCGCAGCGGCCCGATGCCGCCATTCCGCAGGACGATGACGGCATCGATGTGTCCGTCCGGCGGCCAGGTGACGCCGGAATAGGTCAGCGTCGTGCTCACCGGGCGTCCCTTGACCGTGCCGGTGTACTGCCCGCGGAACTGGAATGCGTCGAAGAATGTTCCCGGCGGATTCGCCGCGACATCCGAGCAGGGCGCCGCCACGAGGGCGTTGGTGGTTCCGGAAGCCTCGCCGGTCAGCGAACCGGTGAACGTCAGGACGCCGCTCACCGTCAGCAGGCAGGTGCCGTGCGGCTTGTCGGTGAGCCGGAGGGAGGTGAAATCGACGGCTGCTGCGAAACTCCCGCTGACCGAACGCCGCCACCGTCGCTCATCGGTAACGCGGATTGTCGAGCAGCGGCTGCAGCGCGATCTCCGCTGCGCCGACCAGGCCCGCGCGGTCGAGCGCCGCCCGCCGGAGCTCGACGTGCGCGGTCCGGTCGAGGAACGATCGCCGGGCGACGCCGTCGCGCAGCGCGCTCCCGGCGGCGCCGAGCAGGTCGGCGTACAGGCCGCCGAGCACGATCCGATCCGGATCGAGGACGTTGATCAGGCTCGCCAGCCCGTCGGCGAGGTGCGCGGTGATCCGCTCGACGGCCTCCCGCGCGGTCGGGTCGGAGCCCGTCGCGGCGATGACCGCCCTGGCGACGTCGAGCCGCGGCGCCTCGTCGCGGATCCCGGCGGCGTCGAGCAGGGCGGCGGGGTCCGCCTCGACCTCGAGGCACCCGGTGTTGCCGCAGTGACACCGCCGGCTGCCCGACCGCACCGGGATGTGGCCGACCTCGAGCGCGAAACCGGTGCTGCCGAGCTGCAGGCGGCCGTCCACCACCAGCCCGCCGCCGACGCCGGCCTGGCCGGTCATCAGGTAGAGCATCTGGGCCGCGGCGTGCCCCGCGCCGTGCCGAGACTCGGCGAGCGCGGCCAGGTTCGCGTCGTTGCCGACGTGCACCGCGGTCCCGGGGTGGCCGCGGTCGTCGAGCAGGCCGGCCAGCATCGATCCCACCGGCACGGCCGGCCAGTCGAGGTGCAGGGCCGCCTGCGCGATGCCGTCCAGGGTGACCGCGGAGGGCACCGCCAGCCCGACACCGATCCGGCGGCGTTGCCCGGCATGCAGTCTCGCGGCCAGCTCGTCGGCGGCGACCGCGAGCACCGCCGCCGGGGTCGCCGGGCGCGGCAGCGGGATCTCGGCGACGTCGCGCAGCGAGCCGCCGAGGCCGCCCTCGGCGAGCAGCAGCGTCTCGGCCTGCACGTGCGCCGCGAGCACCGTGGGCGCGTCGGGATGGATCGCGATGGCGTGCGACGGCCGGCCCGTCGTCGACGCGCGACCGCGGGCGGGCCCGACACCGCCGCCGCCGGCCGGGGGATCGGGCGCCGTGCTGCGGACGAGCTCGAGCTCCTCCAGCTCGCGCAGGACCAGGCCGGTCGCCGTGCGGGTGAGGCCCAGCTGCTCGGTGAGGTCCGCCCGCCGGGTCGCCCCGTGGCTGTGCACCAGCGACAGCGCACGGGACAGCGACGTGACCGGTCTCGCGGCGGCCGGGCTTGGCCGGGACCCCATCATGGGCCTATTCTGCCTTTGTGAAGCAAGTGGACAAAGCCACGATCGCCGGGTCGCCGCCCGTGCTGGTCCGCGATCGGCTCACCCTCGTGCTCTACGCGGCCCTCGGCCTGCAGGGCTTCCTGCTGAACGGCATCGGCGCCGTGCTCGCGCCGCTGCAGGACCAGCTCGGCGTGAGCCGGGCCGAGGTCGCCTTCTATCCCAGCCTGTTCGCCCTCGCGCTGATCGCCACCGGGCTGCTCGGCGGCCCGGTCGTGCGCCGGCTCGGCCACCGCGTCGGCCTCGTCGTCGCGATCATCGGCCTGACCGCCGGCGCGCTGCTGCTGGCCTCGGCGAACCGGCCGCTCACGCTCGTGGGCGCGATCCTGCTGGGCCTCGGCTCCGCGCTGCTCATCCAGCTCATCCCGGCGGCCCTCAGCGGTCGGCATCCCGGGCTCACCACGGTCGTGCTCGGCGAGGCCAACGCGGTCAGCAGCTTCGCCGCGCTGGTCGCCCCGGCCGCGGTCGCCGCGGCGCTGGCCATCGGCGTCGGGTGGGCCGCCGGATACCTGGTCCCGGTGCTGCCGGTGGCGATCGGGCTCGTCGTCGTGCTCCTGCTGCAGCGCCGCGACTGGGAACGGGCGGCGGACCGAATCGGCCGCGAGGACGAGCCGGCCGCCGGTCAGGGACTCGAGCCCGGTCGGCTGCTGCCCCGCTGGATCGCCGTGCTGCTCGCCGTCAGCGTGGAGTTCTGCCTGGTGTTCTGGGCCGCCGAGGCGTTCGCCGACTGGCACGGCGCGTCCGCCGCGGCCGCCCCGGCTCTTGCCGCGCTGTTCCTCGTCGGCATGGCCGTCGTCCGGGCAGCGTCCGCGCGGATCACCGCCGGCCGGCACCCGCTGGCCATCGTGACCGCCGGCAGCGCGGTGGCGCTGATCGGGTTCGCCGCCTTCTGGTCGCTGCCCGGGACGATCGGCGCGGCCGTCGGGCTGCTCGTCGCCGGCGCGGGCGTGGCGCTGCTCTACCCCGCCACCGTGGGGCGCCTCGTCGCCGCCTGGCCGGACGACCGTGACCGGGCGGCGGCCAGGGGGGCGCTGGCCTCCGGGCTGGCGATCGGCGGCGCGCCGTTCGTGCTGGCGGCGCTCGCCGACTGGATCGGCCTGCGCGCCGCCTATCTGATCGTCCCGGTGCTGCTGGTCGTCCTCGCCGTGTTCGCCGCGGCGACCCTGCGGCGCTCGCGCGCCGCTTCCTGACGCCCGCCGCCGGTCACTGGGCGGCGGGGGCGGGCTCGGCCTCGGCGCCCGGCGATGCGGCGGTGACGGGCTCGAAGACCAGTGCGCGGCCCTGGTAACCGGCAAGCGGAACCGCCAGGCGCCCGTCCTCACCGACCACGGCCTGGAAGCCCTCGTCCAGGCCGTCGAGCACCCGGGAACCGGGGCTCACCTCGGTCGACTGCACGACCGCGTCGATGGCCTCGGGCGAGAAGTTCAGCGCCGTCACCTGGATCAGGTCCTGCGCCACCCGGTGGACGAGCACGAGCAGGGACGGGTGGGACACCTCCGGCACCTCGAGCAGCTGCCCGGTGGCGATCCCGAGTCGCTTGCGCACGTCCAGGACGCGGGACAGGGTGCTCGCGAAGGACGCGGGGTCGGCCAGCTGCTCGGGCAGGGTGCCGTAGAGGCTGCGCGCCTTGGGCATCCCGGCGGTCGAGGTCAGCGCGGTGGGATTCACCCCCATCAGGTCGTGGGCGCCCCGGTGGATCCACCGGGTATCGCCGTCCGCGATGATCGGCTCGACCTGGCTCTGGTCGAGCGTGACGTTGCCGGTCAGGTCCCAGCCCGACAGCGCGAACACGCCCGGCTGCAGCGCGTTGTACATCGCGAGCAGGAGATGGCCCCGCCGGATCGCGGCGACCTCCTCGTCCGTCGCGGCCGACGGATCCGCGACGCCGAGCGTCGCGGCGATGATCGATGCGGTCGTGCAGGCGATGCCGTTCTGGGTGAAGACGAGGTTGTAGCCGACCGCGGGCGCGGTCAGCGTGTCCCGCAGGGTCTGCCGGATGTGCTCGGCCAGGTCGGCGCCGAGATACTCCCGCCCGCCGAACGAGTACGTCTCGTCCTTGTGTCGCGTGGCGAAATGCACGAGCTCGTAGGTCATCTCGTCGTGGTTCTGCAGCGCGTGCACCAGCGAGGCCTGGTCGACCCCGATGCTCATCGCCTCCCTGAGGGTGAGCCGCAGGAACTCGGTGTCGGCGGTGACGAAGGCGTGGTGGTAGGCGGGCCGGGTCACGAAGTCGTAGGACAGGTCGGGCCCGGCCTCCGAGGTCGCCTTGATGTCGTCGATGGTCAGGTTCAGCTCCTGGAACGTGAACCCGCCCACCTTGCGCACCATGCTGCCGATGAGCTGGTTCGCGGCCTCGGACAACGGGTGTCCCTCCGACCACGCCGGCTTCTCCTCGGCGCTCTTCTCGACGCCGAGGAAGCCGTTGGCGTCCAGCCGGAGCCCGCCGGTGCCCAGGTCCACGAGCGAGTGCATGGCGTCGCCGATCACCAGGCGCATGCCGGCGAAGGTCGGATCGAGCCAGTTGATCGACGGCTGACCCGACTTGAAGTAGTGCAGGTAGACCCAGCGCCGCAGCCTGCCGGTGGTGTCGTAGACGGGACGCGTCGCGCTCCAGTTGGTCTCCTTCACCCCGGGCTCGAAGAAGATCACCCGCTGCAGCTGCCCGATGATGTAACCCGTGTCCTGCAGCGCCTTCTCGGCCGCCGCGTCGATGTTCACCGAGTCCCTGCCGGGCGGCACGTCCGGCAGCAGGTGCCAGTCCTCCTCGGGAATGTCCACCATGTGGTAGATGCCCGGGAAGTCCTTGTGGTTCATCTCGGCCAGCCGGAAGTCGGCGCCCTTGCCGGTGTGCCCCGGCACGATGTCGTCGATGATCACCCCGCCGTGCGCGGACGCCTCGGCGCACATCACCCGGAAGTCCTTCTCGGTGCCGAACAGCGGGTCGAGCGCCATGCTGATCCGGTCGAAGTGCCCGTCAACGCTGGGCGTGTACTCCCATCCGCTGATCCCCCCGGCGCGCTTCACCGGGCCGATGTGGACGGCCTCCACGCCGATCTGCTCGAACGCGGACCACAGCCCCTCGTCGCCGAGGGCCGAGAGGAAGGACTGACCCGGCGCGGTGATCAGCGACAGCGGGTAGGCGGTGAACCAGACGGAGGCACGCTCGACCGCCGCGCGCGGATTGGGATAGGCGTAGGGGTTCAACCACATGCCCGCCTGGCCGGACAGCTGGCGGCCCATCATGTTGGCGTCGCCCAGCATCGACATGTCCTCGAGCCAGTTGACGTACGCCCGGTTGCGCCCGTCGGCGGCGAACGGGGGCGGCGACTCCGGCAGGGTGCGCAGCCGCGCGCGCGGCCCGAGCGCCCGCGGTCGCGCCGGGTAGAACTGCTCGTCGAACGAGATCTCGGGAGCGATCTCGGTAGCGGCATCGGTGGCGGTCTCGGTGGCGGTCCCGTTGGCGGCGTCGGTGCCGACCTGGCCGTCCGGATTGGCGGCCGGGTCGCCCGGCGCCGGGTCGGCGCGACCGACCCGGTCCCGCGCCGTGCCGGCCGCGGTCGTCGCCAGATTGGCTGCTCCAGGGCCGTCCACCGTTGTCACGAAAAGCCTCCTTGCGCCATCGCGGAACACCTCGCCCGCCTCGGAGCGACGCCCGCGCCAGGCTTCGCTCCGACACCACTGTGGCCACTGCGGTGGCCGCCGGCGCGGTTGCGGGGCGGGCCGTGCCGGCAGGCGGGCCGTGCCGACACTAGAGCGGTGCCGGACGGCCGCGCGACCGGGCACGCCTTCTCCCGTCCTGTTCCCCCCGGGCACGCGATCGCAACGGATCGGGGCGCGGGTATCCGCACCTGCGGGGGCCGGGGGCTCACCCCGCGCTGGGCAGCGGGGCGTCCCCGATGCCGAGCAGGCTGGCGGTGAGGCGGCGGTCCTCCGGCACCGTCACGGCGCACACGACCAGCTCGGACGCCGGGTCGGGGTTGTCTGCCGCCGTCCTGGAAAGCGCTGTGCCGCGCACGATCTCGATGGACAGCGCGCCGTCGCGGGTGGGCTCCGGGGCCTGCGTCAGAACGGCGACGAGCGCGCGGCAGGACTCCGCCGGGTCGCCCTGCAGGGCGGCGCGGGAGGCCACGCCGAACAGTTCGGTGGTGTGCGCGGCCGCGCAGGGCACCGCGCGGAAGCCCGTGCCGTCCCGTTCCCGGCAGAGCGAGTAGGCGCTCGCCGCGGGGCCGAACGCCGCGTCCCGTACCGATCCCGCGTACGGCACGTCCTGCGGCAGCAGCGCGCAGGCGACCCAGCGCTGGCCGTCGGAGAACTGGATCCGGTCGGGCCCGACGAGCCGGACCGTCCCCGCTGCGAGAGGGCGCCACCCGGACGCCTCGACGCCGGGAGCGGTTTCGCCGCCCGCGTCCGGTTCGCCCCTGAGCCCCAGGTAGGCGCGTGCGGGGGCGAGGCAGGCGAGCGGTTCGGGCTGGCCCGTGCCGTTCGACGGGAAGGCGACGGCGTCCGCGGTGACGGCCACGATCTCCCCGTGGTTCGCCCCGCCGCACGGCCCGACCGCCGCCGTGGCCAGCCTGACCGTGCTGTAGGCCAGCGCGGAGTTGCCATCGGGGTCGCCGGTCAGGCACTCGCCGATCGCCGGCGGCGGCGCGGCGGGGAGCCGGGTCGGCTGGCCCGCGGTGCGCCGACCGGCTGTCGCGGGCACGAGGATCGCGACGGCGAGCACCCCGAACAGCAGCAGCGCGCCCCAGACCCGGCGGTTCACGGCGCGCCGCCGCCGGATGCGTCCTGCCTGCGGTGCGGCCGGACGACGAGGAGGGTCGCGCCCACCGCGCCGGTCCAGATCACGGCGACGGCCGCGATCAGGCCGTTCGACATCCCGGAGAGGTAGGTGACGACCGCGCCGTCCGCCGCGATCCGGTCGGCGGCGTTGGCCCGTTCGGCATCGGTGATGGGCTGCTCGGCAGTTGCCGCCAGCCCTCGTTCAGCAGGTCGGCGTGCTCGTCGGGCACCTCGTTCAGGCCGGCCAGCGCCGACGCGTGGGCGGCGCGATACTGCGCGGCGATATCGAAATCGATGAGCGCGGCGTAGAGCCGGAGCCCGGCGACGAACAGGCCGACGGCGATGATCCCGAGCACCAGCCGGAACCAGGCCGGGTAGTGCCACCGTTTCATGACGCCTCCCCGGGGTGGCCGGGGATCCGGCCGCCCTGAACGCATGGTTTCTGGCGTCCGCGCCCGCGGCAAGCGGTGGTTCGGTCGGCGCGCTCGGCGTGGCGCCGCCTCCCCGGCCCGCCCGCCGCGGGACGATGCGGCGGAGACGACGAAGGGATCCGCGGATGCGTCGAGTGGTGGCGATCGCGAACGGCAAGGGCGGCGTCGGCAAGACCACGCTCACCGCCGGGCTGGCCGGACAGCTCGCGGCGTCCGGGCGGCGCGTGCTGGTGGTCGACACGGACCCGCAGGGGAATCTGGGCCGCGACCTCGGCTACGGGCTGCAGGAGGGCAGCAGCCTGGCGCTGGCGATCACCCACGGGCTCGCCGTCGACGTGCACCGGGACGTGCGCGAACGGTTGGATGTCATCGCGGGTGGCCCCGCCCTGTGGGACGTCTCGCCCGCCTACACGTCGCGCAGCGCGAGGGGCGCGTCGCTGCCGGGCCTGCGACCGGCGCTGGACCGCGTCCGGCCGCCGGGCGGCAGGAAGGGCGCCAAGGACCGCTCGAAGGATTACGACCTCGTGCTGATCGACACGCCGCCGGGCGAGCCGATCCTGCAGGAGCTCGTGTTCGCCGCGTCCGACTACCTGATCATCCCGAGCCGGTCGGACGAGGCGAGCCTGGACGGACTGGTCGTCGTGGCGCAACGGTTCGCCGCCGCGCGCGAGGTGAATGCCGACCTCACGCTGCTCGGGGTCGCCCTGTTCGGCGTGCGCGCCGGCAGCACCCGGCTCGTCGCCAGGGTCCGGTCCGCGCTGGAGGAGACGCTCGGCGGCGCGGCGCCGGTGTTCGACTCCACGATCCGCTACCTGGAGAGCGCCGCCGTCGACATGCGCAGCCGCGGGCTGCTGCCGTACGAGCTGCACGCCGCGCATTCCGGCGAGAAGGCGTCCCGCATCGCCCGGCTGCGCCGGGGCGCCGAGCCCGCTCCAGCGGACCACCTGCTCAGCCGGGACTCCTCGGTGGCGAGGCTGGCGGGCGACTATGCGGACCTGGCGAACGAGGTGGTCGCGTCGATCGCGGCCCACACGACATCGAGACGGCGCGAGGTGGCGGTGTGACCAGCGGCAGGAACAGCGGTGCCCGCCCGAACCTCTCGGGCCTGTTCAACGGCAGCGCGGCGCCCGACCGCGGCGGTCGACCGCCCGGTGCGCTGCGACCGATCCTGATCACCTCCGACCCGGCCGCCGACGAGGTGCCGCTGCCGCCCGCACCGCCGCGCGCGATCCCCGCCGCACCCCCGCCGGGGCGCCCGGCGGTCGACCGGCCGTGGTTCGACCCGGTCGTGCTGGTCGGCGGCTACTTCCAGCTCGCCCAGGCGCTGCTCGACGCGCAGCGGTCGATCGCCCTCGACTGGGCCGCTCTCCTCAGCGGGCTGCCGCGGCGAGTGCTCGCGCGTCGCTGACCCGCGCTCACCAGCACAGGCAGAAGGGATGGCCGGCCGGGTCCGCGTAGACCCTGAACCTGGCCCGGGTGTCGAGGTGGCGTGCGCCGAGGTCGACGGCGCGCGCGTGCGCGGCGTCGATGTCGTCGACGAACAGGTCCAGGTGCAGCTGTTGCTGAACCGCAGGATCCGGCCACGTCGGAGCGACGAAGCCGGCAGCCCGGTGAAATCCGATGGCGGTCCCGCCGTCGGGTGGATCCAGGGTGATGACGTCGCCGGTGGGGTCGTGGTCGGGCACCGGCCAGTCGAGGAGCCGCGCGTAGAACCCGGCCAGCGCGGCGGGGTCAGGACAATCCAGCACCACGGAGTCGAAGCGGGGGGTTGCGCCGTCGGGCACGGATGACCTCCTATGGTGCGGGAGATTCGGGCTGACCTCGCGGTGTCCGGCGGGCCAGGACCCGCAAACTACCGGAGCGGCCCGAGGCCACGGACCGCCGGTGACGGTCGCCGCAGGGCGGGCAGGGAGTCGCGCGATGCTCGTCCTGGTCCGCCACGGCCAGACCGAGGCCAACGTGCGCGGCCTGCTGCTGGGCCGGTCCGACCCGCCGCTCACCGCCGAGGGCCGGGTGCAGGCGGCCGCCCTGGCCGCCGCGCTCCCGCGGGCCGCCCGCATCGTGTCCAGCCCGCTGCTCCGCGCCCGGCAGACCGCCGACGCCATCGCCGCCGCGCACGGCACGGCGGTCGAGGTGGACGACCGCTGGATCGAGCTGGACTACGGCGCGCTGGACGCCCGCCCGGCGAGCGCACTCGACGCGGCCGGGTGGCGCGCGTGGCGGTCGGACCCGGACTTCGTGCCCGCGGGCGGGGAGTCGATCGCTTCCGTCGGCGCCCGGGTCCGCGCGGCCTGCGCCGAGCTCGCGGGGGACGCCGCGCGCGAAGACGTCGTGGTGGTCAGCCACGTCTCGCCGATCAAGGCAGCGGTGGCGTGGGCGCTCGGCGCGGGCGACGAGTCGACGTGGCGGATGTTCCTCGCCGACGCCGCGGTGTGCCGGATCGACACCAGCGGAGAGTTGCCGCTGCTGCTCGCGTTCAGCGACGTGGGCCCGCGGCGTCCGGTCGATCCGGCGCGCTGACCAGCCGGGCGTAGACGTCGCCGGACCGGCCCAGCGGGCGGTACCGCTCCAGCAGCGCCTCGAGATCGTCTGCGGTGAGCCAGGTCTCGCTCGCGAAGTGCATGGTTTCGACGGGGGAGTAGTTGTAGCGGTAGTCGCCCAGGCCCTGCACCAGCGCGAGCGCGGCGAGCGCGTCGTCGTGCGCGGGCGGGAGGTACTCGAACGACAGGGCGCGCAGCGGCCGGCTCAGCCCGGTGAGCACCTGCACCTCGAACCCCTCGACGTCGATCTTGCAGAACGCCGGCTCGCCGTGGGCGGCGACGAGGTCGTCCAGGGTGGTGACCGCCACCTCGACCGACGCGTCCCAGCGGACCTTGGCGAAGCGCTGGTCCTCGGTGACCGATCCGATCCAGTCGGGCGACATCGACGACACCGTGGGGGTGGCGCTCGAGATGGCGAGCCGCGCCGTGCCGGGCGCCGATCCCACCGCGAGCGGCACGATCGTCACCTGCGGGTTGCGGCCGAAGAGCAGCCGCAGCACCCGCAGGCAGTCGGGCTGCGGCTCGACCGCGACGATCCGTGCGCCCAGCCGCCGCCACGCGCGCACCCGGCTGCCGACGTGGGCCCCGATGTCGAACGCCACGTCCCCGGGCCCGATGAACTCGCCGTAGAAGTCGGCCATCCGCCGGTGCCGCCCCGGGATGGCGTGGTACATCGCGAGGGAGCGGAGCATGCCCCACGCTCGGCCCAGCATCTCGGAACCGTACCGCCGGCCCGATCGGTCGGGCGGCGGGCGCGGCGGCGGGCGCGGCGGTGGGTTGCCCCCGCGCGCGACTCAGAGCAGCGCGGTCCGGGGCATCCCCGGCAGGCCGTCGATGCTGGCGGCGTTGTGGTCGTGCCAGTACTTCTCGATGTAGTCCTGGTCGCGCCGCTCCTGCGACCGGTCGAGGACGTCCCGGTCGGCACGGAAGTCCATCAGCGGCACGGCGTATCCGCAGCTGTCCGAGATCCGCTCCAGGTCGACCACCACGATGCTGCGCTGACCGATCGTCCGCGCCTTCGGGAACGCGGCCCGCAGCTCGGCGAACTCGGCGTCCTCTGGCAGCACGATCCGGCCGCGTCCGTGCAGCCGGACGATCTTCGGCGCGCCCTCGAACGAGGAGAACATCAGGACGATGCGGCCGTTCTCGCGCACGTGCGAGATCGTCTCGACGCCCGATCCGGTGTAGTCGAGGTAGGCCACGCGGTGCGGGTCGAGCACCGCGAACGTGCCCCCCATGCCCTTCGGCGACACGTTGATGTGGCCGTCGCCGGCGAGCGGCGCCGTGGCCACGACGAGCATTGGCTGCCGCAGCAGCCACCGGGTGAGCTTCTCGTCGATCGCCGCGAAGACCTGTGCCATCGGGCCATCGTGACACGCGGCCGTTCCCCCGCCGTTCCCGCCGCCCCGCCCCACTCGGGCCACGTGCCGCGTGCTCCGGCACCGACCGCGCTGGTCCCGAGCGACCGCGCCGACGACCGCACTGGTGCCGAGCGACCGCACGTGGCCTGAGAGGCTGTGCGGCCGCCCGAAACCGGTGCGGCCGGCCGCGACCGCGGCGACGTCCATCGACGCGGCGCGGCGGGTGGTCAGGCGGCGGCGACCTGACCCGTGGTGTTGTGCGGGTCGATGACGTACTTGCGGGCCGCGCCGGAGTCGAAGTCGGCGTAGCCCTGCGGCGCGCCGTCGAGCCCGATCACGGTCGCGTTCACCGCGTCGGCGATGTGCACCTTGTCGCGCAGGATCGCGTGCATCAGCCCGCGGTGGTACCGCATCACCGGGCACTGACCCGTGGTGAACGCGTGCGACTTCGCCCAGCCCAGGCCGAGCCGGATCGACAGCGAGCCCTTCTTCGCGGCGTCGTCGACCGCGCCCGGGTCGCCCGTGACGTACAGGCCCGGGATGCCGAGCGCGCCGCCGGCGGCGGTGATCTCCATCAGCGAGTTCAGCACGGTGGCGGGCGCCTCGTGGCTGGCGTCCGACCCGTGCCCGCGCGCCTCGAACCCGACCGCATCCACGCCGCAGTCGACCTCGGGGACGCCGAGGATCGTCGCGATCTGGTCGCGCGGGTCGCCCTTCGAGACGTCGACCGTCTCGCAGCCGATCTTGCTGGCCTGCGCGAGCCGCTCCTCGTTGAGGTCGCCGACGATGACCACCGACGCGCCGAGGAGCTGCGCCGATGCGGCCGCGGCCAGCCCGACCGGTCCCGCCCCGGCGATGTACACCGTGGACCCGGGCTTGGTGCCGGCCGTGTATGCGCCGTGGAACCCGGTGGGGAAGATGTCGGAGAGCATCGTCAGGTCGGTGATCTTGTCCAGGGCCTGGTCGCGATCCGGGAACACCAGCAGGTTCCAGTCGGCGTAGGGGACCAGCACGTACTCGGCCTGGCCGCCGACCCAGCCGCCCATGTCGACGTAGCCGTAGGCCGACCCCGGCCGGTCGGGGTTGACGTTCAGGCAGATGCCGGTCTTGCCCTCCTTGCAGTTCTTGCAGCGCCCGCAGGCGATGTTGAACGGCACCGAGCAGATGTCGCCGACCTTGACGAATTCCACGCCGGGGCCGACTTCGATGACCTCGCCGGTGATCTCGTGCCCGAGCACGAGGCCCTCCGGCGCCGTGGTGCGGCCGCGCACCATGTGCTGGTCGGAGCCGCAGATGTTGGTCGTGACGACCTTGAGGATCGCGCCGTGCGGCACCTTGCGGCCGACGTTGGCGGGGTTCACGCCGGGGCCGTCCTGCAGCTCGAACGTCGGGTACGGAATGTCCTGCACCTCCACCGTGCCGGGGCCCTGGTAGGTGACTGCGCGATTGCTGTTGCCGGACATGCTCTTCCTCTCCGTCGAGGTCCAGTGAGGTTGGCCGCGTCCGGGCGGCGAGCACGACGCACGCGCCGGCCGGGCGCGGGAGACACCGTCTCCGATGGGCCAGTACCCAGGGCCGGCAGCGGTAAACCGCGCATCGCGGTGCGGATGTCGGCAATCCGCGCGGTCGACGATCCAGCGATGCCGGGCCGCCCTCGTCCACCTCGCGGCCCGGCCGGGTGCGCCGGCCGCAGCGTCCGGAACGTCAGTCGAACCGGAACCTGTCCGACAGGGCATAGCGGAGCAGGACGACGTCGCCGATCTGCCGCACGTCGGCGAGGGTCGCGCGGCGCTCCGGGTTCCACGGGAACCGGCCGTCGGTGACGAACCGGCGGGCGCGCGCGTCGCCGACGAACAGCGGCGCCACGACGAGCTGCAGCTCGTCGGCCAGGTCGGCGGTGAGGAACTGGGTGTGCAGGGTCGCCCCACCCTCGACCATCAGCCGGCGGACGCCGCGGACGCGCAGGTCGCGGCTGATCCGGTGCATGTCGACGGGCTGGCCGCCGTCGATCACCGTCGCCACGTCGCCGAGCCGATCGACCGCCGCCTCGACCGCGGAACTGGCGCAGTAGACGAGCTTGTCCGATTCACCCGCGGTGAAGAAGTGCGCGCCCGGGTCGAGCAGGGCCCCGCCGGTGACGGTCACCTTCGCCGGCGAGGCGGCCAGGCCGGCGGCGAGCCGCTCGTCCCGGCGGGACTGGGCGCGGACGACCAGCCGCGGGTTGTCGTTCCGGACGGTGGCCGCGCCGACCAGGATCGCGTCGCAGCTCGCCCGCACCGCGTCGACGCGGTCGAGGTCGTCGTCGTTGGACAGCAGCAGCCGCCGCCGCGAGGGTCCCGCGAGGTAGCCGTCCAGCGACATGCTGCAGCTCAGCAGCGTGTAGGGCCGATCAGCCACGCCCGGCGACCTCCGTTCTCGTCTCGTCCGCTCCCGGGTGGGCCGCATCCCGCGCGATCCGGCGATGGGTGGCCGTCGCGAGCAGCACGAGCGCCCCGGGCAGCGTGGCGACCAGCGCCAGCATGCCGTAGACGGTGGCGGCCGCCACGCCCTGCGCCGCGCCCAGTCCCGCGGCCGCGAACGCCCACGCGGCCACCCCCTCGCGCGGACCCCATCCGCCGATGTTGAGGGGCACGACCATGGCCAGCAACACGAGCAGCGCGAGGGGCAGCAGTTGCGAGGGGGACGCGGACGAGCCGGCGGTGCGCGCGGCGACCACGAACGTCGCCGTGTGCCCGGCGGCCACCACGATCGACGCGGCGATGACGCCGGGCCACGCCGCCCTGGCGAGCAGGCCCCGCCGCAGGTCGTCGGCGACCACGCGGACCACCCTGGCGCGCCGGCTCGACCCGTGCCCGGATCGGTCGAGGGCCAATCGCGGGGCGAGGGCGGCGACCAGCACCGCGACCGCCGCGAGAACGGCGACGGCGGCGGGCATCCAGCCGTGCACGGGGGACGGCAGCACGAGCAGCACCGCGAGCGTGAGCGCCAGGTGCACGACCGGACCGACGGAGCGTTCCCAGGCCACGGCGCGCAGGCCGCGGCCGAGGTCGTCGACATCCCGGCCGTGCACGACCGCGCGGTGAACGTCGCCGAGCACGCCGCCGGGCAGCGTCGCGTTCAGGAACTGCGATCGGTAGTAGGCCGCCACCGCCGTCCGCATCGGCAGCGCGAGGCCCAGCCCGCTGGCGACCAGCCGCCAGCGCCAGGCCGAGCACACGGTGGTGACGACGCCGATCCCCACCGCCACCGCCACCGCGGTCGCGTCGATCGAGCGCAGCCCATCGAGGAACGGTCCGGCGCCCACCCGCCAGACGATGACGCCCAGCACGGCCGTCCCGCCGGCCATGCGGATCAACGGCCACCAGGATCGCCGAACGCCCTCGCGGGGAGCGCCCGCCCGCGGCGCCGCCGCCCCTACCACCGTCATGCGGGCACCCCCGCGAGCACGCGGGCGATCCGGTCCGCCGTGACGGTCCAATCGGTGAGCGTCGCGCGGCGCCGGGCGGCGGCCGCGCGCCACCGTCGGCGCAGGCCGGGGTCGGTCAGCCAGTCGCGCAGCGCCACGCGGAGCGCGTCGGCGTCGCCGGCCGGCACCAGCACGCCCGGCAGCTCGGGGGCGGGATCGCCGCCGCCCGGATCGCCGGACCGATCGTGGCCGATGGCCTCCTGCACGCCACCGACCGCCGACGCGACGACGGGCACCCCGCGGGCCAGCGCCTCCGTGAGAACCATCCCGTAGCTCTCGGACCGGGAGGCGTGCACCAGCAGGTCCGCGGTCGCGTACGCGGCGTCCAGGTCGGTTCCCGTGCGCGGGCCCACGAACCGGATCCGGTCCCCGACACCGGCGTCGGCCGCCCGCCGGCGGAGCGCGCCGACGAACGCGGGGTCGCGGTCGAGCGCGCCGACGCACGTGCAGCGCCAGTCGAGATCGGCGAGCCCGCCGAGGGCGGCGACGAGCAGGTCGTGGCCCTTGTGCGGGGCGACGACGGCGACACAGAGCAGCTCGGCGCCGGCCGCGGTGGCGGCGGCCGGGGGCGCCGCGTCCGCGCCGGGCGGCGCGACGTGCACGGCCGCGGGGCGGAGGGGATGCCGGTCGAGCAGCCCGCGGCGCGTCCACTCGCTGGTCGCCACGACGGCCGCGCAGGCGCCGAGCGCGGCGGCCTCGGCGCGCCGGGCGCCGGCCGCGAGCGCGCGGTCGCCGGGCTCGCGGTCGGACGACCCGGTGCCGAGCGGCATGTGCACGAGAGCGACCAGGCTGAGCCGGGACGCCTCCGCGGCCAGCTCGCTCGGCGCGGCCGAGGCGATCAGCCCGTCGAGCAGCACGGGGGTGCCCGCGGGGATCGCGGCCAGCGTGGCGGCCAACCGGGCGCGCTCGTCGCCGGTCGGCCCGGGCCAGCCGCCGGGCGCCGCGTGCTCGACCACCGACCAGCCGAGCGAGGCCAGCGCGTCGCAGACCCGCCGGTCGTAGCGGTTGCCGCCGCTGGGGTGCGCCGGATCGTCGACGCCCGCGGGGACGACGACGTGGACCGCGCCCGGTCGGGGGGACGCGCCGGCGCTCACGGCGGGGTCACTCCCCCCACAGCTCGCGCTCGTAGCTGGCCCACGCGACGTGCGACTCGTGCAGCGTGACGGTGAGCCCGGCGAGGCCGCGCGCGGCCTGGCCGAACGCCCCAGCGTGCACCCGGTCCGCGAGCCGATCCGCGATCGCCCTGGCCAGCACCTCGGTGGTGGTGTTCCGGCCCGCGAAGTCCGGGTCGTCGTCCAGGTTGCGGTAGTTCAGCGCGCCCACGATCGCGCGGAGTTCCTCGGTGGCGCGGCCGATGTCGACCACGATGCCGTGTGCGTCGAGGGCCTGGCTGCGGAACGAGGCGTCGACCACGAAGGTGGCGCCGTGCAACGCCTGCGCCGGCCCGAAGACCTCGCCGCGGAAGCTGTGGGCGACCATCATGTGGTCGCGGACCGTCACCGTGAACACGGGCCTACTCCTCGCCGTAGCTGATCGTGTGGCAGAGCGCCGGCAACTCGCCCGCGGCCAGCCTGGGCAGGACCTCCGGCAGGTCGTCGAACCGGGACTCGCCGGAGAGGAGCGCGTCGAAGGCGGGGTCCCGCAGCAACTCCAGCGCCAGTGCCAGCCGGTCCGACGTGCTGCGGCTGTCCCGGCGCGCGGGCGAGACGCGGCCGACCTGGCTCGCGCGCACGGTCAGCCGGCCGGAGTGGAAGGCCCCGCCGAGCGACAGCCGCACGTCGGTGTCGCCGTACCAGGACAGGTCGATGACGCTGCCCTCGGGCCGCAGCAGGCCGAGGGAGGCCTGCAGCCCCGCGGAGGTCGCGCTGGCGTGCACGACCAGGTCGCGGTCGTCGGGCGCGTCGGCGGGCAACGCGAAGTCGGCGCCGATCGCCGCGGCGACCGCGGCCCGTGAGTCGTCCACGTCCACGAGCGTCACCCGGACGCCGGGGAACCTGGCGAGCAGCCGGGCGACGCAGCAGCCGACCATGCCGGCGCCGACGACCGCGATCCGGTCGCCGATCAGCGGTGCCGCGTCCCACAGGGCGTTCACGGCGGTCTCCACGGTGCCGGCCAGCACCGCGCGGGCGGGCGGAACGTCGTCGGGCACGACGGTGACCAGAGAGTCGCGCACGACGTAGGCTGTTTGGTGGGGGTAGAGGCAGAAGACGGTGCGGCCCACCAGCGCAGGCGTTCCGGCCTCGACGATCCCCACGTTCAGGTAGCCGTACTTCACCGGGCCCGGGAAGTCACCCTCCTGGAACGGCGCGCGCATCGTCTCGTACTGGCTCCGCGGCACCCCGCCGCGGAACACCAGGGTCTCGGTGCCCCGACTGACCCCACTGCGCACGGTGCGAACGAGAACCTCGCCGGACCCGGGTTCGCCGACCGTCGCCGGACGGATCTCGCCGACGCCGGCCTCGCGCACCCAGAACGCCCGCGCGGCTGTCACCACGGCTGTCATCTCCCGTCCCATCGCCGAGAACCGAACGTCGCATCTGAACGTATGACCGTTCAAGGTATGACTCTTCGGGCACGGCAGGCGCACGACCTACCGACGCCCACCCGGAGATACGGAGATCGGATGCGAACGGTTCGCGCAGGCGCGGCGACCGGGCCGGCGACGGGCGTCGTGCTCGGCGCGGCGATCGGGCTCACCGCCCAGCTGGCGCTGCTCGCGATCCTCGCGGGGACCGTCGGACTCGCGGGACCGGGATGGGTGATCGGCGTCGCCTACGGGCTGACGGCGAACGGGGCGCTGCTCCGTGCCCTGGACCGGGCCGGAGCCGCGTCGCCCGGCCCGGCGGACTGGGTCACGCTCATCCGGGCGGTGCTGGTCGGCGGGGTGACGGCGCTGGTCGCCGACTCCTTCGGCGGCGCCGCGCCGGTGCCCGCGATGGTGGGTCTGGCCGCAGTCGCGCTCGTCCTGGACGCCGTGGACGGCCGCGTGGCGCGGCGAACTGGGACCATCTCGGCCGTCGGAGCTCGCTTCGACATGGAGGTCGATTCGTTCCTGGTCCTGGTGCTGGCCGTCTACGACGTCCGGCTGCTCGGCGGCTGGGTGCTCGCGATCGGCGCGGCGCGCTACCTGTTCGTCGCGGCGAGCTGGGTGCTGCCCTGGCTGCGGTCGCCCGCGCCGCCGCGGTACTGGGCGAAGGTGGTCGCCGCGATCCAGGGAGTCGTGCTCACCGTCGCGATGGCGGACCTGGTGCCGCGCTGGATCACGGGCGTCGCGGTCGCGGTCGCGCTGGGGCTGCTCGTGGAATCGTTCGGGCGGCAGATCAGCTGGCTGTGGCTGCACCGGGCCGCGCCGGCGGCCGGCGACGCGACGGAGCCCCCGCCCGACTCGCCCGCGGCGCCGGCTCGGGCGCGCGTGCGGCGCGTCGCGGCCGGTGTCACCACGCTGCTGGCGGTCCTGCTGGTCTGGTTCGCCCTCGTCGCGCCGAACGACGTGAGCCAACTCGGGCTGACCGCGTTCGTCCGGATCCCGATCGAGGCGCTCGTCGTGCTCGCCCTCGTTCTCGTTCTGCCGCCGCGGTGGGGGCGGGCGATGGTGATCACCGTGGGCGCGGCGCTGGGCCTGGTGACCGTGCTCAAGCTCCTCGACATGGGCTTCCACGCCGCCCTGGACCGGCAGTTCAACCCGCTGTCCGACTGGTCCTACCTCGGCCCGGCCGTCCAGGTGCTGGGCGATTCGATCGGGCGTCCCGGCGCCATCGTGGCCGTGATCGTCGCGGCCGCTGTGGTTCTCGGGCTGATCGTGCTGGTCCCGCTGGCGGTGCGCCGGCTCACCCGGCTCGCGACCCGGGACCAGCTGATGGCCTCCCGCTTCGTCGCCGCGTTCGCCGCGGTGTGGCTGGTCAGCGCCGTGATCGGGGTGCAACTCGCGCCGGGTGCGCCCGTGGCCAGCGCGGACGCGGCCCAGCTCGCCTTCGACGAGGTCGGCCAGATCCGGGCGGGCGTCCACGATCAGGAGGCGTTCGAAGCGGCCATCGCGGACGAGCCGGCCGACTTGACGCCGGCGGCCGACCTGCTCACCGGCCTGCGCGGGAAGGATGTGGTTTTCGCCTTCGTCGAGGCATACGGGCGGGTCGCGGTGCAGGATCCGGCGATCTCACCCGGCGTCGACACCGTGCTCGACACCGGAACCAGAAGGCTCGCTGAAGCGGGATTCTCGTCCCGGAGCGCGTTCCTCACCTCGCCCACCTTCGGCGGCCTCAGCTGGCTGGCGCACGCCACCCTGCAGTCCGGCCTGTGGGTCGACACCGAGCAGCGGCACGACCAGCTGATGACCAGCGACCGGTTGACCCTCAGCCGGGCCTTCCAGCGGGCCGGCTGGGACACGGTCGCCAACGTTCCCGCGAACGACGAGGCTTGGCCCGAGGCAACGAGTTTCTACCACTACGACCGGGTGTACGACAGCGGCAACGTCGGCTACCGCGGACCGAAGTTCGGCTTCGCCACGATTCCGGACCAGTACTCGCTCGCGGCGTTCCAGCGCGCCGAGCTGGCGCCGAACCCGCGCGCGCCGGTGATGGCGGAGATCGACCTCCTGACGAGCCACACGCCCTGGACCCCCCTGCCCACCATGGTCGAGTGGAACGCCCTCAGCGACGGGACAATCTACGAGGGCATGCCGGAACAGGCGCCGTCCGTCGAAGAGGTCTGGGACGACGACGACGAGATCCGCGCGGCCTACGGGCGATCCATCGAGTACTCGCTGAACTCCATCATTTCGTTCGTCCAGACCTACGGCACCGACGATCTCGTGCTGATCGTGCTCGGCGACCACCAGCCCGCGACGGTGGTGAGCGGGTCGGACGCCGATCACGACGTGCCGATCACGGTGATCGCCAGGGATCCGGCCGTCATGGACCGGATCGCCTCCTGGAACTGGCAGGACGGCATGAATCCCAGCCCACAGGCCCCGGTCTGGCCGATGGACAGCTTCCGCGATCGCTTCCTGGACGCGTTCGGTCCCTGAGACCCGGGCGAATCGAATCGAAACGCCCGAGTCCGTCCCCGCGCGCGCCGGCGAGGACCGGACGGCGGCGAGTGGACGGGGGCGAGTGGACGGGAGGTCAGCGGGCCGGGCCCGCCAGGTGCTCGATCCACTCGGTGGCGGACCGCGGGGCGATGCCGCGTTCGCGCAGCGGGCCGTCGTCCCAGGTCACCTCGAGGAGGTCCTGCATCAGTCCGGTGCCGAAGATGGATGCCATGGCGGGATTCGGACGCTGCAGGACCCGCATGCCGAGCCTGGCGACCGCGCGCGGCATCCGCTGGACCTTCATCTTCTTCCCGGTCACCCGCTCGGCGACGGCGATGGCCTGGTTCCGGCTGATCGCCTCCGGCCCGCCGAAGGTGACGTACTCGGGCGGGTCGCTCTCGACGGCCACGACGGCGACCAGCGCGGCGACGTCGTCGGTGGCGACCCAGCGCCGTTCGGTGTCGCCCTTGCCGAACACCGCGACCTTGCCGGCGTCGATGTCGAACCGCCCCAAGGGGCCGAGGTGTATCTCCTGGAACGCGTCCGGCCGGACGACCACCGTCCGCATCGGCGATCTGGCCAGCCGCTTCTCCGTGGCGATCTTCGCGCGCTCCAGGGGCGTGCCCAGGCCCGCGTCGGCACCTGCGTACGAGACGTACACGAACCTGTCCACGTCGGCGCCCTCGGCCGCGTCCACGAGCGACGCCATCCCGACCTCGTCGGCCTCGCGGATGCTGGGGTGGCTGGCACCGGCGATGACCCGGGCGATCGCCGTCGCGGACGCGACGACCGTCTCCGCTCCCGCGCACGCGTCCCGCAGGCTCCGACGATCGACCAGGTCCCCCCGGACGACGTCGACGCCCAGGTCGCGCAGGGGCGTGGCATCCGTCGCCGCCCGGACCATGCACCGCACGCCCCGCCCGGCGTGCTGCAACCGCCGGACAATCCGACGTCCCAACTCGCCCGACCCACCGACGACCAGGATCATCGGTCTCCTTCCGCGCCGGCCGCCACGGCTTGTCCGACGTCCTTTCCGACGCCTTTCCGACGTCTTGCAGCATCGTGGCGGTGGCACCTGCCCGTCAACGCCGGCCGGAAGGCCGGAACGGCGCTCCTGGTTGACTGCCCGCATGACGCGCCGGGATCGCGACGAGGCGACCGGACTCTGCGCGGCCGGTGAGGCCGAATGGCAGGCGCTCGCGCACCGGTCGCTCGGCGCCCGGTGGGATCGCGGCGGCGGATTCGACTGGGCGCCGGGAGGAGCCGCGCATCCGCTCCTGGATGCGCTGGTGACACTCGAGCCGCATCCGCGACTGCCACCCGAGCTGCCGGCCGGCCGGATCTGCGACAGCTTCGCCGCGCTGGATCGGTCCGACCTGCCGCCCGGCCACTGGGTTTCCGAGCCCGCGGGACCGTGGATGGTCCGAGAGCCTGCGCCCGCCGCGGACATTCGACCGATCGACGGCCTGGATCTCGTCGAGGTGGTGACCGACGCGGACACCGCACTGTTCGAGCGAACGGCGTTCCTCGCGGCGGGCGGCGCCCCACCGGGCCGCCCGGGTGAGCTGCACCCGGCGGGGAGCCAGACCGCCGAGGAGCTGCACCTGCTCCTGGCGACGATCGAGGGGCGCGGCGTCGGAACCGGTTTCGTGCTCGACTACCACGACGCCGTGCTGGTCAGCGCGGTCGCTGTCGTGCCTGCGGTTCGCGGGCGCGGGATCGGGACCGCGATCACCGCGCGCTGCCTGGAGCTCGGCGGCGAGCGGGTCGCCACGCTGACGGCGTCGGAGCGGGCCGTGCCGCTCTACCGGCGGCTCGGGTTCGTCCCGGTCGGCCGCGCCGTGCACTGGGCGGCGGCGCCGGACGGTCGTTCCGGGACGCGGCTAGACCAATGACCCGCGTGCGGGGACGGGCGATCGCCGCCGCCGCGGACGCAGCAGGCAGCGCTCCGCCATCGTCACCGTGAGCTCGGTCGCCCGCTCGACGGTCATCCCGCGATCGGTGTAGAGCGCGTCGAAGGTCTCGAAACTGCAGAGCACCCAGAGCATGTCGACCGCCTGCGGGACCGTCACGTCGTCGCGCAGCGCGCCGTCGTCGGCGAGCCGGCCGGCCAGGTACTCCATGCCGCCGATCCGGTTCTGCTCCTTCTTCTCCGCAGCGCCGCCGACCCCGTCGGGATCGATCCTGGCCAGCGAGAACAGCACGCGGTAGATCCCGCGGTCCGCGGCGTACATGCGATTGGCGGCCCCGAGGGCGGCGCGCAGGTGCTCCCTGGCGCTGCGCTGCGCGACGGCGGCCGTGAGCGCGGACAACCCGGTGCGCTCCCACAGGTCGATCGCGAACGCGTCGAAGAGGCCGGTGCGGGAACCGAACGCGGTGTAGATCGTCGACCGCGCGACCCGCGCGCGCTGCGCGACGAGGTCGAGGCTGACCGGCTCGGTCGGCGCCTCGCGGAGGCGATCGGCGAGGGCGTCGAGTATGCGTCGCCGCGTCTCCTCGGCGGTCTCGGCGCGCAGGCGCTGCTCGTACTTGCGGACGGTCACGCCGGTCAGTCTCCCATATTCATCCGACGCATTGACTTTCGAAAGACAGACTGTAGTCTAAACGACATTGCGTCCGACGAATGAGGAGACCCCGGATGTCCGCCCTGCCCCTGTACCTGGCTGCGGCCGGGTTCCCGCGCCGCCCCGCCCCCGGTCACGACCGCGCCCGCGATGGCGACCCCGATCCCCGCACGCGCCGCTGGCCGGTGGTCGTCGTCGGGGCGGGACCCGCCGGCCTCGTCGCCGCGATCACCCTGGCCCGGCAGGGCATCCGAACCCTGGTGCTGAACCGGCGAACGTCGGTGTCGCCCCTGCCCAGGGCGACCGGCGTCAGCCTGCGCACTATGGAGATCCTGCGGTCCTGGGGGCTGGAGGACGAGATCCGTTCCGGTGGGGTCGACGTCGAGTTCCAGCTGCTGCTCGCCGACACCTTGTCCACCGTCCGCGACGGGGACACCATCGAGGTCGGCTACCCGACCCGTGCCGAGAGCGTCCTGCTCAGCCCCACCCGGCCGGCGTGCGTCCCGCAGGACCATCTCGAATCGGTGCTGCTGCGGCACCTGCGGGGACTGCCCAGTGCCACGCTCGTCGAGGGTGCGGTGGTCGAGGACGTCCGGGCGGATGGTCCCGCACCGAGCCTGGTCGTGCGCGACGCGGCCACCGGAGTCGTGCGGAGGGTGCGATCGCGGTACGTGATCGCCGCGGACGGGGCGGGCAGCACGGTGCGCGAGAGTCTCGGGATCGGCACCGCCGCCGTGGGTGCGGCCTTCGACTCGTTCTCCGCCGTGCTGCACGCGCCGCTCTGGAACCTGATGGGGGACAGGCGCTTTCTCATCTACAGCGTCACCGACCCGGCGCTGGCGAGCTTCCTGCCGGCCGGTACCGGCGATCGCTGGATCTACGGGTTCCGCGCTCCGGACGCCGCCATCCCCAGCCACGCCTGGGTCGTCGACCGCGTCCGCGCGGGCGCCGGGGTGCCCGATCTGCCGGTGCGGATCGTCGACGTGCGCGGCTATTCGTTCTCCGCGCGGATGGCCGAGCGGATGCGCGCCGGCGGCGTGTTCCTGGTCGGCGACGCGGCGCACCGCGTGACACCCCGCGGCGGCATGGGGCTGAACACTGCCGTCGCCGACGGTTTCGACCTGGCGTGGAAACTCGGCTGGGTACTGAGCGGGTGGGCGCCGGAGGTCATCCTGGAGTCCTACGAGGCCGAGCGTCGGCCGGTTGCCGAGCACCACGTGATCAGGTCCTCCGACCTGGAGGGCACCCGGCGCACGCTGGCGAGCGAGCTGTCGTTCGACCTCGGCGACCGGATCGACCACCGCTGGATCACGCGGCCGGGCGGCGGGCGGGTGTCGACCCTGGACATGCTCGCGCCGGGCCTGACGCGGATGCGCGGTCCGGGCGGCCGCGGCCGAAGGTCCGCACGGCGGACGGGAGTGGCCGCCCCGATCGCCGACCGCCGCCTCGGCGCGGACGCGGCGGCGGCGCTGGGCATCACCGGCCGCGACGGCATTCTCGTCCGGCCCGACGGGGTGCCCTGGGACCCCGCCGTGCTGCGCCGGTCGGCCGGCACCGGCCCGGCGGGCGCGGTCTCCGCCTGAGCGGCCGGTCACCGGCCGGCGCGGCGACGGAGCGATCTGTTCCATTCAGCGGTACGGCGGGCTTGGTATCGCGCGCCTTCGCCGACACAGTGACCACAGACCGCTGCAGCAGGGTCACGGATCACCGTCACCACAGCATCCGCCGACTCGGGATGTCGCCACGACTTCCCGGCCGCGGTCGCGTGCCCGAGCGCACGGTCGGGCCGGCCCCGCCCACGCCGGGCGGCGCCGGCCCGACGGCGCGGGGGCCGGCGGCACTCGTCGTCCAGCACCGTTACCGCGCACCACCTACCCAGGAGGAGAACCCGATGACCACGGTCGAGCGCACGAGAACGGGTGGCCGCCCCACCGCCGCGATCGTCGGCCCGGGGAACATCGGCACCGACCTGTTGGTGAAGCTGTTGCGCAGCAACGACATCGACGTCCGGGCCATGGTCGGCGTCGACCCGGCCTCGGACGGGCTGGCGCGGGCCGCGAGCATGGGCGTGGAGGCCAGCGCGGGTGGCGTGGACTGGCTGCTCGGCAGGGACGAGCTGCCCGACCTGGTCTTCGAGGCGACATCGGCGAAGGCTCACCTGGCGAATGCGCCCCGGTACGCGGACGCGGGCATCACCGCGATCGACCTGACGCCGGCCGCGGTGGGGCCGTTCCTCTGTCCGGCCGTCAACGTGGACGCGCACGCCGACGCGCCGAACCTGAACATGATCACCTGCGGGGGGCAGGCCACGATCCCGATCGTGCACGCCGTCTCGCGGGTGGTGCCGGTGCGGTACGCCGAGATCGTCGCGTCCATCGCGTCCCGGTCGGCGGGTCCCGGCACCCGCGCCAACATCGACGAGTTCACCGAGACGACGGCGCATGCCATCGAGGCGGTGGGTGGCGCCGCCCGCGGCAAGGCGATCATCATCCTGAACCCGGTGTCGCCGCCGATGATCATGCGGGACACCGTCTTCTGTGCGATCCCGGCGGACGCCGACCGCGACGCCATCAGCGAGTCGATCCACCGGATGGTGGCCGAGGTGCAGACGTACGTGCCCGGCTACGAGCTGCGCAGCGACCCGCAGTTCGACGACCCCCAGCCCGGCTGGCAGGGCAGCGCGCGGGTCGCGGCCTTCCTGCAGGTGCGCGGCAACGGCGACTACCTGCCGCCGTGGGCCGGCAATCTCGACATCATGACCGCGGCCGCGGTGCGCAGCGCCGAGCTGATCGTCCGGACCAGGCAGGAGGCCACCCGATGAGCGACCCGATGAGCGACCCGATGAGCACCGCGCAGGACGCCCGAACCGGGGCGGCACCGGCCGCCGCGCAGGAGATCCCGGCGAAGCCGGCGGTGCGCCTGACCGACACCACGCTGCGGGACGGCAGCCACGCGATCCGGCACCAGTACACCGAGGAGGACGTGGAGCGGATCTCCCGCGCGCTGGACGAGGCAGGCCTGCCGGTCATCGAGGTGACGCACGGCGACGGCCTGTCCGGGTCGACCTTCAACTACGGGTTCGGCCGGCAGCACCGACGCCGAGCTGATCGCCGCCGCCGTCCGGTCCGTCCGCAGCGCCAAGGTCGCCGTGCTGCTGCTGCCCGGCCTGGGCACCGTCGAGAACCTGCGCGAGGCAAGGGGTGTCGGTGCGTCTGTGGCGCGCGTCGCGACGCACTCGACCGAGGCGGACGTCTCGGTCCAGCACTTCGCCGCCGCGCGCGAGCTGGGCATGGAGACCGTCGGCTTCCTGATGCTGTCGCACCGGATCGGCCCGGACGAACTGGCCGGGCAGGCCCGCATCATGGCCGACGCCGGTTGCCAGTGCGTGTACGTCGTCGACTCGGCGGGCGCGCTGCTGCCCGATGGCGTGCGGGACCGCGTGCAGGCCCTGGTCGCCGAGCTGGGTGACGGACGCGCAGGTCGGATTCCACGGGCACCAGAACCTGTCCCTGGGCGTCGCGAACTCGATCGCCGCCTACGAGGCGGGCGCCCGGCAGATCGACGGCACGCTGTGCGCGCTGGGCGCCGGCGCCGGCAACACGCCGACCGAGATCCTGGCCACGGTGTTCGACACCATGGGCGTGCCAACCGGTGTCGACCCCGACCTGGCGATGGCGGCGGCGGAGGACGTGCTGCGGCCGCTGATCACCCGGCTGCCCGTGGCGGACCGGGCCTCGATCGTCCAGGGCAGGTTCGGCGTGTACAACTCCTTCCTGCTGCACGCGGAGCGGGCGGCCGAGCGGTACGGCGTCTCCTCCCACGAGATCCTGCGCACCGTGGGCGAATGCGGCTACGTGGGCGGGCAGGAGGACATGATCATCGACGTGGCCATCGAGCTGGCGCGCGAGCGCGCGGTGCCCGCCTGATCGAGAGCCGGTCCACGGGCGGGCGTCCGGAGGCCGTGAGCACCGGGGACTACGCCGGCGGCTTGCGGTGCATCCGGTACCGCAGCACGAGGAACGGCAGGCCGAACACCGAGAACGCGTGATCGGCCAGCAGGCTGCCGTCCCGCACGTAGACGTCGAGGCGCTCGGCGAAGCCGTGCACGGCGAGCGCGGTCATCTCCCTGGTGTCGGGGTCGATGTAGGCGAGGTAGTGCCCGGGGTGCGGCAGCCCGCTCGAGCTGGTGAGCACCAGCCCACCGTCGGGACGTGGCCGCGGGAGCAGGGTGGCGGTGAAACTCCCGTGCGGGACGGGGAAACCGACGCTGACGTAGCCGCGGCCATCGTGCCGGTAGGTGGTGTAGATGCCGACGTAGATGGGCTCGTCGGTGTCGGTGAACGACCGGATCCAGCCCCGGACCGCGACGTCCCGGCGGCCCGGCAGGACGATGGTGTCGATCCGGCTGCGGATGCCGCGCAGCGTCTCGCGCTGGTTCATCGGGACGTTCGCCTGCCCGAGCGGTCGCGCGACGACCGTCCGGTAGAGCAGGTAGCCGGGGCGCACCCACGGCCGCCACTCGGGCACGATGTCGAGCCGGAATCGCGTGGTGTGTTCGTAGAACTCGCGCACCAGGGGATCGACGGTCGCCGGCTCGAAGTCGGGACCGGCGAGCTCGTCCAGGCTTGCGACGATCCCGATGTCGCGCACGTCGCCCTCGAAGGCGCCGCCGAGCCGGTCGGCGAGTTCGCGCACGTACCCGGTGCCGACGTACGACGTGGTGGACTCGCGGGGCACGACGAACGGCAGGTCCTCGGCAGGGACCGCCTCGGCGAGCAGGCTCACCTGCGCGTCGCGGAACAGCAGGGCGGACAGGCTCCGGTAGGCAAGCATGGTCGCGCTCGCGACCACCGCCGCGGACGTGGGCCGACCCCGGGCGGCGAACGCGGCGCCGACAGCGGCGCCGAGCAGCGGCCCGAAGACGACCTTCTGCGGGCGCACACCCAGGAGGCCGCCCAGCGCGCCGGTCGCCGTGGCGACCGCGAGCGGGCCGGCGCGCAGGGTGCGTCCCGCCAGCCAGCCCAGCGGCGCCAGCAGCGCCCCGCTGGTCGCGATGCGTTGCCACAGCGGGGGAATCTCGCCGGGGCGCTGCACGGCGCGGGCGATCCGCTCGGACACCCCCAGACCCGCCGCCCCCGCGAGGGCCCCGATGCCCGCCGCGCGGGCACCCCGGTGGGCCAGGAGAGCCGCGCCGGCGACCCCGCCGATGACGGCCGCGGTGCCCACGGCGCCCGCCACGTCGCGGGTGTCGTGCGGAGCGCCGGCCACCGTCGGACCGTACCGGGCGGGTCGCCGACGAGTTGCACGGATCGGCCGGAATCCTGTCGTACCCTCGGCGGGGACCTCGAGAATCCACGCTGCGAACGCCGGGGGCGGAACGCGCTCGAGGAACGAAGCACGCTGCCGTACCTGCAGCCGGGCGAAGTCCTTCCCAGCCGGGCCGAACGATCCACCGTCTCGCGCGTCTGACAGGAGTCAGGGCGAGGTCGGTCTCCGGTCCAGCCGCCCGGTTCACGAGTTCGGAGGACCGCATGCAGTCTCGTCGTTCCAGGATGGCCGCGCGGGCCGCCGTGGCCCTGCTGGTCTCGGCGGTGCTCGCCGCGACCGCCGCCTGTTCGGGATCAACGGGGCTGACCGTCGCGCAGTCCACCGCCGCCGCGCCGAGCGGCTCGGACGGAACGTCCGGGTCGGCGGACCCCGGCTCGACGACCGCCCCGCAGCCCGAGCCGTCGGCCGTGATCACGGCGTCGCCCGCCTTCGGCAGCGACGAGGTCACCCCCGTCGAGCCCGTGACGATCTCCGTGGCCGACGGCACGATCTCCCAGCTCACCATGACCAACCCGGAGGGCGCGGTCGTGAACGGCACGATGGCGGCCGACCGCAGGAGCTGGACCCTGACCGACCCCCTCGGCTACGGCCGGACCTACTCCGTCGCCGGCTCCGCGGTCGGCGCCGACGGCGCGACCGTCCCGATCGAGGGCAGCTTCACGACCGTGACACCGGTCGACGAGATCACCACGTCGATCTCGCCCGGCGACGGCGCCGAGGTCGGCGTCGGCGCCCCGGTGATCGTGCACCTGGGGTACGAGCCCGAGGACAGGGCGCTCATCCAGCGCCACATGAAGATCACCACCACGCCGGCCGTCGAGGGCTCCTGGGCCTGGGTGAAGCACGACGGCGACAAGTGGCCGTCGCTGGACTGGCGCCCGAAGGACTTCTGGCCGGCCGGCACCCAGGTGCACGTCGAGTCCGACATCTACGGCCTCGACTTCGGCGGCGGCTACTACGGCGGCGACAACGTCACCAGCGACTTCACCATCGGCCGCAACCAGATCGTGCTGGCCGACGCCAACTCGCACAACATCGTGGTGCAGCGCGACGGGGCGACCGTGGCCACCTACGAGGCCTCGTACGGCAGCGGCGACGAGATCGGCGACCCGAACCGGGTCACCCGCTCGGGCACGCACGTCGTGATGGACAAGCAGGAGACCACGACGATGAGCAACCCGGCCTACGGCTACGTGAACATCACCGAGCACTGGGCCGTGCGGATCAGCGACAACGGCGAGTTCATCCACCAGAACCAGGACACCGTCGACGTCCAGGGCGTCGACAACGTGAGTCACGGCTGCATCAACCTCTCGGCCGAGAGCGCCGAGGCGTATTTCCACACGGCCCTGTACGGCGACCCCGTGATCGTCACCGGGACGAGCGTGCCGCTGTCGGCGGCCGACGGCGACATCTACGACTGGGCGCTCTCCTGGGACGAATGGCGGGCGCTGTCGGCGGTCTGAGCCGGCGCTGTGCGGTTGGATCGTCCGGTGGATGACGTTCCCGACCTGCGGTACGCACGCACCGCGGACGGCGTCGCCATCGGCTACCAGGCTGTCGGTGACGGGCCGACCCTGGTGTGGCTGCCCTCGCTCAGCAACATTCGCGCGCAGTGGCGGGTCCCGGTGCTTCGCGAGGCGTACCTGCGCCTGGCGCGGGAGTTCCGGCTGGTCCTCTACGACGGGCGTGGCATGGGGTCGTCCGACCGCCGCGTCGATCCGGCCGACCTCGGCGTCGCGGCCCATGTGCGCGACCTCGCCGCGGTGCTGGACGCCGTGGCGCCGGACGTCCCGGTGAGCCTCTTCGGGCAGTACCACGGGGTGGCCACCGCAGTGGCGTTCGCGGCCGACGAACCCGACCGGGTGGAGCGGATGGTGCTCTTCGGCGGCGCGCTGCGGATGCGCGACGCGATGGCGCCGGCCCAGACGCAGGCCCTGCTGTCGCTCGTCGACCAGGACTGGGACCTGTTCGCCGACGCCGCGGCGACCGCGTGGCTCGGCTGGGCGGCGGGACCGTCCGCGCGGCTGGTGGCCGAGGGCTTCCGCACCGCCGCGACGCCGGCGATCGCCAAGGCCTGGTTCGTCGCGGCCGCCGAGATCGACGTGACGGACCTGGCGGGCCGGGTCGTCGCGCCGAGCCTCGTCATCCACCGGCAGGGCGAGCGCCAGATCCCTGTCGAGGTGTCGCGACAGCTCGCGGCCGCGTTGCCCCGCGGGCGGTTGCTGGCGCTGGCCGACTCGACGCCGACCATGTTCCTGGACGACCTGCCGGGGATCTCGCGGCGATGACCGCGTTCCTCCGGGACGGCGACCCGATCCCCGCCGGAACGGCGTCGCCGGTCGCGGCGCTGACGGCCCGCGAGCGGGACGTGCTGCGGCTGCTCGCCGGCGGCGACTCGAACGCCGAGATCGGCCGTCGGCTCGGCATCGCCGTGCACACGGTGGAGCGGCACGTGGCCAACCTCTACCGCAAGATCGGCGCGCGCGGCCGCGCGGACGCCACGGCGTACGCACTGCGCCGCGGGCTCGACTGACGGAAATCCGGGACGCCCCGCGCGGATATCCGCCATGGGAAACCGCTCACGGCGATGGCATCGTCGGTGACATGACCTCGAGCCCGACCTCGGCGCCGGAGACATCGGCCGCACAGGCATCGGCCCCGCACGGAACCTCGCACGGCGTGCCGCCCGCCTCCCGCTCGTGGCGGTTCGCGCGGGTGACGGCGCCGCTGGCCCGCCGGCTCGCCGGCCGGCGCTTCTTCCCGCTCTGGGCCGTCGTGCAGCACCGGGGCAGGCGCAGCGGACGCGCGCTGTCGGTGCCCGTCGCCGTGCGCGCCCGCCCCGATGCCTTCCTGATCGTGCTGCCCTGGGGGCCGTCGACGAACTGGGTGCGCAACGTGCTCGCCGCCGGCGGATGCGTGGTGCGATGGAGGGGCGCCGACCGCCCGTGCTCGGATCCCGCGGTGCTGGACCGCGCGGGCGCGCGCCCGTACTTCGGCCGGCCGACATGGTTTGCCGTGGAACACCTTTTCGGCGCCGATTCGTTCCTGCTGCTGCGCCGGTCGTGACGCCCGGCCCGTCGGCCGAGGGCGACCGCACCTGCCCGCCGCGCGCGGCCGCGCCCGTCAGCCGGTGGGAGGATGGGCCGCATGCCTCCCCGGAGCCGGGCCGCCGCGCATCCTCTCGACCTCGACGACGCCCGCCGGCGCCTGGCCGAGGGCCGGATCGTCCGCGTCGGCATCAGCCGGTCGGCGCAGTTCCCCGAGGGCGGCACGGGCCGGATCCGGCACATCGGCGATCCCGAGGTGGACGGCGAGGAGTACGTCCAGGTCGAGGTGTCGCTGAACGGCACGAAGGACGTGCTGCCGTTCACGCCGACCGACCTGTCGCCTGCCCGCCGCGCACCCCGGTCGACCGGGCCAGAGCGGGACGCGGTCACGAGCACGCAGGCCCGGCCGCCGCGCCGCCCGGCCGGTCGCCCGCGCCGCGCGGCCGGCACGACGGGCGGGAGCCCATCGCCCGCGGCCGACGGCGGGCCCGGGCCGAGCCCGGCCGACCCGCCCGCGACCGGCGCGGAGCCCGGACCACCGGCGGAACCCGTTGTCCCCGGGCCACTGTCCGATGCGGCCGGACCGGCCACGTCCCGCACGTCGGCGATGCCGGAGCCGTCGACCGCGGCGAGCACCGCACCTGCGCCGCGCCGTCGGCCCACCCGGGCGCCGGGCAGGCGCGCCCCGGCCGTGTCGATCGCGATCGCGACCGCCGACGGCGAACCGCCGCAGTGGCGGTTGGACGTGCGCGTCGGCGCGAGGGCCGCGGTGCGCGCGGCCACACTGTCCGCGGCCCAGGTCTGGCGGCTGGTGGAAGCGCTCGGCGAGGAAGCGGTGACCGCGGCCGTCAACCAGGTGCTGGACGAGCAGCGGCAGGCCGCCACCCGTCGGGCCGAGGCGCTGGCCGCCGAGCTCGCCGCCGTGCGCGCCGAACTCGAGAGTTTGCCCGGCGGCTGACCCGCCGAGGTGGACGGGCCGCGTCGCCCGGACCGACGCGGCGATCACCCGTCGCCGCGGGAACAGGAGCGGGGAGCGACCGTGCACCGAGACCGAGATGCGCTGGACGGCACGACCGTCCTGGTGACGGGCGGCACCAGCGGCATCGGCCGAGCCACCGCCGCCGGGCTGGCCGCGCGGGGCGCGCGGGTCGGGATCACCGGCCGCGACCCCGACCGCACGCGCGCAGCCGCGGTCGAGATCGCCACCGCCACCGGCAATGCGGCCGTCGACGCGTTCGCGGCCGACATGTCGTCGCAGGAGGAGGTGCGACGGCTCGCCGGCGACGTCCTCGACACCTATCCGCGGCTCGACGTCCTGGTCAACAACGTCGGCGGGTTCTGGTCGCGCCGGCACACCACCGCCGACGGGCTCGAGCACACGTTCGCGGTGAACCATCTCGCGGGATTCCTGCTCACCCTGCTGCTCGAGGACCGGATGCGCGCCGCCGGGGCGGCACGGATCGTGACGGTCTCCTCCGACGCCCATCGCTCCGGCGTGATCGACTTCGACGACCTGCAGGGCGAGCACGGCTATTCCGGCGGCCGGGCGTACGGCCAGTCGAAGCTCGCCAACGTGATGTTCACCTACGAACTGGCGCGGCGGCTGGCCGGCAGCGGGATCACCGCCACCGTGCTGCACCCCGGCGTGGTCCGGACCCGGTTCGCCGCCGAGGACCCGTCGACGGCGTGGCGGGTACTCCTGCCGCTCGTCCGGCCCTTCCTCACGTCGCCGGAGAAGGGCGCCGCCACGTCCGTCTACCTCGCGAGCTCCCCGGACGTCGCGGCCGTCACCGGGCAGTACTTCGTCCGCTGCGCGCCCCGGCGCTCGAGCCCCGCCTCCTATGACGAGGCCGCGGCCGCCCGGCTGTGGAAGATCAGCGAAACGCTCGTCGGGGTGCGGGCGCCCGACGAATAGTCTGCCGGCATGGCGGTTCTCCGGCTCTCCCGGGACCAGGCACGGCGCATCGCCGTGCGCGCCCAGCTCCTGGACGCGCCGCGGCCAACCGACCTGCTGACGATGGTGGATCGCCTGACCCTGCTGCAGGTCGACCCGACCGCGGTGATCGCACCGAGCGCGGACCTGGTCGCCTGGAGCAGGCTCGGCCCGTCCTACCAGCCCGGGCAGCTGAGGCGGGCGCTGGATGTGGACCGCACGCTGTTCGAGCAGAACGCGATGATCCGGCCGATGGCCGACGTCGGTCTGCATCTCGCGGAGTCCGCGCCCCGCGGCCGGTCCGCCGGTGCCCGGGAGTGGTTGCGCCGGAACGACTCCTTCCGTCGTGACGTCCTGGATCTGCTCGGCACCGCCGGCCCGCGCTCGTCGCGGGACATCCCCGACACGTCCGTGGTGCCGTGGACGTCCACGGGCTGGACGCATCAGCGCACGGTGACCCAGCTGCTGGAGTTGTTGGCCATGGACGGCGAGGTGGCGATTGCCGGGCGGGCCGGCAAGGAGCGGCTGTGGGACCTGGCCGAGCGGGTGTACCCGGCGAACGTGCGCGTGCCGGCCGTCGCCGAGGCCCGGCGGATCCGGAACGAGCGGCGTCTGCGCTCCCTCGGCATCGCCCGCGCTCGCGGGACCACGATGCCGATCGAACCGATCGACGTCGGGGACGCCGGCGAGCCCGCCGAGGTGGAGGGCGTCACGGGGGAGTGGCGGGTCGACCCCGTCATCCTCGAGACCGCTTCCGGCGGAGGTGATCTCGAGGGGCGCGCGGCCCTGCTGTCGCCGTTCGACCGGCTGGTCTACGACCGCACCCGCACCGTGGAGCTGTTCGGGTTCGAGTACACGCTGGAGATGTACAAGCCGGCGGCCAGGCGACGGTGGGGGTACTTCGCCCTGCCCGTGCTGTACCGCGACCGGCTCATCGGGAAGGTGGACGCCGCCGCCGACCGGAAGCAGTCGGTGCTGCGCGTGCACGCGATCCACCGGGACGGCTCGTTCACCCGGGACGCGACGCGCGCCGTGCGGTCCGAGATGCGCGCGCTGGCCACGTGGCTCGGGCTCGACGACCTCGACGTCCCGGCGTGACGCGGCCGGCGGGCCGGCGGCCGGTCAGTCCGCCGACGGGGCAGTGACGGGGGCGGCTGACGGCCGGTTCGCCGCCGCGCGGGTGAGCAGGACGGTCGCCAGCAGGGCGGCGATGGCCCCGCCGGACACGACCGCGGCCATCGGCACGGCCGAGTGCTCGTCGATCGCCAGCAGCGGCGACACCAGGATGCCCCCGGTGAACATGCACGCGCCCAGCACCGCCGATGCCGAGCCGGCCGCGCTCGAGCGCTCGACGGCGAGCACGGTGGCGTTGGCGGAGACCAGCCCGCGGCTGGCCACCACGACGAAGAGCGGGACCAGCAGGGCGAGCGTGCCCGAGCCCGGCACCAGCACCGCCAGCAGCAGCGCGAGCGCCGCGACGGAGGACCCGACCAGCCCGAGCACCAGCAGCCGGCGGACGGGGTGCCGACGGACCAGCCGGGCGTTCGCCAGGCCCAGCACCACCATGCCGGCGGCGTTCAGCCCGAACAGCAGGCTGAAGGCCGTCGCGGACATGCCGTAGAGGTCCTGCAGCACGAACGACGACCCCGCGATGTAGCCGAACAGCGACGCGTACGCGAAGAAGATCGTCAGCGCGTAGCCGACGAACACGCGGTCGCGGGTGAGGTCGACGAACGCGCGGCCGGTCGCCCGCAGCCCCCCGGTGTGCCGCCGGTCCGCGGGCAGGGTCTCGGGCAGGAAGCCGACGACCAGCGCGGTGAGCGCGATGCTGATCCCGGCCAGCACGAAGAACAGCACGCGCCAGCTGCCGGTCCAGGCCAGCAGCAGTCCGCCGAGCACGGGGGCGAGGATCGGGGCGAGGCTGGACAGCGTCATGAACAGCGAGAAGAGCCGCGCGGCGGCGACGCCCTTGGTCAGGTCGGCGGCCACGGCCCGGGCCAGCACGATGCCGCCACCGCCGGCGGCGCCCTGCAGGAACCGCCAGACGGTGAGCAGCGCCGCGGACGGGGCGAGCGCGCAGAGCACCGACGCGGCCGCGCTGAGCACGCCCGACCAGATGAGCAGCGAGCGCCGGCCGTGGGCGTCGGACAGCGGGCCGAGCACCAGCTGGCCGACGACGATGCCGATCACGTCGGCGGTCAGCGTGAGCTGGACACCGGCGGCGCTGGTCGCCAGCTCGTCCGCGAGCTGCGGGAAGGCGGGCAGATACAGGTCCATGGACAGCGGACCGAACGCCGTCAGACCGCCGAGCAGCAGGGTCAGCACGGCCAGGCGGCGACCGGTGACGAGGTCGCGAAGCGGCGTGGTGGGCATGTCGACCAGTCTTCGGCGCTAAGGTCTATCTGTCCAACACAGAGATGCGAGCATATCTATCGAGGAATCAGATGGATCTGCGTCAGCTGCAGTACTTCCTCGCGGTCGCCGACGAGCTGAGCTTCACCCGGGCCGCGGCACAGCGCCACGTCGCGCAGTCCGCGCTCAGCTACCAGATCGCGCGGCTGGAACGGGAAACCGGCGTGCTGCTCTTCGACCGGACGAGCCGGTCGGTGCGCCTGACCGCGGCGGGGGAGCTGTTGCTGCCGCGTGCCCGGCGAATCCTCTCGGACGTGGCCGACGCAGGTGCCGAGCTCGCCGAGCTCTCCGGGCTGATCACCGGTCGCCTGCGCATCGGGATGATCGGCAGCACCGGCATCGCGCTGCCCGCGGTGGAGCGCACCCTCGCGGGGTTCCATCGCAGGCACCCGGGCGTGGAGATCGCGATCGGCGACACGGGCAGCGGGCGGATGGCCGACCAGGTGCGGGACGGCGCCATCGATCTCGCCTTCGTGGGGCTGTTCCGGCACCAGGTGCCGGACGACGTCGCGCACCACACGCTGCACGTCGAGCCGCTGGTGGCGATCGAGCCGGCGGCCGGGGCGCGCGCGCCGCGGCGAGCCGGCGCGCGGGTGGGGCTCGCCGAGCTCGCCGACCGCGGCCCGCTGATCGAGATGCGGCCCGAGTCCGGTGTCCGCCGCCAGGTGGACGAGGCGTTCGAGAGGGCGGGCGTGCAGCGCCGTGTCGCGTTCGAGCTGTCCACGTCGGAGTCCGTGATCCGCTTCGTCGGCCTGGGATTCGGCGCCGCGATCGTGCCCGCCAGCGCGACGGCCGGACACGCCGCCGTGACGGTGCGGCCCCTCGCCGACCGCGCGGCGCGGCATCCCATCGGCCTCGTGCATCGCCGGCCCCAGCCGGCTGCGCCCGCCGCCCGTAGGTTTCTCGCCATGGTGCTCGACGCGGTTGCCTGAGATGTCACCGCCGGGGTGGGGGCCCGACCGCGGCAGGGTCGGGAGCCGTGATGTTCCCGATCCGTCGAAGCTTCTGCCAGCGCAGTTCCAGCCCTGCCACGGCGTCCGTGAGGGACTGGATGACGACCAGGTACATCAATTGTCGGTACACCACCTGCTGGGTGGCGAGCGCCCAGAGCGGCCGGGGGGATTCCCGATCGAGTGAGAACGCATACCAGGCCGCGATCGCTTGCAGGAGAAGGAATGTGAGCCAGACCAGCGCAGTCTGGCGGGAATCCTGGAAGAACAGGCTGTACAGCGCCGCGATGTCCACGATCGGCGCGAGCACCGGCAGCAGGACCTGGAACAGCAGCAGGTAGGGCATCCCGCGACGACCGAGCCTGCCCGACGCCCCCCGCTCCACCACCGCGCGGCGGTGCTTCCACATCGCCTGCATGGTGCCGAAACACCAGCGGTGGCGCTGCCTCCACAGCTGCCCGAGAGTGCTCGGCGCCTCGGTCCATGCGACCGCATCCGGTTCGTACGCGACGCGCCACTCCGCGCGGCAGACGGCCATGGTCAGGTCGGTGTCCTCCGCGAGAGTGTCGGCGCTGACCCCGCCGACGTCCTCCAGCGCCTGGCGGCGGAAGGCGCCGATCGCGCCGGGAACGGTCGGCATGCAGTGCAGGATGTCGTACATGCGGCGGTCGAGGTTGAAGCCCATCACGTATTCGATGTGTTGCCAACGACCGAGAAGGCCGCTCCGGTTGCCGACCTTGGTGTTACCCGAGATGGCACCGACCGTCGGATCCGCGAACTGGCGAACGAGCATGCTGAGCGTTCCCGGTTCGAACACGGTGTCGCCGTCCATCAGGACGAGGACCGATCCGCCGGAGTGCTCGATTCCCGTGTTGAGTGCACGAGGCTTGCCGCCGTTGGCCTGTCGGATCACCCGCACCCGAGGCAGGTCGAGAGCCTCGACGATGGCGGAGGTCTCGTCGGTTGACCCGTCGTCCACGACGACGATGTCGAAGAAGGGATAGTCGCTGGCGGCGACCGACCGGACCGCCGCACCGATCCCGACAGACTCGTTGTAGGCCGGAATCACCACGCTCACGGTCGGCGGCTCGCTCATGGCGCCGACCTTCAGGCCACGGTCGTGACGTCTGGCGGCGAAGAGCAACAGCACCAGGCGGACGGCGGACAGCGCGGCCACGATGATCATGATCACCGAGAGCGCACTGGCGACCCAATCGGCGACGGTCAGCGCGGCGGTGACGACTGCGCCGCGGAGCCGGTCCGTCGCGGTCGCGGGGTGGAACGGCGTCGGCAGTCCGACGGCGTCGGTCACGGTCGTGAACCGATACCCCTGCGCCTGCAGCGCGGGAATGAGAATGTCGAGAGCCTGGACGGTCTGGGTGCGGTCGCCACCGCCGTCGTGCATCATCACCACCGCGCCGGCCCCGTCCTGCGGGGCGACGGCCGCCACGATGGACGCAACCCCGGGCCTTTCCCAGTCTCGGGTGTCGATGTCGGTGAAGACCGCCCAGTAGTTGGGAGCCCGCCGCAACGCCTGCCGGTCGTTCGCGGACAGGTTGGCGACGTGATCCGAGAAGGGCAGTCGAAGCAGATTTGTGGTGTAGCCCGTCGCCGCGGCGATCACCTGCTGCGTCTGGTTGACCTCGAGGGATTCCCGCCAGTCCGGGACGGATCCGAGGTCGGGATGGGTGAAGCTGTGCACCCCGACCTCGTGGTGGCCGGCCATCATGCGGCGGACGATCTCGGGGTGCTCGGCCACCTGCGCGCCGACGACGAAGAACGTCGCCGGCACGCGATGGCGATCGAGCACGTCGAGGATCCGTTCGGTCTCCTCGGTCGGTCCGTCATCGAAGGTGAGGGCGATGGTGAAGGGCGCGACCGGAAGGCCGCGGGCGGACAGATCGCTGGTGTTCAGCACCGGCCCGGAGGTGGCCGCCGTTGGCGCCGAGCTCGGCGCAGGGCTCTGACGGCCCCATTCGTCGCCCGAATCGCCGGCGGTGAACCCGTGGATGAGAAGCAGCAGGCCGACGAGCGCCGTGCCCACGACCAGGAGCACCCAATGCGCGCGAGGGGCCACGGATCGCCTGCTCATCGATCGCGGGCGTTCTCGTGGGCTGCCGACTGTGCGGGCTCGTCGGCCGGGGCATTCCCTGCAGGTGGAGTCGGGACGATCCTCGCCGGCTGGTCCTGTGCGGGGACCGGCGGCCGTTCCGTCGGCGGACCCAAGGGCGGATTCGCGCGCGTTGCCGGCGCGGGCACGGTCGGGTTCGCCGCGGCATCATGCTGTCCGCCGGGCGGAGGCGACGCTCCGGCGGGCTGTGGGAGCGGCACCTCGCTCGCGGCGTCCTCCGGCGAGACGGGCCGCTCGGCGACCCCGTCGGGCGTCGTGGACGACGATCCGGGCACATCTGCCCGACCCCGCGGGACGCCGTCGGACGTCGGCGGCTCCGCACCCAAGGACACAGCAACCGTCTGCGGGGCAGCAGGGACCGGATCAGTCGTCGTCGGGCCGGTCGCCGGGGGAGAGGAAGCCGGACCGAGCGGGTCGCCGGTGAGCGCAGGCGCGCGCACCGCGACGGCGCCGGTGGGGTGGTGGGCGACGTCTCGAATGGCGGGGGATTCAGCCGGCGCCGTGGCGCCGGCCGCCGGTCCGACAGCGCGCGAGTCAGCCGATCCGACGTCACCCGAGGCGTCCGGGGGCGTTCGCAGAGGCGCCGAGCCCACGAAGAAGGGCGCCGTCAACTGCGGCAACGGCGCGCCGCCGAAGACGCTGAACAGGGCGATCATCGTCGCCGACCCCAGTCCGACCAGTGCCCAGAGAAACCATCTCAGGGTGACGGCCCGCCACCGACCCCGAGCGGAGAAGATGGGCCGACCGGTGTGGTGCTGTGCGACCACGAGCCTCCTCGATCCTGGCAACCGCGATGAGCAGCGCCCGCACGACGACGCAGGTGCGCTCGAATGCGCGGGCAGCCTAACCGACGTCGGCGTCGGCTTGTAGCGTCTGGCGTCGGCCGTGCTGGTCTCGCCCGGGGATCGTTTTCCGGGCGCGGGTGAAGGCTCCGACGCGGATCGGCGGTGCAAGGATTGATGACATGCCAGCCCGGAATCGTGCCGAGTTCGACGACATCCTCGGCGAGTGACCCGAGCGCGGCCGAACCACTGAACCGTTGCCGACGACGCCGGTGATCCCCCGAGCCGCGGTCCGGGCGCGGATCGCCGTCATCACGCTGTTCCTGCTCATGGGCGTGATGACCGGAAGCTGGGCGTCGCGGATCCCGACCGTGCGCGAGCAGGTCGGCGCGAACGACGCCGTGTGGGGGCTGCTGGTGCTGGCCGCACCGGTCGGCACCTTCGCCGCGCTGGTCGTGGTGACCCGCCTCATCGGCCGCACCGGCGCCCGGCGACTGGCGATCCCGGGCGCGGCCTGCCTGCTGGTCGTCGTGCCGATCACGGCTGGCGCGCCGACGCCGTGGGTGCTGGCCGCGGCGCTGCTCGCGCAGGGGATCTCGACCGGCTTCCTGGCCACGCCGATGAACGCGCTGGCCGTGCTCGTCGAGCAGCAGTACGGCCGGCGGATCATGTCGAGCTTCCACGCGTGCTTCAGCCTGGGTCAGCTCGGCGGCGGGCTCTGCGGAGCTTGGGCCGCGTCGATGGGCCTGCTGCCGTTCGTCCAGCTCGCGGGCACCAGCGCCGTCTTCGCCGGCGCCCTGATCGCGACGGCCCGGTGGCTGCCGGCCGATCGACCCGCGCCCCCACGCACCGAGACGACGCCGCCGGAGACGACGCCGCCGGAGACGACGCCGCCGGAGACGACGCGGGGACGACCGGGGACGACGCGGGAGACGGCGCCGACGGAGGGGTCGACCACCGCGGCGACGCGCGCACCGGCCGCGGCCGCCCAGCCCCGCCGCCGCCGCGCCGGCCTGGTCACCGGCCAGCTGCTGCTGCTGGCGACCATCGCGCTGCTGTCCAGCATCAACGAGGGCGCGGCGGTCCAGTGGAGCGCCCAGTACGGCACGATCACGCAGGACGCCGGGCCCGGCGTCGGTGCCCTCACCTTCACCTGCTTCTCGCTGGCCATGACACTGTCCCGGCTGGTGGGCGACCGGGTCGTCGACCGGCTCGGTCGCACCCGCTTCCTCCGGATCTCCGCGCTGCTGGCGGCGGTCGGCATGGCCTTCGGGCTGCTCGTCGGCACCACCTGGGCGGGGTTCGTCGGCTTCGCGCTGCTGGGCGTCGGCTCGGCGTGCATCGTGCCGACGGTGATGGGATTGGCCGGCAACCAGCCGGGGATCCCGACGGGTCGGGGCGTCGCGATCGTGTCCTGGGGGCAGTGGCCGGCGTTCCTCATCGGCCCGCCGCTGATCGGCGCGGTCGCGGTCGTCGTCGGGCTGCGGCTGGCGCTGGGCGTCACGGTGCTGGCGGCCCTGACGATCGCGGTGATCGCCGGCCGGGTGCGCGAGCCGGGGCACGGCGACCGGCTGATGCAGCCGGCGGTCGACCCCGCGAGATCGCCTGCCGCGCCGGAATAGTCGGCCGCGTCAGCTCCAGGATCCTTCCCTGGCGGCCTCGATCGGCGACTGCGCCGGTCACCCTCGGGGTTGTGATCGACGGTCAGGACCGCGGCTATGCTCCTCCCGTGCGCCTCCAGGTCCCGCTGGTCTGCCGCCGCGAGGTCGACCTCGTGCGGGTGACGAGCGCCGCCTGTCCGACCGCCGACTGACCACCGTTCTGCGGCGGTCCCTCCGCTCACGGATTGCCCCGGACCGCCGCCGCGGGCGCCGTCGCCCGCTCCGTTTGCCCCGGACAGTCCGCTCCGCCGAATCCCGCCCGAGTCTTCGAGGACACCGCGATGCCACTTCCCGACTTCCTGATCATCGGCGCCCCGAAGGCCGGCTCGACGGCGCTGCACGTCGCGCTGGCGCAGCACCCCGAGCTGTTCCTGTCCGACCCCAAGGAACCCAAGTTCTTCCTCTGCGACCAGCGCCCGCCCGACCCGGCACACCAGCGCGGGCCCGGCGACGCGCACAGCGCCCGCGAGTGGGTGTGGCGGCGCGAGGAGTACGAGTCACTGTTCGACGCGGCGCAGGCCGGGGCGCTGCGCGGCGAGAGCACGCCGTTCTACCTGTGGGACCGCGCCGCGCACCGGCGGATCCACGCGCTGATCCCGTCGGTCAGGATGATCGCCGTCGTCCGCGACCCCATCGACCGCGCGTATTCGAACTGGGCGCACCTGTGGTGCGACGGCCTCGAGACGGTCGGCGACTTCCGGGCCGCCTGCGACCTCGAGCCGGCCAGGGCCGGGCAGGGCTACGCGCCGTTCTGGCGGTACCTCGAGACCGGGCTCTACGGCTCGCAGCTCGAGCACCTGCTGTCGATCTTCCCGCGCGAGCAGGTGCACGTGCTGCGCTACCGCCAACTGATCGACGATCCGGCGGGCACGCTGGACGACATCTGCGACTTCCTCGGGGTGTCCCGCGGCGTCGTCTCGACCGTGCCGCACTCGAACCTGTCGAGCTGGGCGCCCGACACCCGGCTCAACGCGGCGGTGCGGCGGGCGATCAGGGCGGGCGCGCGGGCCGGCGCGCACCTGCCGCCGCGGGCGTGGCGGACGGTGGAGCGACCGCTGCTGGCCGTGCTGCACCGCGGTGGCCGACGGCGACCGCCGCTGCCGACGGCCGATCGGGTCGCGCTCCGGCCGTACTTCGAGGACGACATCGCGCTCCTGGGCCGCCTCACCGGCATCGACTACGCCGACTGGCTCGGCGAGAGCGGGCGCGGCGCCTTCAGCGACCGGCGGTCGTCGTGAGCGCGTCGGCGCCGGGCACCAGCGCGGTACGCAGCTCGTTGGCCCCGTCGGGCCGGGCGCACTCGAAGTAGACGCGCAGCCCGCCGTCCACCGGCACGACCGTCACGTATCGCAGCGTGGCGCCGCGCCGGTCCACCGGTCCGGCGACCGCGGTCAGCTGATCCGGCGCCGGTCCGAAGGCGAAACCTGTCTTCTCGTACCAGTTCTCGTCTGCCGTCGCACGCCCGTCGTAGCTCGCCAGCCAGCCCGCGTCGGTCTCCAGGACGCTGGTCACCCGGGTGCCGCGCCGGTCCCAGGTGCCCGCGGTGGGGGTGAGCGCGGGGCCCTTCATGTTCCAGGCGAGGCCGTCGTCGCTGACCGCGAACCAGGTCTCCATCCGGTCGGCCTCGGCGTCGCCCCGGTCCAGCAGGTGCCGGCACGCCCACATCTGCCATGCGTCGCCGTCCCGGGCGACCACCACGTCCTTCCATGCGCTCACGTCGTCGCCGGGCAGCACGACCGTGCGCCGCCCGGTTTCCAGGCCCGCTGCGTCGGAACCCGGACTGTCCACCGCCTCCACCCACCAGTGCTTCGAACCCGGGGTCGAGCAACTCACGTACAGCCGCCATCCCCCGTCCGGCCGGCGGATCAGCGCCGGTCGCTCCAGCGAGGCCGCGCCGAAGCGGGACACCTCGACGACGGCGACCGTCCGGAAGTGCACGCCGTCGGTCGAGTGGGCGACCACGTTCGCGTAGCCGCGGCCCTCGGCGACGGGCCGGCGCAGCCGGTACGCCAGGTGGTATCCGTCCTGGTCAGCAACCACGCTGGGGCCGCCGGCCCAGTAGCCGTGGCCCGCGCCGGGCGGCTCGATGACGACGACGGACCGGCCGTCGATCAGGGCCTGGGTCAGCCGGTCCAGTGCAGGCACGGCGCCGAGCATACGAAACTCGGCCGCACCATGAGCTATCCCACTTCTCGATCGTTCCGTCTCAGCTTCTGGAACGGGGGTCGGGGCGGTATGCTCCGGGGCGTGTCCGTTCAGGTAGTGCTGCTCGTGTGCCGCCGCGAGGTCGACCTCGCGCGCGTTGCCAGCGCCACCTGTTGTTCCGCCGCCTGACACCCGTCGCTCATCCGTGCCGGGTTGTCTCCCCGGCGCGGACACACTCCTTGCCGTCGGTGACGATCCAGCCACGCCCTGCAAGGAAGTGCCGTGCCGCCGACCAGCACCGCAGCACCGACGCCGACCCGCGCCGACGGATCCGCGCGCCCGGCTCGTCCCGCCGCGCGCGGCGAGGGGGCCGCTCGGCCGGCGCGCCGTGGCCGGCCCGACGCGCAGCGGGGCCAGGGCCAGTGGGCGCTGGGCTACCGCGAGCCGCTCAACCCGAACGAGCGGATGAAGAAGGACGACGACGGCCTGCACTGCCGTCAGCGCATCGAGACGCGCTACCGGCACACGGGGTTCGACGACATCGATCCCGGTGACCTGCGGGGACGCTTCCGCTGGTGGGGGCTGTACACCCAACGCGCGCCCGGGATCGACGGCGGCCGCACCGCGATCCTCGAGCCGGAGGAACTCGAGGACAAGTACTTCATGCTGCGGGTGCGGGTGGACGGCGGGCAGCTGACCACGGATGCGCTCCGCACGATCGGCGCGGTGTCCACCCGGTACGCCAGGGACACCGCCGACCTCACCGACCGGCAGAACATCCAGCTGCACTGGGTCCGCATCGAGGACGTGCCGGACATCTGGGAGGCGATCGAGGGCGTCGGCCTGTCCACCGCGGAGGCCTGCGGCGACGTGCCGCGGGTGGTTCTCGGGTCGCCGCTCGCCGGCATCGCCGAGGACGAGATCATCGACGGCACTCCCGCCGTGCACGAGATCGTCCGCCGCTACATCGGCGACCCGCAGTTCTCCAACCTGCCGCGCAAGTTCAAGACCGCGATCTCCGGGTCCCCGCGCCACGACGTCGCCCACGAGGTCCACGACATCGCCTTCGTGGGGGTGGTGCACCCGGAGCACGGCCCCGGCTTCGACCTCTGGGTCGGCGGCGGACTGTCCACGAACCCGATGATCGGACACCGCGTGGGCGCCTGGGTGCCCATCGACGAGGTGCCGGACGTCTGGGCGGGCGTGGTGTCGATCTTCCGCGACTACGGCTACCGGCGGCTCCGCAACCGCGCGAGGCTGAAGTTCCTGGTGGCCGACTGGGGCATCGAGAAGTTCAGGGAGGTTCTCGAGACCCAGTACCTGCATCGCTCGCTGATCGACGGACCCGCTCCCGAGCCGTTCGAGGGCGCCCGTGACCACGTCGGCGTGCACCGGCAGAAGGACGGCAATCACTACGTCGGAGTGCATCCGACGGCGGGCCGCGTGTCCGGCCTGATGCTGTCCGGCCTCGCCGATCTCGCCGAGGCGCACGGGTCGGGCCGGATCCGCACCACGACCGACCAGGGCCTGGTGATCCTCGACGTCGCCCCGGACCGCGTCGACTCCCTGGTGGCCGGCCTCGCCGAGCTGGGGCTCTCCGTCAAGCCGTCGACGTTCCGACGGAACATGATGGCCTGCACCGGAATCGAGTTCTGCAAGCTGGCCATCGTGGAGACCAAGGCGCGCGGCATCGCGCTCGTCGACGAACTGGAGCGCCGGATCGGCGACCTGGACGTCCCGCTCACGATCAACCTCAACGGCTGCCCGAACGCGTGCGCCCGCACCCAGATCGCCGACATCGGCCTCAAGGGCATGATCGTCACGGACCACGACGGCAACCAGGTGGAGGGCTTCCAGGTGCACCTGGGTGGCGGCCTGGGACTGGACGCCGGGTTCGGCCGGAAGGTCCGCGGCCACAAGATCACCGGCGACGACCTGCCCGACTACGTCGAGCGCGTGGTGCGCCGGTTCGGCGACGAGCGGCAGCCGGGGGAGCGCTTCGCCCAGTGGGTCGCGCGCGCCGACGAGGTGGCCCTGCTGTGAGCGAGACCAGGTCGCCGGCCCAGTACTGCCCGTACTGCGGCGAGACGAACCTCTGGCCGCACGAGGACTCGCACGGGGCGTGGGAGTGCCGAGACTGCCTGCGCGTCTTCGCCGTCCGGTTCATCGGCATCTCGTCCAGGGCAGCCGGGTCAGCGTCGAACAGGACGGAGGCGGCGCCATGATCAGGACGGCCATCCGCGGCGGCACCGAGTTGGCGGCGATCGCGGCCCGTGCGGCGGACGATCTCGCCGACGCGAGCGCCGAAGAGATCCTCACCTGGGGTGCCGAGGAGTTCGGCGCCGGCCTCGCCGTGACCGCGTCCATGCAGGACACCGTGCTGGCGCACCTGGCGTCCCGCGTGCTGCCCGGCATCGACGTGCTCTTCCTCGAGACCGGTTATCACTTCATCGAGACCATCGGCACCGCCGACGCGGTCGAGGCGGTGTACCCGGTGACGCTGAAGCGGTTGCTGCCGCTGCAGACCGTCGCGGAGCAGGACGCGCGGTACGGCAAGGACCTGTTCGCCCGCGATCCCGACCTCTGCTGCGCGCTGCGCAAGGTGGCACCGCTCAACCGGGCGCTCACCCGCTACGAGGCCTGGGCGACGGGAGCCCGCCGGTCGGAGTCGCCGACCAGGGCCGGCACGCCCGTCGTCCGCTACGACCGTAAGCGCGGCAAGGTCACGCTCGCGCCCCTGGCCGCCTGGACCGACGACGACGTCGACCGCTACATCGCGGAGCACGGCGTGCTCGTCAACCCGCTGCTGTCGGACGAGTACCCCTCCATCGGCTGCGCGCCGTGCACGCGAAAGGTCGCTCCGGGGCAGGACTCCCGGGCCGGGCGCTGGGCCGGCTCGGCCAAGACCGAATGCGGGATCAACACATGACCGGGACGACCGTGTGGCTGACCGGGCTGCCGAGCGCCGGCAAGACCACCCTGGCCAACGCCCTCGCCGACCGGCTGGGGGAGCGCGGCGTCGACACCCACATCCTGGACGGCGACGAGGTGCGCACGTATCTGTCGGCGGGTCTCGGGTTCAGCCGCGCCGACCGCGAGATCCAGGTCACCCGCATCGGTTTCGTCGCCGAGCTGTTGGCCCGGCACGGCGTGACGGTGCTCGTGCCCGTCATCGCGCCCTATGCGGACGCGCGCGACAAGGTCCGCGCGCATCACGACGAGCAGGGCACCGCGCTGCTCCAGGTGCACCTCTCGACGCCCGTCGAGGTCTGCGCCGAGCGCGACGTGAAGGGCCTGTACGGCAAGGCCTTCCGCGGTGAGATCAGCGGGATGACCGGCGTCGACGATCCCTACGAGGTGCCGGAGAACCCGGACCTGCGCATCGACACGTCCGCCACCGACCTCGACGCGTCCGTGGACGCGCTGCTCGAGCTACTGATCACCAGGGGGCGCGTGTGACCACCGTCGACATCCGGAGAGCGCGGGCGGCGCACGCGAGCCCACACCTGCGCACGCTGGAGTCAGAGGCCATCCACATCCTGCGGGAGGTGGCCGGCCAGTTCGAGCGTCCCGTGATCCTGTTCTCCGCCGGCAAGGACTCGGTGCTCGTGCTGCACCTGGCGCGCAAGGCCTTCGCGCCCGCGGCGCTGCCGTTCTCGCTGCTGCACGTGGACACCGGGCACAACTTCCCCGAGGTGCTGGAGTACCGGGACCGCGTCGTCGCGCGGGGCAACCTGCGGCTGCAGGTGGCGAAGGTGCAGGAGTGGATCGACGACGGGCGCCTCTCGGAGCGGCCCGACGGCACCCGCAATCCGCTGCAGACCGTGCCGCTGCTCGACACCATCGTGGAGCAGCGCTTCGACGCGGTCATCGGCGGAGCGCGGCGCGACGAGGAGCGGTCCAGGGCGAAGGAGCGGATCTTCTCGCTGCGGGACTCCTTCGGCGGGTGGGATCCGCGTCGGCAGCGACCCGAGCTGTGGGGCCTGTACAACGGCCGGCACGCGCCGGGCGAGCACGTCAGGGTGTTCCCGCTGTCCAACTGGACCGAGCTCGACGTGTGGAACTACATCGAGGCCGAGGGCATCGAGCTGCCGGAGATCTACTACTCCCACCAGCGAGAGGTGTTCCGCCGCAACGGCATGTGGCTCACCCCCGGCGATTGGGGCGGTCCCGGCGGCGGCGAGACGATCGAGCGGCGCACCGTGCGCTACCGCACCGTCGGGGACATGTCCTGCACGGGAGCGGTGGAGTCCACCGCGACCGACGTGCGCGCCGTCATCGAGGAGATCATCGCGACCCGCATCACCGAGCGCGGCGCCACCCGCGCCGACGACCAGCTCAGTGAGGCGGCGATGGAGGACCGGAAGCGCGAGGGCTACTTCTGATGGGCGCGATTCCCGGCCCAGGCTCACGGTGCCGATGAGGTGGCGGCTGACGACCTGGACGTGCATGAGCTCGCGGCGGAGCTGATCGCCGACCGGCGACTGCTGCGCTTCGCGACGGCCGGCTCCGTCGACGACGGCAAGTCCACTCTCGTCGGCCGTCTGCTGCACGACTCCAAGTCGGTGCTGTCGGACCAGCTGGACGCGGTGCACCGCACGTCGCAGGCCCGCGGCCTGGACGAGCCCGACCTGTCGCTGCTGGTGGACGGCCTGCGCGCGGAGCGCGAGCAGGGCATCACGATCGACGTGGCCTACCGCTACTTCGCCACGCCGGCGCGGACGTTCATCCTGGCCGACACTCCGGGGCACGTGCAGTACACCCGGAACACGGTCACCGGCGCCTCGACCGCCGATCTCGTGGTGATCCTCACCGACGCGCGGACCGGGGTAGTGGCGCAGACCCGCCGGCACGCGGCGGTCGCCGCCCTGCTCGGCGTGCCGCACCTGTTGCTCGCCGTGAACAAGATCGACCTGGTCGACTTCGACCGGGCGGTCTTCGAGTCGATCGCGGCCGAGTTCTCCGCCTACGCCGCCCAACTCGGCGTGCCGGAGGTGACGGCGATCCCCGTCTCGGCGTTGCACGGCGACAACGTCGTCACCCGCTCCGCCCGGATCCCCTGGTACGACGGCCCGAGCGTGCTCGAGCATCTGGAGAACGTCCCGCTGGCCGACCGGCCCACCGAGGGGTCGCCGCGATTCCCCGTGCAGTACGTGATCCGGCCGCGGTCGGCCGAGCTCCCCGACTACCGCGGGTACGCCGGTCGCGTCACCGCCGGGGCGCTCCGCGCCGGGCGACGAGGTGATCGTGCTGCCGTCGGGTCGCCGCTCCGTGGTGACGGGCATCGACTCGGGCGACGGCCCGCGCCAGGTGGCGACGGCCGGGGACTCCGTGACGGTGCTGTTGGGCGACGACATCGACCTTTCCCGCGGCGATCTCATCGCCGGTCGTGACGGACGCCCCGCCGCCTGTTGTCGAGTTCTCCGCCACCATCACGCATCTCGCGGACAAGCCGCTTCGTGCCGGCAGCCGCGCGCTGCTCCGGTACGGCACCGCGAGCACCCGGGTGATCGTCGCGTCCATCGACAGCCTGCTGGACATCGACAGCCTCGGCCAGGCTGCGGCGCCGGAGGCGTTGTCGCTCAACGACATCGCCCAGGTCACCCTGCGCACCGCCGACCCGATGCCGGTCGAGGACTACCGGCCGGGGGGCGCCGTGGGCTCGCTGCTCATCATCGATGCCGCCGACGGCACCACGCTCGCGGCCGGCATGGTGGGCGATCGTCGGGCTGCGTTACGGCCCCAGGACACCAAGGAGGGTGCGGCATGAGCACGATCGGCAGAACTGCGACCGACGGTGGTCGGCGATGTCGCCGATGTCCCGGAACGCGGTCGGCCTCGGCCGGTCGCGACATCGCGCTCGCCTCCCACAACCTGTGCACCCCCGGTCCGTGATCGACCGGGTCGTACCCCGAAGGGCTTCCCAGTGTTCGTCTCTCAGTCCCGCTCGTCCGCTTCTCTGACTCGTCTGAAATCGCGCGGCCTGCTCGTCGCAGTCGCCGCCGTCGGCGCGCTCGTCGTCACCGCGTGCGGATCCAGCTCCGCCTCCGACTCCTCCACCACGTCCCGCCGCCGCGGACCCGTCGTCCACCGGCGAGAGCGGTTCCGTCGCCCCGGCATCCGCCGGCGGAACGCTCCGGTTGGGCTACTTCCCCAACGTCACCCACGCGGCCGCCGTGCTGGGCGTCGCGGACGGCACCTTCGCCGACGCGCTCGGGACCACCGCGCTGGAGACCCAGACCTTCAACGCCGGCCCGGCCGCGATCGAGGCGCTGCTCTCCGGCGCCATCGACGCCACCTTCATCGGCCCGAACCCGGCGATCAACGCGTTCGCGCAGTCGAACGGCGAGGCGATCCGGATCGTGGCCGGCACCACGGTCAACGGCGCCGCCCTCGTGGTCAAGCCGGAGATCAACTCGGCGGCCGACCTGGCGGGCAAGACGCTGGCCACGCCCCAGCTCGGCGGCACGCAGGACGTCGCGCTGCGGAAGTACCTGCTGGGCAACGGCCTGAAGACGCAGACGACCGGCGGCAGCGACGTCGACATCGTGAACCAGGACAACGCCCAGACGCTCGACCTGTTCAAGTCCGGCGAGATCGACGGCGGCTGGCTGCCCGAGCCGTGGGCGTCCCGGCTGGTGCTCGAGGCCGGCGGCAAGGTGCTGGTCGACGAGAAGACCCTGTGGCCGGACGAGAAGTTCCTGACCACCCATCTGATCGTGGCCACGCCGTACCTCGAGTCCCATCCGGACCAGGTGGCCGCGCTGATCACGGGCCTGATCGCCGAGACAGAAAAGATCGAGGCCGACCCGGCGACGGCGCAGACCGAGCTGAACACGGCGATCGGTGAGCTCACCGGAAAGCCCCTGGACGAGGCGGTGATCGCGCGGTCCTTCGGCGAGATCTCCCCGACGTGGGATCCGTTGGCATCCGCGCTTCCGACGATCGCCGACGACGGCGTGACTGCGGGAACGCTCAAGGACAAGCCAAGTCTCAAGGGGATCTACGACCTCACTCTGCTGAACGAGGTGCTCGCCAAGGCCGGCAAGCCCGGGGTCATCGACAACAACCTCGGCCAGTAGCGACGCCGGCCTCGCGCCGGGCGCGGGGATCGACGGAACTCATGCATTCGGGAAATTCAGGAAAGAGGTGGCCGGATGACGAATCTCGAGGACATCGACCTCGACGATCCGCGGGTGGTGCCGCTGCTCCAGGCGTCGCTGCGCGACGACAGTGCAGCGGTGGTCATCGATTCCGTCACGAAGGTGTTCGGCACCGGCAAGCAACGGCGGGTCGCCGCACTGGACAACATCAGCCTGCGGGTCGCACCCGGCGAATTCGTCTGCCTGCTGGGCGCCTCCGGCTGCGGAAAGTCGACGCTGCTGAACCTGATCGCCGGGCTGGACACCCCGACGACCGGCTCGGTCGGCGTCGAGGGCCGGCCGGCGCTGATGTTCCAGGAGCCTGCCCTGTTTCCCTGGCTCACCGCGGGAAAGAACGTCGGCCTGGCGCTGAAGTACGCCGGCGTGCCGCGGGCCGAGCGTGCCGCCAGGGCGGACGAGCTGCTCGAGCTCGTCCGCCTGGGCGGGACCGCCGGGCGGCGGGTGCACGAACTGTCCGGCGGCCAGCGGCAGCGGGTCGCGCTGGCCAGGGCCCTCGCCCAGGACGGCCAGGTGCTGTTGATGGACGAGCCGTTCGCATCGCTCGACGCCATCACCAGGGACGTCATGCACGACGAGCTCACCCGGGTCTGGAAGCGCACCGGCAACAGCGTCGTGTTCGTCACCCACAACGTGCGCGAGGCGGTCCGTCTCGGCCAGCGGGTCGTCCTGCTGTCGTCCCGTCCCGGCAAGGTGATCCGGGAATGGTCCGTCGAGATCCCGGGCCCGCGGACGATCGAACACCCCGAGGTGTCCGCCCTCGCGGCGGAGATCACCCTGCAGCTGCGTGAGGAGATCGCCAAACATGCCCGCGTTTGACGACACCACCACCCGGGCCTCGATCACCCGGACGGCGACGGCCCCGCCGGGCGTCGACGATCCGACCGCGGAACGCGAGGACACGGCCGCGGTCGGTGCGGGCCTCGACGCGCTCGAGACGCCGCGCAGCACGAGAACCTCGCTCTGGCAGCGACTCATGACGTCCGTGCTGCCGCCCGCGCTGGCGCTCGTCGTGTTCTTCCTCGTCTGGCAGATCCTGTACTGGCTCGAGGTCAAGCCGGAGGTGATGCTGCCGGCGCCGTCGTCCGTGTGGCAGGAGTTCCTGCGGCTGGCGGAGGACGGCCGGGCGTGGGAGGCGATCTGGACCAGCCTGTCCCGCGGGCTGATCGGGTTCGCCATGTCCATCGTCATCGGCACCCTGATCGGTCTGCTGGTCGCGCGGATCCGGTGGCTGCGGGCGTCGGTGGGTCCGCTGCTCACCGGGCTGCAGTCGCTGCCGTCGGTCGCCTGGGTGCCGATGGCCATCCTCTGGTTCCAGATCAGCCCAGCCATGATCTACGCCGTCGTGCTGCTCGGGGCGGTGCCCTCGGTGGCGAACGGTCTGGTGGCGGGCATGGACCACGTGCCCCCCCTCTATGCCCGCGTCGGCCAGGTACTCGGCATGAGCCGGACCGCGCTGGTGCGGCACGTGCTGCTGCCGGCGTCGCTTCCCGGATACCTCGCGGGACTGCGCCAGGGCTGGGCGTTCTCGTGGCGCTCGCTGATGGCCGCCGAGCTGATCGTGACCTCGACGAAGCTCGGGTTCGGGCTCGGGCAGCTCATGCAGACCGGCCGCGATCTGTCCGATGCGCCGATGCTGTATTCCGGGCTCATCCTGATCTTCTTCGTCGGTGTCGGCATCGAGGTGCTGGTGTTCCGGCCGCTCGAGCGGGCGATCCTCGACGCCCGCGGGCTCAAGCCGTACGGGACGTGAGGCGGCCGTGACGGCGACGCGCCGGATCTTCAGCTTTCCGAACCCGGTCAACGAGTACGCCGCCCGCTCCGTTGCGGGGATGGTCGTCGTGCTCGCGATCGTCGCACTCGTCGTCCGCGAGGCATGGCCGCTCTGGCTGCTCGCCCTGGGATTCTGGGCGAGAGTGGCCTCCGGACCGCGGTTCTCCCCGTTCGGACTGCTCGCGACGCGGGTGATCGCGCCGCGCCTCGGCCCGCCGAGGCTGGTGCCGGGGCCGCCGAAGCGGTTCGCCCAGGCCATCGGGGCCACCGTGACAACCGCCGCGCTCGTCGCCTACCTGCTCGGCGCGACGACAGCGTCCTGGGTGCTCATCGGCCTGATCGTCGTCGCGGCCACGCTCGAGTCGGTGTTCGGACTCTGCCTGGGCTGCATCATCTTCGGCCGGCTGCAGGCGTGGAACGTCATCCCAGCGTCGGTGTGCGAGGCCTGCAACGACGTCGGCGCCCGCTACCGCGCCGTGACCACGTAGGGCGCCGCCGCTCTTCGCTCGCCGCTTGGACCTTGGGCACCCGCCCCCGCTTGGACATTGGCACCCGCCCCCACTTGGACATTCGGCACCCGCCCCCGCGATGATCATGGCAATCGTCACCACATTTGTCCTTGTTCGTCCCGTTCTTGCGTGAAAATCGCCATGATCAACACTCGGGTGCGACATCCGAACGGCTCGGAGCAGTCCGGTCGAGGGGAGTGCGATGATCGCTCAGGTGGACCGTCTGTACGTTGCTCGCGTCAGCGCGTGGCCCGCATTGCTGGGTGCCGCCGCCGTTCTGCTCTGCGCCTGCTCCGGGGGGGCGGACGGTGCCACCTCTTCCGGAGCCTCGTCGACGGACGGTGTGTCGACGGGTGTTGCTGCGGCGAGCTCCTCGGGCGCGCAACCGGAGCGGGCCGGGCCCGTCGACGTCGGCGACGGGCGCGAGATCTATCTCGAGTGCCACGGAACCGGTTCCCCGACCGTCGTTCTCGTGTCGGGGCTCGGCAACGGCGCCGATATCTGGAGCACGTCGGCCGCGCCGGCGCCGTCCAGCCCGGCAGCGTCCACCGGGGTGTCGGAGGCGCCGGTGGATCCCGCGCCGCCGACGGTTTACGGCGACGTCGGGACGTTCACCAGGGTCTGCGCCTACGACCGGCCGGGCACCAGCGACAGCCGGTCCACCGAGGTGCCGCAGCCCACCTCCGCGCGGACATCGGCGGACGACCTCGAGAAGCTGCTCACCGCGGCCGGGGAGGCGCCGCCGTACGTCCTCGCCGGGCATTCCTACGGCGGTCCGATCATCCGGGTCTTCGCGGGCGAGCATCCGGACCAGGTGGGTGGCCTGGTCCTCGTCGACGCCCTCTCCGAGGATCTCGCCGCCAACCTGACGCCCGAGCAGGTGACCCTGCTGGAGGCGCTGAACGCTCCATCCGCCACCCGGCCGGGGGCCGAGGCCATCGCCTTCTCCACCGTGTTCGCGGACGTCCGCCAGTCGCCCCCGCCGCCCGACGTGCCGGTCTCGGTGCTGACCGCCGACATCCCGCAGCTGACGCCGGAGGTCCTGGCGTCCGGCCAGGTGCCGCCGGGCGTCGACCAGCAGTTCGCCGACGCCCTCTGGACGGCGCAACTGGCTGCCCAGGACGAGCTGGCCGCGAAGTTCCCCGGTGCCGTCCACGTCACTGACACCCACAGCGACCATTACATCCAGCTCGGAAACCCGCAGCTCGTGATCGACTCCATCCGCGCCGTCGTCGACGACGTGCGCGAGGGGGATGCAGGCGGCTGAGCGCAGGCGGGGTGCGGAGTCGCCGACGACCGCACCGGTCCGGCGGGTCCCCCGCGGCTAGCCTTACGGCATGCGGCCGCCTGATCCACCCCTCGTCGGCCTCGCGCACGGCAGCCGGGATCCACGCGCCGCGCGGATGATCGACGAGGTCATGTCCGCCGTGCGCGCCTTGCGGCCCGGGCTGACCGCGACCGCCGCGTTCCTGGACCTCGCCACACCCGACCTGACCTCGGCCGTGCGCGACCTGCGCGAGCGCACGGGCTGCCGGCGGGCGGTCGTCCTCCCGCTGCTGTTCTCCGAGGCGTTCCACGCCACCGTCGACGCGCCGGAGGCGGTCGCGGCGGCGCAGCTGGAGACCGGCGTGTTGCTCGACCTCGGAAAGATCCTCGGCATGGGCGACGAGGTCCTCGACGCGCTCCGGGACTCGGCTGAGCGCGCGGGCATCGCGGCGCACGAGTCGATCCTGTTGTTGGCGGTCGGCTCGAGCGGGGACGAGGCGAACGACGGAGTGCACGAGCTGGCGTTCCGGTGGGCCGAGCACCGGCCCGCGCCGGTGTGGGCCGGGTTCGCCACGGTCGGGGAGCCACACGCCTCCGCGGTGCTGAACCGGGCGCGCGCGGAGCGCCGCCGGATCGGCGTCGTACCGCTGTTTCTCGCGCCCGGCCTGCTCCTCGACGGGATCGCCCAGCAGGCCGAGATGATGGATGCGAAGGTCGCCGAGCCGCTCGGCACGGCCCTTGCCGGGCTGGTGCTGCGGCGCTACGACGAGGCCAGGGCGGCACGGGTGCGCGCCTGACACCCGTGCGGGCGAGACCTGTTGCGGACGTGCGTCAGTCGTGCGACTCGTGGTCCAGGAGCCACCGCTTCACCGGCAGCCCCCAGCGGAACCCGCCCAGCGAGCCGTCGCTGCGCAGCACGCGGTGGCACGGCACGAACAGAGCCGACGGGTTGCGGGCGCACGCGGACGCGGCGGCCCGGACGGCGGCCGGATTGCCGCAGGCGGCGGCGAACTCGGCGTAGCTGACGGGCCGCCCCGCCGGCACGGTGCGCAGCACCTTCCACGCCTGTTCGAGGAACGGTCCCGACCGCTGCTCCACCTCCACGTCGTCGATCGCGGTGAGATCGCCGTCGTGGTAGGCGATCACGGCGTCGGTGACACCGTCGACGGCGGGCACCGCGCGCAGCTCTGCGGGCCGTAGGCGCGGGGCGACCTGTGGCAGCAGCAGATCGACGTCGTCGGTCCACCCCGCGGCCAGCACGACCGGCGAGCCGGTGTCGGAGCTCGTCACGATCGTCGTGAACGGGCCGGGCGGGGTGGCGACGGTGGTGACGAATCCCGTCGATGTCGAGATGGTCATGATCCTGCCTCTCATGCGGTGAGCGTGCTGACGGTCGGTTGCGCGGATGCCCGCCAGAGATGCAGGCCCGCGTAGGAGCGGAACGGTCGCCATCGGTCGGCATGCGCGGACAGCGCGCGTCCGGCGCTCGGGACGCCGAGCACGTCGGCGCCCTTGCGCACGGCGACGTCGCCGTCGAGCAGGACGTCGGGGTCGCCGATCACCCGCATCGCGACGTAGCCGGCGGTCCACGGCCCGATGCCGTCCCGCGCCACCAGCTCAGCGGTCAGTTCGGACGACCGGCGGCCGGCGTCGACGACGAGTTCGCCGCGGGCGACGGCTCCGGCGGTTTGCACGATCGTCGCGGCCCGGCGCCGGGGGCCGACCAGCGCGTTCCCGCCGAGTTCGGCGAGAGCCGCCGGGGACGGGAACAGGTGGGTGAGCGCCCCGTCCGGGTCCGGGAGCCGATCGTCCACGATCCGGGTGAGCCGGGCCACCGCCGTCCTCGCCGCCGCCACCGTGACCTGCTGGCCGAGCAGAGCCCTGATCAGCATCTCCGGGCCGTCGACCGCGCCCGGGAGGCGGAGTCCGGGCGCCGCCGCCACCGAAGCCGCGAGGGCGGGGTCGAGGCCGAGCACGCTGTCGATCCCCACCGGGTCGGCATCGAGATCCAGCAGGCGCCGGCACCGGTCGACCGCGGGCGCGAGATCGGCCAGGTGCTGCAGGCGCAGCACGGCCGCGACCACGGGCGATCCGCCCGGGGCGGGCATCGTCAGGTGAACGGTGCCGACGCCGTGCGGCAGGCGCAGGCTGCGGCTGTAGGTCCGGCCGTCGACCGACTCCACGCCGGGCACGGCCCGCAGGGCGAAGAAGGCCAGCAGGGCGTCCGCGGCGAACGGTGCACGCACGGGGAGCCGCAGGGCGAGCGACCCGGGTTGGGTCGGCAGCGGCTTGGCGCGGGCACGGAGCGCGGTGGGATCCGTCGCGTACACGTCCCGGATCGTCTCGTTGAACTGCCGGATGCTGGAGAAGCCGGCCGCGAAGGCGATGTCGCCGATCGGCAGGGCGGTCGTGGTGAGCAGCACCCGCGCGGTGTGTGCCCGCCTGGCCCTGGCCAGCGACAGTGGGGACGCGCCGAGCTCCGCGGTGAGCAGCCGGCCGAGGTGCCGGGGGGTATAGCCGAGGCGATCGGCCAGTCCCGTGACGCCCTCCCTGTCGACGACGCCGTCGCCGATCAGCCGCATGGCGGCGCCGACCGTGTCGGCGCGCACGTTCCAATCGGGCGATCCCGGCGCGGCGTCCGGCAGGCAGCGCCGGCAGGCGCGGTAGCCCGCCGCCTGGGCGGCGGCCGAGGTCGGATAGAACGTCACATTCGCCGGATAGGGCGTGCGAGCGGGACAGGCCGGTCGGCAGTAGATGCCCGTCGTCCGGACCGCCGTCACGAACTGCCCGTCGAATCGGCTGTCTCGGGTCATCACCGCGCGGTAGGCGGTGTCGAAATCGGGGATCACGGCATCCACTCTGCCACCGGCGCGGATCCTGCACTGGCGGGAATCGGACATGGCAGCCGTGTGCCATGATCGGCGCCGTGCCTGCCGAGGACGCGCGACCGTCGCCCCCGCCGACCCGATGGGAGACCACGGTGGTCGGCGACCGTTGGCGGTTCTACGTCGACCGATTCGCGCGCGAATTCGCGAACGGCACCGATCTGGATGGCGAGGCGCGATTCGTGGACGTGCTCGCGGCGCGCTCGTCGCGAGTGCTGGACGGCGGCTGCGGCACCGGGCGCACGTCGGCCGCCCTGCACCGGATGGGTCATCGGGTGATCGGCGTCGACCGGGATGCCGGGCTGATCGACGTGGCGCGCTCGCGGTACCCGGGTCCGCGGTTCGAGGTGTCCGACCTGCTGGCCGTCGACGCCACTTTGCCGGGCGAGAGCTTCGACGTGATCGTGCTGGCCGGCAACGTGATGGTGTACCTGGCCCCGGGCACCGAGGGGCCGGTGGTCAGGTCCCTGCACGCGGCGCTGACGCCCGGCGGCCGGCTCGTCACGGGATTCGCGACCGACCGGCACTATCCGCTCGACGCGTTCGATGCGGACTGTGCCGCCGCCGGCCTGGTCGCGGAGCATCGCTTCGCCACCTGGCACCTGGATCCCTGGACGCCGGACGCCGACTGGGCCGTGACCGTGCTGCGCCGGCCCGCCGCCCCCGCTGCGCCGGAGGGAGCGGACGCCGCGCGCACCTAGACTGTCGCACCGTGAGTCTGACCCTCGGCATCGTCGGCCTGCCCAACGTCGGCAAGTCCACCGTGTTCAACGCCCTCACCCGCGCGAGCGTGCTGGCCGCGAACTACCCGTTCGCCACCATCGAACCGAACGTGGGCGTGGTGCCGCTGCCCGACGGCCGGCTGGCCCGGCTGTCCGACCTGTCGAAGTCGGCGAAGGTGGTGCCGGCGAGCGTGTCGTTCGTCGACATCGCCGGGATCGTCAAGGGTGCGAGCGAGGGTGCCGGGCTGGGCAACAAGTTCCTGGCGAACATCCGTGAGGCGGACGCGATCTGCCAGGTGGTGCGGGTGTTCTCCGACGACGACGTGGTGCACGTGGACGGCCGGGTCGACCCGCTCGCCGACATCGAGACCGTCAACACCGAACTGATTCTCGCCGACCTGCAGACCCTCGAAAGCGCGGTGCCGCGGCTGGAGAAGGAGGCCAGGAACGCGAAGGACCGCAGGCCGGTGCTGGAGGCCGCGCAGGCGGCCGTCGCGGTGCTCGACTCGGGCAGCACCCTGTTCTCCGCACGCGCAACGCTCGATCTCGCGGTGCTGCGCGAGCTCTCGCTGCTCACCGCGAAGCCGTTCCTGTACGTGTTCAACGCCGACGAGTCGGTGCTGACCGACGCCGGCCGGCGCGCGGAGCTGGTCGCCGCGGTCGCCCCCGCCGACGCGGTGTTCCTGGACGCGAAGGTGGAGTCCGAGCTGCTGGAGCTCGACGAGGAGTCCGCGCGCGAGCTGCTGGAGTCGGTCGGCCAGGAGGAGCCGGGCCTGCAGGCGTTGGCGCGCGCGGGGTTTCACACCCTGGGCCTGCAGACCTACCTGACCACCGGGCCGAAGGAGTCGCGGGCCTGGACCATCCGGCGCGGCGCCACCGCGCCACAGGCGGCCGGCGTGATCCACACCGACTTCGAGCGGGGCTTCATCAAGGCCGAGATCGTCTCGTACGACGACCTGATCGCGGCCGGATCGATGCTCGCCGCGAAGGCCGCGGGGCGGGTCCGGATCGAGGGCAAGGACTACGTCATGGCCGACGGTGACGTCGTCGAGTTCCGCTTTCAAGCAAACTCAGGACAGAAGTAGAAGCCCGCATGCCGCGGTCGTCCTGCGGATGCGGGACATCCGAACTACAACCGTCGTGATCGCTGTTCTGACGGAGGTGTCATGAAAGACCCGGATCTCGATCGGCTCATCGAGCAGGACCATCACGCGTCGACAGCGTTCTGCAACGGCGACCCCGGGCCGAAGTTGGCGCTCTACTCCCGGGCCGACCACGTCACTTTGGCGAACCCGCTCGGACCACCAGCACTGGGCTGGCAGCAGGTGCTTGCTGCGGCCGAGGCAGCGGCCTCGGTGCTCCGCGACGGCGAACCGACGAGATTCGAGCGCGTCGCTGAGGTCGAAACCGCCGACCTTGCCTACATCCTCGAGATCGAGCGGACGAGGGTGAAGATTGGCGGTGCCGATGTCCCTTCGCCCGTGGCGCTTCGTGTGACGACGGTGTTCCAGCGCGAGTCAGGCGGATGGAAAGTCGTCCATCGGCACGCGGACAACATCACCGCGTCGCGCGAGGCGCGCTCGCTCGTCGGTGAGTAGGGCGATGCGGCACGTCGTGGAGTTCCGCTTCAACGTGTAGTGCGAGGTATCTGTACAGGTCAGAGCCCGGCGTCCCGCAGCGTCTTCCACCACCAGTAGCCGACGGTGATCTGATGCGGAGGACATTCCTTGGCGCCGACGAAGAGCGATCCGCCCGGTCGGATGCCGTCCGTCTCGACGTGCTACGCGGCGATCAAGGCGACGATGCGCGCCGGCCTCGGCTTCGCTCACCGCTGCAATCGTCAAGATCACGCACGCCTGACCGAGACATCGGCGTCACAGTCCTCGCGGTATGCGGCCGATCTGTCACGACCCGGAACCTGGCTCGGGTTCACCCTTGCGCCCAAGGGTGTCCGGTCAGGGTGCGAGGACGCTGATCGCTGGAGTACACCCTGCGGGCTGGTCGTTGCCGCTGATCTTGAAGTCGTCGCATGTCAGTAGGCGCGGGTGCTGGGTGCCCAGGGTGAAGGACAGAACGACGACGATGATGATAGATCCGATCGCCACCGCTGTGTCGCGTCCGCGACGTACAGATTCCGAGCCCGGAACGACCATGACGAGGATGAGTGCGACCATCGCAGGGAGCCCGGCGATGGTCACAACTACGCCGAACCAGAACAGGACATCGCGGCCAAGGTCGGTGATGCCGGCGGATGTCAGCCAGGTCAACAATATCCAGACCGACGGGAGTAGAAGTGAGTACACGGCGGGCTGCGCCCGCCGTCCGAGTAGGAGCACCGCGACGCAGAATGCCGCTGTCGCCGCCACCCAGAGTCCAAAAATGTCCTCGAAGAAGATCGTTTTGTACACACCGAGAGTGAAGGCCGGCCACCATACGAGCAGTGATGCCGCGACCGTAATGGCGGCCAGCCGGCGCACACCCGCGTCCGTTTGCCGAGACTCGGGCGTAGGGATCGACTGCTCAGTCATGGCATTGGATCGTAGCCAGGCAGCCGCAGACCGCGGGGAGTGCGACCAGGCGGCGATTACGTCGGCGCCGAAGTTCGGAATCACGGTCGCGGCGCCCGACCGCCGCAGGAGTAGCCGGGGGAGCGAAAGCGATCTTGAACCCTGACCGGTGGCTAGGTGCCTTCTTGTCCGACGCATGCCAAGGGTGGCACGACGCCGGCTGTGCCGGCGGGCCGACCGCCTCGCGCCGGAGCGGCGCTACTTGCGGATCGCGGCCGGCCGGCGGCGCGTGTAGTCGGTGGGGTCGGCGGCCCGGCGGAAGTCCGTCAGGTCGAGCCGGGTGTTCCACACCGATCGCGGGGGAGTTGGCCGCAGCTGCCGGAAGTGTGGTCCCAATCGGGGCGAGAACCACGAGCAGGTTTCGATTCTCGCGTCGCCCAGATCGATCGCCTCGTCGAGGGCCGGCTTCAGGTCGGAGTCGTGCGAGGCGAGGATCACCAGGTCGATCGACGGCGACCGGGCCAGGCGGAGGAGGGCGAGCGCGCAGAGCACGTCGATGCCCTTCTCGATGGCGCGGAACGGCTTCGCGCCGGGCGGGGCCGCGATCCGCTCGTAGCGCAGCGACCGCAGCGTGACGGTGACCCGCGGGTCCCGCTGCCAGTTCGCCTGCTGGCGCTGGACGATGGTGTAGCGCTCGGCCTCGCGCGGATTGCCGGGGCGGCCGCGGAACACCTCCACCTTGGCGAGCACGGCGTTGTCCTGGCCCTGCTCGTCCCGATTGCGGGCCGCGATCAGCTGGTTCGCGAACCGGCTCGGATCGAGCAGGGACGTGTGCAGCGGCCGGGCCCGGAAGATCTCCGACCCCGAGATGTGCATGTTCTGGTAGTCGAGGACCACCGCTGTGCGCAGATCGGCCATGGGTGCTCCTGTGCGTAAGACCTTCCAGTCCCGGGGGACGGTCGGAAACAAGGAGGCCAAGTCTGCCCACCGGTCTTCGCTACGACAACTGATTTATGTATTCCGCTCGGGTTCGAACGCTAGGCGCAGGTGCACCGGGACGAGCAGGCGGTGCAGACGACGCCGGCCGCGTTCGCGTCCCACCGCGAGAACAGCGTCGCCGCAAGCACGATCGCAACGATGGCGACAGCCCCGGCGGCGCCGCCGAGAACGACGACGGCGACGACGCCGGCCGCGATGGCGAGCGCGATGGCGATGCGAGACGTGGCGCGAGACATGGTCAGACTCCCGAGAACGACGACGGTTGTGCGTTCCGTCAGCCATTCCCAACGGACACCGATTACTACGACCGAGCGTGCCGGGCAGTTCTGAGGGCTACCTGTGAGCGCGGTCACAAGGCGCTTGGATCTGCCGGTCGGCCGCTCGACCCGGACCTCGCGGACCTGGCCGGCAGGGGTGTCGGGCGTGTGTGCTGGTGCGTGGCGGATCAACGGGACTGCCCCGCGGACCGTGCACGGCCACCATGATCAACAAGCTGGCCGAGAACCGGGGCCGGGCGCCGGGAGCGGCGGCGTCAGACCCGGTCGTAGAACGCGATGATCACGCCCTTCGTGGTCGGGACGCTGCGGGTGAGCGTGAACTCGGCCTCGGGCATCCCGCCGTCGAACAGCCGCCGCCCGTTGCCCAGGATCACCGGGTGGATCATCAGCACGTACTGGTCGACGAGGCCGCGTCGCTGCAGCGCCTGTACGAGTTCGCCGCTGCCGAGGACCGTGAGGTCGGGGCCGCCCTGCCGGCGCAGCTCGGCCACGGCGTCGACCGCGTCGCCCTGCAGCAGCGTCGAGTTCTCCCAGAACAGGGGCTCCGTCAGGGTTCTCGACGCCACATACTTCCGCGTCCGGTTCAGCACCTCGGTGAAGGGATTATCGGTCTGCCGGGGCCAGTAGTGGCCGAGGTCCTCGTAGGTGCGCCGGCCGAAGAGCATCGCGCCCTCGCCGGTCATGCCCTCACCCATCACCCGGCCCATCACCTCGTCGTTGAACCGGATCGCCCACCCGCCCTGCTCGAAGCCGTCGCGGCGGTCCTCGTCCGGACGGCCCGGCGCCTGCATCACGCCGTCCAGGGACACGTTGTTCACCACGCACACGTTGCTCATGCGGGCCATCCTGCCGCGGTCGCGCGCCGACCGACAGGGGGAGAGCGGCGCCGCCGCCGACCCGGGGGAGAGGTCAGAGCTCCTTGTAGAACAGCGTCGTCGCGCTGAGTCCGCCGGCCGGCATCAGGGCGTAGCCGGGGATCTCGCCGGCGCGGCGCCAGCCGAGCCGGGCGTAGAGCCGCTCCGCGTCGCTGCCGGTGACGGTGTCCAGCACGAGCAGCGACCGGCCATGCTCGCGAGCGGCGGCCTCGACGCCGGACACGAGCGCGGCGCCGACGCCGAGCCGGCGGCCCCGGCGGTGCACCAGCAGCTTCGACACGTCCGCGCGGTGCGGTTGGTTCTCCGGCAGGTCCAGCGTCAGGTGGATCGTGCCGAGGACGCCGATCGCGTCGTCGGCGACGAGGAGCACGCGGCGGCGGGCCGCCACGTCCGCGGCCATGCGACCCCAGAAGTCGTCCGCGACATCGGGCGACAGCGGGGCCATGAACCCGACCGACGCGCCGCCGTCGACGCAGTCCAGCAGCAGGTCGACCAGCCCGCGGCGCAGTCGATCGTCGACCACCGACACCCGTCGCACCGCGAACTCAGCCACCGGACGCCGCCGTCCGGATCGGTCGATGCATCTCCACCGCGTCGAGCGTCACGCCGTCCGGCATCGTCAGCACGACGCGCGCCACCTCGAGGAATCCGTACGCCCGGTACAGCTGCTCGCCCGGCAGCGTCGCCATCAGCGACAGCGAGGCGAAACCGGCCGCCGCGGCGTCGGTCTCACACGCCTGCAGGATCCGCCGGCCGAGCCCGCGGCGGGTCCGGTCGGACCGCACGAACATCGCGCGGACCCGAGCCGGCTCCGTCGCCGGGTCCAGCAGCCGGTCGTCGGACGCGCCCGGACCCGAACCGGTGAACAGCTTGTCGCGCCGGCTCCAGCCGCCGCAGGCGACGATCTCCCCGTCCTCCTCGTGCACGTAGTAGGTACCGTCCGAGACGAGCTGCTCGTCCAGGTGTGCGATGTGCACGGCGGCGCTTGCGGTCTGGCGGGCGGAGTAGAACGCCGGGAAGAGGTCGAGCACGGACGCGCGCATCAGCCGTGCCACCTGCGGTCCATCCGCCGGCACCGCGAGCCGAAGCACGGCGGCGGCGAGCGTCACGCGAGCTTGGCCACGGTCAACACCACGACGGCGTTCTCCAGCGCCGTCACGGAGTGCCGGCCCGGCGGCACGAGCAGCAGATCGCCCTGCCGGCCCTCCCAGTGGTGGCTACCGGCGTCGAGCCGAACGCGGCCGGAGAGCACGTGAACCGTCGCCTCGCCGGGATTCTCGTGCTCCGACATCGACGTCCCGGCGACGAGCGCGATGACCGTCTGGCGCAGCACGTGCTCGTGCCCGCCCCAGACCGTCCGGGCGGAGCGCCCGCTGCTCGACGACGTGGCTACCTCGAGTTGTTCTCTGGCCAGCGCCTGCAGCGAGATCTTTTGCATCCCGTCAGTGTGACGGCCGTGGCAACCCGCCGCAGGCGTGCGTGTCCGATCAGGTCAGCAGGCCGCGACCCTCGGCGAAGAACGCGACGATGCCGTCCACCCCGTCGAGCTCGGACAGCGCAACGGCCGCGCCGAACGGCGCATTCCAGAACCCGCCCGGCGACGGCACCTGCCACGGACCCACGTAGGCGTACGGCCGCGGCTCGAAGTCGTCGCCGGGCGAGACGCCGAAGTTCACCTCGGGCACCGAGATGCCGATGTCGAAATGCTCGGGCCACAGCACGGCCTCGGCATCGGGAGCCAGCCGCGCGAGCGCCGCCCCACCCGATGCGAAGGCGGCCGCGAGGAGCGCCGCCGCTGCGGGCGACACGGTGACGACCTCGCCCGTGCCGACGCCGGCGCCGTCCGAGTACACGTCGGACAGGTCGCGCGGCGAGATGCCTGCGGCCGCGCCGATCTCCGCGATGGTGCCGATCAGCGGGACGCGTCGGTCGCCGACGACCAGGTCCGTGCCGTCGACCCGAGGCCCGGGCTGCCGCCAGACGCCGAAGCCGCCCGGGGTGGGCGTCAGGCGGATGTCGCCGTGATCGGCGTAGGCGGGCCCGGCCAGCAGCAGTTCGGCCACGCCGTGCAGCGAGCGCCGCGTCCGGTCGGCGTCAGTCGCGTCGGTGGCGCCGGCCGCGTCCTCGATCTGCATGCTTTCCTCCTGGTCAGCGAGGTCGCCGAGTCGTTGCCCCGAGGCCGACCATCTCACCACGACAATCAGGTGGTGAACATGCCCCAGGCCGGGCCCGGCCGCGTCGCGGTGATCGGCGACGTCGGCGGCCAGGCGGCGGAGCTGCTCCGCGCGCTCGTCCGGCTCGGCGCGGACGGCGACACGCTCCGGCTGCCGGACGATCTCACCGTCATCCAGCTCGGCGACCTGGTGCACCGCGGCCCGGACTCGCCCGGCGCGGTGGCGATCGCCCGCACGATCCTGGCCGCCCAGCCAGATCGATGGATCCAGCTGGCGGGCAACCACGAGTCGCTCTACCTCTCCCCACCCCGGTTCCACTGGCCCGAGCGCCTGCCCGATCGGGACGCCGAGACGCTGTTCGACTGGTGGCGCACCCGGCGGATGCGCGTCGCGGCGGCGGTCGACACCGCCGACGGCTCCTGGCTCGTCACCCACGCCGGCCTCACCGAGGGCTTCTGGCGGCACTTCATCGGCATGCCCGAGAGCAACGCCGCGGCCGCCGAGGCGCTCAACCGGCTGGTCGGCGGCCTGCACGAGTCCTGGGTGTTCCGGCCCGGGGTGATGGTCACGGGCGCCGTCGACCTCGCCGCAGGCCCGCTCTGGGCGTCCGCGCCGGACGAGCTGCTGCCATCCTGGCTGGCCACCGTCGTGCCCGCCCCGTTCGACCAGATCCACGGCCACAGCAGCACTGTCGACTGGACGACGGGCCGGGAGTACGGCCGGCCGGAGCTCGTCGAGCTCATCTCCGAGGAGCCCGGCGCCCGGCATGCGACGGCGATGCTGGAGGGTCGACGGGTCATCGGCATCGACCCAGGGCACGGTCGCCGCCCCGCCCGCACGTGGGCCCCGCTGGTGCTCGAGGGTGCGGTCGTGCGAACGGGGGAGCCGCGGTGACGGCGCAGCACCCACCCCTCTGGACGTGCCCCCGGTGCGGCCACCGGTTCATCAGCGCCAACATGTCCCACTCGTGTGGGCTGCACGAGCTCGCCGAGCACTTCGCCGGCCGGCCGGCCGAGCTGCGGGCGACCTTCGACCGGTGCCTCGAGATCCTCGAGGGCACGGGACCGGTGACAGTCATCGCGCAACAGACGCGCATCGTCATCATGGTCCGGGTGCGGTTCGTGAACGTCGTGGTCCGGAGGCGATGGATGGACTACTCGATCGCCCTGCGCCGCGAGGTGACCCACCCGCTGCTGCTGCGGGTCGACTACTACCCCCCGCGCTGGTGGGCGCACATCTTCCGATTCCGCGCGCCGGCGGACATCGACGGGCGGATCGCCGGCTGGCTCGCGGAGTCGTACCTGGTCGGGGCGCAGGAGTCGTGAGGGAACGCCAGGATCATCACGAGCCGCACGAGCCGGGCCTGGCCGGCCGGCTGAACTGGCTGCGGGCCGGCGTGCTGGGCGCCAACGACGGGATCGTCTCGACGGCCGCCATCGTGCTCGGCGTCACGGGGGCGACCGCCGAGCGCGGCCCGGTCATCCTCGCCGGGCTGGTGGGCCTGCTGGCCGGCGCGATGTCGATGGCCGTCGGCGAGTACGTGTCGGTGTCGACCCAGCGGGACACCGAGAAGGCGGTGCTCGCCCTGGAGCGGCGCGAGCTGGCCGAGACGCCGGACGCCGAGCTGGACGAGTTGACCGACATCTACGCGGCCAAGGGGCTCGACCACGACCTGGCCCGCAGCGTCGCCGAGCAGCTCACCGCGGTGGACGCCCTGGCCGCGCACGCCGAGGCGGAGCTGCACCTCGACCCGAACGACCTGACCAGCCCGTGGCAGGCCGCGCTCGCCAGTTTCGCGTCGTTCGTGGTGGGTGCCGCGGTGCCGCTGCTCGGCGTCGTCATCAGCGCGCAGGCCTGGGTGACCGTGCTGGCCGTCGCGGTCGCGCTCGTCGTCACGGGCTCGATCAGCGCGCGGCTGGGCCGGGCGCCCGTGCCCCGCGCCGTGCTGCGGAACGTCGCGGGTGGCCTGCTCGCGATGGCGGTCACCTACATGCTCGGTGGCCTCGTCGGGGGCCTGATTCCCTAGCGACCTCCCTGGCGACCCGGCGCCAGGCGTTGCGCCGCCGCGGCCGACCCGGACCCTACGATCAGGCGATGCTCGGCCTGCTGCAGCGACTCGTCGCCTCGTCGTGGGCGCCGTGGGCGCTGCTCGCCCTGACCGGCGTGCTGCACGTGGTGGCCACCGCGACCGGGTCGGACCCGTTCCTGATGGTGGACCTCGCCGTGTACGTCGACGGCGCGCGGCACCTCACGGACGGCACGCTCTACGACTTCTTCTCGCAGCCGCTGGACCTGCCGTTCACCTACCCGCCGTTCTCCGCGATCATCTTCTCGCCCATGACCTGGCTGCCCTGGACGCTGCTCCGGGTGATCTGGCAGGTGGCCTCGTTCGGCGCGCTCGCGCTCATGGTCTACTGCACGCTCCGCTTCCTCGGGCGGGCCGGGCCGCGGGCGCCGCACCCGCTGCAGCACGTCCGGGGCATCGTGGTCACCACCACCGCGCTGGGCCTGTGGCTGGAACCGGTCCGCACGACGTTCAACTACGGCCAGATCAACCTGTTCCTCGCCGCCCTGCTGCTGGCCGGCGCGGTGGCGGGCAAGGAGTGGATGGCCGGGGCCAGCGTGGGCATCGCGGCCGGGATCAAGCTCACGCCCGCCATCACGGGCCTGTACTACCTGCTGCAGAAGCGGTTCGCCGCGGTGGTCTGGTCCGTGGTCTTCTTCGCCGCCACCATCGGCCTCGCGTTCGCCATCCTGCCGAGCGAGACGTGGCGCTACTTCAGCGAACTCATCTTCGACCCGGCGCGCACCGGGCCGGTGTGGTCCGCGATCAACCAGTCGCTGCGGGGTGCGCTGGCCCGGCTCGCCGGGGACGACAACACCGGCCTGTGGCTCGTCGTCGCGGCGATCGCGGGCGCACTCGGGCTGTGGGTCGCATGGGTGTGCATGCGCGCCGGCGACCGTTGCGCCACCTTCCTCGCCGTGCAGTTCACCGGGCTGCTGATCTCGCCGATCTCCTGGTCGCACCACTGGGTGTGGGTGCTGCCGCTGCTGCTGTGGTGCCTGTTCGGCCCGCGGCAGCGGGAGACCGCGGTGCGCGTGCTCGCCGTCGCGTGGCTGGTCGCCACCTGCAGCTATGTGGTCAGCGTCCTGATCGCGCAGCAGTACTTCGGCCAGGGGCCGTCCCGGCCCCTCTGGCAGTCCGGGCTCGGGGTGATCTACCCGCTGATGGGCGTCGTCACGCTGGTCGTCCTCGGCGTGATCGCCCGGCGCGCGGTCCGGTCCGGCACGGGATCGGCGACGACGCCCGGAGTCGGGACTTCCGCCGCGTCGTAAGCTGGGGCTCGACACGGGAGTCCGGTGCGCCGGGCTGAGAGAGGGACACGGAGTCCCTGACCGTCGAACCTGATCCGGATCATGCCGGCGCAGGAACGTCCTCTCGATCGCCAGACCCGTGCCTGACCACCGCGCGAGCGGGAAAGGGCACCCCATGCAGTCTCACCAGCAGCGTCATCAGCGCCGTCCTCGCGTCCGTCGAGCCGGATCCGTCGCCGTCGCCTGCACCGCCGCCGTGCTGTTGCTCTCCGGCTGCGCGTCCGGTGGCACCACCGACGCGGCCGACTCCGCGGGCGCCACCAGCGCCACGTCGGCGGCGGGATCCGGTTCGTCGGCCGCCGCGTCCGGCGACGTCACCCTCGTCACCCACGATTCGTTCGTGCTCGACGAGGCCCTGCTCGGCGAGTTCGAGCAGCGCACGGGCCTGACCGTCACGGTGCTCGCCCAGGGCGACGCCGGCGCGATGGTCAACCAGCTGCTGCTGACCCAGAGCAACCCGCTGGGGGACGCGGTGTTCGGCGTCGACAACACCTTCGCCTCCCGCGCCCTCGAGGGTGACGTGGTCGCGCCGTACACCTCGCCGGCGCTGCCGAGCGGCGCCGACCAGGAGTTCGGGATCGGCGACGACCGGCTCACCCCGATCGACTTCGGTGACGTCTGCGTCAACGTCGACCACGCCTACTTCGCCGGGAAGAACCTCCCCGAACCCGCGACGTTCGAGGACCTGGCCAAGCCCGAATACCGGGACCTCCTGGTGGTCGAGTCGCCCGCCACGTCCTCGCCCGGGCTGGCGTTCCTGCTCGGCACCATCGCGCACTTCGGCGAGGACGGCTGGCAGGACTACTGGACGTCGCTGAAGGACAACGGGGTCAAGGTCACCGCCGGTTGGACGGACGCCTACTCGGTGGACTTCTCGGGTTCGTCGGGCAAGGGCGACCGTCCGCTGGTGGTCTCGTACGCGTCGTCCCCGCCCGCCGAGGTCGCCGACGGCGCGACGGAGGCGCCGACCGCGGCGCTGCTGGACACCTGCTTCCGGCAGGTCGAGTACGCCGGTGTGCTGACGGGCGCCAAGAATCCCGCGGGCGCCCAGGCGGTGATCGACTTCCTGCTCTCGAGGCAGTTCCAGGAGTCGGTCGCCGAGGGCATGTACGTCTACCCGGTGGATCCGGCCGTGGTCCTGCCGCCGAGCTGGGAGCTGTTCGCGCCGACCGCGGCGAACCCGGCCACCCTCGATCCCGCGACCATCGCCGAGAAGCGGGACGAGTGGATCACCCAGTGGTCGGACCTGGTGGAGGGCTGAGGGCGCGCGACCATGACGTCCGCAGCGGTGCTTCCCGGGCCGATATCGCGCCGCGCCGGCGCGGTCCTCGGCACCGCCGCGCTCGCCGCCGTGCCGGTGCTGATCTTCGGTGCCTTCTTCTTCTACCCGGTCTCCGCGCTCATCGGTCGCGGGCTGACGGCGGGTGGCGGCTTCGACATCTCCGGCGTCGCGGAGGTTCTCGGCCGGTCGCGATTCCAGCGCATCGCCGTGTTCACGGTCTGGCAGGCGGCGCTCTCCGCGACGCTGGCCGTGCTGCTCGGGCTGCCCGGCGCACTGCTGCTGTACCGCAGGCGGTTTCGCGGTCGCGTCCTGCTGAGGGCGTTGGTCACGGTGCCGTTCGTGCTGCCCACGGTGGTGGTGGCGCTCGCGTTCCGGTCGGTGTTCGCGACCGACGGCCCGCTCGGCGCGTGGGGCTGGGACGGCAGCGTGGCTGTCATCCTGCTCGCCCACGTGTTCCTCAACTACGCCGTGGTGGTGCGCACGGTCGGCGCCAGCTGGGCGCACCTCGACGACCGCCCGGCGGAGGCCGCCCGCAGCCTGGGGGCGGGGCCGGCGCGGGTCTTCCTGACGATCACCCTGCCGGCGCTGCTGCCGTCCGTCGCCGCCGCGTTCGTCATCGTGTTCCTGTTCTGCGCCACCAGTTTCGGCATCATGCTGATCCTCGGCGGCTCGCAGTACGGCACCCTGGAGACCGAGATCTACCGCCAGACGGCGCAGATCGGCGATCTCCGGGCGGCGGCGGTTCTCTCGATGCTGCAGATCGTGCTGATCGCCGTCGTGCTGGCCGTGGCCGGCCTCATCCGCCGGCGCACCGAGGCCGCCCGGCGCTGGCGGGCGCCGCGGGACACCGCCCGGCCGCTGCGCATCGGCGACCTGCCCGCCGTTCTGGTCACCTCGGCGGTCGGCCTGCTCCTCGCCGTGCCGATGGCGGTGCTGGTCGTCAGGTCCCTGCAGACCCCGACGGGCTGGGGACTGGACAACTACCGGGCGCTGTCCGGCACCGGCGAGAGCAACGTGCTGGTGGTGCCGGTCATCGACGCGCTGTGGAACTCGCTGCGCACCGCCCTCGTCGCGGCCGTGCTGTCGGTGGCCGTCGGGGTGCTGCTCTCGGTCGTGCTGGCGCGGCGGCCGCGCGGTGTCGGTGCGCGCCGGGCGATCGGCGCGCTGGACGCGATGGTGATGCTGCCGCTCGGGGTCAGCGCGGTGACCGTCGGCTTCGGCTTCCTCATCGCGCTCGACCGGCCGCCGCTGGACTTGCGCTCCTCGGCGCTGCTCGTGCCGATCGCGCAGGCGATGGTGACGATCCCGCTGGTGGTGCGCATGGTGCTGCCGGTGCTGCGCGGCGCGGACGACCGGCTGCGGCAGGCGGCCGCGATCCTCGGCGCGGGGCCGGCGCGGGTGTGGGCGAGCGTCGACCTGCCGCTGATGAGCCGCGCGCTCGCCGGCGCCGCCGCGTTCGCCTTCGCCGTGGCGCTCGGCGAGTTCGGGGCGACGAGCTTCATCGCCCGGCCGGAGACGCCCACTCTGCCCGTCGTCATCGGCCGGCTGATCAGCCGCCCCGGCGCCACCAACGCGGGCATGGCCCTCGCGGCCGCGGTCATCCTGGCCGCCCTCTGCACGCTGGCGGTCGTCGCGGTGGACGCGCTCGCTCGGGAGCGGCGCGACGAGCCCGGGATCGGAGGGTTCTGACCGTGTTGAGCCTCCAGGGTGTCTCGGTCGACTACGGCGCGCTGACCGCGGTCGCCGGCGTGCACCTCACGGTCCCGGACGGCACGGTGCTGGCGCTGCTCGGTCCCTCCGGCTGCGGCAAGTCGACCCTGCTGCGGGCCGTCGCCGGCCTGGAGCCCGTGGGCGCCGGCAGCATCCGCTGGAACGGGCAGGACCTGGCCGAGATCCCCGTGCACAAGAGGGGATTCGGCCTGATGTTCCAGGACGGGGTGCTCTTCCCGCACCGCTCCGTTGCCGGCAACGTGGCCTACGGCCTGCGCCGATCGGGGCTGTCCGCGGCCGAGATCCGCGCGCGGGTCGAGGACCTGCTCGACCTGGTCGGGCTCCCCGGTTACGGCGACCGGTCCGTCCCGACGCTGTCCGGTGGCGAGGCGCAGCGGGTCGCGCTCGCGCGCGCGCTCGCGCCGCGGCCGCGGCTGCTGTTGCTGGACGAGCCGCTCGCCGCGCTGGATCGGTCGCTGCGCGACCGGCTGCTCTCGGACCTGCAGCTGGTCCTCCAGATCACCGGGACGACAGCACTTTTCGTCACCCATGATCAGTCCGAGGCGTTCGCGATCGCCGACCGGATCGCCGTCATGCGGGCGGGACGGATCGTGCAGACCGGGACGCCGCGCGCGGTGTGGTCGGCGCCCGCGGACGCGTGGGTCGCGCGGTTCGTCGGCTACAGCACGGTACTCACGGGGCCGGTGGCCGGGCGGGTGTGGGCCGCGGCGGACCCCGGCGGCGATGCGAACGGTCCCGGACGGGCTACGGCCGTGCAGACCCTGGCCCTTCGCCCGGCGTCGCTGGTGGCGGACCCGCGGGGCACGCTCACCGGCACGGTGCTGTCGATCAGCCCGCGGCCCGAGGGCGTGGCGCTCGCGGTCGACCTGGGCACGGTTGGAACCGGCACGGTCGACGTGGACGCCGTCGATCCCGGCGCGGTCGACCAGGGCGCCGGTGCCGATCCGCGCGGGCGCGATGGCTGACGACGCCGACGTGCCGGGCGTCGACCCGCCGCCCGCGGGGCGGCGGGCGGTGGCGCAGGCGGTCGGACCGGCGGACCTGGCCGTGACCCAGGGGGACACGGTGCGGCTGCGGTTCGATCCGGCGCACGCCGCTGTGCTGTCGCGCGACCAGCGGGTCGGGTCGAGTGGCACCATCGATCCGTGACCGACCCGACCGCGCCCACCCTCGAACTGGCCACCGAGGCAGTGCACGAGGCCGACGACGTCGACGGCTGGGCCGAGGTGTTCCGCGCCCTCGCCGACCCCAATCGGCTGCGCATCCTGCTCGCGGTGCACCGCGCGCCGGGCATCAACGTCACCGACCTGGCCGCGGCCACGGGAATGACCGACAACGCGGCCTCCCACGCGCTCAACGCACTGCGCGTGCGCGGGCTCGTCACCGTGCGCCGGCAGGGTCGGGAGCGGCAGTGGAGCCTCACCCATCCCGAGGTGCACGAGCTGCTGCACCGCATCGGGGCCACCCACTCCCCGCTGCACCCGGACCACTGAAGCAGGCGCCCCGATGGTCCCGCTGCGCGCGAGCCAGCTGATCGACGCGCCCGAGGGCGCGGTGCGCAGGGCGACGCAGCGCATCGATCTGTGGACCCGGACGGCCGCCGCGGTCGCCGTGCGGATCGACGTGGCCGCGCGCGACCGCGACCCGCGCGGGCGACTCGCGGCGGGTGACCTGATCGCGCTGCGGGCCGGCACGCCGGCGGCCCGCCTGGTCTTCGGCGAGCGCCGGCTGATCCTGCGGGTCGACGACAGCCCTTTCGCTGCCTCGGTTCCCGCGACCGACGCCGGGACCGGCGGGTGGGCGCCGGCGCTGCGGCTGGTGGCGGGTCCGCTACGCCGCTGCGACGTCGACCTGCAGACCGCGGCCACCGGTGCGGGCACCCTGATGACCGTCACGTGCCGGGTGGACGCGCGCCCCGGGCTGCTGACGCCGGCCGCGCGAGGACCGGTGCTGGCGGCGGCGCAGACGCTGCTCGGCATCGCGACGCTCATCGCCCGCGAGCCGGTCGTGGTCGTCGCCGCGGCGATCATCGCCGACGGCCGGGTGCTCGCCGCTCGTCGCCCGCCGGGAGCGGGGGGCCGGGTCGAGTGGGAACTGCCGGGCGGCAAGGTCGAGCCGGGCGAGACGGACGCGGACGCGCTCCGGCGGGAGATCGCCGAGGAGCTCGACCTGGCCGTGACCGTCGCCGATCGGATCGGGCCCGACCTCGACCTCGGCGACAACCGGGTGCTGCGCTGCTTCCGGGCGGATGCGAACGGCGGGACGCCCCGCCTCGTCGAGCACGACGAGCTGCGCTGGCTGGCGCCGGACGAGCTGCGCTCGGTGCCGTGGTCGCGCGCCGATCTCGACCTGATTCCGCACCTGCTGCCGGTTCTGCGCGGCTCCGGTCGGCCCTAGCTCTCCCCCACCGTTGTCGACCGGGAACGTTCTCGTCATCTGCGCGACACGCCAACCGTGGCAAGATGCCACGATTGCAGTAACAACTGCCACATGCCGCCCGGACGGGCGGCAGCCTTCACACCCCCACGAAGGAGCCGTTACATGTCATCGACTGTTGCGCGACGCATGCGCACGGCGGCGATCGCGGCGCTCGCCGCGAGCGCGCTGGTCCTGAGCGCGTGCAGCTCGGGCGATTCCGGGAGCAACACCACCTCGGCGGCCGCCTCGTCGGCGCCGGCGTCCTCGTCGGCATCATCGGCCACATCGGAGGTGTCCAGCCCAGCGTCGGCGAGCAGTAGCCCTGCCTCCTCCCCCGACACAACTGTCTCGGACGCCGACGTCGAGGCCGCGAAGACCGCGCTGATCAAGCCGGGCACGCTCACGGTCTGCACGTCGCTGTCCTACGAGCCCTTCCAGTTCGTCCAGGAAGGCGAGGTCGTCGGCTTCGACGTCGACCTGCTCGACCTGGTCGCGGCCAAGCTCGGCGCCACCCAGGAGATCATCGACACGCCGTTCGAGGGCATCAAGTCCGGGGATGCCACCGCCACCAAGCAGTGCGACGCCGCGGCCGCCGCGATGTCCATCACGCCGGAGCGCGAGGCCGTCATGCTCTTCTCGGAGCCGTACTTCGACGCCAACCAGGCGCTGGTGGTGCCGGAGGCCAGCACGGCGACGACCCTCGCGGACCTGGCCGGCAAGCGGGTCGCCGGACAGACCGCGACCACCGGGCTCGACTACCTGAATGCCAACAAGGACGCCAACGGCTACGAGATCGTCGAGTACCAGGACTTCCCGTCCCAGTCCGACGCGCTGATCACCGGCCAGGTCGACGCCGCGGTCAACGACATCCCGGTGTGGAACACCGCGGTGACCAACAATCCGGGCGTCATCAAGGTCGTCGCCCAGTTCGACACCGGTGACAAGTACGGCGTTGGCATGGCGCTCGACGCCGAGGCGCTCAAGGCCGTGGTGGACGCCACGATCGACGAGGCCCGCTCCGACGGCACGTACGACGAGATCTACACCAAGTGGATCGGCGAGGTGCCTGCCGCGAACTGATGTCCCCCCGGTCCGGCGCCGCCGCCCACCGGAGGCGGCGCCGGGCTCCATCTCGGCATGCGCCGGGGCACCGTTCCAGTTCGGCGAGGAGACCCCATGGCACTGACCCGACGCCAGCGCGCCCGGCTGTTCCGATGGCTGCAGTACCTGGTCGGCATCGCGGTGCTGGTGGTGATCGCGTTCTCCGCCGACTGGCCGCAGTTCGCCAAGTCGTTCCTCAACGTCGAAGTCGCCCTCGAGATGTTCCCGGCGGTGATCACCACCGCGCTCAAGAACACGCTGATCTACACAGTGCTGGCGTTCGTGTTCGGGCTGGCGCTGGGCGTGATCATCGCGCTGATGCGGCTGTCCACCGTCGGCGTCTACCGCGCAATCGCCACCGTCTACGTCGAGCTGTTCCGCGGCCTGCCGTCCCTGCTCGTGCTCTTCCTGGTCGCGCTCGGCATCCCGCGCGCATTCCCGGGGTTCCAGTTCCCGGGCGGCTTCTACGGCCAGGTGATGGTCGGCCTGGGCCTCACGGCGGCCGCGTACATGTCGGAGACCATCCGGGCGGGCATCCAGGCGGTGCCCCGGGGCCAGGTCGAGGCTGCCCGGACGCTCGGCATGTCGCCCTCGCGCACGCTCCGCACCATCGTGCTGCCCCAGGCGTTCCGCATCGTCATCCCGCCGCTGACCAACGAGGTGATCCTGCTGGTCAAGGACTCCTCCCTGGTCTACGTGCTCGGCGTGACGCTGAGCCAGTACGAGCTGACCAAGTTCTCGCAGAGCCAGGTCGTGGAGTTCGCCAGCTCCACCCCGCTCGTGGTCGGCGGCCTGATGTACCTGGTGATCACGCTCCCGCTGTCCCAACTGGTCCGGCGGCTCGAAATCCGGCACGCCCACGCGAGGTAGAGACGATGACCCAGGCAGCAGACCCGGCGACTGATCCGACGAGCGATCGCACGCCGGCGATCTCGATCCAGAACCTCGCGAAGTCCTTCGGCTCGATCGAGGTGCTCAAGCACATCCACCTGGACATCTACCCGGGTGAGGTGGTCTGCGTCATCGGCCCGTCCGGGTCCGGCAAGTCGACGCTCCTGCGCTGCGTGAACCTGCTCGAGACACCGTCCGGCGGGAAGGTCTTCATCGGCCGGGACGAGATGACCGATCCCGACGTGGACATCGACAAGGTGCGCCGGCGGATCGGCATGGTGTTCCAGTCGTTCAACCTGTTCCCGCACCTCACCGTGCTGAAGAACCTGACGGTGGCCCAGACCAAGGTGCTCAAGCGGTCCACCGCCGAGGCCGAGAAGGTCGCCAGGGAGAACCTGGACCGGGTCGGCATGTCGCACAAGGAGACCGCGTTTCCCGCGCAGCTGTCCGGCGGTCAGCAGCAGCGCGTGGCGATCGCCCGGTCGCTGTCCATGTCGCCGGACCTGATGCTGTTCGACGAGCCCACCTCGGCGCTGGACCCGGAGCTGGTCGGCGAGGTGCTGGCGGTCATGAAGGGACTCGCCGCCGAGGGCATGACCATGATGGTGGTCACCCACGAGATGTCGTTCGCCCGCGACGTCGCCGACCGCGTGGTGTTCATGGACGGCGGCTACATCGTCGAGGAGGGTGCGCCGGAGAAGGTGATCGGCGACCCGCAGCACGAGCGCACCAAGGTGTTCCTGGCGCGGGTGCTGAATCCCACCTCGGTGGACGTCGGCGACGAGTTCCCCGCGCCGCCAGCGGATATCGACGACGTCGACCTGTCCGACCCCGCCCTGGACCCGCATCGCCAGGACTGACCCGCCGCCGGCCAGGTCAGTCCCGGCCGCGCAGCAGCGCCACCCGGAACGGGCGCAGCTCTCCCGTCGCGATGCCGCTCGCGATCGCCGGGTCCTCCTCCATGAGCCGGCGCGCGGCGGCCTCGTCCGGCGCCTCGAAGACGGCGATGCCGGTGTTCACCGGCCCGAGGGTCGGACCCACCAGGATCATCACGCCCTCCGCGGTGAGCCGCTGCAGGCGCTCGAAGTGCACCCCCCAGACGGCGCGCTCGCCGTCCGTCATGGTCTGCGCGAAGTTCTCGCGCGGGGCATGGATGAAGTAGATCCATTCGGCCATGCCCGGGATGCTGCCCTACTCAGCCGGGATCGCGGAACGGCGGGTGCCCGCCGCGCTCGTCGCGGACGGTGCCCGTGGAGATGGCCGCGCCGCCCTCGTAGGCACGTCCGCCGCCGAGCGGCTCGCGCAGGTTGCTCGGCGCCAGCGCCCTGGCCAGGTGATACCCGGCGATCGTGACGATCGAGCCGAAGGCGATGCCCGACAGCACGAAGTCGGACCCGATCTGCCAGCTCACGGTGCGGGCAACCCGAAGAGGCGCGGCTAGGGCGCGGCGGGCGGGTCGGTGCGCTCGAGGTCGGCGAGGTCCTCCTCCGGCCGCGGCGGCACATTCTCGTCCTCCTCGAGGACCCGCAGCGGGAGTTCGTGCAGGCCGTCGGGGCCGATGGGGAATCCGGTCGCATCCTCGTGCGTCATGTCACGAGCATGCCGCACGAGGAGTTCGGGGGGCAGGACCTCGGTAGACTCGACGGGCTGCACTCCGCCGGTCCGGGCCGGCGCTCGCCGGCGGGTGGCCGACAGGGTCGGTGCGCCGGGGCCTTGACCACCTTCAGCGAAGACCGCACTCACCGCATGAACCACACGAACCCAGGAGCACCATGCCCGCGCCTGCGCAGCAGCGCACCGACCTCCGCAACGTCGCCATCGTGGCGCACGTCGACCACGGCAAGACCACGCTGGTCGACGCGATGCTCTGGCAGTCAGGGGCCTTCCGCGTCGGCTCCTCGGTGAACGAGCGGGTGATGGACTCCGGCGACCTCGAGCGGGAGAAGGGCATCACGATCCTGGCCAAGAACACCGCCGTGCGACGCGCCACCCCGGACGGCGAGCTGGTGGTGAACATCGTCGACACCCCCGGTCACGCCGACTTCGGCGGCGAGGTCGAGCGGGCGCTGATGATGGTGGACGGCGTGCTGCTGCTCGTGGACGCGTCCGAAGGTCCGCTCCCGCAAACGCGTTTCGTGCTGCGCAAGGCGCTCGAGGCGAGGCTGCCGGTGATCCTGGTGATCAACAAGACGGACCGGCCGGACGCCAGGATCGACGAGGTCGTGGACGACACCTATGCGCTGTTCCTCGATCTCGACGCCGACGACGATCAGATCGAGTTCCCGATCGTCTACTGCTCGTCGAAGGCGGGCCGCGCGTCGCTGACCAAGCCGGGCAACGGCGAGATGCCCGACTCGCCGACCCTGGACCCGTTGTTCGACACGCTGACCGCGAGCATCCCGCCGCCGTCGTTCACCCCGGGCGCCCCGCTGCAGGCGCAGGTGACGAACATCGACGCGTCGCCGTTCCTCGGCCGGATGGGCCTGTGCCGGGTGGTCGAGGGCGAGATCCGGCGCGGCCAGCAGGTCGCCTGGATCCGGCAGGACGGCGGCATCGCCCGCACCAAGATCACCGAGCTGCTGATGACCGAGGCGCTCGACCGGGTGCCGGTGGATTCGGCGCGCGCCGGCGACCTGATCGCGGTCGCCGGCATCGCGGAGATCACCATCGGCGAGACCCTTGCCGATCCCGAGCATCCCGTGGCTCTGCCGCGGATCAGCGTTGACGAGCCTGCGATCTCGATGACCGTGGGCATCAACACGTCGCCGCTCGCCGGCCGCGACGGCGGAACCCGGCTCACCGCACGGCAGGTCAAGAACCGGCTCGACGCCGAGCTGGTCGGCAACGTCTCCATCCGGGTGCTGCCGACGGAGCGACCGGACACCTGGGAGGTGCAGGGCCGCGGTGAGCTCGCGCTGGCGATCCTGGTGGAGACGATGCGCCGCGAGGGCTTCGAGCTGACCGTCGGCAAGCCCCAGGTGGTGACCAGGATCGTCGACGGAGCCGTGCACGAGCCCTTCGAGCGACTGACTGTCGACGTGCCCGAGGACTACCTCGGCGCGGTCACCCAGCTCCTCGCCGTCCGCAAGGGTCGGATGGAGTCGATGATCAACCACGGCACGGGGTGGGTCCGGATGGAGTTCCACGTGCCGTCGCGCGGGCTCATCGGGTTCCGCACCGAGTTCCTCACGGACACCAGGGGAACCGGCATCGCGCATCACGTCTTCGACGGCTACGAGGCCTGGGCCGGCGGCCTGCGGTCCCGGCCCACCGGCTCGCTCGTCGCGGACCGGGCGGGCAGGGCGACCCCGTTCGCCATGTTCAACCTGCAGGAGCGCGGGACCATGTTCGTGCCGCCGACGACCGAGGTGTACGAGGGCATGGTGGTGGGCGAGAACTCGCGCTCGGACGACATGGACGTGAACATCACCAAGGAGAAGAAGCTCACGAACATGCGCTCGGCCACCGGCGACGAGCTGGTGCACCTGGTCCCGCCCCGCGCGCTGTCGCTCGAGCAGGCGCTGGAGTACTGCGCCGACGACGAGTGCGTCGAGATCACCCCGCGCTCGGCCCGGATCCGCAAGGTCCTGCTCGCCGCGACGGATCGCGCGAAGCAACGCTCCCGCGGCCGCTGAGCGGGCGGCGGACCCCGACGGCCGGGGTGCCGATCCGTAGGGTTGGGGCCGTGTGGCGACGCGGGCACCGGCACGACGTCGGCCGTCGCCGACGGCCGAGTTCGCTGGTGAGCGGCCCGATCCAGCGCCCCGTCGCCGCCATCCTCGGCACCGTGCTCGCCACCTTGGCTCTCGCCTCCTGCACCCCGCCTGGGCTGCCCGAGCCCATCGCGCCCAGCGGTCCGTCGTCCACGCCCGGCACCCCGCCGGAGGCGGGCACCGTCGTCGTCGGGCTCAGCGGCAGGGCCGGCGCGCTCGCCGGGTTCAACCCCTACCTGGTCGCCGACTACTCGCCGGCCTCGCTGGCGATCGCGCAGCTGGTGCTGCCGTCGGCGTTCGTCGTGCGCCGCGACGGATCCCTCGAGCAGGACGCCGACGTCGTGGACTCCGCGACCGTCACGGGCACCGACCCGTTCACCGTCACCTACACCCTCGATCCGGCGGCCGCCTGGTCCGACGGCACACCGATCTCCGCCGAGGACTTCTCCTACTTGCGCTC
>CAWHKH010000008.1:0-22853 GCA_963829945.1 uncultured Actinomycetota bacterium | reverse complement strand
GGCCCGACGGGACCAACCCGGTCACCCTGCTGACGTTCGAGGCGGCGCTGGCGCATTCGTACGTCCGCGAGAGCGTGCACCTGTCCGCGAACGTGGTCGCCGCCACCCACGGCCGGGGGCGCGCCGTCGTGCTCGGCTCGGGAGACGTACGAGGGCCTTCCAGCGCTTCCCGCTCCCGGAGGGCGCCCTCACCTTCGTGGCGGCGGACCTGGCCGCCGAGCCGACGCCCACCGAGGTCGCCCGCGGCGCGGCGTCGACCCTGCAGGTGCGGGTCGGCGGGGTCAGCTGGGCGCAGGTGCCGACCCTGCACCCGGCCGCCGGACGCCCGGGTGTTCACCGCGCGCGCCCGGCCCGGCGACGGACGGGTCGAGGTCGCGTTCGGCGACGGCGTGACCGGCGCCCGGCTGCCGACGGGGCGGGACAACGTGACGGCCACCTACCGGGTCGGCGTGGGCCTCGCCGGCCAGGTCGGGGCCGGCCAGCTGTCGCTGCTGCTGAGCCGGCCGCTCGGCCTCGCCGGAGTGCGCAACCCCCTGTCCGCCACCGGGGCGGCGGATCCCGAGCCGCGGGACGAGGCGCGGCAGAACGCGCCGGTGGCGATCCGCACGCTGGACCGGGTCGTCTCGCTCGCCGACGTCGCGGACCTCGCGCGCACGTTCGGCGGCGTCGCGAAGGCGGCCGCAGCCTGGCTGTGGGTCGGGGACGAACGGGTCGTGCACGTCACCGTGGTGCCGTCGGACGGCTCCGTGCCGGCCCCAGGCGGCCCGTTGCTGTCGAACCTGGCCCACGCCCTCGACGCCGCTCGCCATCCCGGGGCGCCGATCGTCGTCGCGCCGCATGTCGACGTGCCGGTCGCGCTGCGCGCGGGCGTCGTGGCGCCCCCGGATGCGGTACCCGACACCGTCATCGCGGCGGCCCGCGCCGCGCTCGAGTCGGCGTTCTCGGTGGCCGCGCGCGATCTGGCGCAGCCGCTGGCCGGAAGCGAGGTGCTCGCCGTGCTGCACGGCGTGCCCGGAGTGGTCGCGGTCGACCTCGACCGGCTGCACCCCACCGGCACGGCGGCGGGCCGGCTGACGCAGGTGCCCGCCCGGCCCGCGACGGCGACGCCCGCCGGGCCGCGGGCGGCCGAGCTGGCGTGGCTCGACCCGGCCGCCATCGAGCTGCCGCAGGTGACCCGGTGACCGGCGTGGACGCCCGGCCGCTCGGCTGGACCGGGGAACGCCTGGCGGAGCTCCTGCCCGCCGTCTGGCGGGTCCGGGACGCGGGGCCGCCGGCCGCGCGCTGGCCGGCGTGCTCGCCGTGCTGGCCGAGGTCGCGGACGCGCTCGAGCTCGACCTCGACGAGCTGCGCGACGACTGGTTCATCGAGACCTGCGACGACTGGGCGGTGCCGTACATCGGCGCGCTCGTCGGCGCCGCCCCGATGCACGACGCCGGCGGCCTCGTGCACCTCAGGGCCTGGGTCGCCGACGCCATCGCGCTGCGCCGGCGCAAGGGCACGCTCGCCGCGATCGAGGCCGCCGCCCGCGCCGTCACCGCCTACCCGACGGTCGCGGTCGAGACCCGCCGCCTGCTCGGCTGGCATCAACACCTCGCCCATCAGCGCGCGACGCGTTCGGCGTTTGCGGCGATCTCCGGCGAGACGCTCGAGCCGGCCGGCGGGACCGGCGTCCTCGACCACGTCGGCGGCGCCTTCGACGTCGCGCCGCGGCTGGTCGACGTCCGCTCGATCGACACCCGGGAGCGGCACGGGCTTCCCGGCACCGACGGCGACGGGCACCACAACCTGCCGACGGTGACGCTGCACGCCTGGCAGGTGACCACCCGGCCGCTGGAGCAGGTGACCCTGCGGCCGGCGGCGGACCCGCCCGACGGCCGGTTCCACGTCCACCCGCTCGCGATCGACGTCCCGCTGCGGCGCTTCGCCCGCCCGGAGGTCGACGTCGAGCGCCTGGCCGGCGAGGAGGACCTGCCCTCGGTGCTGCGCCGGCGCTGGTTGTACGACGTGCTGGAGGCGAGGCGGGCGGCGGCCGCCGCCGGCGACCCGCCGCCGGACGACGCGTTCGCCCATGACCCGCCGCTGACCATCCGCTGGCGCCGGGCCCCCGGCGATCCGCTGCTGCCGATCCCGCCGGAGCGCACCGTCGCCGCGTTCCTGGCGGACCCGGCGTCACCCGTGCCCACCGGGTGGCAGCGACCGCCGGCCAGCATCGACACGATCCCCGCGGGCGGCGGCGACCCGGTGGCGATGCCGATCGAGGTCGCCGTCGACCCGGTCACGGGCAGGGTGGCGTTCCCGGACGGGGTCGCCGTCGACCACGTCGAGGTCGACCTCGCCGACGCGCACGTCGCGGTGCTCGGCGGCGGCGCTGCCGCCCGCGACGACGACCTGGGGCCCGGCTGGCCGAGCGGCCGATCGGGTGGCAGGTGACCGTGTCGGCACACGAGGCCGCCGGGCCCGGCACGTTCGGCACCCTGGCCGACGCGGTGGACGCCTGGCACGCCCAGCCCGACGGCACCGTCGGCATGATCACGATCGTCGACTCGCACCGGTACGCCGGTGCCCTCACGGGTGCGGGGCGGCTGCGGATCGGGCCGAACTCGCGGCTGCTGATCGTCGGCGCCCGCTGGCCCGCGCTGCCGGTACCCGGTGGCCTGCCGGGCGAGACCGCGCGCCGCGTGGGCGTTGTCGACGCGTCGCGGGTGCGGCCGGTGGTGGTCGGCGACCTCGACGTCACCGGAACGGCCCCCGGCCCGGACGACCTGCCGGGGGAGCTCGTGCTGCACGGACTGTGGGTGGACGGCCTGGTTAGGGTCGTCGCCACGGGAGGCGGCGACCTGGGCCGGCTCGACGTCGCGCACGCGAGCGTGCTCGGCGGGGTGCGCGTGACGTCCGCCAACGCGCGGCTGCAGCTGACGCTGACCCGCGCGGTGTGCGGGCCGGTCGCGACGGCCGGCGCCGTGCGTTCGATCGCCGTCGCCGACGCCGTCCTGGTCACGGCCGGCGGGTTCGCGCTGGCCGCACCGGCGTCACCGGTGGACCTGGAGCGCGTGACGGTTCTCGGCCGATTGCGCGCCGAGGAGCTCTCGGCGTCCGACTGCCTGCTGCTCGGCGCGGTCACCGTGACCCGCCGCCAGGCCGGCTGCATCCGCCACTCCTGGGTGGCGGCCGGCTGACCACCCCGCGCCGCTACCGGTGCCAGCCCGACCTCGCCGTCGAGCCGCTGCGGGAGGCCGGGGCGCCGGCCGCGGTGCTCGCCGACACCGTCGCCCGCCTGGCGCCGTCGTTCGTGTCCGAGCTGCCCGGCCATCCCGCCCTCGGGCTGCTGCTCGCGGGGTGTCCCGACGCTTTGCGCCGGGCGTCGTCCACCGCGTCGGAACCCGGCGCGCACGCCCACCTGTTCCGGCCCCAGCGCGAGGACAACCTCCGCCGGGCCCTCGACGAGCACCTCCCGCTCGGCCTCGAGGCCGGGCTGGTCGACCCCGGAAGGTACCTGCCATGAAGGGCGACTTCACCCGCCTCACCTTCGATCCCGCCAAGCACTACGTGGCGGTGCGCGCCCAGCAGGGCCGGGTGTCGGTCGACGCCGACGTCAACGAGCTGCAGGACATCGCCGACCACCTGCGCACCGCCTCGCTCGCCGACCTGGTCGGCCCCGCCGGGGCACCCGCCGACGGCGGGCTGGGCGTCGCGGTCGGCGGCGGTGGCACGGACGTCGGGGTCACCGCCGGGCGCGTGTACGTCGACGGCGTGCTGGTGGAGGTCGACGAGGACGCCTCGCTGACCGACCAGCCCTACCTGCCGGCCGGTGCCGCGGTCGCCCGCGCCGCGGACGGCACCTGGGTAGCGCTGGCGGACGCCCCGGAGGGGCGGTACCTGGCGTACCTCGACGCCTTCCGGCACCACGTCACGGCCATCGACGACCCCGGGATTCGCGAGGTGGCGCTCGGCGGCCCCGACACCGCGACCCGCGAGCAGCTGCGCTGGCAGGTGCGGCTGCTCCGGGTCGGCGATGAGGCCGCGCCGGTGGGCTGCGCGGACGAGTTCGCGGCCTGGGATGCGGTCACCGCAGCGCCGACCGGCGTGCTGGCCGCCCGGGCCGAGCCCGACGCCACCGTCGCGGGTCCCTGCATCGTTCCGGCCGACGCCGGGTTCCGGCGCATCGACAACCAGCTGTACCGGGTCGAGATCCACGACGCCGGGCAGAGCGGGGTCGCCACGTGGAAGGCGTCCCGGGACAACGGGTCGGTAGAGCGGCGGCTCGTGGGCATCGTCGGGGACGACCTGCTCGTGTCCCGCCCGGGGCGGGACGCCGCCGACAGCTTCCCTCGGGCTGCTGGGTCGAGCTGACCGACGAGGTCCATGCCCTGACCGGGCTCCCGGGGACCCTCGTGCGGGTGGTCAGCGCCGACGGCGACGCGATCCGGATCGATCCGGCCACCGCCACCGGGACGCTCGACGCCGCCGACTTCGCCGTCAACCCCCGCGTCCGGCGTTGGGACACCGACGGGCCGCGCCTCGTCGAATCCGGGCCCGGCGACGGCTATCTCGAGCTCGAGGACGGCGTGCAGGTGCGCTTCTCCGCGGGCGCGAGCTGGCACACGGGTGACTACTGGACGATCCCGGCGCGGGTCGCGACGGGCGACGTGGAGTGGCCGCCGGACGCGGAGTCCCGGCCGACGTCGGCCCGCACGGAGTGGCCCACCACTCGCCCGCTCTGCCTCTCGACCGCGTACGCCACCCGCACCTGGACGCTGGGCCCGAAGTACCTGGCCGGCTTCCCGCGCTGACGGCGCTACGGACCCTCGCCCTCGTCGCCGGCGACGGGCAGGCGCACTTGCCGATCCCTCGGCGCCGGCACGCTGGTGTCGCTGGCCCGGCCCCTCGTGGCCGGCGTCGCGGCCGCTTCGCTCAGTCGCCGGCGCCCGGTCCAGTCGAGGTCACCCCCGGCGCCGGCGCCTGGCCGGCACGGCGGCCGGGCGCCCGTCATCGTTTCCACGGACGCCCCGGCCTCGCGTCAGTTCCTGGGCGGTCGACGCGACGACCGGCTCCCAGCAGGTCACCGCGCGGCTGCTCACCCCGGCCGGGGCCCCGGAGCACCTGCCGGTCGTGTTCGGCGCGGAGCTCGCCGTCGCCGCGCACACCGCCTTCGACCCGGCGGCCTGCCCACCGCTGACCGGTGCGGTGACCGTCCAGGACGCGATCGAGCGGCTCTGCGGGCTCACCCACTCGGCTGCGCGTCGCTCACGCTGTCGCCGGGCAAGGGCTGGCAGGACGCGCTCGGCCAGCTGCCGGCCGGCCGGGACGCGGTCGTGTGTTTCCGGCCCGGCGAATACGTCACGGACCGGGTGGTCGAGCTCGTCGCGCTGGGTCACGTCACGCTGCACTGCGGCGGTCCCGCCAGCGTGCTGCGCGGGGTGGGCATCGAGCGGGTCCTGGAGGTCCGCGCCGCCCGATCGGTGCACGTCGCCGACCTCGACATCCGCGGCGGGGCGGTGGGTGTCGGCGTCGAGGGCCACGAGCACGTCAGCGGGGCACTCACGATCGTCGACACCCCCGAGGTGACCCTGCAACGCCTGCACGTCCGGTTGGTCGGCGGGGCGCGCCGCCAGGCCTCGTGCCTGACGGTGCGCGGACGCCGCTGCTGCCGGCCCGGGTCCGCGTGCGTGACTGCGAGCTGACCGTCGGCCACGCGCAGCTGGGGATCCTGCTCGTCGACTGCGACGACGCCCAGGTGACCGGCAACCGCGTGACGGTCGCGCGCAAGACCGCCGCACTGAGCCTCGACAGGCTGGTCGCCGACGCCGGCATCCGCTCGCGGTTGGTCGACCGGCTGGTGTCCGGGGTCGGCGACGACGCCACGCCGCCCCCGGACGCGAACACCGTCGTGGACGTGCCCGGGTGGCGCCTGGCCTTCAACTCCGCCGTGCCGGCGCGGGAGTGGGCTGCGCTGGTCGCCGCCTCCCCGCCGACCGACGCCGACCGCGCCGACCCGGCGGCGGTGGCGGCGTACGCCGAGCGGCTCGTCGCCGGTGCCGTCGAGGAGCCCCACCGCCTGGAGGCGTTCGGGCGCGCGGTGCGGCGCCTCCAGGACAGCCTCGGCCCGGATGGCTTCGGGACCGTCGACCGGGGTGCGGTGCTGCGCCGGCTGCTCGTCGCGGACGGGATCGCGGTGACTCCGCTGATGGCGGGCACCGGCATGGTCCGGCTCGACGTCGGCGGGACAACCGTCACGTTGCTCGGAGCTCGACGCGGCGTCCTGGCGCGCGGCGCTGGCGGCCGACACCCGGCCGGTGCCGGCGGCGACGAGCCCGGCGGGTCGGCTGCGCGCCACGGCCGCCCGGCTGATCGGCGACGCGGCCTTCCGGCGGGCCTGCCCGGGGCGGTCGGATGGTTCCAGGCACTCGCCGACAGCAATCCCGCCGTGGCCGCGCAGGGCATCGTCGTCGCGGGCCGAGTGGCCAGGGCGGTGGACGTCGCCGGGAACATCCTGGACGACGTCCAGGTCGGGATCCAGGTCGGTGTCAGCCATTTGGCGTCGCCGGCGCCGCCCGCGACCGTGCCGGCCGGGTCCGGATCGTCGACAACGTTCTCACGCTCCGGCTGCCCGTCGAACGCACCCGCGGCCGGTACGGCATCTTTCTCGGCAACGTGGAGCACGGGCTCGTCGCCGGCAACGACCTCCGGGTGGCGGCGCGGCCGCTGACCACCGAGGTCTACGACGAGGGCATCCGCGTGTGGGGCCAGCTCGGATCGTTCCTGGGCGTGCGCGAGAACGTCGTCGCCAACGCGGACACCGGGATACGGGTCGAGCCGGTCGACGAGCAGGGCGGCGGGCACCAGTGGTTCGTGGTGGACAACGCCACCCCGCACGCGGCAGAGCGTCGTCGCCCCGCCGAGCGTGCGCCGCCGGGACAACTTCAGTTGATCCATCGGTGGTAAATTGCCTGTGTCCTACGGCACAACCATCGGTGGACGGCGTCTGGGTGTAGAGCTCTTTCGTCGGAGGGTTCGAGTCCCGTCGTGGGCATCAGGGCGAGGCTCGTTCGTCGGGGCTCGCCCTGGCCCTTGTCGGCGTCCCGGCGCCGCCCGGCGGCAGGCCCACTCCGCCGTCCTTGCCCTATCCGATGTCCGCCTCGTTGCCGCGTCCGGCCAGTCGCGACGCCGGCGGTCACGGCGGGGGGGGGGAGGCGGGGTGAGTGCGGCGGCGGCGGTGACGGCGGCGGTGAGTGCGGCCGGTGCGTCACCGGTCCGTCACGGCAGCGTCACCGCGCCGGCTCCGATGACGCGGAAATGACGCCGCCCGCGCATCGTTCGGATCCATGGGCGCGAGCGGCTGGGACGAGGAGGATGCCCGCACGGGCTTCCTGGTCGTCCGGCTGTGGCTGGACGGAGATCAGCCTCCCCACCTGCGCGCGCGCCTACACGGCGTCATCGACGTGCCCGACGGCGAGTTCCTGTCCGAGGTGGTGACGGGGCGGGATCGCCTCCTCGCGGCCATCGACGTCTGGCTGTCGGAATTCGAGGGTGAGGGCCGAGCGAAGAACACGCATCGTTGACACGCCCCGCGGCGCAAGGGGACGATCGGGTCCGAATCAGGCAGGTGATCGCCCGTTGTCCATGAACGCATCGGCGAGTCCCGCCGCCGCGGTCCGGGTGGGTTTGCTGGGCGGTTTCCGGATCGAGTCCGACCGCGCCGAGCACGTCCTGCCCCTGAACGCCCAGCGCCTCGTCGCGCACGTGTGCCTGGCCGCTCGGTCCAGCCGGAGCCTGGTCGCCGGCCTGCTGTGGCCGGATGTCACGGAGCGCCATGCTCAGGGCAGCCTGCGATCGACCCTCTGGCGGCTGGAGCGGAGCTGCCCTGGGCTGATCCACTCTGCGCAGGGGTCGATCTTCCTCGCACCCGACGTCGACGTCGACGTCCGCGACCTGGTCGCCTGGGCCAGGCGCACACTCGCCCCCGGCGATCACCTCGACGCCGATCGCGCGCCGGAGGCGGCCTTCACCGGCGTGCTCCTGCCCGGCTGGTACGACGACTGGGTGCTGCTCGAGCGGGAATACCTGATCCAGCTGCGCCTGCACGCCCTGGAGAGGCTGGCGGTGGCCCTCGCACGCGTCGGGCGGTACGGCGAGGCACTGGAGGCGGCGCACGGCGCCCTGCGGTGCGAACCGCTGCGGGAGAGCGCGCAGCGAGTCGTCATCCGCATCTACCTGTCCGAGGGCAACGTCGCCGAGGCCCTGCGCAGCTACCAGCGGTTCGCGGACAATCTGCGCACCGAGCTGGACGTCGCGCCCAGCGAACGGCTGGCGCAGCTGGTCGCCCCGCTGCAGGCCGGCCGCCGAGCACGTTCGCGGCGCTGAGTCCGACCGCACCGCCGGGGGATCACCGATCCGCCGACCCGGGTCGGTCATCGGGACGGGCTCAGCGGTCGCCGAAATGAACGCGGGTCGGCCGCTGGCGCGGCCGACCCGCGGAGATGCACGCTCAGGACGGATCGTCGACGGTCACCGGCATCACCCGGCCACCCACACCGCCCAGCGGCCGGCCGAACACGTCGTAGCCCTGGTAGCCGTGGACCTCGGCGCCGGCGCCGGCCGCTCCGGGCGAGATCGTCTCGGTCCCGACGGCCCCGGCCGGGTCGTGGGACGCATTGTTGACAAGGGCGAGGCCGGCGCCGACCGCGAGGACGGCGGCGACGGCGCCGCACACGAGGATCGTCTTGCTGGTGGTGCTTGCCATGCGGAACTCCTGGGGTGCAAGGGGAATTGGACAGCACCTACCGTCTCGTCACCGATCGCCGAGAGGTGTCCGCGGATCGGCGGATCCCGCGGGGGATTGGCGTGTCACCTCATCGGGGGACACGGCGGGACGATCGGCTGACCGGGGATCTCCGGCGTGATCCGCGGGTCGTCCGTCTGCCCTCATGGTCGCGCTGACGGCAGATCGTCGCCGATCCCAGGCGTGGTCGAGACCGACTGCGGCGCAGCAGATGTGTGCGGCTCTCGTGGGTGCTCTCCGGCCGATGTCGCTGACCGGTGAGTGTCGACAGCTCGTCGACTACGACCACGACCAGACCCAGGCCCAGGCCCAGGCCCAGCGTGTCACCGGCATGGGGGTGTGCAGCCGCGTCTGCCCGGCTGGGTGGGCGCAGCGCCGATCCACGACCGCGACGTCCTCCTCGAGCAACTCCGCTATCTCGACGGTCGATTCGCACGCGAACCGCGCAACACAGCGGCCGACCGAAACGTGGTTTCATGCCGCCTTCGGGTCGACCGCCGACACCGTCACCAGGCCGAGCCGGATCGGCGCCGCCAGCGCCCACAGCGTCGACCACAGCACCGAGCCCTTGCTAGACCCGGAAACGCCGCCGACGAAGACGTGCGTTCCGGGCAGCGGGAGCGGCCACGGCGCACCGTCCTCCCGCCGCCACTTCTAGGCCGGGTTGCGGATCGTCAGCGACCCACCGGCTGGAAGTAGTTCGAGGCTGCGTAGTTGGCCACGTTCTGGCCGAGCGCCTGGCCCGCCACATCTCCGCTGCGGTAGTGGAGGCCGGCCCAGATGCGTGCTTCGATGAGCTCCGCGATTGGCTGCGAGAACGTGTCGAACGTGCGCACCTTCGGTTCAGCGGGTGCAAGGAACCCGGACGTGCTCGTGATCTGGAAGGACCCCGGCGCGTCGCCGAAGAACATCCGCAGCACGGCGACGTGTGCGCCGTCGAGGCAGTTGTGTCCCGAGACCCACTCGGGGTACGGCGCGGTCAGGAGCGCCGCCCAGGTCGGGTCGGGAGCCGTCGCGGGGTTCCCATCTTCCGCCGCTCGTGGAATCGCGTTCCACGGCCGCCAGAAGTCGAAGTGATACTTGTCGTTCCAGCAGTTGATCGCCGCGTCCGCCCCGCTCAGGTTCTGCAGTGCGAGGAGCCGTGCGCTGTCGGCGGCGTCGAGGCCGGTCCGCGCGATGAGCTGGCGGGCGACTTCGTTCCAGCTCAGAACGGGTGCGCTCTGCCACCACTTTGCGATGTATGTCTGAACGCCAGTGCGTGTCGAGCCGGTAGCTCTGCCCAGGCTCTTGACCTCATTGAACTCAGCCGCCCACTGCGCGCTGCCGAGCGCGGGTGGCGGCGCAGAACGGAACTGCGACGAGCTTTGGATGAGGAACGGCTTCACGCCGCCCACCCACGGGGTCGGATCCAGGCTCTGCTGCCCCGCCGGATTGAGTTGCGGCTGCCAGTGTCCGACAGCGGAGTTCGGCACCCACTGAGACGGCCCGAACCGTCCGTCGCCCTCTCTCGCGTCGACCATGGCATCCGCCGCTGCATGCCCGACCGCGATGCCCTGGTCCTTGAAGGAGTCATCCTCGATGGCATCCAGTGAGGCCATCGTACTCGGCTGAGAGCGTGCTCAGGAGTCCCGCCCGCCCGGGGAATGGCGCCCTCGCGGGAGCGGTGGAAACGAGCTCCCGGAGAACGTCGTACGCCGCCGTTGCGGCGGCAGCGTCAATCGACGCTTTCGCACCGGCCCGCCGGTTGAGCAGATACGGCCGATGCTGCTTGGGTCCGATCGCGTTGACCGCGTCGTACACGGCGCCCTGCACCATGCCCATGTTGATCTGGAATGCAGGTGGTGCACCGCCGTTCGGCCCCGGAAGAGCGGCGAGCGTCGTCGTCGCGACCTGGTTCCAGTGAGTCACCTCGCTGGCATCGGTTCCCGCGGGTGGTGCGGCCGATGCGTTCACGACGCCGAGCGTTCCCGCTAGTAGCGCACCGACCGCCACCGGGAGGAGCCAAACGGATCGCCTACTTGCCACTTGGTGCCCCTCTCCTCGACCGCCTTGACTTTGTCACTGGAACGGGCCAGTGATTCGTCCGGGTTTCGTCCCTTTTACCGCGACCTATGGTTCAAGCATCGATCTCGGACGTCCGCACTCCGACCTCTCGGCACATTCGCCGTGGATCGATCCGGCATTTCGTCCTCGGCTCGACGGTATACGTGCCTCACGTCCATGGCACCGTCGCCGTTCAGGTCGAACCCGAACAGGCAGTGCAAGCGCACGCCGTCGGACTTCACCGATCCCTTTCGACGCTGCCTGGCCGTTTCGAAATCCGGGGCAGATTCACCGGTGTTTGCGTCGATAACGACCTGCACGCGGCTGCCTGATTCCTGGTCCGAATTCGAGTATTCATCGCCGATGACGGGTCCAGCCGATCGAGAAGCGCGGTCGCCGACCACGGTTGAGCCGATCATCAGGCGCGTGATTCGCACGGCCTTACTCCTCCGGTTCGAACGCGCTTCCATATGGCGCAGGCCGGTGCAGTATGGTCCTTCCAGCCGCTTTTGTCTATCTCATCCTTGATGAGAGGTTTGAGATTCGGTCCCGCACCAGCGACGCGGCGAGCCGCGCCGGCCGACATCCCACCGGCCGACGGCTGGACATCGGCATAAGTCCGACCGGTTCAAACCACAGGGCGTGTGCAAACATGAGCGGACGGTAGTCATCTTCACCGTGTGGGTATTGCTTGCCTTGGAGCGAGGGGTCGATGGGAACCACGCGCACGACGCCAGTGACGACGGCTCCAACGAACAGCGGTGAGAAGCGTTCCTCCGGGGCTTCGACAGCGGCGACATCGAGTCCTTCAAATCCAGTGAGGCGAGGCGGCAACGTCAACGGTGATCACCTGGACGATGTACGCATGGATTGCGGTTTGGTGCCTCGTCGAGGTGCGGCGATCCGCTCCCGGCACAGTGGGGCAACAGTCCCGCAGGAATCCCCGGCGGGACGACCAAGGGCTGGGCGAAGTTGTCGAGGTCGCGTCTAGATACGTGCTGAATGCGACGGGACCCAGCGAGCGTGGTTACGCGGACTGCGTGAGCCCCACCTCCACATCTTCGGCAATGTGGGCATCGACGGCATCCGGCTGACGGACCTGGCATCCCGGCAGCACCGAGCACGGCGATCAAGATCACCGCCATATCGGTGGCGGCCAGCCAGCCGAAGAACGCCGCACCAGCCTTCATCCCACCGAACCTCTGCCAGGCCGGGCTCGCACTACCCCGAGGTCGGGCTAGTGGACGACGGGCCCGCCGAGCCCACTCGCGACGGCCCCTGCGTCAGACGGGGCGGCTGCTGGGCGTCGGGCCGCCGGCGCGGGCGGCCTTATCGATGCTGTCTGCGAGGTCCGCGCTGACGACGACCTTGACCTGGAGCTGCGCCCAGGAGACGTGGCCCTCGTCCACGGCGTTCGACAGCTCCAGCAGCAACCGGCCACGCCGGCTGACCCAGACGCCGTCGTTACGTCGCGGTTGATCGTGCTGTCCGCGGAGTCCCTCGAAGCAATCAGGGGCTTCCGTCCGGTGAGTGCAGTGGTCCCCGAGGGGCCCGACCGCCACGATGTCTAATCGCCGCGAGGGGGGCACTCGGATTGGTACGCGGCCCGAGGCCGGTACGACTGCGCCGTCATGTTGAGGCGCGCGGGATGACTCGCACCGTTTCCACGCCGGGATGGCGGCCTGGGGGTCGGCCGTTGAGGGTTCGCAGAACAGTTTCCGCGATGTAGTCGGCGTACAGCTGGAGGTCGATTGTGACGGTGGTGAGGGGTGGCGATGCGCAGATGGCGGCGGGGATGTCGTCGACGCCGATCACGGCGAGGTCGGCGGGGGCGCTGAGGTGAAGTTTGCGGAGCCCTGCGAGGACGGCGAGAGCGACGTCGTCGTTGTAGGCGCAGATCCCGGTGATGGGTGGGTCCGCTGCTCGCCAGCGGCGGATGGCTCGTTCGGCGGCGTCGGGGTTGAGTCGGACGGGGTTCGTGACGGGTTCGGGTAGTTCCAGGTCTTCGCAGGCGGCGCGCACACCGCCGAGGCGGGCGTCGCGGAATGCGGTGATCCTGGGATCGTCGGAGTCGGCGTAGCCGAGTCGGCTATGTCCTTGATGGTGGAGATGCTCGACTTGGATTTCACCGATTCGGCGGTTAGGCAGGTGAAGCGTGGGGCGGCGGCGTGGGATGCCGTAGACGAGCTCGATGACGGCGATCCCGTGCCGACGCAGGGTTTCGGCGACCGTGTCGTCGACGGCGTCGAGGCTCAGCACGGCGACGGGTCCGATCGCGCGCCAGATCTGCGATGCGCCAAGAACGTCGCAGCGCGCGGGGTAGATGACGAACATGAGGCCGCGACGGTCTAGCTCGCGGGACAGATCGGCGAGCATCTGCCCGATGGCCTGGCCGATCGGCCAATCGGGCAGCAGGCCGAGGATGAGATCGGATCTGCCGCGGTGCAGAGATCGGGCGGCGCCGGCGGGTGTGTATCCCAGGCGAGCCGCGGCCTCCAGTACGCGTCGACGGGTCGCTTCCGGGATCGTTTGGCCTGGTGCCTGGTTCAGGACGTAGCTGACCGTGGTGCGGGAGACACCGCTTTCCCGGGCCACGTCGCTGCTGGTGACTCGGCGTCGGCGCGGACTGTCCTCCATGCCTTCTCCAACGTCTCCGGGGCCGGAATGTCTTGTGGCGCTCGACCGGGGGGTCTAGGGTTTGCCCACCCTACGCCGGATCACTGTCAGTGACAGTTGTCAATCGGGAGCCGCATGGTGCCTTCGGCGCCCGTGGTTGATGCCTGCCAAGGCTTGTGTCTGTGTTCGACGTCGTCATTACTCGTAGAACGGGAGCGCATCGGTGCCCGCTTACAAAGTTGGCTACTTCGTCGGCAGCCTGTCATCGACCTCGATCAATCGCCGATTGTCGCAGGCGCTGATCAGTGTCGCCCCGGACGATTTGGAGTTCACGGAGATCTCGATCCGGGATCTGCCGTTGTACAGCCAGGATTACGACCAGAACTATCCGCCGGAGGCGGTGGCGTTGAAGGAGGCCATCGGGGCGGTTCAGGCGGTGCTGTTCGTGACTCCCGAGTACAACCGTTCAATACCAGGGGGGCTGAAGAACGCGATCGACTGGGCGTCCCGGCCGTGGGGTCAGAACTCGTTCGATCACATCCCGGCCGCGGTGATCGGGGCGTCCATCGGTCAAATCGGCACGGCCGTCGCACAGCAAAGCGTGCGCGCGGTCTTGAGCTTCTGCAATGCGCGGCAGATGACCGCTCCCGAGGCGTACATCAAGTTTTCCGACGAGGACTACGGTCCTGCCGGCGAGATCAAGACGGACCGGACCGAACAGTTCCTGCGCGAGTACATGAAGGAGTTCCGGGATCACGTCGTGCGAGTGCTGACCGTGCTACCTCGAGGAGGATGACCGGATGGAGCATGCGGGGACCAGTTCCGCCGGGCGATCACGCACGGGTCCGCGCCGGCTGGAGGGGGTCGACCCCGCCGGCGTCTCGTGGCCGGAAGGTGGGGCCGCATGAGCGCGGTCAATCCCCAGGGTTTACATCACGTCACCGCGATCGCGACCGATCCCCAACGCAACGTCGACTTCTACACGCGCAGCTTGGGGCTGCGGCTCGTCAAGCAGACCGTGAACTTCGACGCCCCCGACACCTACCACTTGTACTACGGGGACGAGCACGGGAGTCCGGCGAGCTTACTGACTTTCTTTCCGTGGCCCGACGTCCCCAGGGGGCGGCAGGGCTCCGGGATGACGACCGCGACGGCGTTCAGCGTTCCCGGGTCCTCGCTCGGCTGGTGGCACCAACGGTTCAAGTCGTTGGGGGTCGACACGGAGCCGCCACGCACCCGAGACGCCGAGGAAGTCCTGACGTTTCGTGATCCCGATGGGATCGTCATCGACCTCGTCGCGGCCGACGGTGATCACCGCTCCGGCTGGGACGGGGTCGCCGACATCCCGGCCGAACACGCCGTCCGCGGGCTGCACGCGATCACCCTGTCCGAGCGTGACCTGGACCCCTCGGCGGGCATGCTGACAGATCTGCTGGGCATGACCCTGACCGGCGAGCAGGGCGACCGCGCCCGGTTCGGCATGGCCGGAGGTGACTCGGGCGCGTTGGTCGACGTGTCGGCCGGCGTGCAGGTCCGCGGCCTGCAGGCCGGGGGGACCGTGCATCACGTGGCGTTCCGCGCGCCGGACCTGGCCACCATGACGGCCTGGCAGCAGGAACTGATCGAACGCGGCGTCCGCGTGACCCAGATCCTGGACCGGCAGTACTTCAAGTCCATCTATTTCCGGGAACCCGGCGGTGTCCTGTTCGAGATCGCCACGGACGCCCCGGGGTTCAGCGTCGACGAGCCGCTGCTGGAACTCGGCCGGAGCCTGAAACTGCCGCCCTGGTTGGAACCCAACCGGCAGCAGATCGCCGCGTCGTTGCCGCCGCTGCAGCTCGACGAGGACGTCCCATGACCGATGACAGCGGCCTGTCCCGGCCGCATGTGTTCCTGCCGGCGGATCCGTCGGCGGCGGGATCACCGTTGCTCTTGCTGCACGGCACAGGCGGCACCGAACACGACCTGCTGCCGTTGCGAGACCACCTGTGTCCCGGCGCCGCGGTCCTCTCGGTGCGCGGGACCGTGCTCGAAAACGGCATGCCGCGGTTCTTCCGCAGGCTCGCCGAGGGCGTGTTCGACGAGGACGACCTGCGCCGGCGCACCGACGACCTGGCGGAGTTCGTCCTGAGCGCGAGCGCCGAATACGGCATCGAGCCGGGTTCGATGGTCGCCGTCGGGTTCTCCAACGGCGCCAATATCGCCTCCGCGTTGTTGCTGCAACGACCCGGGGTGCTGGGCGCGGGGGTCCTGCTGTCGGCCATGGTGCCGTTCGCCCAGCCACCGGCGGCGGACCTCACGGGAACGCTGGTCGTGCTGTCCAACGGCGACCGCGACCCCACCATTCCGCGCCGGCAAACCCAGAAGCTCGCCGATCAATTCCGGCAACGCCGGGCCGACGTCGTCGAACTACCTCACTCCGGCGGCCACAGCATCGACCCGGCCGTTCTACCGCAGATCGCGAGCATCATCGCCCGCCCCGAACGGCCCGCGGCCCCGACGGCCTGACTAGCTACGGGTACATCCGCACGGTCAGCAAGGATCATCGGCATTGGGGATACCACCCGACTGAGGCCGCCGAGATGGCCAAGTCAGGGAAGTTCAAGCGGGGCCGGCGTCAGCCCGTAATCGTCTTTGTGCCTGCCCTTTCGGGCGCGATGCGCTGCCCGAAAGCCCGAACCGAACCCCCTGTTTCCGGCGCAGCAGACGCGATCCCATGGTGGCATGGCGATGCAGCACGCCTCGATCGCTCGCGGCGTCCTGGCACCCGCGGCCGCCGCCTGGACGCGCGGTCGATGAAGGCTGCGGCTGACCGGCACCGCGAAAGCGCTGCGGCGCAGCCCCGAGCCGGGGCGACATCCCGGACCGCGGCCGGCGAGCAGGTCCGCACCCGCGAGACGCTGACCCGCGAGTCGGCGACGGCGCTGCAACGGCAGGCCGGCAATTCCGCTGTCGTCCGCCTGATCGCGGGGGGCCGCCGGTCGCGTCTTCGGCCGAAAGTACGCCAGTTCAAGGCGATTCAGCGGGACGAGCTGAAGGACCCCGCAGACGACCCGAAGGGCTACACCAAGCCCGGCGGTGTCAAGGACGTCGAGAAGACCGGGATGACCCGCGTCGAGGTCACGGGGCTGGAGTACGGCGTCACGGGCGGTCATCAGGCGAAGTACAAGAGCTGGCGGGGAAACATGGTCCCGGGCTTCGAGAAGAAGATGACGAAGGAGAGCCCGAACAACACGGCGGTCGTCATCATGCCGGACGTCCTCGACCCGAAGCGTCCGACCCAGGTGATCCTGCATTTCCACGGGTGGGCGTTCCGCGCTGGGGACCCGTTCGCGGGGTACGCCGTGGCGACCGGCGAGCTGCCGGGACAGGGCGCCAAGGGCCAGGTCCGGGACGTCGACCAGGAGCACTGGGAACAGCAGATGGGCGCGGTCGGCAAGGAGCGCGCGGCGAAGCCGGACGACCCGAGATCGGTTGCCGGACCGCAGATCGTCGCCGTGCTGGCCCAGGGGCGGGGGATGTCGGACTTCGGGGACGTCCCGACGTTCGATTACATCGCCGACGTGTTCGCGAAGGCCGGCGGGAACCTCGCCAGGGTCACGAGCTACCACATCATCCTGTCGGCGCACAGCGGCGGCGGGAACATGCAGATCGCCAAGAAGACCGGCGACGCGGTCGGCACCGACGCGTCGAGGCTGCGCCTCGGGACGAAGGACAAGGCGGATCAGCAGCCGTCGGACCTGGTGATCCTGTTCGACGCGGAGGGCGCCGGGTCGGTGGCCTCGTGGGCCGCGGGGGAGATCGGGAGGCTGAACACGGCGATCAAGGCGGATCCGGCGAAAGCGCAGGATGCGATCCTGAAGGCCCCGAAATTCCGGGGCTACTTCGCCACGAGCGGCTCCTACTGGCGGGCCTTCCACGACGCCTGCACCACCATCAACGCTGCGCTCCGCGGCGTCCCGGCGGAGTGGCGCCGGCCCGATAAGGCGAACCCGGCATCGGTCAAGGTCAGCGACCTGTTCCGGATCATCGAGGTGAAAGACGCCGGGGTGAACCACGAGCACGTGATCAGCCGCGGGACGAAGGGGAAACCCGAGGCCGGCGCGTTGGCCGACGCGCTGCGGGCGTCGCTGGACCCGAAGATCGACCGCGACATCGAGTACGACCCGGCTGAGGGTGCTCCGCGGTTGCAGAAGTTCGAGGAGGCGGTGGCTAAGAGGTTGAAGGCCGCGAAAGAGGCGGCGGAGAAGAAGGCGGCCGAAAAGGCAGCGAAGGAAAAGGCGGTGCAGCCGAGACTGGTTCCGGGCGCGCCGACGGTCGCGCCTGCGGCCGGCGGGTCGTCGACCGCCGTCCCGGCCGTCCAGCGCGACAACCCGGACGCCAAGCCGCCGGCACCGGCTCCAGCCCCGAAATCGGCCCCGAAATCGACCTGGAAGCAGAGCGACGCGACGAACGAGTTCGCGTACACCGCTGAGGACAAGGCGCTGCTTGCCGGCAAGACGGCCGATGAGCGGGCGGCGGACGCCGCGCTGCTGACCGACGCCGCGATCGCACGGTTGAACAACCTGGCCAAGGCGGAGAAGCGCAACAAGCTGAAGCCGGGGGAGGACAAGGAGCTCGCAGACCTGCGGGCGCTCAAGGAGCGGGTCGAGACCACGGCCCGGGCGTTGAAGCGCAAGGACGTCGAGGAGATCATCGACGAGGCCGGCCTCGGGACGGTCGGGTCGTGGTACGGAGACGTCCAGAAGGGGACGTTCCTCGGGATCGAGCTGCGATGCCACAAGGCGCTGGCCGACCGGTTGACCCGCGCCGAGACCGCCCTGGTGAATGACCCGACGATCAACCCGTCGAAGAAGAACGCCAAGGACCTCGGGGCGGACCTCAAGATGTACGCGTCGACCAGCGACATCCGGCAGCCCAAGAAGGCGGTCGGCGGCAACAGCCTCAGCATGCACACCTTCGGCCTGGCCGTGGATCTCAACTACGAGGGCAATCCGTTCATCGGCAACGCCAGCGACAAGGCCCCGAACGTGATCCGGCGGGCCACCAGCCTGGTACTCGGAACGGCCACGAACATCACGTCGAACCTTGGGGACGCCAAGGCCGCATACCCGATCATCGAGGCGGCGTCGGACGCGATGGAGACCTACTTCTCGTACCGGGACGCGGCGAACCTCGCCGCGCTCACGACGGCGGTACAGGGCCACAAGGCCGCAGCCGGCGAGCCGACCGACCTGCCGGGGTGGCAGAAGCAGATCGAGGCGGACTACACCGAGCTGAACGGCAAGGGCGACTTCAAGAAGCACAAGCCGCCCGAGGAGGGCTTCTTCGACCTCGACAAGAACATCGTGATGGCGCTCGTCGACGCCGGGCTCACCTGGGGCGGCACATATCCCGGCGCCAAGGATCTGATGCACTTCGACCTGCGGCAGGGCGACGGCGCGAAGATCCAGACCGCTCGGACCGCCCACACGGCGAGTCGCTAATGGATCGCAACTGAAGTGGGTTGACGGTGGCTTTCTAGAGGATCTGTTCGGGTGTCTTGGGTCAGGTGAAGGGTTGGCAGCGGTCGTTCCAGCCGTTGATGAAGTCGCGGACCTTGGCGACCAGCTCGCGGACGGAGCTAACGTGCCGCGGTGGATGGCCTGGCGTTCGATGATGCCGAACCACACCTCGACCAGGTTCAGCCAGGATCCGGAGGTCGGGGTGAAGTGCACGTGGATCCGCGGGTGGCGGCCAGCCACGCCTTCACCGCCGGTGTTTGTGGGCAGCGTAGCTGTCCATGATCAGGTGCAGGTCCTGGTCGGGGTAGCCGCGGGCGACGTGCCGCCGGAACACCAGGAATTCCTGGTTGCGGTGCCGGGGCCGGCACAGGCCGGTGACCTCGCCGGTGGCGATCTCCAGCGCGGCGAACAGCGTGGTGGTGCCGTGCCGGACGTAGTCGAGGGTGCGCACTGCATGCTGATCATCGGGTACGACGACGATCTCGGTGCTGTCCGGGTGCAGAACAGCCAAGGTGTTGCCCGGGGATCCGAAGGATACGTATAGATGGCCCACGACACATTTCAGGCGCTGGCGCACGGCCAAGCCTTCTTTGGGCTAGACCTACGCATTCCGTGTCCGTGACGCTGCGCAACCGCAGCGTCTCGGCGGCCATCGCCGGTGCCTCCCGCCTCCGTGCCGGTCACGGTCAAACCCGGAGGTCGCGGACGTCACCCTCGACGACGACCTGGTCACCCGCATCGACGACATCTTCGACCCGGTCGTCGAGCGCGACCCCCCGCCAAGATCGACACCGTGCGGCCCTGACCTTCCGACGACGTCGGGCGGCCCGCGTTCACGCAGACCGGCGAGGCAACTCGACTCAGAAACTTCTTTGGCGAGGGCCCTCAGGCGCGTTCCTGCGAAGGCCCGGGTCGGTAACCGAATGAGCCTCGACATCGCCTCGATGAGCGCATCGACGGGTTGGCCGGCGCGGCCGGGGAAGGAATCTGTCACAGTTGGTGTTGTGCGGTGGCCGGGATGGGCCGCGGTGGTTGCGGCCGGGGCGATCGGCGGCGGTATGGCCGCGGGTGCGGTGTACCGGCTGGTGGTGACCGGTGCGCTGACATTGGATCTGGACGTCGGCCGCCGGCACCGGGTGCTCGGCCCGTTCGACATCAGCATCGTGGCGGCTCCGGACGTGGTGTTCGACGTGATCGCCGGGCCGTACCTGGCCCGCACCCCGCGGGCGATGGCCGACAAGCTCAAGGTGATCGAGGCCGGAACCGACATGGTGCTGGCCGAGCACTACACCCCGGTGCGCGGCGGCCTGATCGCCACCACCCTGGAAACGGTTCGTTTCGCGAAACCCACCCGAATCGACTTCCGGCTGGTCCGCGGGCCGGTGCCCGTGGTGACCGAGTCCTTCACCCTCGAACCCATCCCCACCGGCACCCGGTTGGCCTACCGCGGGGACCTCGCCGCCGACGGCTGGGCGATCGGCCGGTGGTGGGCCGGAAAGGTCGGCACCGCCTGGGAGCAGGCGGTCCGTGCCTCGTTCACCGGCATCAAGGCCGAGGCCGAGCGTCGCACTGCGACCCCGTAGCCGGTGGCGTCGGTGACGCACGCCCAGTCCCGTGGGCTGCGGTCGGAGTGACCGCCGCGATCCACGCCCGGTCCGGGACGAGCGCGATCCGGTCGGCCATGTCTGCGTCAGCCGGACCCACCGAATACGACAACCATTGCGGGGTCAGCCATTCCAGGAACTCGCAGGTGCCAGCGCCGCCGGAGCGCGCGGCCGTCGACGGCGGCGGTCGCAACGGATGCGTCGGCTCACTGTTCACCGAGGCCCCTTCGCCGACCCGACTACGGAATGAAGGTGAGAGGGGTCATCGCCACGGCACTCCGTCCGGTGTCCGGCTCCGGGTTCAGCTCCTGGCCGAACACCTCCAGACGGCGTCCGCCGCATTGCAGCGGAGATGGTTCCGGGCGCCGGCCAGCATGCCGCCGGTACACGCTTCGCCCACGGCCAGCAGCGTCCCGGTACACCCGTGGTCCGCAACGGCCCAGCGCCATGCCGGGCCCGTCGTGCGGCCACACGATCCGGTGTGTCGAACCAAGATCCGCAGCGCGTCATCGACCCCGCGACGGGGCCGCCGAGTGCCGGTGCGTCGTCATTTCGGCGGCAGCGACCGCGCGTAGTCGACACCCAGCGACACCCATTGACGCAGCTCGGCATCCGTGCCGACGGCCGGCGCATCGACCCTGAGCCAGCCGTCCATCTCTCGACCGCGCATGACGAAACGGCCGACGTGAGGGCGCTCGACCAGCGTCTCGGTCCGGGCCGGGTCGACCCGCAGCAGCAGGCCGCCCTGGCTGCTCGCGGACGCGGCCATGTGCCCGTTGATCAGGAACGCGAGCCCGCCGAACATGCGCTTCTCGGTGAGCCCTGGTTCCGTCCGGACAACGCCACGGACGCGCGCGGCAAGATCCTGGTCATAGGCCATGCGGGCAGTGTGCACGACCACCCCGACAATCCGTCGCGTTGGCATTCGCACCGACCACGCCAAGGCCAGCCTTCGAAGAACACTTGGCCACACCGGGACTCCGCAGCGCTTGGCCCGAAACTGCATGGGACCTGCTGCCGGAGGTCGCGGTCGACGCCGTCAACGGCAACCTGTACGCCGTGTGGATGGACGCCCGTTTCGACGGCGGCCTGTCAGTGACCGATCACGACGGCATCGCGTTCACCCGGTCGACCGACGCCGGTCGGACCTGGTCGGCGACGATCAAGGTGAACAAGACGCCCACCGGTGAGCCGAACGACGACCAGCAGGCGTTCACCCCCTCCGCCCACGTCGACGACAACGGCACGGTGGTCGTCACCTACTACGACCTGCGCAACAACACCCCGGACCCGGCGAACCTGGACGCCGACCACTTCGCCGTCTCCTGCGAGTCGACCAGTGAGAACTGCACCGACGCGGGCGAGCTGGGAGGAGGTGCGCATCACGCCCACCTCGTTCAACATCCGCACCGGCACCGTTCGCCCGCGGCTACTTCCTGGTCGACAACATGGGACTGGACAACGCCGGCGACCACGCGACCGCGCTCTTCGGCGATCCGGTCATTGCCGCGGCCGAAGACCGTCAAGACCGCGACGAGCGCCCGCCACAGGAGGAGTAATCCGAGGACGACGCCGATTGTGAGCTGCAGCCACCATGGCACGAAGACAGTGTCCCGCTGACATTCGGACGATCGCCAACTGCCGGCGTGACGCCCTGGCGCTCCCGAGCCAGCTGAACCGCAGCTCTCTTGGCCCACCGATTCGCAACGCGCCGAAGCCATCCGCGCCGACATCGCGAAAGCCGACGACGCTCCCCTCCATACGGAGCGAATAGCAGAAGAACAGGAGAGCAGGACGAGATCGAAAGCGAGAGCGAGAGCGACAGCGAGAGCAAGTTGCTCGTCAGGGCACCTCGGGGTGGGCTCCGTCGGCGGGCATGGCGTGGCAGTGTCGCAGGCCAGGGACGAGCGGACCTGACGAGCAGCCGGGCACACGCCGGCCCGTCGCCGCATGCCTCGCTGTTTGCGACGCCACAGCCACGGGCGTTCTCGCGCACGTCCATGCCGACCTCAATCCCTTCGGGAAGGGGAGCGGCTCCCCGGTGGGCGACTTGAGCCGCGGGATGGCGACTTCGCGCTCGGAAGGGTCCGAGGCATCGCGCCCGACCGGTACGACGGTGACCGAACTCACAGTCCCCGGCGGCGTACGGGCGCGTGCCATAGCGAAGGATCGTACGCATCCGCGCACCGCGTTACGTCGTGGTATGAGTCAATTCGTGCAATAGACGTGCAGTCGATCCCAGCGGGGTGCGCGAAGATCATCGACATTAGCCGTGACCTGCGAAAAGTGCGCCATCAGGGACTCGAA
>CAWHKH010000007.1:0-568504 GCA_963829945.1 uncultured Actinomycetota bacterium | reverse complement strand
GCACTGGACCTTCGAGGTCATTCCGGCGCCGGTGAGGGAATGACCGACCAGCTGCCACCTTCCCGCTGCACCCAGGCTGCCAGTCACATTCCAGAGCTGGCCGGGGGTGCCGGGGGCGGAGCCCAGGCTTCTTGTCGATGCTTGCCGACCAGGCGGGCAAGCAGCGCCGCAAGTAACGCACGACCCGCGGCAGACGGCGCCGCAGAAACGACAGCGGCTGCGCCGCAACAACAACTGCGAGCTGCCCGGACCTGGTCAGGCTACTGCGCCGCTCCGCTCCCGGACCCGACCCGACCGGGCCGTCCCCACCCCGCGCGCGGGGACCCCGAGGACGACACCGGTCCGGCCAGGTCCTCCCGCTCCGTCGGCGCAGCTACACGCCTGGAGTCCGGGCAGGGGAGCGGAGAAAGGAAGGAGAGCCACCCCAGTCCCGCTGCCCGGCGACCGTTCCCAGCCCAGCACCACCCGTCACGGAAGGACCTCACAGTCATGTCGCGCATCGAGATCACCGGAAACCTGGCCGCCGACCCCGAGTACGCCCTCGGCAACACCACCGGCCGGCCCTACAGCCGGTTCACCGTGGTCGTCAACTACCGCACCAAGGACCCCGACGACGGCACCTGGAGCGACGGCGGCCGCGTCGGCTACCGCGTCGTCGTGTTCGACCAGCTCGCCGACAACGTCACCAACAGCCTGCACAAAGGCGACCGGGTCCACGTCACCGGCGACTACACCGTCCGCGACTACCAGACCTCCGACGGCACCCGCGGTGCCAGACCACGACATCCGCAACGCCACCATCGGGGTCAACCTCGAGTACGCCACCGTCACCATCACCCGCAACCCGAAGCCGACCCCCGCCGCGCGGCCCACCAGCTGACGCTTCCCCGACCGATCCCCGAACGTCCCGCCGGTCGGCCCCCTCGGCCGGCGGGACCCAAACCGCAACAGGGAAAGAGACGACGATGAGCGAGACCACGGACGACATGATCCACACCTAAACGCTGGCGGGCGCTCGACGACCAGCAGGCGCCCGTCCGGTATCTGGCCGTCCTTGCGGCCGCCGCCGACACCGAAACGGACCTCACCCGTACGGAAGTCGCGTCGCATCCTCGTGACCGTGCCCGGACATGGACTCTGTCGGAACCCTGCCGACCAGCTGGAGCATGCCAAACCCCACCACGCACCTCGCTCAAGATCAACCATCGAACCGAAGATCAACATGCAAAACCCTCGGTGAATCCTGGCGACTGCGATGGATTCGCCGCGGCCGAGCATGAGGTCCGCGTTCTGGATTGAGGCCCGTAGCCGGCGCGTTGACGGCGTCGATCTGGCGGTCCCGCTGTCGATTGCGAAACCGGCCCCTGCGGACTCGCCGAGCTGTTTACCTCGTTCAGACCGGAGTGGTTCAGAACTACCTTTGCCGTCTGGGGCGGATGACGAAGTACATGGTCGCGAAAGTCAACTTGTCGGTGGCGATGGAGCGGTTGACTCCTGGTTCTCAGGTTGTTCCGGTTGCGAATACGTCCGCGAGCGTGACGGTGGCCAACCCTCGATCCTCGATCAACCGAATAATTTCGTCGAAAACCGTGGTGACGGCCGGAAAATTCGCGTGCCCGATGACAATGTTTCCGGCTCGCAGATACTGGGTCGGCATTGTCTGTGACCTGCTGCGCGGTGATCTCCGTGGAGTCACCAAATGAACCAGTCCACCACGTGATCACCGAATAGCCCTCGCTGACGCAGATGTCGTCGGTAGCCGCCGTGCGGCCCATGAACGGCGGCCGAAAATACGGCCTCGTGTCCACCCCGAAGAGACCGGCCAGGTACGTGTTGTTGCGGTCCAGCTGGTCGGCGATTTCCGCATCCGTGATCGTGCGGATGTCCGGGTGGTCCCATGTGTGGTTGGCAATCTGAATTTGCCCGCTGTCCACCAGCGGTTGCATGTCCCGCTGATGCTCCGCCCAGGATGGGTATACCCCGTTGACGAAGAATGTCAACCGGATACCCGTCGCCCTTGCGAGTGCGATGTAGGCGCCGACGACGGGAGAGCTCACACCGTCGTCGATCGTGAGGGCCAACAGCGGTGGGCTGTCCGGCACCCAGGACACCACGGTCTCCGGCGGCGTGATCCTCGTCAGCGTCGGGGGACCGTCCTGCAGCACCGGCTTGGCCGGCGCCGCGGGCTCGGTCGATGACTCCGACGAGGACGCCGCACCCGGAGCGGCGATCGCCGATCCCGCTGCCACGTCGACCGCGCGTCCGCACGAAGCCAGCAGACCGAGCATGCCTGTACCCACCGCAAGCAGGAGTCCCCGTCGATCCACGTCTTGCACCGTAGGAGCCCACCAACAGCAACGGCTGGAACCGGGCAGCAACGCGCCGGAACCATGCGATCCTCCGCTTCACGTCGCTGCTGCGCTTACACAAGTCCATAAGATGACGAAACCGCCCCCGACAGCGCGGGCCACGTCTGAAGTCGAGGACCGGCACCCAGTTAGCTACTTGGACCTGAAGAACGCCGAGTCGGGTGGTTGAGGGTGGGTGCTGTCGAGATCGCCGACCTCCCTGTTTGTTGATCTCGTGTGTGGCCGGCTGTCAGCTGGCCAGGGCGGTGATCTTGACCAGGTTGAGGGTGAAGATCCCGTGTCCGGTCCAGGTTTTCGCTCCTTCGAGGTGGTCCAGGCGGGTGCAACTTCACGGTGAACACGCAGGCGACCAAGCGGGTGGAGACCGTCGGGTACGGCCCGACGAGCGCGACGATCCCGATGGGCACGCTGGTGATCGTCGAGGAGGTCTCCCAGGACAGCACGCCGAAGGGTGCGTACGTGGGGGTCGCTAAGACGAAGCTGGACGGTGGGAAGCGGGTCAAGGGCGAGGAGGTGGGGTGGACCGCGGCCACAACCTGGTCGACGGGTGGACCGAGGACATCTACAGCGCGACGTCGACGTGGGACGGCGGCAAGTTCACCGGGCAAATCGAGGTGGTGAACATCGTCGACGAGGGCGGCGACACCGAGGCGGCGTCGGCGGCGACGCTGCCGCCGTTCCGACTGCTGCAGCAGGGGGCCGCGGACGCGGGTCATGACCTGCAGATCGAGAGCGGATTCCGGACCTACGAGGAGCAGAAGTCGCTGTACGCCAAGTACAAGGCGGGCACCGGCAACAAGGCGGCGCAGGCCGGTTATAGCAATCACCAGAACGGCATCGCCCTGGACCTGAACACCAAGGGGTTCGATACCGCGCTCTACCTGTGGATGAAGGACCACGCTCCGAGCTACGGGTACATCCGCACGGTCAGCAAGGAGCATTGGCACTGGGAATACCACCCGACCGAGGCCGCCGAGATGGCCAAGTCAGGGAAGTTCAAGCGGGCCGGCGTCAGCCCGTAATCGTCTTCGTGCCTGCCCTTTCGGGCACGATGCGCTGCCCGAAGGCCCGGACCGAACCCCCTGTTTCCGGCGCAGCAGACGCGATCCCATGGTGGCATGGCGATGCAGCACGCCTCGATCGCTCGCGGCGTCCTGGCACCCGCGGCCGCCGCCTGGACGCGCGCTCGATGAAGGCTGCGGCTGACCGGCATCGCGAAAGCGCTGCGGCGCAGCCCCGAGCCGGGGCGACATCCCGGACCGCGGCCGGCGAGCAACTCCGCACCCGCGAGACGCTGACCCGCGAGTCGGCGACGGCGCTGCAACGGCGGGCCGGCAATTCCGCGGTCGTCCGCCTGATCGCGGGGGGCGGCCGGTCGCGTCCGCGTCCTCGGCCGAAAGTCCGCCAGTTCAAGGCGATTCAGCGGGACGAGCTGAAGGACCCCGCAGACGACCCGACGGGCTACACCAAGCCCGGCGGTGTCAAGGACGTCGAGAAGACCGGGATGACCCGCGTCGAGGTCACCGGGCTGAAGTACGGCGTCACGGGCGGTCATCAGGCGAAGTACAAGAGCTGGCGGGGAAACATGGTCCCGGGCTTCGAGAAGAAGATGACGAAGGAGAGCCCGAACAACACGGCGGTCGTGATCATGCCGGACGTCCTCGACCCGAAGCGTCCGACCCAGGTGATTCTGCATTTCCACGGGTGGGGGTTCCGCGCGGGCGACCCGTTCGCGGGGTACGCGGTGGCGACCGGCGAGCTGCCGGGACAGGGCGCCAAGGGCCAGGTCCGGGACGTCGACCAGGAGCACTGGGAACAGCAGATGGGCGCGGTCGGCAAGGAGCGCGCGGCGAAGCCGGACGACCCGAAATCGGTTGCCGGACCGCAGATCGTCGCCGTGCTGGCCCAGGGGCGGGGGATGTCGGACTTCGGGGACGTCCCGACGTTCGACTACATCGCCGACGTGTTCGCGAAGGCCGGCGGGAACCTCGCCAAGGTCACGAACTACCACATCATCCTGTCGGCGCACAGCGGCGGCGGGAACATGCAGATCGCCAAGAAGACCGGCGACGCGGTCGGCACCGACGCGTCGAGGCTGCGCATCGGGACGAAGGACAAGGCGGATCAGCAGCCGTCGGACCTGGTGATCCTGTTCGACGCGGAGGGCGCCGGGTCGGTGGCGTCGTGGGCCGCGGGGGAGATCGGGAGGCTGAACGCGGCGATCAAGGCTGATCCGGCGAAAGCGCAGGACGCGATCCTGAAGGCGCCGAAATTCCGGGGCTACTTCGCCACGAGCGGCTCCTACTGGCGGGCCTTCCACGACGCCTGCACCACCATCAACGCTGCGCTCCGGGGCGTTCCGGCGGGGTGGCGCCGGCCCGACAAGACGAACCCGGCATCGGTCAAGGTCAGCGACCTGTTCCGGATCATCGAGGTGAAGGACGCCGGGGTGAACCACGAGCACGTGATCAGCCGCGGGACGAAGGGGAAGCCCGAGGCCGGCGCGTTGGCCGACGCGCTGCGGGCGTCGCTGGACCCGAAGATCGACCGCGACATCGAGTACGACCCGGCTGAGGGTGCTCCGCGGTTGCAGAAGTTCGAGGAGGCGGTGGCTAAGAGGTTGAAGGCCGCGAAAGAGGCGGCGGAGAAGAAGGCGGCTGAAAAGGCAGCGAAGGAAAAGGCGGTGCAGCCGAGACTGGTTCCGGGCGCGCCGACGGTCGCGCGTGCGGCCAGCGGGTCGTCGACCGCCGTCCCAACCGTCCAGCGCGACAACCCGGACGCCAAGCCGCCGGCACCGGCTCCAGCCCCGAAATCGACCTGGACGAAGAGCGACGCGAAGAGCGAGTTCGCGTACACCGCTGAGGACAAGGCGCTGCTGGCCGGCAAGACGGCCGATGAGCGGGCGGCGGACGCCGCGCTGCTGACCGACGCCGCGATCGCACGGTTGAACAACCTGGCCAAGGCGGAGAAGCGCAACAAGCTGAAGCCGGGGGAGGACCAGGAGCTCGCAGACCTGCGGGCGCTCAAGGAGCGGGTCGAGAGCACGGCCCGGGCGTTGAAGCGCAAGGACGTCGAGGAGATCATCGACGAGGCCGGCCTCGGGACGGTCGGGTCGTGGTACGGAGACGTCCAGAAGGGGACGTTCCTCGGGATCGAGCTGCGATGCCACAAGGCGCTGGCCGACCGGTTAACCCGCGCCGAGACCGCGCTGGTGAATGACGCGACGATCAACCCATCGAAGAAGAACGCCAAGGACCTCGGGCCGGACCTCAAGATGTACGCGTCGACCAGCGACATCCGGCAGCCCAAGAAGGCGGTCGGCGGCAACAGCCTCAGCATGCACACCTTTGGCCTGGCCGTGGATCTCAACTACGAGGGCAATCCGTTCATCGGCAACGCCAGCGACAAGGCCCCGAACGTGATCCGGCGGGCCACCAGCCTGGTACTCGGAACGGCCACGAACATCACGTCGAACTTTGGGGACTCCAAGGCCGCGTACCCGATCATCGAGGCGGCGTCGGACGCGATGGAGACCTACTTCTCGTACCGGGACGCGGCGAACCTCGCCGCGCTCACGACGGCGGTGCAGGGCCACAAGGCCGCAGCCGGCGAGCCGAAGGACCTGGCGGGGTGGCAGAAGCAGATCGAGGCGGACTACACCGAGCTGAACGGCAAGGGCGACTTCAAGAAGCACAAGCCACCCGAGGAGGGCTTCTTCGACCTCGACAAGAACATTGTGATGGCGCTGGTCGACGCCGGGCTCACCTGGGGCGGCACGTATCCCGGCGCCAAGGATCTGATGCACTTCGACCTGCGGCAGGGCGATGGCGCGAAGATCCAGACCGCTCGGACCGCCCACACGGCGAGTCGCTAGGAGCCTGCCGCCCCACGCGGTAGCGACCACCCCGTACGACGCGTCCGAACCAGGACCCTACGCCTCGTCCGGGTGGGTGGCGGCGTACTCGCTTCGTTCCTCGGCGCGGCAATCGCACGGGGTCTGTCCGCACGGTTGGACGGCAAGGTGGGGCACCAAGCCGGCTTTGCCGGCGACGCCGACTGTGCGGATGTTAGCCGGTGCCTGACGGCGTGGTTGCCGGCGAGACGCTGCAGCGCCAGCCGTGGTGGTGGGCCAGAATGAGGCGCGTGTCGCCGGCCGCGGTGCGGGTGTGGCCGGCGGGTGGGTCGAGGGGCGGTCCGGGTGATGCGGCGATGTGATCCTGTACGCCCGATGCCGGAGGGGTGCGCGTGAACGATGTGATCGACGACGGGTTCGGCTATGACCCGACGACGCGCGAGCCGCTCGACCCGATAGTGGTCCGGGACGCGACGACGGTTCCGGTGCGTGCAGCGGTCGATCCCGCGCTGCTTCCACCGGTGGGTCAGCAGGGAACGGACAGCGCGCCCGGCTCTCCCGGCTCGTGCGCGGCGTGGTCGTCCGTGTATGGTCTGGCGACGTTCGCCGCTGCCCGCGCGGGCAGGGTCGACCCTGCCTCGGCGACCGGCTGCGCCAGTCCGGCGGAGATCTTCGTGCAGGCGCTCCAACTCGAAGGTGCCACGAGTGCAACCTGTGCGGGTACGCGGTTCGGGAGCTACTTCGCGCTCCTGACGGCGGGAACGCCGGCTCTCAGCTCAGCTTCCTATCAGCCGAACTGCGAATGGCTATGGAGTCAATACTCCACAGCGCCGGTACGCCCGGACTCCCGATTCACGCTGACCGGCGTGGCGTGCGTGGAAACCGGCGATCTGGACAGCATCAAGCAGGTGATCGCGGCGGGCGGCCCGATGGCGTACGGCACTCGGCTCTACACGGACTGGGCTGGCTATCGCGGGGAACCGTGTCCGTACGTCGGGAACGGGACGCTCATGTACGGCAAGAACGGACGGCCGGCCGGGCACTGCATGCTGATCATCGGGTACGACGACGATCTCGGTGCTGTCCGGGTGCAGAACAGCCAGGGCGTTGCCTGGGGATCCGAAGGATACGTATGGATGGCCTACGACACATTTCAGGCGCTGGCGCAGGGCCAAGCCTTCTTTGTCTCCGGGTGATCTCGAGTAGGTGGCTGTCTGCGGCCGTCGAAGGGCTCGACCACCTGATCTGTTCGAGCCAGCTCTGTGCGGGGCGGGTGGGAGATGCTCGGCGCAGCCAGGGTCTTGGATCAGCTCGTCAGTTCGGCCAGTGAAAACCGGCTCAGCTTCTGCCTGGCGAACCAGAACCGATGGGCGCCCGTCATTGCGGGCGGCGAAGTACGGGACCGGACTGCACCAGCGCAAGCTTGTCTGCTCGCCGTCCCAACCTGAACACAACGATTTCGGGAACGCTGGCCGGTGACACGGTCGAGGTCGTGGGCGGGTGGCGGCACCGCGACCCGCGGACCCCGTGCGGCTGGCGACTGCGCTGGGCAACGACGCGCACCGGGTCCCAGCAACATTCACAACCGAGCGCTCGAGGCACTTGGTCACCGTCTCGTGGGTACGGCGGCACCACGATCCCGAGCACGCTTACTGCACGAATTCATTCGGAACGGCGATGGTCTTGCTTGAACGTCGATGACCTCGAGGAGCTACATCCCGGCAATATTTCCAGCTCAACGGCTTGCGCCGCACTCTGTCATCGAGCCACATGTGTCGCCTGCCACGTTCATGGGACCGGGTTGAGCGGGTTCTTGCCACGGTCATGGGACCACCGGGTTTGCCAGTCATGGGACCACCTGCGGCGCGCCTGTCGGGGTGGTCGTGGCCGGTTGTCTGCGATTTGTCCAGGTCGTTCGATCTGGAGGTCGCCGATGGCGTTCCGGGAGGTTCGGGTGCACGAGGTTCGGGAGGTTCTGCGGCAGTGGCTTGGTGACGAGTTGGGGCTGCGGCCGATCGCGGAGCGGGCGGGCGTGGATCGGAAGACCGCCCGCCGGTATGTCGACGCGGCGGTCGCGGTGGGCCTGGTCCGCGGCGGCGGCGAGCAGCAGTTGACGGATGAGTTGGTCGGCGCGGTGATCGCGGCGGTGCGACCGGACCGCGCGCAGGGCCACGGCGCTGCGTGGGATGCGTTGCTCGTGCATGAGCAGCAGCTGCGCAGGTGGATCGGCGCGGATGGGCTGCAGTTGACCAACATTCACGGCAAGCTGGCTCGCCGGGGGGTGGTGGTGCCGTATCGCACGCTGCATCGGTTCGCTGTGGAGCGGTGCGACTTCGGGCAGCACAGGGCCACGGTCCGGGTCGCGGACGGCACCCCGGGGATGGAGTGCCAGCTCGACTTCGGCCGCTTGGGGATGATGTTGGATCCGGTCACTGGGCGGCGCCGGGCGGTGCACGCGTTGATCTTCACGGCGGTGTGCTCGCGGCACCTGTTCGTCTGGCTGTGCTTCACGCAGACGCTGGCTGATGTGATCGCCGGGAGTGAGGCGGCGTGGCGGTACTTCGGGGGCGTGTTCAAGGTGCTGATCCCGGACAACCTCAAACCCGTGGTCGCGAACGCGGACCCGATCAACCCGACGTTCACGGTCGGCTGGTTGGACTACGCCCAGGCCCGCGGGTTCGGCACGGACCCGGCGCGGGTGCGGTCGCCGAAGGACAAGGACTTGGTTTCATACTGCGCCTCCTGCGGGGGTTGGGGTGGGAACTCGGTTGGCGAGGCGACTTCCTCGGCGGCTGGTCAACCGCGGGTCGCCGGGGGTGGGTGGTTGGTAGAGCCGTTCGTTCTTCTCGTTGGCCCGCTCGGAGACGAGCAGGCCGGCGTGGTCCCAGTCCTTGATGGTTGAGGGGTGGACGCCGAGCTCGTCGGCGATCTCGGTGAGGGTGAGCAGGCCCTTGGCGTGCAGTCGCTTGGCGTGGCTGGGAAGCCGGTATTTCTGTCGGACGTGGACGACTATCGCTGTGGTGAAGGGCTTTCCGCTGCCTGATTGGTGACCGGCGGCGTTGAGTCGTTCGGCGACCTCGCTGTCGGTGTGCTGGTCGAGGAGTTGGTCGAGCAGGGCCACGGTCGCCGGAGGGGTCTTCCGTTCCTGCCAAGCGCTGGGCGGGATGGGGATGGTCAGGCTGGTGGTCTGGCCGCCGCGGAACCGGACGTGTAGGTGGATCCTCTCGGCGGTCTTGTTGAGGGTGACGTCGTCGATGAGTAAGCGGGTCATGCGTTTTCGTTCTCGCTGCGGGGTCGCGGGGTCTTTCCAGAGGACCGGGAAGTTGGTGGCCAGGGCGCGGATCCGGGCCTGGTGTTCGTCGGTCAGCGCGGCGGCCGCTTCGGTGGTGGCCTGGTCGTAGTCGTGTTGGGCTGCTCCGACGGCGCGGAGCGCGTTGTTCCAGTCCGCTTCCAGGGTGTCGGCGACGAGCCGGTTGTCGGGGTCGACGGCCAGGTAGCGGCGCCGCGCGAGGTCGGCGTGGTGCCGGGCCCGTTCGACGTGTTGGCGGCGCAGCGCATCGGCATGCGCGGCGCGGGTTTCCAGCTCGGTTTGGACGGTGAGCGCGACGTCCAGCGCCAGTGGTGTCACGGTGCGCAGCAGCAGGTCGGCGATCGCGGCGTCGACACCGGCGCCGGGGATGTGCTGGCAACGCGGTGTGCCGTCTTGGATGGATCCGCGGGCGCAGTTGTAGTCGGGGGACTCGACGCCGCGGCGGGTGTGGTAGCGCACGGTCATCCGTTGCCCGCATGTCCCGCAGATCGCCAGGCCCTGCAGCAGGGCTGGGCCTTCCCGGGCCGGGCCGCGTTGCCGGTCGCTGCCGTGGGCCTGGGCGTTGGCCAGCAGCGACTGCTGGTTGGCCTCGTATTGCTCGAAGCCGAGGTAACCGGCGTGGGCGTCCGGGATCAACGCGAACCACTGCTCGCGGGGCACGGTGGTGACGGTCGGCTTCCCGGACGGCCCGCGGCCGCCGCGGCGTCGACCGTAGACGAAAGCACCGGCATAGCGCGGGTTGTGCAGGGTGCGCAGCACCCGCCAGTGCCGCAGCGGCATCCAGGCCAGTTCACCCTTGTGGGTCCCGGTGCGGACCCGGACCGGGAACGGCAGCCCGGCGTCGGTGAATTCCTTGACCACCGCGCGGGCCGACCCGGTGCGGTGAAACACGGTGAACAGGTGGGCGACGGCGTCCCGCACCCCGCGGTCGGGATCCAGCACGACCCGCCCGGCCGGGTCGTGGACCAACCCGACCGGCAACGCGGTCCTCAGCTCGCCGCGACGGGCCTTGGACAGCTGCCCGCCGCGGAGCCGGGCCCGGATGAAATGCAACTCTGCCTCGCTCATGGTGCCCTTGAGCCCGAGCAGCAGCCGGTCGTTGAACTCACCGGGGTGATAGAGACCGTCCTCATCCAGGATGAGAGTGTCTGTCAGGGCGCAGATTTCCAGCAGCCGATGCCAGTCGGCGTTGTTCCGGGCGAGCCGGGACACCTCCAGGCCCAGGACGATCCCGGCCTTGCCCATGCCGACCTCGGCGACCAGGCGTTGGAACCCTTCCCGGTCGACGGTCGAGGCCGCGGAGTGTCCCTGGTCGGTGTCGATGGTGACGATCTGGGTGTCCGGCCAGCCCAGCGCGATCGCCCGTTGCCGCAGCGCGTACTGCCGGGTCGCGGACTCGGTGTTGGTCAGCACCTGCCGCAGCGTGGATTGCCGCACATACAGGTACGCGATCCGAGTCAGGTGCGAGTCCGTCACCTTCGACGCCGTGCGCGCGGCATCGACGCTCACCGGGTCTCACCCACCGGCCAACGCGCTGAGCGCCATACCGGCCAGGGCCTGCACCAGGCCATCCGCAGAACCGTTCGGTGACAATGAATCCCGCCGCGCTGGGCCGGTCGGCGCCGGGGCAGCGGACACCGCCCGCCAGGCAACCAGCCAGGCCGCGACGCCGCGGTGCTGCAATACCGCCAGTCCGGACCGCCACCCGCCCGGGTCACCGGACAGGGCAGTGCGGCGGAGCTGCTCATACCGTTCCACGTCGACCGCCGGGTCGCCGCGCTCACCACTGCCCGCCGCTTTTGGGGTGCTCCGCCCTGGCCAGCGCTCGCTCCACCGAGCGGGGATGGACCTGCACCCCGAACCGGTCGGCGATCGAGGCAGCCAGTTCCGCCCAGCCAGGCACGGGGTCACCCGCCCTGGCCCGCCGGGCGAACGCCACCACCTCGTCGGTCAGCTTGTGCGCCCGCCGCGGACCGGGCCGGGCCGGCACCAGACCCGCCAGGCCGGCCGCGTCGACCGCTGCGGCCGCCTGATAGAACGACGGCCGGGAGAACCCGAAGGCGGCGGCCGACCGGCTCACCGGCTGCCCGTCCACCCGGACCTGCCGCACCATCTCGTACTTGACCTGCACCAGATCGCGTGGATCGAAGAACGCCGACGACGCGAACGAGGGATCCCGGACCTTTTCCGGCCGCGGGTTCAGACTCCGCTCCGCCTGCAACGCCTCTACCTTCGGGTCACCCCGCCGCTTCGCCACCGCATCCCTCCGACCGAATCACAATGATGTAAGTCGAATTATGCCGGGTGGATCCGCCATGTCAAGCATCTGGTGTCATATCGCCTTCTCAACAGCAGGTCTACACCGGCATCGTCGTGGCTGCAGCGAGGCAGCGGCATAATGACGCTTACATCGCTGGCGTAATTGGCCTTACACTTGGTCGGTTCCCGGGCCGATCAAACCAGCGACCAACCGGGCGAGGTCAAGCAGGTCATTCACCCGGAACGGACACCGACCGGCGGCGAAGGACACGAACACGTCCGGCTCGACAGCATCGGTCCAGCCCACCGGAAATGAGCGTTGACGGCCGTCCCGATCGAGCAGGAACACGCGGTCCTCCGACCAGGTCTGCCGCACCGCGAGGAACACGAACTCCTGCCCCAGCATCGGATGGAACGGGTGCGTCACCCGCACGATTCGCTCGCGAGCCGACGGATCGGGTGCACTTGACGACGCTGGGCAAACCTCGGGTGGAGCGGATCGTGCAGTACGTGCGCGGCAACTTCTTCGCCGGCGAGTCGTTCGCCGACCTGGCCGACGCGCAGCGCCGCGTCGAGGTCTGGTGCCGCAGCACCGCCGGGCTGCGGGTGCATGGCACGACCGCGCAACGGCCGGCCGAACACTTCGCCGCCGAGGAACAATCACTGCTGCTCCCGCTCCCCGAGACGCCCTATGACGTGCCGGTCGTTCGCCACCCCGAAGGTCGCGCCGGACCGGCACGTGGAGATCGGGCGGGCGTTGTACTCGGTGCCAGGCGAGTTGATCGGGCAACGGGTCCAGGCCCGCGTCGACAGCCGGCTGGTGAAGATCTACGCCCGCGGGCAGCTAATCAAGACGCACCCGCGCAGACCACCGGGTGGCCGGTCCACCGACCCCGCCGACTACCCGGTCGGCCGGGCCGAATACGCGTTGCGGGACGTCGAGACCTTGAAGAAAAAGGCTGCGGCAGCGGGGTTCTCCGCCGGTGTGTATGCGACCCGGCTGCTGGACGTGCCGCTGCCGTGGACCAGCATGCGCGCCGTGTATCGGTTGCTCGGGTTGACCCGCAGCTACGGGGCGGCCGCCGTGGACGCCGCCTGCGCCCGTGCGTTGGAACTCGACGTCGTCGACGTCCGCAAGATCGCCCGCATGCTCGAGCAGGCCCGCGAGCAACAGCCCGCACGCGACAGCGGCGAAGGTGGTCGGCGGGCCCGCCCGGTTCGCCCGGGAGAACACCGAATACCGGGCAGGCCGGGAATGAGCCGCACCAGCACCGCCGTCCCGATGCCGCCGCCGGCGTTGACGCGGACCTGCGCAAGCTGATGCGCACCCTCAAACTCGGGCGGATGCTCGACACCCTGCCCGAGCGGCTCGAACTGGCCAAGCAGCAGGCGATGCCCTACACCGACTTCCTGTCCCTGGTGTTCGCCGACGAGGTCGACCGCCGCGACCGCACCAGCGCCGACCTCCGCGCCCGCACCGCCAAACTCGACGCGGCCATGCGGCTGGAAACGTTCAACACCGACAGCCCGGTCCGCTACGACCGCGAACTGTGGAACGAGTTGTGCTCCCTGCGGTTCCTCGACGACGCCCGCGGCGCGCTCATCCTCGGACCCGTCGGCGTCGGAAAGACCCACCTCGCGACCGCTCTCGGGCACATCGCGGTTCGCCGCCGCCGCACCGTGCGGTTCCTGCGCGCCGATCAGATGTTCCGCACCCTCAAGGCCGCCCGACTGGACAACAGCGTCGAAGCCGAGATGCGTGCCCTGGCCCGCGTCGAAGTGCTGATCCTGGACGACCTCGCCCTCAAACCCATGGACGGCACCGAAACCTCGGACTTCTACGAGCTGATCGTCGAACGCCACCAGAAGACCAGCACCATCGTCACCTCGAACCGCGACCCCAGCGAATGGATCGCCGTGATGAGCGACCCGCTGCTCGCCCAATCCGCCGTCGACCGACTCGTCTCCACCAGCTACGAACTCGTCATCGAAGGCGAGTCCTACCGCCGCCGACAACGACCGCAACCGACCAAGCCGACCAGGCCGACGCGTTGACCAACCAGGAGAACCACGTGACCATCAACCAACGACACCGGTGGTCCCTAGCTCGTGGCAATCAGCTGGTCCCATCACGGTGGCAAGCGACAGTCAGGAGAACGGTGTTTCTGATCTGGCCGACACGCCGAGCTGAGCTTGGCGGGGGAAGGATCAGTGTGCGCACGCTGGCGAACTGGTTCCGACCCGGCAGCGGCACCGCGGCTGGCGGTCACATGACAACCGCTCTTGATCGTTCGACAGCCTGGTGGGCTCTTCAGGCAGGCTGTCCGTCGGGAGCCGCTGAGGTCACACGAGTCGAGGATCGTTGGGGGTGTGTCGTGGTCGGGGTCGAATCGCGTCCGAGTCGCTTTCCCGAAGTTGCTCCGGGCGACCCTGCCATCTGACCACAACCGAATCTCGCCCCACCGGGCCTGCAGGTCAAACGATCGCCTTCTCCGTGGGTTCAGATACAACCCGACGACGCTGACGAGCTTGCGGCGAATCTCGAATCGTTGTTGACCTTGAACCGGGTGACCCGGTGCGGCTTCAGCCCAAGGCGAGACCAGATCCGTTGCACCGTAGCCGGACTCACCCCGGCCTCGGCGGCCAAGGTTCGACACGACCAGTGCGTTTCGCCAGCCGGAGTCGTCGTCGTAGCATCCGCGCGATCGGGTCGTCGGACACCGACGCCTTGCGTCCCCGGCGAGCCCGGACCACCCCCAGCCTGCCGTGCAGAGCGTGCGGCTCGTGTGCGCGTGTTCGTCCCCCTCAATGCCGACGTCGCCGACCGGGATGAAGGAACGCCCGGTGCTCGTTCGCATCGGGCGTTCCTTTTTCTGCCCTCGAACAGTCCAGATCAGCTGATCTTGCGACGGTAGATCAGGGTCGCGAAGTAGTAGGCGACGGCGAGGATGCCGATGCACCAGGCGAGGGCGATCCAGATGTCGGCGCCGACGGGCTGCTGAGCGAAGATGGCGCGGATCGAGTTCACGATCGAGGTGACCGGCTGGTTCTCCGCGAACCATTGCGACGGGCGCGGGCATGGTGTCCGTCGACACGAATGCGGAGCTGCCGAACGGCAGGAAGATGAGCGGGTAGGAGAACGCGCTCGCGCCGTCCGCTGCTCGCTGATGGACCTGGTTGACAGATCGACTCCGGCATCCCGCCTGCCACTTGACAGCAAGTACTCACATATCAGGTGCGGACACGGCTTTCCGGTGTGAGGCCCTTGCTCTGACCTTCCAGCCCGAGATGGGCGAACCACCGGTTCAGGGCGGCTTCGTCACCGTCGCAACCGACGTGACCATCGGGGCGCACGCCGAGAAGTCGGCCCGGTGCAAGGTTCTCGACGGAGTGCAGATGGACCGGATACCTGCCGCTCCAAGTCGGGAGGACCTGACGGTCACCTGCGGTGAGCACATGGATTCCTGGCTGCGCGAGGAGTTCGTGGAGGAGAACGGTGCGTCCGTCGACGACGATGTGCCGGTCGCGAAGTCGGCGCCCGATCAAGCCGGCGCCGGCATCGCCGCGCAGGCGGCTTGGGGACATCCACGGGGACGGCCGGTAACGGGCGTTCAGGTTCCCAAGTTCGGCGATAACGGAACCGATGAGCCGGGGGTGGCGGGAGATGACCCGCAGCACTGCGGCCGCCGTTCGGGGCCATCGGGTCCGCAACGCGGCTGGCAGCGGTCCCGGGTCGGACTCCAGCCAGTAGAGCAGATCCGTGGCCGCGATGACCCGCCGGGCGATCGGACGTCGCTCGGTCTCATAGGTGTCGAGCAGGGCTGCCGAGGGCGACGTTGTCGACGCGAGTGCAAGTTTCCAGCCCAGGTTGGTGGCATCTTGGATTCCCGTGTTCATGCCCAGAGCGCCGGCCGGGGAGTGGCTGTGGGCGGCGTCTCCGGCCAGAAACACCCGTCCGGAGCGGAAACGTCGGGCCAGTCGATGTTGCACCCGGGCCTGGCTCGACCAGTTCACCTGCTCCGGCGTGACGGGGACGCCGGCTTGCGCACACAGCCCGGCGAGCTCATCCAGGGGTACCGGTGGACCGAGCTGGCCGGGAGGGCAGGAGGCTTCGGAGAACGCCCGCGTCGTCATCAGCCGCCACGGTGCGAATTCGCCGACCGGCAGCAGAAACGTTGTGCCGCTTCTGCCGAGGAGAACCTTGCCGGTCGGGTCGTTGTCGGCCAGTTCGACGTCGGCCTTCGACGCCACCCGACCTCCTGCCGGTATGGCTTCCCGTCCCAGGAGATGCCGGCGACGTCGCGGACCGAACTGGCAGCACCGTCACAGCCGACCAGGTACCGGCAGGTGATGATCTCGTCACCGCCGGGCGTGCGCACCGTCGCCCGGACCTCGGAGTCGTCGTCGCCAAGCCCGACGCCGTGGTCGAGTCCGAGGAATCTGGTGCGCCAGTCGATGGTGACGCCGCGTTCCAGGAGAGCTTGGGCGAGTACGTGCTCGACGTCCGCCTGACGGACGACCGACAGGAACGGGAAGGCCGTGCCGTTGATGGCCAGATCGCCGAGGTCCACGGTGCCGATTGGCGACCCGATGTGCACGGCGACCTGTAGCTCCGTCGTCGCATGAGCGAGGATCCGTTCCACGACACCCAGCGGCCGAAGAACCTCCGCCGTCCGAGGATGCACCACCAACGCGCGGGACGGCCGCCGCAGACCTGGCCGAAAATCGATGAGCCGCACCCGCGCTCCGTGAAGGAGGGCCTGAAGCGCGAGTGTCAGACCGACGGGGCCGGCGCCGACCACCAGGACGTCGGGGTGCTCGGTTGCCACACTGCCGGTCACGTCTGCGTGATCTGCCACCATGCGGCATCGGGCGTTTCGGCAGAATCGGCCACCGAATCCGGATGGCGCGCAAGGGCGTCTCGCCGTTCCCCGGGCAGCACGTGATAGCGGATGGACCCGGGAACGCTGACAAGCGCGAGGACGCGCCACAGCGACCGCGCGTACTGCTCCGCGCGGCGAGCGCCATCCCACTGGTACACCCCCCGGTAGAACCCGTGCTCGTCGTCGGCCATCCACCATTTGGCGACGAAACCGGGGAATCCCACGAACAAGGGCGTGTTGACCAGGCTCATCGATCGGAAGATCGCATGGCCTGTGCCGTGCACCCATCGCAGCCGGAACCCGACGACGAGGACGCACGGATCCACCGGTTGGCGCCGATTGACGGCCGTCTCCCGGTAGACCCACGCGGACGTGCCATCCGTGAAATGTAGCCGCGTGCCGACCCAGTCTCGTGGCATGCGCAGCTGCCGGCGTATCAACATGCCGAAGGCCGACCAGACGCAGCGAGTCACCGATGCGATCGCTGTGCCCACGGGCGCGGGAACCTGGGCGCAATCCGCGCCGGATGCATGCCCTGTGTCGATCGTGGTGGCCGGGCTTGCAGTGGGTCCCTGCGCGTCGGCCTTTCCCCGTTGTGAACGCATGTGCAGTACGCTGCCCGCGGTGATCGCGCCGGACTAGGGTCGAAAGACCCTGCTGCCAGAGCAGTTCCCGCGCACTCTGGATGTTTCGGCGCCGACAGTCCGTGTGCCGGCTCGGCGTCCGCCGATCCCAGATCGACGCGCGCGCATTCCGGGACCTTCGACTCTGCTGCCCCGCCCGCACCCCGACGAGATTGGGTTTGGAATCGCTCGAGCCGGGGTCGCTGCCGAAGCGGGATGCACCGCCCGCACACACCACCGGCGGACACGCCGAGGCGCCGACAAGACGAGGTGATGACCGTGATCCGTCGACTGTCCGGGCAGTGGTCGATCGCCACCGGATACGCGGCCGTGCTGTGCGGCGTCGGAGCGACCCTGTTGGAACGGCCGTGGCCGACTGATCCTGTCGCGCTTCCGGGCTTTCTCGCGGACAACCGCGGAGCCGTCCTGTGGCAGAGCATGCTGTTCCTGCTCGGCGCCGCCTTCTTCATGTGGTTCCTCGGATGCCTGCGGACCTACTTGATCCGCGTCGAGCCCGACCGTGGCCGGGTGACCATGGTGGCCTTCGGCGCCGGCATGGTCGCGTACGGGATGACGGTGTTGGCGCTGGCACCTCAGATCGCGCTGACCCTCCCCGGCCGCACCTGGGTCGACCCGACCACTTCCGCGTTGGCGGTCGACCTCGGCTACGTGATGCTGACGGTGGCCAACCTGCCCATGGCCGTCATGTACGCCGCGTCAGCGGTGGTGTCGCTGCGGGACAGGGCGTTTCCGGCGTGGCTGGGCTGGTGGTCTGTGCTCGCGGCCGCCTGCTGCTTGACGCTGGTGCTGTCCATGTTCGACCCGACGGGTCCGCTCGCACCGCAGGGCTGGCTGAGCTACGTGCTGTACCTGGTGCCGGTCGTCTGGCTCGCCGCAGCTCCGACCCTGATGCTCATCGACTCGGGACGGCGCGGTACCGAGCAACGGGGCATCCGCGCCACCGTGGCAGGGTGACCGGCCGGCACGTCGTGGCCGGCGGGAGAGGTTCTCACGGGCATCCGGAGTCCGCAGCACGGTTCCTCCGCAGCCATTGATCACGGCAATGAACCTGCTGGCCCCGCTCGTCCTGGGTCCCCGTTGAACCGCTTTCCGGACGATTCGATGCTCGACTTGCGCCTGGTCGATGGATCGACCGGCCACCGCTACGACATCCCTAGTGGTTTCGGAGATCTCGGTGGTCTCTGATGGTCGTCACCCAGCATCGCTGGCGACGCAAGATCCGTGGCGGCGTGGACGTGGGCGTCGCTCGGTTCGGTCGTGTCCCTGACGATGCGCGCTGTGCTCGACAAGGTCACATGACCGTCGCCGAAGCCGCTGAGAACCCGCGCCGCGGAGCCAGGGCCAAGGCGGTATCTTGGCGCTGCGCAGGTCGTGCGAACTGTTGGGAAGCCTGTTGTCGGGGGTCGTCAGCGCGCGGCGTCCTCGACCCGCCGGTGCTCGTCCCGTGGGACGGCCGAAGCTGCGTTGTCGGTCGCGGTCACGAGTTCGCCGCGGCGAGGTCCCGGCCCCATCGGGTGGCGCGCTCGAGTTCGCCGTCCAGCAGCGGGCCGTCGGTGTCCGCGACGTAGAAGCTCTCGGCGTGGGCGGCGCGCTCGTAACCGTGCCGGGTGGCCAGTTTTGCGGCGCCCTTCGCGGCGGAGCCCGGGAGGTGCTTCATCAGGTGCACCTTGGTGTCGAACGTGGCGATCGCCTGCCGGTGATGTCCGACGGGCAGATTGTTGAGCCAATCCGCGATTCCGATGGCGTCGGAGCCATGGGTGGCACCCTGTTTGTGGGCGTCCGTGCGGGTGCTCGCCCGGCTCATGGAGAAGGCGTGCGTGGGGCCTCCTGCGACGATGAGCGACACGTCGGCTGCCGGCTCCGGTGGCGCGTTCGAGACGTCGGTGACCTCGACCTGGCAGGTTTCGCCGATTCCGGCGGCGATGGCGCGTGCCACCTGTTCCGTGTTACCCCACATGGACTCGTAGACGACCAATGCTTGCATGAGTGTTCTCCTTCGGTTGACGCGTGCTACTTGTTGGTTCCGCTCGGGTGACCTCCCGTGCGCGCGGTCGGCGGTCGCGGATGCTGTGACGGCGTTCCCAGCCTCGTCGCGCGGCATGGGTCGTGGCAGGGTCGTTGGTCCCGACCGCCCGGGATGGCTGAAATCCACGAGCTCTTTGATGAGGCGGGCCGGCACGGTCCGGGCAGATGGCGCTCACCGCGACCTGGGTCATATCTGTGCCCCTGTCTTCGGTGGCAGACCGGCCAGAACGCCGAGTCGTCGGAATTCAGCCGACGTCTCGACGAGCGCCGGTGCGCGCGGTCGTGGTCATCCGGTTCCTTCGTGTTCTCACTCATTCGGGGCGGGAATGAGCGCGGCGGTAAGGAACTCCGCGACTCGCCGATCCCATTCCGCCGGTTCGGCGGTCAGGCCGCCGATGTGGTCCGCTCCGGGGACGTTCCACAGGGAGACGGTGGCCGGTGACCGGCGCTGGATGGCCGTGGCCGCGCTGATTTCGTCCGGGGCGTCGCCGCCGGCGATGAGGAGAATCGGGCGCGGCGCGGCCGCGGCCGCGGCGTCCCCCAGGGGCGTCGGCGGACCGGCGTCCGTGAGGAGATCGACCAGGCCGTATGTGACTGCGTCGATGCCCACTTGAAGCCTGCCGCGGATTCCGTACGTGTCGACGAGCCACGTCCGGTCCTGCCACACGCGTTGCGTCGCCCCCTCGGCGACGACCGCGCGGATCCGGGCGTCGGCCGCTATGGCGCCAATGGCCTCTTCGCCGCCCATCGACAGCCCGACGACAGCGATACGAGCGGGATCGACGTCCGGTTGCTGAGTGAGATAGGTGACTGCGGCGGCGATGTCCTGGTCGCCGTACCAGCCGAATTCCATGGCGTCACCTCCGCTGTCGCCATGTCCGCGGGGATCGACCAGCAGGACGCCGTAACCGCGGTGGGCGAGAACGGTTGCGTGGTCGAGGATCGCTGATCTGCTGGAGCCGGATCCGGGGACGAGGACGACCGCGGCGTGGGTCGCGGCTGGGACGTACCAGCCGGCGAGGAGGGTTCCGTCGGCGGTGGGGAACCTGGCGTCGTGAAAGGTCAGTCCGCGGTCGGCTGGAGTCTGCGCGGCGACGTCGGTGCGGGGCGGATTCGTTGCGTACACGGCGATACCGAGCGGCAGGAAGAGCATGTAGCCGACGACGAGGGCGACAGCAAGCGCCACCACGCGTCGCCACCCGCGGATCGCACGGGTCATCCAGGTGACGGCGGATCCCAGGGCAAGCACGCCGCCGGTGAGGGCCAGAGCGGCCCCGAGCAGGCCGAGGGACACCTCGCCGGTCCGCTGGTGGGACATTCCGATGGCGGAGGCGATGACAGTTGTCACTCCGCCGATCACCGCGAGCGCCAGCGCCTTCCAGCCCGGGGCGGCGAATCGGGTGACCAACAGGGCGAGCGCGCCGGTCGTGAACACGGCGACCACTCGGACGAGCCCACCGAGGGCAGACGCGCTGGCCGCGGTGACCGCGCTCATGCCGATGACCATCAGCGCGAGCGCGGTCAGGTCGAAGATTCCATGTGCTCCGCGGCCTCGATCCGACGTGTGCGACACCGCGGACGGCGGACGAGAACTCGTGGTGCCGCGGAGCGTGGTTTTCCACGAACTCATGTCGGTTCCGGCCCATCCCACGCGCGTGGGGTCGGGCGGAGATCGGCAGCCGCCGACGCCCACCATGGTCGAGCTCGCTGCTCGCCCATCAGGACCGAGCGGAGTTCCGCGGAAGGCGCCGGCGATGAGATCCATCCGATCATTGGCCCACGCGCTGTGTCGGCACCTCGTGTCGTCACGACAGTGATTGCCGAGCCGAAGATACCGGGGCAGGCGCGCGGCTTCGAGTCCGTCATCGCGAGTTCCTGCCGGCCGACCTGAGCGTCGTGAAGCAGGCGACGATGATGCCGATGACGGTGCCGATGATGCCCGCGGCGAGCGCTAGCCGGATCAGCGTCGGCCAGGGGGTCGGGTCGGCGCCGAAGTCGAAGGGAAACACCTGCCAGAGCTGGATCAGGGCGACCAGACCGACGGAGAGCGTCAGCAGGTCGCCGACGCCCTTGACCAGCCGGTTGTCAGCGACAATGTAGACCGCGTTCACCAGGATGCTCAGCGCCAGGGACGCATTGATCCACGGCAGCACGGAGGACATGTCGGTGGTGAGGAACGGAACAACCGTCCACCCCGGTGACACGTTGATGAGGTACAGCAGCGCAGCATTGACGATCACGGACACCGCGTATCCGGTGCGGCGTTGACCAGCAGTCGTTCTGTGCCTACTCGTGGCGGGGCTCGTCATGATCCCTCCTCTTCGTCGTCGGGTCGCGCCTGCGGCCCCGGTCCGTGGGCCGGGTTGCCGGCGGATCGCTGAACTCAGCGAAGCGCGCCGCGTTCTCCGCAACCAGGGTCCTTCGACCTGAACGTGACCTCAGATGCCCGGTGCGATCACCGACGACTGTCACGCTCGTGCCCCCTGCCGATGCTGACGCTGTGAAGCATCGGTGGCTCTGTGCGACGCGCCGCGCCGACGGCGCCGAGATCGGCTACGGAGCCGATGATTCGACCGATGACGGCCGGTCACCGCGTGTTCTGGCCCGGGCACGCACTGCCTTGTGGATGGTGTCGAAGACGATGACGGCCGGCACGGCCATACCGGCCAAGAGCCAGCCGGTTGCATCCGGGAATGTTCCGCCGAGTAGCGATGCCACGGCGGGTATCCCGAGAAACGCCAGCATGGCGACGATCTCCGTGCCTACAGCGGCCGGCAACAGCCGGTTGGGTCGGCGGATGACCGCCCCGATCCACCGCGTTTCGCTGCGACAGGCAAAGGCGTTGGTGAGTTGGCCCAGGATGACGGCAGCGAACGCTGTGCCGGACGCCATCGCGAGCAGGGCGGGCTCTGGGTTGTCGGCCCAGCGCCACCCGCCGATGAGGAGCACCGCGGCGAACGCCGTCAGCACCGCCATGGCCTCAGCGGAACCCAACACCCCGAACGCGCGGGTGAGCACGCGTCGGTCGAGCAACTGTTGCTGCTGCGCTGGCCCATCCATGGTTCGAGGATTGGGCGGCTCTGCTCCCAACGCGAGGGCCGGCAGAAGGTCGGTGCCGATGTCGAGGGCGAGGATCTGCAGCACGCCGAGGGCGAGCGGCAGTTGGCCGCCGGTGAGCCCCCACGCCAGGAACGGAGCCAGTTCGGCGACGTTGTCGGTGAGGTGATAGGTCAGGAATCGGCGGATGTTGGTGAACGTGGCGCGGCCCGACTCGACCGCAGCGAGGATGGTGGAGAAACTGTCGTCGAGGAGCACGAGATCCGCGGCTTCGCGCGCGACGTCGGTTCCTGTTGCGCCCATGGCGACGCCGATGTCTGCCTGGCGGAGGGCGGGTCCGTCATTGACCCCGTCGCCGGTCATTGCGACCACATGCCCGCGCCGCTGGAGCGCCCGCGCGACGCGGAGCTTGTCCTCCGGCGTGACGCGGGCGACGACGACGCCGTCGTGGTCGACTGCGGCGCCGAGTTCGTCGTCGTCGGCGGGCAACTGGGCGCCGATCAGCACGCGTTGCTCGGCGGTGAAAAGGCCGATCTGGTGAGCTACCGCGGTGGCCGTGGCCGGATGATCGCCCGTGAGGATCGCGATCTTGATGCCGGCGCGACGGCACGCTGTGACGGAGGCGGCGATCTCGGCACGGGGCGGATCCTCGATGCCCACGAGTCCTAGGAGCTGCAGGTCGCGTTCGGCCGTGTCGGCATCCGCTTCGGCGGAGGTGGACGCCGCGGCGCGGCGCGCAACCGCCAGCACCCTCAGACCCCGCTTCGCCAGCGTTTGGGCACGATCCGCGGCGCCCGGAGCGTCATCGCACCGGGGGAGCACGGAGTCGGGTGCGCCGAGCACGTGCAGGGTTCCGTCGACGAGCACGGAGGATCGTTTGCGGCGGCTGTCGAACGGAAACCTCAGCTTCGCCGTGTGACCGGTGCCTCGCGGTGCCGCGTGTCCGCACCGCTGGCCCAGAACGGCCAATGCCACGTCGGTCGGGTCGCCGTGGGCGATCCAGCCATCGTCCGTCTGCAGGGGGCGACCATTTGCGCAGATCATGGCGGAACCGGCCAGTTCGGTGGCTGCAGCGACGGCTGCCGGTGAACCGATGATGGTGCCGACAGGCTCGTATCCGTCACCGGAGACGTCGACCATGCCCGCAGGAGTCCACACTGTGACCACCGACATGCGGTTCTGGGTCAACGTTCCGGTCTTGTCGGTGCAGATCATGGTCGTCGACCCGAGGGTCTCCACGGCTTCCAGGTGACGCACCAACGCCGACCGTTTTGCCATCAACTGCGCGGCCCGGGCCAGGGACAGTGTCACCGTCGGCAGCAGCCCCTCGGGAACGAGGGCGACGGTTACGCCGACCGCGAACAGGAATCCTTGCTGAACGGGTGTCCCGAGGAGCGTGCCGACCCCGAAAAGCGTGATGCCGACCGCGACGGCGGTGATGGCGATGACCGTGACGACGTGGTGCAGTTGCCCTGCGAGGGGACTCCGTGGCCGCCGGGCGGCTCGGGTCAGCGCGGCGATGCCAGCGAGCCGGGTGTGGCGCCCGGTCGCCGAGACCGTGCCTCGCCCGGTTCCTTCGACGACGAAGGTGCCGGCGTTCACCGTGGCCCCGATATGCGGTCGCACGGCGACGCTTTCGCCGGTGAGCATGGACTCATCGATGCCCAACGCGTTGGCGTGGACGAGTGTCATGTCCGCACAGATCCGGTCTCCGGCGTCCAGCTCGACAAGGTCGTCACACACCAGCTGAGCGGCGTCGACGATCTTCGGAACACCGTCGCGGATGACCCGCACCCGCGCTGGCAGCAGACTGCGCAGACTCGCCGCCGCCCGGTCGGCTCGGTACTCCTGAGCGAAGGAGAATAGGGCGTTCACGATGACGATGACGGCGATGGCAACTGCCAGCTCGGGCAGGCCGCCGATCCATGCCAGAACTGCCGCCGTCCACAGCATGAGCGCGAAGAAGTGTATGAGCTGCCTGAGCAGCATCCGGACGGGTGACGGGCTCGACGCCGCGGGCAGCTCGTTCAGCCCGTCCCCGATGCAGCCGAGACGCTGCTTCGACTGTGGTGAGTCCGTTGTCGAGATCCGTTTCTGACAGTGAGCTCTCGGGGGAGGACGCCGGGGATCCCTGTCCCTGCGCCGGGGGGCGCGGGGGCGGCTGCTCACTCATTCGACCTGCGGACCACGACGACGCGTGGCCCGGCGCCAGCGATCATGTGCGATTTCCGTTCGAACCCGGCCGGCCGGCGTCGGGGGCGGCTTCCTCGTGCAACGCCAAACCCGGCGGGTATTTGCGCACCGCTGCCGCCGCCGCGGCGGCCCTGTCGTGGAACCGAACGACCGATGTTCGGGCGAGGGTGCGTGCTGTCATTATCAGATCCGGGGGAGCTCCCGCCCGGCAGCCACAGAGGTCCGCGCCTGAGCCGAGGAGGGTCCCGTTGCGGGAATCGGGCGGATCAGCGGCACCCGGGACTGCGCCGATGTGCGGCGCTGCGCGCGCCGCAGTTGACTGCGGATGGCGGCGGTGGCGAACCCGACGAACCCGTCGGCGTCATCATGGCGCCACGCCAGGACCGCCTGCGCGAGGCCGATCTCAGCAGCCTGCTGCGCGAGTTCAGGATTGCTCGTGCACAGCGGCACCTGCCGGGCGAGATTCGCCGCGAACGGGAGGTACAACCGAAACAGGGCATCCTCGAGACTGGCCTCGCGAGCTGCCGATGTTCGGTAGTCGGCGGTGTGCAGCGCCTTCCAGAGCGGGTCCGAGCCGACCACGGTGCTCGCGGGCTGAGGTCGGGCTTCCGGCCGTGGGTTTGCCATGTTGTAATCCTTTGCTGTGCGCGCTCTGGAATGCCGGCCGATCCGCGGCTTGCGCTCTACTGAACTGGCTGCCTGCGGTGCAGCACCAGGGACCTTCGACCTGTGCAGGCACACCGCCGTAACCATCACTCGCCAACCGGGTCTTCGACTGGGGGAGACGGCACGCCTTCTCCTGGATCAGGGAGCACCCAGTTGTTCTTGCGGTGGTGGGACCAAGGCCTCTGTCAGCTGTCGGATCGACGGCGAATCCTGACCATGTGGCTGACTACATGATCAAGTCCGGACTGAGAACGGCGCAGCCGGCGGCCGTGTGTATCGCGACGGTGGCGGCCGATGCATTGCCGCGGTGGTTGGAACGCGCGTACTCCAGCGTGGGTGAGTTCCTGGCGGTGCAGGAGCTACATCCGCTGGGTCCTCCATTCGCCCGGTTTCACCCGCTGGGTGATGGACGGTTCGAGGTGGCGGCGGGATTCCCGGTGGCGACGCCCGATCGTGCCGGCGGGCGAGGTGCAGCCACTGATGCTTCCGGGTGGACCCGAGGCGACCACGGTGCATGTCGGCCGTACGACGCGATGGTGCCTGGCTATCGCGCGGTTGCCGCCTGGATCAGCGGGCATGGTGGCGAGGTCGTCGATGACGCCTGGGAGGTGTACCTGAGCGACCCCACCGCGCAGCCGGATCCGGCGACCTGGCGCACGGAGATCGTTCAGCCGTACCGCAAGCGCACGCCGGCGGAGGGATCCGACTAGTCACGTCGGATCCTTTGTGCCATCAGCCATCCCAGCCGCCGCGGTCGGGCGTGCGCTGGAGGGTGACTCTGATGACTGCATGAGTGGAGATGGCTTGTCGGAGAAGAGATCGGATTCGGACCGGAGGCATCCGGCGACTCGGGTGATCGCGGGCGGCGGCAACGCTGTCTACGGGCTCGGCCTGATCGGGGCGGTGGTGTTCTTCTGGCAACAGGCGGATTCGTTCGGCGGCTACCTGTGGGCCCTTCTCAAGGCGGTGCTGTGGCCCGCCTTCCTGGTGTACGAGGCTTTCCAGGGACTACTGCCTTGACCGCGATCGGGGGACGGGCCCACTGGGAAACGCATCTGTCCAGCGCACTCCGCCGTGCCAGCGGCATTTGAAGCGCCCTGGTCAGGGTGGGCGGCGCTCGCCGGTGTCGAATGGACACGACAGGGTCGTGCCCACGGACACGATGGCCCCGCATCGCCCGGCGCCGGGTGACCTGCGCAGCGGGCGGACCGATGGTCGCGCTGCGGGAGAACGCTCGCCTCCGTCGCGGGGGCCCGGGCCGGTCACGGGTCGGACGCCCCTCGTGAGAATCCTGTGTCTTTAGACCCTGGTGGGCGGCGGGGGCGGATGTCGGAATAGACATGACGAAGGGATGGAGTCGATGCACACGCTGCCCCGCCGATATGTCGGGCCCATGCATGCCGCGGTGCACGGTCGTCGGTGTCGCCGCGTCGATCTCGCGGACCGCGCGAACCTGATCGAGACGTCCACCGCGACGTGCGGCCGCGCGTTCGGCGGATGCTCCCCGGATCGAATCCCATGACGCCGGCAGACATTCGGGTTGCGCTCGACCTCGAGGGGCCGTCGGGTTCGACCGTGCTCGCATTGCTCCCAGTGGTGGCGATGATCCTCGGGCTTGTGCTGTTCTCCGAGATCGACCTGATTCGCGTGCGCTCGGTCAACCTGCTCCCGAAGCCCTTGTGGGCGCTGATCATCCTGCTCGCGGTGCCGTTGGGCGCGATCGCATACTTGACCGTCGGCCGGAGCCGGGGTGCGCGCCGGTCCGCGGCCGGCCCGGGCGATCGACCCGTCGCCGACCGGCAGGGTGACCTCGAGAACCGCCGCAGCGAGGGGGACAACGGTGCGGCGTCGGTGCTGTCGGCGACCGGCGGGCGTGCTGGGAGCATCCCTGGTGATGCGGTGAATGTGCTCGAGACCGCCGATCTGACCAGGGATTACGGCGGCGGTACCGGTCTGTTCGATGTCACGCTGTCCGTGCCCCGTGGCAGTGTGTATGGCCTCGTCGGCCCGAACGGCGCCGGAAAGACGACGCTGCTTGTCCATCCTCGCCGGCACCCGACGCGCCGACCGGGGGCGGCTTCGGATCGCCGTGCCGGGCGGCGCGATCGCGGTCTGCCCGGATGTACCGGCATTCGACGGCTGGCTCACCGCCCGCGAGGTGGTCGACCTGGCGTTGGGGCTGATCGGTGCCGACCGGCGCGTCGAAGCCGTCGGAAGCGCTTTGCGCGCAGTGGGTCTCAGCGGTGACGCCGATCGTCGGGTCGGTGAGTTCTCCCGCGGCATGATCCAACGATTGGGATTGGCGTGCGCCATCGCGGGAGATCCGGAGTTGCTGATCCTCGACGAGCCCACCTCGGCACTTGACCCGGCGGGCCGCGCGGACGTCCTCGACCTGGTTTCGTCCATGCGAGGCCGCCGCACCGTGATCTTTTCCAGCCACATCCTGGCCGACGTGCAGCGCGTGGCGGACCGGGTGGGTGTCCTGCGCGCGGGTCGACTGCTCTACCAGGGACCAACCCAGTCTCTGATCGACGACCACCTCCAGCCTCGCTGGTTGCTGCGCGTGGGCGGCGACATCACTGCCCTGCTGGGGGAACTCGGCGCTCAGCCATGGGTGGTCCGGGTCGACCGGGTGGGAGCCGACGCGCTGCGGGTCGACGCCGTGACGGTCGAGGACGGTGAACGCGGCATCCCCCTCGCGCTGGCCGCGTGCCGGCAACGGCTGGTGTCATGCGAGCCCGTCGCAGCCGACCTCGAGTCGGCGTTCCTCGCGCTCACCACATCTTCGGCAGGGAGATCGTGATGAGGTCGACGAGCATGACCGATCGATCCGGGCCGAGCGTACGACCGATGACCGCCTGGCGGCTGGAATGGTTGCGGCTGACCAGGACACCGCGCTGGATCGCGCTGTTCGGCGTGTACCTGCTGTTCGGGTTGCTCGCTCCGGTGATGGCCCGGTATATGGCTGGGATCCTCGAGCGCGTGCAGTCGGAAATGATCATCGTCGTGCCGCCGCCGCAGCCGAAGGACGGCATCGTCAACTATCTGGGTCTGGTCGGCGAGATCGGCCTGGTCGTGGTCGTGGCCCTGGCTGCGAGCGCGGTGACCTTCGATGCCGGCAGCGGCCTGGCCATCTTCCTGCGGACCCGGTCGAGCAGCATGTGGGCGTTGCTGCGTCCGCGATTGGTCGTGCCAGCTGCCGCCTCGGTACTGGCGTACACCGTCGGAACGCTGGCGGCGTGGTACGAAACGGCGCTGCTGCTCGGGCCTCTCCCGGCGGGCGGCGTGCTCGCCGGGATCGTCTGCCAGGCGTTCTATCTCACCTTCGCGGTCGCCGTGGTCGCGGCGGCGGCCTCGCTCACCCGCGGCACCATGGCCACGGTCGGGATCGCGCTCGGGTTCCTGATCGTGCTGTCCGTCGCGGGAAATGTGGCCGTGCTGCACGACTATCTGCCGTCGACCTTGGTCGGCGCTCCCGCGGCACTGCTCACGGGCGGCGCCTTGACGGATTACCTGCCGGCGCTCGCGGTGTCCACCGGTGTGGGCGCCGCGTTGGTCGCCGTCGCCGTGTACCGGTTGCGCCGCCGGGAGATCTGAGGTGCCCGGGCGTGGATGGCGGCTCGGCGCTTTCCGACGCCACGGGGAAGGATCTTCTGGCGTCCGTGCTGGTGATTCGGTCGATACCCGGCGGATGATGCGGCCCGAGACGGCCACCCGGATTCTTCTCGGAGTCTCGACGGGGCTGCTCGCCGCGGGGGGCGCAGCGTGGTTGGTGGGTGCGTTCACTGCGGCGATCGCCGTGTGGACGGTGATGTACCGTGCTGGGGTTGACGGTTTCGTCGTGGTGGCTCGTGTCGGCGCTCCGCCGGCGGCAGTTCGGGGTGGACGTCGTCGCGGTCTTGGCGCTGGCCGGGGCGTTGGTGATCGACGAGGCGTTCGCCGGGGCGGTGATCACGGTGATGCTCGCGAGCGGTCGGTGGCTCGACGCGCGGGCCACCGGGCGAGCGCGCCGCGATCTCAGCTTGCTGGTGCAGCGGGCTCCGCAGACGTCGCATCGTCGGTCTGCTGGCGGCCTGATCGACGTTCCGGTTGCCGAAGTTCGAGTGGGGGACCGACTGCTGGTCAAGTCCGGCGAGGTCGTGCCGGTCGACGGTCGCCTGCTCGCGCCGGCGACCCTTGATGAGTCGGCGTTGACCGGTGAGCCGTTGCCGGTGGCCCGCCCGGCGGGAGACGACATCCGCAGCGGGGTGGTCAATGCCGGTCGGCCACTGGACCTGCTGGCCACCGCGGACGCCGCGTCCTCGACCTACGCCGGGGTGGTCCGACTGGTGGAACAGGCGCAGGCGTCGTCGGCGCCGTTCGTCCGTTGGGCCGACCGCGTCGCCGTTGTCTTCGTGCCGGTGACGTTGATCGTGGCCGCGCTGGCGTGGATGTTCGCCGGTGACCCCGAAGCCGCCGTGTCCGTGCTGGTCGTGGCCACGCCATGCCCGCTGCTGCTGGCGGCGCCGATTGCGGTGATCTCCGGGCTGTCTCGCGCCGCACGGGCGGGCGTGGTCATCAAGGGCGGGTCGGCGCTGGAGTCACTGGCCACAGGGCGGATCGTGCTGTTCGACAAGACCGGGACGCTCACCAGCGGTCACCCGGTGATCGCCGAGGTGATCACCGCACCCGGCGTGGACGCCGACGAGGTGCTGCGGGATGCCGCCTCTCTCGACCAGGTATCTCCGCATGTGCTGGCTCGAGCCATCGTGACCGCAGCGCATCGGCGCGGGATGGATCTTTCGATGCCCGGCGACGTGCGGGAGGTGCCGGGGTTCGGGCTGCAGGGCCTGGTGGGCAAGCGCCGGGTGCGGATCGGCAAGGCGTCGTGGACCGTCGGCGCGCACGAACCGTCGTGGATCCGTCGGGCCCGACGCCGCGCCGACCTGGACGGTTCCATCACGGTGTTCGTGACGATCGACGATCGCCCCGCCGCGGCGCTCATGCTGCAGGACTCGCTGCGACCGGACGGACCGAGGATGATTCGGACGCTCCGGTCTGCCGGTGTCGAGCGTGTCGTGCTCCTCACCGGTGACCGGGCCGATGTTGCCCAGATGGTGGGCCGGCTGGTCGGTGTCGACGACGTCGTGGCGGATTGCGACCCATCCGGGAAACTGGCGGTGATCCGGCGCGAATCGGAGCAGGGCACCACGATCATGGTGGGTGACGGCATCAACGACGCACCTGCGTTGGCCGCCGCCACGGTAGGGGTGGCGCTGGCCGCCCGAGGAGCGTCGGCGTCTTCCGAGGCGGCCGATGTGGTGCTCACCGTCGATCGGGTCGACGTGATAGCCGACGCCATCCTGACCGCGCGACGTTCTCGGCGGATCGCCGTGCAGGCCGTCGCTGTCGGCATGGGATTGTCCGCCGCCGCGATGCTCATGGCCGCTGCAGGCCTGTTGCCGCCGGCGGTCGGCGCCGTCCTCCAGGAAGGCATCGATATCCTGGCGATCGGAATCGCTTTGCGGGCGGTGCTTCCCGGGAAGCTGAGGCCAGTTCGACTCTCGGACCGGGAGCTCGCAACCGCCGCTCGGCTGCAGGTTGAGCACGAACGCATGCTGCCTCTGGTGGACGACATCCGCACTGTGGCCGACGGCCTGAGCGAGCGCAGCGGCATCGCCAGGGCTCGAGCGCTTGCCGAGCGCCTTCAGCGCGATCTGCTGCCGCATGAGCAAGCCGACCAGCAGTTGCTGGTTCCGATCGTCGATCGCGCGCGCGGTGGCGAGGCCGGATCGGTGGCGCTGACGCGGACTCATGCCGAGATCGAGAACCAGGTGAATCGGCTGGGCCGCGTGATTGCCGGAATGGACGATGAGCACATCGTGCCTGAGGACATGGTCCAACTCCGCGGAATGCTGTACGGGCTGTACGCGGTCCTCAAGCTGCACAACGCGCAGGAGGAGGAAAGTGCGTTCGGACTGTCTCCGCGATCTCCGTGGCAGCAGCAGTCACGTGGTTCGCCTCGGTGACTGCGGGGATCAGAGTGCACTCTGACGTATGAGCCGCGCCGCGCTGTTCGGTGGCGGCGGAGATCGGTCTGCTGCTGCCCGCATTCGGGTCGACTGGATCCGGGTTCCTCGGTGACCCGATCGGCGCCCGGGTCTGGGACGGGAACGGGGTTGCCAACTCAGCGGGTGGGCGGCCCTGTCCGACGAACGCAGAGGCGCCGGTCCGTCGATGTGTGGGCTTTGCCTTGCGGGCTATTGGATCGACCAGCCGCCGTCGGAAGGCAGGATCGCGCCGTTGAGGTTCACGCCGTCGTCGCTGAGCAGAAAGGTGATGGATGCGGCCAGCTGCTCGGCGGTGGCCAGCGGCGGCATGGTGTTCCAGAAGGGTGTGAGGCGCGCGGAGCCGGTCTGGGACACCTTCGATGGCAGGGGCATCCCGGTCGCCACCCCGCCCGGTGCGACCGCGTTGACTCGAATCCCGCTCTGTCCGTACATGAACGCCGCGCTGCGGGTGAGGCCGACGACGGCGTGCTTGGAGACGGTGTAGGCGGTGCCCGAGGCGTTTCCGCGCAGGCCGGCCTCGGACGCCACGTTCACGATCGATCCGCTGCCGAGCTCGAGCCTCGCCGGCAGAACGGCTCGGATGAGTTTGAACGCGCCGGTCAGGTTGATCGCGAGCACGCGCAGCACCATGTCGTCGACCACCGCCTGCGGTAGCTGGCCCTGGCTCATCATGACGAGCTGTTGCAGGGGGAGGTCCCGCACAGGCTCGAGGGCGCTCTCATCGAATCCGCCGCGTCCGAGAAGTTCTCGGATCAGTGGCGCGCCGCTCGGGGTGCTGCAGCCGGGTTCCGATCGAGCTGCTAGCGGTCAGCGGCGGGGGTTGCGACGTCATTGCGGTCTCCTTGATCGACGGGCTTTCTCGGGGTCCCCTTCTCCCCCCCCGGTGGGGTGCGTTCGCCTTGGCCGGGTGCGGCCGGTCGCCGGGTCGGGCGGGCGCGGCACGGTCCGCGGCGACGGTCGCGCCCGCGTGCGGTGCCCCGGCGCTCCTGGGGGGCGCGGGGGCGGTCAGGATGTCCAGTTCGGACTGCACAGCGCGGGCGAGAAAGGCGCCGTCCGCGCAGGTGTCGGGGTCGCTGACCACGGTGACGGTGAGCCGGCCTGCGTAGGACAGCGCGGCGAACGCGACGGTGATGTTGCCGGAGATCATCGGCACGGCGATGACTTTGGTGACCGGTCGACCCAGGAAGGCCTGCTCATGGTCGGGTCCGATGAGGTTGGTGACGAAGGTGTGCACGAGGCGTTGGCGGGAGATGAACCGGTCGAAGAGCCCGATGCGGGCGAGGCCGCGGAAGATCGGGTCGATGATCGCGGCCGACGAGCCGGGCGCGGTGGTCTTGCGCTGCCGGGTGATGCCGGCGGTGGCCGAGAGCCGGCCGACGGTGTCCCCCTGTGCCGGCACGGTGACGGGCAGGACGCCGACGTGGTTGCCCAGATGCGCAGCGTCGGTGGTTCGCCGGGCTGAGATCGGAATGGAAAGGGTGAACCTGTCGATGGTCTCGCCGCGGCCGGCGAGCGTCGACCGGAGGGCGCCGGTGACGGCGGTGAGCACGGCGTCGTTGACGGTGGCTCCGTGGTCGTGCGCGACGGCGCGGATGGCCGCCAGGTCTGCGTCGGCCGTGAACAGGGCGCGGGCTCGTCCGATGGGGCGGTTCAGTGAGCTGCGCGCGGCGGCGGTGTGCCCGGCGCCGTGCAGGTGGAGCTCGGCGACGGCGGCCCGGACCCGCCGGAGGCGGGCTGGCAGGTCGTGGACCGCCGTGAGCCGCGCCTGCAGCGCGTCGATGCGGAGTGCTCGATGGCTGGGCGCGGTCCGAGGGAAGGGCGGCGGGGGAGCGGGGGCGGTGGATGCGTCGTCGACCAGGCGGCCGAGTATGGCGAGACCTCCGATGCCGTCGGCAAGGGCGTGGTGGAACACCACGATGAGCGAAGTGGGTCCGGGTGGCCGGCCGGCGATGAGGGTGGCGGACCAGAGCGGCCGGTGGCGGGGGAGTGGTTGTTCGACGACCCGGGCGGCGTGGATCAGCACGGCGGCTTCGTCGACGGCTTCTGCGGTGTCGAGTTCCGTGACGTGCCGGGTGATGTCGAAGGTCGGGTCGTCGATCCACACGGGTCGGCCGCCGCCGAAGGGCGTGGATGCGAGTGTCTGACGCAGCCGGGGCACGGCGGTGATCCGCGCGGCGATGGCCCGTCGGACCTCCTCCAGGGGCAGCGGTGTCCGGGCGTCGAGCATCAGCACGGCGGCCACCTGCATGGAGGTTCCGGTGGTGTCGCAGCGGAGTTCGGTGAGGTCGCCGGCACTGGCGCGTTCGATCGGTGATCGGGTGGGCCGTCGGTTCGGTGCTGCCGGGCGGTCGGGGAGGTGGGTTGGGGCGTTCATGCGGCCGGCGCGCCGGTGGAAGCTGGGTGGTGAGCGGTTTCTGGGGATCCGACGGCGCCGCTCTGGATGCGTCTGAGGTAAGCGATCAGCGGGACGATGCCGATCAGCGCGACCGCGGCGAAGATGGGCGTCATGGCCTGGCTTGCCACTGGGGAGGTGGGGTCGGCGTCGGCGCCGAACCATTGATCGACGGCGATGCTGATGGATTCGATGATCCACAGCGTGAGGGTGGCTCCGATCAGCAGGTAGCCCCACGGTCGGTGCCGCCACAGCCAGCACGCGGCGACCGCCGCCAGCGGCAGCCAGAGGGCGAGATCCTGGATGTACACCGGGTTGGTGGTCAGTCCGGTGCCGGTCAGGATCGAGGTGGGTTCGCCGGCAAGGGTGGCGGGCACGATCACCCGCAGCCAGGCCGCGGTGTTCAGCGCCGCGACGGTCCACACGTAGATGGCGATCGCACGGGCCGGGAGCCCTGGAAGGACGCGTGCCGCCACGGCCTCGGCCAGCTGGTGGCACAGGAGCGCGCCGATGGCCCACGCGGACAGCCCGAGCATGGCCACGTAGAGCAGGAACAACTGGTTGACAGGTGTTGCGTACAGGAGCATTTGGCTGTTGTAGGCGCACGCTCCCAACGCGCCCAGCCAGACAACGGCGGCACGGACCGATCCGCGGCTGGACAGGAACATGGCGACGGCGATGACGGGCGTCGCGACGAACAGCAGCACCAGCGCGGTGCCGCGTGCCGATCCGGTCATCGCGGCCGGACCGGTGAGCACGTCGTGCCCGAATGCGGTAGGTCCGCTGGCGATGTCGGTGATCAGCAGCAGGGCGCCGGACAACCAGAAGGCGGTGTTGTGGACCGGTGCGCGGACCCGGCGGCCATGGTCGAGGTGGGTGGGCGGGATGGCGGTGGCCCGACGATCCGGGTGTGCGGTCATGGCTGCTTCTCCAGCGTCGGAGCGGGAACGGCGTCGGGGCGACGCTGCGGGTCAAGCGGGACCGGTGAGCCGGTCCGGGTGCGCGATCACGACGGTGCCGATGCTGTGGGCGATCAGGTCATGGCTGACCGAGCTGAGCAGCATCCCGCTGATGCGACCGAGTCGCCGGCTGCCGACGACGATCATTTGGGCGTCCGCGGCGTGCGCCAGCAGCCCAGGGGCGGGCAGGTCGTGCACGACCTCCTGCCGCACTGGGACCTGCGGGTAGGTGTCCATCCAGGGATGGAGTTGGTCGGCGAGCACTTGGGCGGCCGCGGCGCCGATGCTGGGATCGTCGGTGATCACAGCGGTGTAGGCGGGCAGCGGCCCGTCCAGACGGGGGTCGGTCCAGCAGGTGACGGCGACGACGGGCACGCCACGGCGGGACGCGGCGTCGAAGGCGTAGCGGATGGCCGCTTCGCAGTTCGGTGTTCCGTCGACGCCGACGATGATCGGGCCGGTCGAGCGCGGATGAGTGTGGACGACGGCGACCGGTACGGGGTTGGTGGCGGCGACGGCCGCGGCGACGGATCCGATCGCGGTGGCCAGGCCGGTGCTGCCGTGCGAGCCGATCACGGTGAGTGCCGCGTTCGTGGAGCGTTCGCGGATCACCTCGACCGGGTTGCCGTACTCGAGTCGGCTGGTGATGGTGAGCGATGGATGGTCGCGCCGGAGCGTGTTCATGGCGTCGCGCAGCGCGGTGGTTCCGGAGTCCCGCAGGTCATCGAGTTCCCTTGCGGGGTAGGGATTGTAGCCGGGGTAGCCCGCCGTGTGCAGCCAGTAGGCGTAGACCAGCACCAGGCGCAGATTCAGGCGCGACGCCTCGTCGGCCGCCCAGCGCGCGGCGTGCAGCGCGCAGCCGGATCCGTCGACGCCGACAAGGATGTAACCGGGGCGCTGGTGCTCGGCATCGATTGCGACGGGGCTCGCGATGACCGTGTCGTGGGTGTCGGCGGTCTTGTCGGTGGTGGTCATGGTGTCCTCCTCGGCGGCGGCGTCCCTCCCACGATCGCGGCGGTGTTCATCGGTCGGTAGGGACGAAGGACCCGTCATGCCTGCGGAGGGTGCTCGGATCGAGCCGCGGTCGGCGCCAGTGCTGGCCTCGCGGTCGACGTCGCTCGGCGGCGGGACCTTCGGCCCTGGGGACCGTTGGCGGCGCACACCTACAGTCGGTGCAACTCGAGGAAGGCGGTGTTGCCGGACCATGACGACAACGTTGTTGCTTGTCACGCTGGTCGTGGCGACGGCCCTGTTCTTCGACTTCACCAACGGTTTTCACGACAGTGCGAACGCGATGGCAACCTCTGTCGCGACCGGGGCGCTGCACCCGAAGGTCGCCGTGCTGATTGCGGCGGTTCTGAATGTGGCCGGCGCCTTCTTGTCCACCGAAGTGGCCAAGACGATCTCCGGGGGAATCGTCGACGATGCGTTGGTCACCCCGACGATGATCTTCGCCGGGCTGGTCGGCGCTATTCTGTGGAATTTGCTGACCTGGCTGTTCGGGTTGCCGTCGAGTTCGTCGCACGCCTTGTTCGGCGGTCTGATCGGCGCCGTGCTGATCGGTGCGGGTGCGTCCGGCGTGCATTTCTCGGTGGTGGTGTCGAAGATCCTGTTGCCGGCGATCGTGGCGCCCGTGGTTGCCGGCATCGCCGCCGGTCTGGCCACTTTCATCGTCTACAAGATGATTTCACGATCGGAGGCGGAACCGGCGGCGGGTTGGTTCCGCCGGGCGCAGTCGGTGTCCGCCTCACTGGTAGCGCTGGCTCACGGCACGAGTGACGGGCAGAAGACGATGGGCGTGATCACCCTGGTGTTGATCACGGCGGGCTTTCAGGAGTCCGGCACCGGCCCGCAGTTCTGGGTGGTCCTGAGCGCGGGATTGGCGATTGGCCTGGGCACGTATTCGGGTGGCTGGCGGATAATGCGCACGATGGGCCGCGGCATTGTCGAGATCCGGTCACCGCAGGGCTTCGCTGCGGAAACAGCTTCTGCTGCTGCGATTCTCGCGTCCTCGCAGTTGGGGTTCGGGCTCTCCACCACTCAGGTGTGTTCGGGTTCGATTGTGGGGTCGGGTGTCGGCCGCCGGATGGCCAGGGTTCGGTGGTTCACCGCTCGGCGCATCGTCTACGGGTGGCTGCTCACGCTGCCGGCGGCGGGTGCGGTGGGGGCTGCGGCCGCGGCCGTCGCGCTGTCCGGTACGGCCGGAGTGCTGGTTGTCTTCGTGGCCTTGGTGGCCGGAGCATTGGGGATCTATGCCGTGTCTCGGCGTGCGCCGGTGTCCAGTGCGACGGTGAACGAGTCCGCCGATGTCCGAGTGGGTGTCGGCCCGCGGGCCGGTGCCGGCGAGGGTGACGTTCGCCCGGTCGCCTCCTCGGCGGAAGTCGGCGCACCGTGACCGTCGATTGGGGTTCCCTGGTGCTGGTTTCGCTGACCACGGTGCTGGCGACCGTGGGGGTGGTAGGGGTCGTCACGGCCGGTGTGGCGGCGCTGTCGGTCGGAACGGGGAAGGGCGGAACGGCCGGACGGCGGTTGGGCGCGAGGGCGATCGGCTGGGTGTGCCTGGGGGTAGCGGGCCTGTTGGTGCTGTTCGGCCTGTATCTGATCGTTCCGATGTTCCGCTGATCGCTTGGCGTGGTCGCGGCGCGCGGGGCCGTTCGAACGCGAACCCCGACAGATTCTCGGCCGTCGTGGGTCGGGTCTTTCGACTCTGCCGCTCGGGGGATCCCGCTGGCACGCTGGCGTGGACTCTTGGGAGGTCGTGATGAGCGAAATGTCGCTGGATGCCGGTCGTTTCGTTGCCTCGTCCGCGGATGTGCGGTCGGTTCGGCGGTCACCGCTGGCGCTGGCGTTGGCCGGCACCGGGGGTGGGTTGGCGGTGCTGGCCGCGGTGGCCGGTGTGCTGAGTTGGCCGGACGCGGTGTCGGTGATGTCCGCGCGGGGGCAGGCGGTGCAGCTGTTCGGGTCGGGGGTGTATCAGTTCGACTCGTTGTTCACTGGCGCTGCGAACCGGGGCACCGACCTGATCACCCTGCTACTGGTGCTGCCGGCGCTGGCGCTGGCGCTGGTGGGCTGGTGGCGGGGCTCGCTGCGGAGCGCGATGGTGCTGACGGGCGCGTTGACCTGGTTGGTGTACGTGTACGGAACGCGGTCCGTGGGTGCCGCGTTCAGTTCGTGGTTCTTGCTGGATGTCGCGGTGTTTGCGGCGGCGGGGTGGGCCCTGGTGCTGACGGTGTCGGGGATTGACGTTGGCGCGGTGCAGCGCTTGGTGCCTCGGCTCCCCGGGCGATGGCCGGCGGCGCTGCTGCTGATCAGTGGCGCGGTCACGGCGCTGATCTGGCTGATCCCCATGGTGACGGCGCTGATGGCGGGTGACCTGCCGGAGCGGCTCGACGGGTACACCACCGCCGTCACGGTCGCGGTGGACGTCGCCGTGGTGGCTCCGGCTGCGGTGGCGGCGGGTCTGGGGATCCGTCGTGGGCGGGCGTCGGGCTATCTGTTGGCGGTTCCGTTGCTGGTGCTGGCCGCGTTGCTGGCGCCGATGATCGCGGCGCAGACGGTGAGCCAGCTGACCGCGGGGATCACCCTGACAGCTGCGGAGATCATCGGCCCGGTCGCAGGTTTCGTGGTGCTGTCGGCGGCCGCGGCGGTGGTGTTGTGGTCGGTGCTGCGGGCGGTGCCGGCGCGGGTACGGGTGGTCGAGTGCGCGGCGGTTCCGGCGCCAGCCGTGACGATCGGAGAGCTGGCGGAACCTGCCGGGCCGCCGGCGGGGTCGTCCCGTCGGGGCGCCGCGGGGGACACCGTGCTCTCTGCTGAATCCGGGCGGCGGGGGACCTCGGATGTCCGGCGATAAGCCCCGGGCGAGCATCCTGGTCGGTGTCGACGGGTCGGATCGAGCGACCGCGGCCGCCGGTTGGGCGGCCGCGGAGGCGGATCGCCGCGGGTGCGGGCTACGTATCGTGCACTGCCGGCCGGGTGATCAGGCTGAGGCGCCGGGTTCCGCGGGCGGCGAGGCCGAGGCGGTGCTGAGCGCCGGGGCGGACGCGGCCCGGGCGGCCGCCCCGAGGGTGGCCGTGGAGACGGCATCGGTGACCGGGGATCCGCTGGCCCACCTGCTGGAGGACTCCCGTCGCTCCGTGCTGGTGGTCGTTGGTGCGCCCGAACGGGTGTCGGTGTCGAGCTCGGCCGGTGGGTCGACCGCGGCCGGGTTGGCCACCTATGGTCATTGCCCATTGGTGGTGGTGCGTCGCGCCGCGCCGCTCGAGCCGCCGGTGGGCTCGCCGCCGGTGGTGGTGGGGACCGACGGATCCCGGATCAGCGATGCGGCGTTGTCGTTCGCGTTCGCCGCCGCCGCCGCCCGGCAGGTCGATCTCGAGGTGATGATGGCCTGGTCCGAGGTGGGGTTCGAGGCGGCCGGGCCAGGGTTCCGGGTGGAGCCCGATCCGTCGGAGGCGGCGGCCGCCGCGGATCGGGCGCTGACCGCGCAGGTCACCGCGATCGCCCGTCGCCATCCGCAGGTGCGCGTGCGCCCAGTGCTCGTGCAGGACCGCCCGGTGCGGGCGCTGATGAGGCGTGCCGTCGGCGCACCGCTCCTGGTGGTCGGCAGCCACGGTGGTGGCAGCGGGGTCATCGGGATGGCGATCGGGTCGACATCCCGCACGTTGCTGTACGAGTCGCCGTGCCCGATCGCGATCGTCCGGCCGTGGTACCCCTCCTGAGGGTCGCACGGGCTCTGTTGTCGGGAGTTTCTTCCGGGAGCTGCCAGCAGGTAGATCTGTCGGTGCCTCTCACCGTGTCCGTGACGACCCGGGAACAGGATGAGCGTGTCCGTGGGGTCGAGGGCGTCGGAGGAGGTTTGCGCCACTCAGCTCGCAGATCGCGACGACGTCGTCGCTCCCGGGACTGGGCGGCGACCTCGCCTGGTGGTCCCCCGTGTCGACGGACCTGGACGCCGATCACGGGGCCGTCGCAGCGGAAGCCGCGGCGGGCCCTGGCGTTCCGACCCTCGGCCTGTGTCACATCCTGGGACCTTCGACCCTTGGCCGGACGCTCGGCGCGGACCATCCTCGGCGCATGCCCAACGCCATCGACATGAACTCCGTGACAAAGCATTTCGGCAGCACCGTGGCATTGAGCGGTCTGGACCTGGATGTTCGGACCGGTGAGGTGCATGGATTCCTCGGACCTAACGGTTCCGGAAAGACCACCACGCTGCGGATCCTGCTGGGATTGCTCCGAGCGGACGCCGGGACGGCCACCGTCCTGGGCTGCGATCCCTGGTCGGACGCGGTGACCCTGCACCGGCGGCTTGCCTACGTCCCCGGCGACGTCGCGCTCTGGCCCAATCTCACCGGTGGGGAGATCATCGACCTGCTCGGCCGGCTGCGCGGCGGCCTGAACGCACGCCGACGCGCCGACCTGCTCGAGCGATTCGACCTCGACCCGTCCAAGAAGGCCCGCTCCTACTCCAAGGGCAACCGCCAGAAGGTCGCGCTGATCGCCGCCCTGGCCTCCGACGTCGAGCTGCTGCTGCTGGACGAACCGACATCGGGCCTCGACCCGCTGATGGAAGCCATGTTCCGCTCCTACATCCGCGCCGAACGCGGTCAGGGTCGCACCGTGCTGCTGTCCAGTCACATCTTGGCCGAGGTCGAGGAGCTGTCCGATCGGGTCAGCATCATCCGCGGTGGTCGCGTGGTGGACACCGGAACGCTCGCCGAACTTCGGCACCTCACCCGCACCTGCGTCACCGCGCAGCTCCGCCGCCCACCGGATGCCATCGCGGCCCTGCCCGGCGTGCACGACGCCGTCGTCACCGGCACCCGGATCACCTGCGAGGTCGACGCCGCCGCCTGGGACGACGTGCTGACCGCGCTCACCGGATGCGGCGTCGACACCCTCGCCAGCGCACCTCCCACTCTCGAACAGCTCTTCCTCCAGCACTACACCACCGCGAGCACACCATGACCGAATTCACCGGCACCGGGACGCTGCTGCGCCTCGCCCTGCGCCGGGATCGGGTGCTGCTGACCAGCATCACCGCCGGCTTCGTGCTCACCGTTCTCGCCAGCGCGACCGCCACCGTCGGCCTGTACCCGGACCTGGCGTCCCGGGTGCAAGCGGCGTCCGCCGTCAACGACATCCCCGCGCTGGTCGCCCTCTACGGCCGGGTCTGGGACCCGACGTCGCTCGGCGCGCTGGTCATCATGAAACTCGCCGCGTTCGGCGCCGCTCTGCTGGCCGTCGTCGCCATCATGCTGGTGATCCGGCACACCCGCGCCGACGAGGAACACGGGCGTCTGGAGCTGGTCAGCGCCGGCGTCCTCGGACGACGGGCCGCGCTGTCCGCCGCGTTGACCCTCACCGTCGGCACCATGATCGTCATCGGCACGCTCACCGCACTCGGGCAGATCGCCGCCGGGCTCCCCGCTTCCGGATCCTGGTTTTTCGGCGCCGCCTGGGCAGCCACCGGGTCGGCATTCGCCGCCATCGCCGCCATTGCCGCGCAGGTGACCGTCACTGCCCGCGCCGCCAGCGCCGCCGCCCTCGCCGTGCTCGGCCTGGCCTACACCCTGCGGGCGGTCGGCGACACGGCCGGTGACACCATCGAACCCGGTGCGTTGTCCTGGCTTTCGCCGATCGGCTGGGGTCAGCAGGTGCGACCGTACGCCGGCGACCGGTGGTGGGTGCTGGCCCTTCCGGTGCTCTTCGCGATGCTGGCCGCCGCCGCGGCGTACGCGCTCGCCGCCCGGCGCGACCTCGGGGCCGGCCTGATCCCCGACCGGCCGGGACCCCGAGCGGCCGGCCCCGGCCTGTTGTCCGCCGGGGGCCTGGCCTGGCGGCTGCACCGCGGCACGCTGCTGGCGTGGGCGGTCGCCTACGTCGTGCTGGGCCTGGCCTTCGGCAACATCGCGGCCAGTGTCGGGTCCATGCTGGAGAGCCCCCAGGCCCAGGACTTCATCCGCACCCTGGGCGGCACCGATGCGCTCGCCGACGCGTTTCTGGCGACCGAACTGAGCTTCATCGCGATCATCACCGCAGCGTACGGAATCTCGACCATCCAGCGGCTCCGCGCCGAAGAGGAGGCCGGACATGCCGAACTGCTGCTCGCCACCGCCACCTCGCGGACCCGCTGGGCCGCCGGCCATCTGACCGTGGCCGCTCTGGGAACGAGCATCCTCATGCTGCTCGCCGGCGCCAGCGCCGGAACCGCCCGCGCGCTGCAAACCGGTGACCCTGCCGGCATCCTGGAGATCACCGCGGCCGCCGTGGTGTACCTGCCGGCGATCTGGGTACTGGTGGCCCTCGTCACGCTGCTCGACGGGGTCGTCCCCCGGCTCACCCGTCTCGGCTGGGGAGCGCTCGATCGTGGTTCTGCTGCTCGCCGAACTCGGCCCCCTGCTCGGCGTTCCGCAAGCGGCGATGGACCTCTCACCTTTCGTGCACGTGCCGAAGCTGCCCGCAGCGCCCATGTCTTGGACATCTCTGATCGCCCTGCTTGCGGTGACCGTGTTGCTGACCGCGATGGGCCTGTACTCCCTGCGTCGCCGCGACCTGCAGCCCGCGTGACCAACGCCGCGAGTACCGGCGGCGGGCGCCGCACCGTAGCAGCGCCCGGGTCGTCGCGGCCGTCTCCGACCACCACCGGTCGATGAGCACCGCTCGCGGCCCGGTGCCGAGCCGTGGCGCAACGCTGGCACGGTGGCGCCGCGGCCACCGGTAGACGGTGCGGCGGTTCATCCGCCGAGCTTCCAGGCCGCTCACGGCTCCGGGGTCACACGCGGAGCACCGCGCGGATCACAGCCGGGTCGGTCCCGCGAAACTGCCTGGCGCCGGATCGCCCTCGGGTGGGTGTCGTCATGGAAGGCTTTGCCGATCGCTCAGGATGATCCGGGGCCCACCTCTCAGCCGGGTCGCGGCGCGCGGCAGTGCTGGCTGCACGGGTGGCGGCTTCCGTTGTGCCGCGGGTGTGGTTCTGTCAGGTTTGGGTGGCCCCCGTTTGAGGCAGGAATCGCAAGTTTGAGTGGCCCCACCTGATGGTCGTCGGATGCGACGACTGTCAGGAGGAGATGTGAGGTCCAAGATCATGCTGTTCGAGCAGATCCGGCGGGATTCCCGGGTGGAGGGCTTGTCGGTGCGGGCGTTGGCGAAACGCCATCGGGTGCACCGCAGAACGGTGCGGCAAGCGTTGGCGTCGGCCACGCCTCCGGAACCGGCCCGGCGGAGGTGGCAGTCCCGCAAGATCGACCCGTTCGTGGACGCGATCGATGCGATGTTGCGGTCGGATCTGACGGCACCACGCAAGCAGCGTCATACCGCGGTGCGGGTGTTGGACCGGTTGGTCGATGAGCACCAGGCCACCGGGTTGTCGTATTGGACGTTGCGGGCGTATGTCGCGGAGCGGCGCCGGGAGATCTGGGCGGAGGCCGGCCGTCCGGTGGCGGAGGTGTTCGTCCCGCAGACCCACCAGCCGGCCGCGGAGGGTGAGGTCGATTTCGCGGAACTGTTCGTGGATCTGCCGGTGGATCTGCCGGCCGGTCGGACGAAGTGTTACCTGTTCACGATGTGGCTGTGCTTCTCGGGCCGGTCGGTGCACCGGGTGTTCCCCACCCAATCGCAGGAGGCGTTCCTGGAAGGACATATCGCCGCGTTCACCGAGCTCGGCGGGGTCCCGACGGTGCACGTGAAGTACGACAACCTGAAGTCCGCGGTCACCGCGGTGCTGTTCGGCACCGACCGTCGGCGGACGGAGAACGACCGGTGGGTGTTGTTCCGTTCCCACTACCAGTTCGACGGGTTCTATTGCCTGCCAGGCATCGGCGGGGCCCACGAGAAGGGTGGCGTGGAGGGCGAAGGCGGGAGATTCCGGCGCAACCACCTGGTCCCGGTGCCGAAGGTGAAGTCGTTGGCGGAGTTGAACACTCGGCTAGCGAAGGCGGACCGGGCCGATGACCACCGGCGGATCAACGGCCGGGTCCACACCGTTGGGGAGATGTTCGCCATCGAACAACCCCTGCTACGGCCGTTGCCGGTCGAGGTGTTCGAACCGGGCCTGTCGTTGAACCCACGGGTCGACCGGCACGCCCGGATCATGGTCCGTAATTGCCAGTACTCGGTGCCGGCCATTGCATTACAGCCCCACGCTTTCGTTACATTTCTGCCCCGATGGGCGGGCCACACAAAGTTGATAGGGTGCGGCCAACCAGCTCTACCCCGGATCGTGAAGGCGATCTGGATGCTGCCATATTAGGGATTTCCGGCCGTCGTCGGCCCCGCGCGGTCGGGTGTGGCAGTTTGCTCGACAGTGTCGCGGATCCGCTGCAGCGTCTGTTGCATCCCGGCGCGGAGGTCCGCGCAGCGGTCGTGCCGCCCATAGAGCCCTCCGATGATGAACCACCCCAGGCGGGACACCGCCCGGGTGACGGTGTAGGACTCGGTGATCCGGGTCCCGCCCCCGGACGGTTCGAATAGGTAACGCCAGACCAGCGTGCCGGCGTACTTCTCGGTGCGGGAGAACGCGAACTCGCGTCCCGGGTCCGCTGCAACGACCACCGGCCGGTTCGTCCAGGCGGGGCCCCAACCTACCTTGTTCACCGCTTCGAACCGGGCGCCAACGGCCGGCCCGGTAGCGCCGTCCAGCCAGGTGCAGCGTTCAACCTCGGGACTGAACTCCGGGGTGCGGGTGACGTCGGAGACGACCGCGTACACCGCGTCGGGCGGCGCGTCGACGATCAGGACAACCTGGTCATGGTCGAGTGTTTGCATCCGAACCTCCCGGGTCGGCGTAGCGGGCGAAGAACATGTCGAACGCGGTGTCGGTCAGGCTGCTGAAAACCCCTGCCTCGTAACCGACGCCGGGTTGGTTGGCCAGCTGCTGGGAGACGACACCGCTGAGCACGACCGTGTACAGACGCAACGCCTCCACCGAGCCGGCATCCGGGCGCAGTTGTCCCAAGCGCACGGCCTGCGCGAATTCCGTGCGCAGCATGTCCATCTGCCGCTGACCCACCGCGAAGGTTTCGTCAGTCGGCGCGAAGCGCGGGACCGGGCGCCAGATCAACAGTTGGGCAAGCGCGGGGTTCTCCACCGCCCATCGCACCCAAGCCGCGCCGCCTGCGCGAATCCGAGTCACTCCCTGTGGGAGCTGCTCGGCGGCCGCCATGACGGCCGCATCGCTGCCGTGCAGGCCCCGCGCGAAGAGTGCGTCGTAGACCGCGTGTAGCGATGGAAAGTACTTGTAAAGCGACGGTTGTCGCATGCCGAGCTGCCGCGCCACCTCCGACATCGACAACCCTCCGACGCCGGCCCGCTCCATGATCTCGACGGCCACATCGAGTGCCTCATCGATCGTCTGCCGCCGGCGGACGAGCCGACGGTCTGGAATCACAGCGGAGCTAGATGTGCTAGCCATAGCTATATGTTATTCCCTTTCCGATGGCGAGGTCAACCGCTCCAGCGCCGGTGCGCCCCGCATCCAACGATCCCTAGTCACCCCCGACCAATGACCGTGGCATCAACCCAGTCAGAGTCGCAGCCCAGATGTAGCGGGATGACTAGGAAAGAACTCCGTGGCGTCTGTTCCGGTCTCGATGATGCTGCCGCCGAAGGCGAGCCGGTCGACGATCGCTGCGCAGAGAGCCGGGGCGTCGGTGAGCGTCTTTGTCCAGCCCGAGAAGGAGTCGTTGGCCGACTCCTACCGGCTCGCACACACCAAGGCGAAACAAGCCGCCAGCTGAGCTCACCACCTATGGCACCCGGGTCTACCCCGAGATTTCGTTACAGCCTTAAAGCTTTCGGTACATACCAGGCCCCTCGGGTGGGGCCACGCAAAGGTGACAGGGTCGGGCCAACCAACCTTGACAAACCCACGGGTGTTCCCGGGGCGCGGGACTGGGTGGCGGCGACGTGTCGCCGACGCCGAGCCTGCCGGGGGCGGCGGGCGGACCGCCGTCGACGGGCCGGTCCGCGGTGCGCCTGCCCTCAGGCACAGTTGGATGCGGGCGGGCCCGACCAGCTCTGCTGGCGGCAGGCGCCGCGGTCAGCCGGCGGCGCCGCGGGCCTGCAGGCGGTTCATCTCCCGGCGGATCGCGGTTTCGCTGGGCACGTCCCGCATGTACGCATCCCAGGCGTTCGCGGCCACTCCGATTCCCCATCCGAAGATCGGGAACACCGGCCAGAAGAACGGCACGCCGCTCATCAGCCAGATGACCACGAGGAAGCCGTTCACCAACAGGTAGATCATGAAATGCAGCCGGAAATCGGCCTGCTTCTTCAGCCTGCCCACGGCACGTTCCCGCAGCCTTTCGTCACCGGCCAGATCCTGAGTGTTCATGCCGTCCTCCTCGCATCGACCGGGCGGTGCGCGGAACATCCGGCTCCGACCCGCCCGCCCATCCTGACCGTCCCCACCCTGCACCGAACGACCGGAATGCCGACACGGCGGAACGTCCCGCGTGCGCGGACGAAGGTCCCCTGACGACCACGCACTCGTCCTCCGGGCCTCCGACTCCGGCAACCGCAGCACGGCCGACGACGGGACCAAAGCCTCTGCTCGGATTGGTCTCTCGCGGACAGGATTGACTCATGAAAGAACCGACCGGCACCGACCGATCGATCCAAACCTGGACGGCCACGTCACTGACGATGGGAGCGCTCGTCGGCATGGGTGTCGGCGCGGTGATTGCCGGCGGACCCGGCATCTCCGTCGGCATCGCCGTGGGCACCGCGGTCGGGCTCCTCGTCGGCGCCGTCGCGCAGGAGATGTACCGCCGCGGCCACCCCACACCCACGCATCACGCGTAACCCGACTCCACCGCCATCCGGAGGGACCCGTGCACCGAGCAGTCGCCCCCATCGTCGTCGGCATCGACGGGTCCGACAGCAGCCTGCGCGCGCTGCGGTGGGCGCTGCGCGAGGGCGTGCTGCGTGACGCCCCGGTCCGCGTCGTGCACTGCCCCCGTCGCGCCACCCTCGCCGGTCTGCTGTTCGGCACGACCCGGGCGTTGCGGCGCGGTTCGCTGTGCATGCTGCACAACGAAGTGGCCGCCGCCGCAGCCGGTCTGCCCGCCGCGCCCACCGTCGAACAGATCAGCCGGCCGGGTCGACCCGCCGCGGTGCTCCGCGACGTCGCCGCCGACGCCCGCATGCTCGTCCTGGGTGCCCGCGGACGCACCGACCTCGACGACCTCGCGCACGGGCACACCGCGCAAGCCTGCCTGCGGCACGCCCCCTGCCCGGTGGTCATCATCGATGGCCAGTCCGTGGACGAGGACACGCTCGGCAACACGACCGTCCCGCGCGAAACCATTGGATTTCCCGCATGAATCAGCAGGAGATCGCGTCTGACGCGCGCGTCGCCGGGAACCGTCATCATCCGGCGGCGGCCGTGCGGACCATCATGAGTCGCCCGGTCGCGACCATCGCCGCCGATGCCACCGTGCTGGACGCCGTGAAGGAGATGGACGCGAACCAGATCGGCCTCGTCGTCGTCACCGACGGCGATCGGCGCGCCATGCTCTCCGAACGTGATGTCATTGCGTGCCTGGCCGCCGGTGTCGACATCGGTGTCACGGCGGTCCGGGACGCGGCCAGCTTCGACTTGATCTGGATCGAGCCCTCAGACCCGGTGGACTCCGCCGCCGCTGCCATGGTCGGAGCAGACGTCCGCCATCTGCCCGTCGGAGACGGCCGACACATCGTCGGCGTCGTCGCCATGCGAGACGTCCTCGCCGAATTGTTGACCGACCAGGACAGCGCGGGTGTCGTCGAGCGCGAACGCCCGCGGCGCTGAGCGCAGACATCCGCCGATACTGTCGGCCGACCCCGCCCATCCGACCCACGCGCCGCACGGACACGTGTGCCCGCGGGTACCGGGCACCCGGTACCCGGTACGCCGTTCGGCGCTGACCCGGGCGGCGGATACCTGTCGCGGCCGGCCGTCAGCGGCGTGGATAGCGGCCCGGTCGTGGGTTCACTGCCAGGGTCGTTGGTCCCGTTGGTGGGTGCGGAAAGCCGGTGACGGTTGGGTCCGGCGCGTCGGACACTGGGCGGGTGATCAGTGAGCCGACCGGACCCGCCGTTGCCCCGGACGATCTGCTGCCGGGGGAGTTGAACGAGTATGTGGTGGCGGACGTGTTCACGTGTTCGGCCGGCGACGATGTGGCCAGTGTGTGGGCCCGGTTGCGGGGTCATGCGTTCGCCACGGTGGATGACATCGCGGTGTGCGCAACGGCGCCGGATGGGTCGCGGCGTCTGGTCGGGCTGATTCCGATCGAGCGGCTGTGCGCCGCGGCGGACGGGCGGCTGGCCGGTGAGCTGATCGACTCCGACCCTGCGGTGGTGATCGGGGATACCGCGCACGAGCAGGCGGCGTGGAAGGCGGTGCGGCACGGCGAGTCCAGCCTGGCTGTGGTCGATTCCGGCGGTGGATTGCGGGGGTTGATCCCGCCCAGTCGGCTGCTGGAGGGGCTGTTGCGTGGTCACGACCGCGACATGGCGCGCCTGGGCGGGTATCTGGCGTCGACGGAGTCGGCGCGGCACGCGTCGATGGAGCCGCTGCGTCAGCGGCTGCTGCACCGACTTCCGTGGCTGCTGGTCGGCTTGTTGGGGTCGGCGGTGGCGACGGGGTTGGTCGGCGGCTTCGAGGACCGGCTGGCCACCGATATCCGGCTCGCCTTCTTCGTTCCCGCTCTGGTGTACATGGCCGATGCGGTCGGTACGCAGACGGAAACTCTGGTGATCCGCGGCATGTCGGTCGGGGCATCGATCCGGCAGGTGTTCCGGTTGGAGGCGTTGACCGGGATCCTGATCGGCGTCTTGCTGGCCGCGATCAGCTACCCGCTGGTGTGGTGGGTGTTCGGTTCCGCGGAGCTGGCGTTGACCGTGAGTTTGGCGTTGTTCGCGGCGTGCGGGGTGGCGACGGTGGTGGCGATGTCGTTGCCGTGGGCGATGGCCAGGGCCGGTCGTGACCCGGCTTTCGGCAGCGGGCCGTTGGCGACCGTGGTCCAGGATCTGCTGACGCTGGCAATCTACTTCGGGATCGCGGTGCTGGTGTTTGACTGATCGTGCGGTTGCGGCAGGACCGTGGGAGATCATCCCGGCGCCGCCCGGCGCGGCGCGGGGCGACGGGGGCGGGCGATCGGGACCTTCGGCTCTGGTTGGGATCCGGCGGCTTGTCGCAGGGTGAAAGCACACCCGGTGACCGCGGTGTGGCCGGGGAAGCACGTGAGTGGAGGCCAGCATGAAGGCGTGGACGTCGGTCGTCTGCGGCGTGGATGGCTCGGAGGCATGCGGCCGCGGCGGCGATGTGGGCGGCGGGTGAGGCCGCTCGGCACGGGGCCGGCCTTCGCCTGCTGCATGCCTTCGAGGTGCCCGTGGTCGGGCAACCGGAGTTCGAGTATCCGCCGGAGTTCGGCTACGGGATCCGCGCCCGCGCTGACCGGATGGTTCGGGGCCTGGTCGATGTGCTGTTCCGGGAGAACGGTGACGTGAAGGTGTCCGGTGCCACGGTGGAGGACGACCCGACGCACGCCTTGATCGAAGCTTCGGTGCAGGCGAGCCTGACCGTGGTGGGATCGCGGGGCCGTGGGCGGCTGCGTGAGGTGGTTCTCGGGTCGGTGGCGTTGCGGGTGGCGTCTCGGGCGCATTCCCCGGTGGCGGTGGTGAACGGCGCTCCGGGTGATCCGGATGGGCCGGTGGTGGTGGCCGCGGACGGTGCGGCACGGTCGGATGCGGCTGTCGCCTTCGCCTTTCAGGAGGCCGCGAACCGGCGCGCCGATCTGGTCGCGGTGCTCGGGTGGGATGTGCTGGGGCAGCGGCCGTATGACCGCAGGCCGACCCTGCTGGGTCTCGCCGAGGACGATACCGGTGAGTCGGTGCTGTCCCGTCAACTGGCGGGCTGGTGCGAGAAGTATCCCGAGGTCTCGGTTCGTCCGGTGGTGTACCGGGGGCCGGCCGCGGAGGCGCTGCTGCAGCCGGACACCTACGGTGCCCCGGCACCGCAGCTGATCGTGTTGGGAAGTCGCGGTCGCGGCGCGGTCGCCGGCCTGATGCTGGGTTCCACGAGTCACACGGTGATCACCCGTGCGCCGTGCCCGGTGATCGTGGCTCGACCGGACGACGCACGCTGACATCGTGTCCGATCGGGCCGTCGCGCGGTGCCGGGGGGACGGATCGCAAGGAGTGGTAGGGATGCGCGCACTGGTGGTCTTCGAGTCTCATTTCGGGAACACCGAAGGGCTGGCCGAACGGATCGCGGCTGGGTTGTCGACGGTGATGGAGGTGCGGACCTTCGACGTGACCCGGGCACCTATGGCCGGCGACGTCGATCTGCTGGTGGTGGGGGCGCCCACCCATGCCTTCGGCATGTCGCGGCCGCAGACCCGTCGGGATGCGGCGACGGAAACCGGTTTCGGCTCGGACCGGGCGATCCAGGTGGGTTTGCGGGAGTGGCTGGTGACGGCGCAGTTGCGTCCAGGCCTGGCAGTCGCCGCGTTCGACACCCGGGTGAAGGTGCCCGGACTGCCTGGGTCGGCTGCTCGCGGCGCGGCGCGCCTGCTGAAGCGCCGCAGATGCCGGTTGCTGCTGCCCTCTGAGACGTTCTGGGTGCAGGGTCGCAGCGGTCCGTTGCGTCCCGGCGAGCTGGATCGCGCGCACCGGTGGGCGCTGCAGGTCGGGGCTGCTGCCGAGCGGCAGCCGTCACGGTCTGACAACCGGTGACAGCCACGGACGGAGGCGAACGAGGAATTCGAGAGGGAAACCGGGTGGCGTCCCGGGAGGGTCGCAATGTTCGGTGGCGCCCTGCTGTACACGCAGTACGGATTCGTCAAGCGGCGTGTGCTGCGGAAGATCGCCAAGGACAAGGGAATCTGGCGACCGACACGTCCCGGGACTGGGTGTACACCGAATGGGACGGCGTGAGTCGCTTCGGCGAGGATCTTCTGCGGGACGTCGAGCCGACGGGGACGCCGAGCACGGCTGGCCGACGGTCCGATGCGTCGGCGTCCACCGATCCACTCAGCTGACTATTGCTCGGTCGGCAGTGCAGCGGCGGTCTCGATCAGGGTGCGCAGTGTCTCGCTGAAGCGTGCGGCGGGGGCGCCGTCGATCACGGCGTGGTCGAAGCTCAGCGTGAGCGGCAGCATCGGCCCGACCGCGATGCGGCCGTCGCGCACCACCGGTCGGTCCACGATGCCGCCCACGGTGGTGATCAAGGTCAGCGGCGCGATCGGAATGGCCCAGCCCCAGCCACGGGTGAACATCCCGAGCGAGGTGACGCCGACGGCGGGTCCGAACGTCGCTGCGACGCTCGGTCGGGTCGCGGCGACCCTGATGGCGGCCCGCCGCATCGGTCCCGGCAGCCGGAGCAGCGCGCCGGTCAGGCCGCGCGGCGGGTGCCGTTGCGGTGGGCCGTCTTTGGCGCGCCGCAGGATCGCGGAGATCTCGCTGCACGGCTTGTGGTCGGCGTCGGGAATCATCACGATGTCCAGCGCGCTGCGTCCGTTCCAGTGGCGTTCCACGGTCGCGCCGATGTCGACGTGGTCGAAGGAGAGGATCTGGTTGCCGGCCTTGCGGGCGTTCACCTCGGGGTGCAGCGCGACCGCCCGGGCGACGCTCGCGATGACGAACCCGGTCCACGACACCCGGGGCTCGGCGTGCACGATTCTCGCTGCCGGCGTCAGTCACGTCGACCTCGAGCAGGGCGTGCACCGGGAATCGCCTGGTGGCGCCGGCCAACCGGTCCAGTACCGGTTGACGCTCTCGGGGCACCGGCCTGAGCGTGTAGCCCGGCCCGGCGTCCGGCGTCCGCGGCGCTGCGACGCCGGCGTCGGACGATGCACTCTATGTCCGTGCCTGCTTCCGTCGCGTGGGCGTCGGGTGTCATCGAACGCCCTCCCAGAGGGCCCGCTCCCAGGACCGGGGGTCCTGCACGACGTGTGAAGTCGTGTCGAAACGCAGGGTGGCCCTGCGCTGGAGATCGTAGTTCGGCCAGCCCGGGTCACCGGTTTTCGCGAACGCGATCCAGGCGCCGTGCATGGCGCGCGCGAGCTGCTGCGGCGGGTCGTTGCCGAGCAGCGGGCCGAACAGCGGCGCATCGGGGCTGGCGGTGTCGAAGACGAACGGCACCTCGAGGGCGTGGACGGCACCGAGTCCCGGGGAGGCCCACGCGAATTCGTACATGTACGTGCCGGAGGTCGCGCCGGCACCGGCATGGGCGTCCGCGAGGCGAATGGCTGGTATCCGCATCCACCAGTCGGTCTGCACCGACGCGAGCAGCTCGCCGGGGCTGGCGTCCGGATACCGCTTCCGGTACGCGGCCAGCGCGGCCGAGGGGATCAGCCCGTAGGCGGCCAGGGACTGATAACCGTGCCCGCGAATCGGCCCGGTCAGGATCTCGTCCGTGATCTGGCCGATGGCCCCGCTGACCACGAGCCACAACCGCCAGTCGTCGATGTTCGTGCCCACCATGACGCCGACCTGCCGACCCGATCCGGCGGCGATCCTCTCGATCGGCAGCTCCGGGCAGGACCTGCCCGTCGACGACCGGCTGCCACGGCATGGTGCTCGTCACCACCGCCTGGCCCCACCGCTCCGGGTCCGGATCGGTGAGCAGCTGTCCCTTCAGCTCGGCTTGGGCGGCCAGCAGGCGCGGCACCCCGACCGCCGCGATCGCGTCCCGGGTCGCCGCGACACCGAGGTGATCGGCCAGGTATCCGGCGATGCGTCGCGCGTCGTCGGCCGGTGTCACCTGGTGAGCCGCGCCGCTTTGCAGGATGGCCTTCTGGAAGAGTCCTTCGGCCCGGGGCATGGCGAGCAGGGTGCCGATGCTCATGGCGCCGGCGGACTCGCCGAAGACTGTCACATTGCCCGGGTCTCCCCCGAAGGCGGCGATGTTCTCGTGCACCCACTCCAGGGCGGCGATCTGGTCGAGCAGCCCGACGTTGGCGATGCCGTCCCCGAGGTACAGGAAGCCCTCGGCTCCGGGCCGCCAATTGATCACGACGCAGACGACGCCGTCCCGTGCGAAGTGCCTGCCGTCGTATGCGGCCGTCGAGCTGAGCTCGAACATGCCGCCCTGGATCCACACCATCACCGGCAAACCGGTCGCATCCGGGTCAGGCGTCCAGACATTCAGATTCAGGCACTCCTCGGCGGGAGCGGCGCGATCGACCGCCGCGAACGCGCCGGCGACGTCCTCCCAGTGCTCGGTCGCTCCCGAACGCGGGCCACCCGTGGCCGGCGGCGCGACCTGCGGCGGCTCCGGACCGAGACGTGTGGCGTCCCGCACGCCACTCCACGACTCGACGGGCTGTGGCGGACGAAGCCGGTTCACACCGAACGGCGGCGCCGCGTAGGGGACTCCCAAGAACGCGTAGATGCTCTCGGCAACGCTGCCCTGTAGTTCGCCGTTCGCCGTCCTGACCACCGCATCCATGCGCATCAGCGTTCGGCCATCAGGAACGTCGCGGAAGAGTCCAAGGTCCCGGACATCTCAGTGCGCACCGACCCGAAACCCTTTCGGTGGAGGGCATTGCGGTGCGCGACGGAATACACGCATGGTCACCGCAGGTCGCATCGCTTGGCGTCCCGGCATTCTCGGCCGCAGATCAGATCGGGCCGGTGGTCTGGGGTGTCGCCCGAGCCTGGTCCGGTGCCGGCGCGGTAGGCCGGCATTCCGGCGTCGGGTGCCGTGGCAGCGGCCGGCGCCGACGGTGGTCGTGTGGTGATGGGTGTCGTTGGTGGCGCAGCTCGGTCGGCCCGCGGGCACGGCGATGCTGTGCGGGCTGCTGGTGGGAGTGCACGGATCCCGCTGGGCGGGCTGATTCGCGCGGTGTCCCCGTCCAGTCCGGTCGCACGACTGGGCCGCTGGGCGGTTCTCGCGGCGGACGTTTCGCGGTCGAGGATCAGCGGGGGTGCCGGCGGCGTCCGACCGCGAAGTAGCTGATCGGCCCGACGAAGTTGATGAACGACAGGGCCGCCCAGAGCGCCCGGGGACCGTTGACATCCTGGGCTGCTCGACGGTGCAGGTCGGTCAACGCGGCGCCGAGCAAGGCGAGCTGGGCGGCGGCGGCGACGAGGATGAGTGTGCGCTGGGCGGTGGACAGGTCACTCCAGCGGCGGCGTGATGCGGTCATGGCGTCAGCGTGCCCGGTGTCCGTGGAGGTGCGGCAGAGGCGAAGGTCCCCCGGTGGGATGTCCGACCGGGGGCCGTCGTCTCGTCGGGGGGTGGGAACCCGGGGGGCCGCCGGTCAGCGGGTGGATGGCTGGGTCCGCACCACGATGACGGGGCAGGTGGCATGGGTGATGAGTGCGTGGCTGGTGGAGCCGAGCAGCATGCCGGCGAACCCGCCGCGGCCGTGGCTGCCGACGATGATCAATTGGGCGGTGCTGCCGTAGCCGAGCAGCGCTGTGGTGGGCCGCTTCTCCAGTACCACCTGGCTGACGGCGACGTCGGGGTACTTGTCGCGCCAGCCGGTGAGGCGCTCACCGAGCAGGGCGCGCTCCTCCTGCTTCAGCACGGCGGGGTCGACCAGCAGGGTCTGCGCGCCGTGGCTGTCGCTGTAGATGTCGTTCCAGGCGTGCACGGCGATGAGGTCGGTGTCGCGGATGGCCGCCTCCTCGAAGGCGAATTCGACGGCGGCGTCGCTGACGGGTGACCCGTCGACGCCGACGACGACCGGTCCGGTGGTGCGGTCGGATTGGCCGGCGTGAATGACGGCGACCGGCGCCGGGTTGCTCGAGGCGGCGCCGAGCGCCACGGACCCGAGGAGCACGCCGGAGATCCTGGTGGCGTCGTCGCTACCGACGACCGTGAGCTGGGCGTCTTCGGAGGTGCGGGACAGGGCGACGACGGGACGTTCGTAGACGATGCGGGTCTCGACGGTCAGGTCGGGGTGGCGGGCGGTGAGCTCTGCGGCGACGCTGTCCAGGAGTTGCTCGCTCTGTTGGCGGACCTTGGCGTGCAGATCGTTTGGTGGGGTGTGGTAGTCCGGGTACCCGGCGTTCGGCGGCAGCTCGTAGGCATGGACCAGGCGCACGGTGGCGTGTCGACGGACGGCTTCGTCAGCGGCCCACCGGGCCGCGGTGGCCGCGCCGTCGGAACCGTCGATGCCCACGACGATCACCGGACCGGCGCGATGGTTCTGGCCGGGGTGGTCGGCGGCGGTTTGGGGCGCCGGAGCGGGCTGCCCAGAGTCCGCGGCGGACAGCTGGCCCGCGGCGTCCGCCGCTGCCCTGGCGTGGGCGTGTGGGTGCGGCCGGCCCGTTCTTGCAGCTGGACGGTGAGCAGGTACTCCTGCACGGCGAGGTCGTGGGCGGTCACACCGCCGGCGCGAGCGGCGACGTCGTGGCGTGCCTCGACGCCGGTTTGAAAGTCTTCTTTGCCGCTCATGATGGTTCCTTTCGTGGCGGACGGTTGCTTTAACTCGAGGATCTCGGGTACCGCCTGGGCGGGTATAGGGGCGAAAGGCCCGGGGTCACCCTGGTGGGGTGGCCGCGCAGGTTCGGCCGCGACCGGGTGGCTGCCGGAGGTGAGCAGGGCGAGCAGACGCTGGAGCGCGGCGTCGGGTGTGCCGGTGGTGTTCAGGGTGTGGGCGCCCGGCCAGGGGTCGGCGTCGCGCGACATGTGTTGTGCGATGGCCGGTGTGGCGTCTGACGGGCCGGGTGCGCGGTGGGAGATGCGGTGTTCGCGGAGCTCGCGGGGGGCGGTGCAGCGGACGGCGATGAGGTCGGCGTGGCGGCGGCGGGCGAGGGCGTCGGCGTCGGACCGGAACGGGGCGTGGGTCCATGACGCGTCGAGGATCACGGTTTCACCGGCGCCGAGCAGCTCGTCGGCGCGGTGCAGCAGTTCCCGGTAGGTGCGGGTGGTGTGGTCCGTGTCGTACAGCCCTGCCCGGTACGGGGTGGTGTCGCCGGTCAGGGTGGACGGATGGATTTCCTTGCGGGTTTGATCGCTGGACAGCAGGACCGCGTGCAGGGCGTCCGATGCCGCCGCGGCCACGGTGCTCTTGCCGCTGCCGGGTAGCCCGCCGATGAGGATGAGCCGCACGACGCCTGCGCGCAGGTGCCGCAGGGCGAGGTCGGCGTAGACGCGGGCCTCGTCGGCCTGGTCGGCGCCCTGCTGGTGGCGCAGGCAGCACACCTTGGCGCGGACGTAGGCGCGGTAGGCGATGTAGTGGTGCAGCAGCGATGTGGGCGCGGGATCGGCGGCGTAGTCGGTGTAGCGATCGAGCAGCTGGGTGGCCAACGCGGGCGCTTGCAGGTGTTCGAGGTCCATGGCCAGGAATGCGATGTCGTCCAGCCCGTCGACGAAGCGGAGATGTTCGTCGAACTCCAGGCAGTCCAGGGGGCGGGGCCCGTCGGGGAGGCAGAAGATGTCGTCGCACAGCAGGTCGCCGTGTCCGTCGACGATGCGGCGCCGCCGGATGCGGTCGTCGAACAGCGGTTGTCGGCCGGCGAGGAACTGGTGGACGAGGTGTTCGACCTCGAGGGCGTCGGCGGTGTTCAGCACTGTTCCGTGGAAGGGGCGGATCTGGTCGAAGGTGGCCTGCCAGCGGCGGTGCAGGGCGTCTCGCCGCGCTTGTTCGTCGATCTGGGGTCCGCGGCGGGCGCGGCTGTGGAAGTCGGCCATCATCCGGGCGAGTCGGTCGATCACACCGTCCAGTGGGGCGCCGTCGCGCAGGAGGCTGCTCAGTCGGGTGTGCTCGGGCATGCGCCGCATCACCACGGCTGGTTCGCCGGGACCGCCGAGGGGGTCGGTGATTTCGCCGACCCCGAGGTACACGTCGGGGGCGAGCCGCCGGTTGAGGTCGACTTCGTCGGTGCAGCATTGCCGCCGGGCCTGCAGGGTGCGGAAGTCGAGAAACCCGAAGTCGACGGGTTTCTTGAGCTTGTAGGCACGGTCGCCGAGTAACAGGACGAGGCCGGCGTGGGTTTCCCGCAGGGCCGCGTATGGTGCTGGCGTCGTCATGTCGGCGCGGGGCGCGGCTCAGGTGGCGGGCGGGCGAGGTTGTCGGGACGTCACGGTGACCCGGGTGACGCCGGGCACGGCCTCGGCGAGCGCTTGGGCGACGGATCGGTCGCTGGCCGTGATGAAGTCGTCGTCCAGGACGGCTTCGCCGTTGCTGACCTGCACGTGCCAGCGTTTCGTGCCGCCGAGAGTGTCGAGGTTGCGGCGGATGTCGCCGGCGATGTCGCTGTCGGAGCGGGACAGGGTGCGCAGCATGTCGCGGCGGGTGGCGATGCCGACGAGCCGTCCGCCGTCGACGACGGGGACGCTGCGCAGGTGGTCGCTGATCATCAGCCGGGCGAGCAGGGCGGTGTCGGCGTCGTGGCTGATGGCGATGACCGCGTCGGTCATCACCTCGGCGACGGTGCGTTTGGGTTCGGCGTTCTCGGCGGGCGGTGCGTGGGTGCCGCTGCCGACGGGGTAGCGGTTGTCGATGAGGTCGGCCTCGGTGACGATGCCGCGGAGCGCGCCGGTTCCGTCGACGACGGGCAGCGCGGAGAAGCCGAGCGCGGCCAGGGTGTCGGCGACGGCGGTGACGGAATCCTCGGGTGCGACGGTGACCACCGCGGTGGTCATGATGTCCCGGACTCGCATGGCGTCTTTCCCTTCTCGCGGACTGGGGCAGGGTGACCGCTGCTGGTGCGGCGGCCGGGCGGGCGGTGAGGTCTCGCCCGGTGGGCGCTGCACTCGCGGTCAGGGGCAGTCCGGGTCGAAGGAGGTGTACCGGGGGCGATGCGCGGCGGACAGCGGATCGGGTTCGGGTGTGATGGCGCGCAGCAGGTCGCGGCGGGAGACGACGCCGATGATCCGGTGTCCGTCGACGACGGGTAGGCAGCGGATGCGTTCGTCGATCATGATGCTGGCTGCGTCGGCGATGTCGGCGCCGGGGGTGAGCGATTCCACCGGGCTTGTCATGACCTCGCCGACCGTGTCGGCGACGCGCAGGTGGGTGGTCCGTTCGCGGCGACGGCGGCGGGGATCGGGCGCGATGCGGTCGTACAGCAGGTCGGCCTCGGTGACGATGCCGACGAGTTTCTCGTCGGCATCCAGCACCGGAACCCCGGTCACATTCACGTGGAGAAGCAGTGCGGATGCCTCGGCGATGCTGGTGTCGGTATGCACGGTGATCGCGGGGAAGGACATGACGTCGCGAACCAGCATGGTGCGCTCCTGAGGTCGACGGTCTGTGGACGGGACGGTGACGTGGAACAGGCTGGTGCTGATGCGATGGCCGGTCCCGCTTCCAGGGTGCCGAACCGCCCGCGGGCGGGGCCACGGTCGAAAGTCCCTGCTTCGGTGAAGCCGTTGTGGCCCGGGGCGTCGGACGGGAGTGGATCGGCCGGCCACGGACGGATGCCGACGGGCTGCTGCGTGTCGCCGCCGCGCTGGCCGGCCGGTGCCGCTGGAGGAGGACCTTGGTCCCCGCGGGTCCCGACCAAGGGCGGTGGTGACCGCCCGGCCGCGGGGATGGGATGGGCTGTAGAGGTTTCGGAGGTTCTCTGTATCGCCCAGTGATCGAAGGTTGACGGCAGATGACCGGATGCCGCGATCGACGAGCCGCAGAGGACATCCGCTGTTGCGGGTCTGCGGTCGACGCCCGGCCGCCGAGGCAACGAGAGCACGACCGGGAGACCGCCGCTCCGCCTGCTCCGGTTCTGGCCGGCGGGTTGGCCGGCGGCCACCGCTGATCGGGCTCGGCGTGTTGGTTGCCGGTGGCCGCCGTGGTGGTCACCCGACGCGAGGAAAGGGGTGTGTGATGCAGACTGCCGATTCGACGCGCACCGCGCCGAGAAAGGCCCGGGTGGCCGCGCGCTGGACGCTGATCGCGGTGGAGGTGCTGGTCGCGGTAGGCGCCGTGTTCGGCGGTGTCGGGTTGATCGCCGACAACGCGATCGGCATGCTGCCCGAGTGGCTGGCGCGGACGCCGTTCACGTCGTGGTTGTGGCCGGGTGTGCTGCTGCTGCTGGTGGTGGCGGTGCCGATGACGGTGGCCGCGGCCGCGGAGCTGACCCGCCGGTCGTTCGCCTACCTGGCCTCGCTGGTCGCGGGCGCGGCGCAGATCGGGTGGATCGTGGTGCAGTGGTGGGTCATGCAGCGGTTCTTCTTCCTGCAACCGGTGATGTTGACGGCCGGGGTGCTGGTGATCGTGCTGGCGTGGCTGACGCATCGCGGTGAACCGGTGGTGCCGGGCCGCGATGGGGAGCCGGCCGTCGGATGACCCGGCTGCGCGCCGCGGGGCGCCGACGGGACGCGTCGTCAGCATGCTGAGCGCCGCGGAGGTGCCGTCGCCCGGTGATCCGCTGGATCCCGCGGTGGACGCGGTTCGGGCGGACGGCGGACTGGTCCGTCTGCGACCCGCACGGACGCAGGACGGCCCGCTGCTGCGCGAGCTGCACGCCCAGGTGAGTGACCCTTCTTTCTGTTTCCGGTTTTTCGGGTTGGGTCGAGGCGTCGGTGATGACTACGTGGACCGGGTCACGCGGCCAGCCGGCCCGGAGCACCGGGCGTTGACCGCGTGGATCGGCGATCGGCTGGTGGGGGTGGCCGCGTTCGAGCGGGTGACCGCGGACACCGCCGATGTGTCCTTTCTGGTCGCCGACGACCGCCACGCGCAGGGCATCGGCACGTTGCTGTTCGAGCATCTGGCTGCGGCCGCCCGCCGCGACGGCGTGACGAGGTTCGCGGCCGATGTGCTGTCGGAGAACGCGGCTGCCCTGCGGTTGCTGCGGGACAGCGGCTACCGGGTGGCGAGCGCGGCGGGCCGCGGGGTCATGCACGTGCTGATCGACCTCGCGGTCACGGATCGGGCGGTGGCGGCGGTCCAGGACCGGGAGGAGGTGGCGGACTGGGCGAGTCTGGGGCCGGTGTTGTCGCCGGGGTCGGTGGCCGTGGTCGGCGCCAGCGGCCGGGCCGACTCGGTCGGCCATCACCTGCTGCGCAACATCATCGAGGGTGGGTTCCTCGGGCGGTTGGACGCGGTGAATCCTCATCGACCGTCGATCTTGGGCGTCCCGTGCGCCGCGTCGGTGCTGGATCTGCCTGCGCCGCCGGATCTGGTGGTGGTAGCGGTGCCCGCCGATCAGGTGCCGGCGGTCGTGGCGGACTGCGGGCGGCGCGGCGCACGGGGGGTGCTGCTGGTGACGGCGGGTTTCGGGGAGCTCGGCCCGGACGGCGAGCAGCGGCAGGTGAACGTGGTGGCTGACGCCCGCGCGGCAGGCATGCGGTTGATCGGCCCGAACTGTCTGGGCCTGCTGAACACCGACCCCGCGGTTCAGTTGAACGCCACGTTCGGCCGGCTGCCGATGAGATCCGGACGTCTCGCGCTGGCGTCGCAGTCCGGTGCGGTGGGCGTCGCGCTGGTGGACGGCGCCGACCGGATGGGCATGGGGGTGGCGCAGTTCGTGTCGGTGGGCAACAAGGCCGACGTGAGCACGAACGACCTGCTGTTGGCCTGGCAGCGCGACGATCGGGTGGATGCCATTGCGGTGTACGCGGAGTCGCTTGGCAACCCGCGCAAGTTCGCGCGGATCGCCCGGCGGGTCGCTATGCGCAAGCCGGTGGTGGTGTTGAAGGCCGGCCGTTCCCCGGCGGGCCGGCGGGCGGGGTTGTCGCACACCGCTGCGGCGGCGGCCGCGGACGACGTGGTGGATGCGTTGTTCCATCAGGCCGGGGTGCTGCGGGTGGACACCACCGAGCAGTTGTTGGACGTGACCCGGGTGCTGCTGGAGCAGCCGCTGCCCGCCGGGAACCGCGTCGTGATCATCGGCAACGCCGGCGGCTCCGGGATTCTGGCCGCGGACGCGGCGGAACGCGCCGGGCTGCGGGTGGTCGAACTGCCCGCGGAGGCGGCGGCGGCGATCCGCCGGGAGGTGCCGTCTGCGGCGTCCTGCGACAACCCGGTGGATCTGGGTGCCGGGGTATCGGCCGGTCGGTTCGGCGCGGCGGTGCGGGTGGCGGCGACCGCCCCGGGGGTGGACGCGGTTTTGGTCGTGTTCGTGGAGACCGCGGTGTCCGATCCGCGGCTGATGCTGGACGCGATCGCGGCTGCGGCGGCGTCGATCGATCGGCCACTACTGATCACCCGGGTGGGCGCGAACGCGGGGTTTCTGGATGCGCCGGTCCCCGGTCGGCGGTATCCGGTGTTCGCCTTCCCGGAGTCGGCCGCGGCCGCGTTGGCGCTGGCCGCCCGGTACGGCACGATCCGCCGGGGGTTGGCCGCCGCGCAGACACCGGCGCGACCGGCCGGCGCGGACCGGGAAAGCGTGGCCGCGGTGCTGGCCCGGGCGTCGATGCGCGGACCGGGCTGGCTGGATGCCGGGGACGTGTTCGACGTGTTGCGTCGCTACGGATTGACGACGGCCGCGCAGCGGACGGTTGTGGACGCGGACGCCGCCGCGTCGGCCGCGCGTGCTGTGGGCTATCCGGTGGCGGTGAAGGTCGCCGCCGGCGGCGTGCACAAGTCGGAGATCGGCGGGGTACGGGTGGGGCTCGCCGACGCGGCCGCGGTCCGGGAGGCGTTCGCCGCGGTCTCGGCGGCCGGGTCGGGCGCGCCGGTGCTGGTGCAGGCGATGGTGCCGGGAGACCTGGAGTTGATCACCGGGGGCGTGCAGGACGCTCAATTCGGGCCGGTCGTGATGGTCGGAATGGGGGGAACGCTGACCAGCCTGCTGGCCGATCGGGCGTTCCGGTTGGCCCCGGTGACCGTCGCGGACGCCGAGGAGATGCTGAGCGGGCTGCGGATGAGCCCGGTGCTCGACGGGTTTCGGGGTGCCGTCCCGGTGGACCGGGCGGCGGTGGCCGATCTGGTCACCCGCATCGGGTGGCTGGTCCAGGATTTCCCGGAGATCGCGGAGCTCGACCTGAATCCGGTGATGTGCCGTGCTGATCGGCTGACGGTGGTGGACGCGCGCCTGCGGGTGGCGGACCCGGCGGATCGTCCAGATCCGACGGTGCGCCGGCTGCCGTGACCAGCCGCCGAGGTGGGGACGTAGGACTCTGTCCGGTGGGATGTCGGCGGCCGACGATCACGGGGACGGATCAGTGCGCTGCGGCGAAGGGCAGGAGACCGGAGATGGAACACACGGCACGCTGGGCGGTGGAGATTGACCTGTTCCAGCACGACGACGGGACCACTGCGCATGCGGTCTTGCACGCCGGCGGCACTCCGCTGATGGGGGTGGGGTCGGTGCGGTGGGTGGAGCAGGGTGTGCCGATCGGCGAGGTCGGCGACGAGCTGGCAGTCAGTCGTGCGTTGCAAGACCTGGGCAGGAAGCTGGAGGCCACCGCGGTGGATGACTCCGAGGGCATCCTCGACATGACGCGCGTGGCGGACCGGCAGCCGCCGGCGCCGTGAGGGGCTCGAGTCGCGGGGGACGCGGACCCGGGTGAGGGAGTCGGTCGATGGGGTGGATTCGGGCGGTCGCCCTGGACCTGGATGGAACGATCGCGTCGGGTGATGCCGTCGACGAGGCCACTGTGGATGCGGTGAAGGCCGCTCGGTACCGCGGTGTTCGGGTGGTGCTGGTGACCGGGCGCACCGTGGAGGCGCTGCGCGCGGGGTTCCGGGGCCTGCTGGAGGCGTTTGACGCGGTGGTCGCGGAGAACGGGGCGGTGCTGCTGGCCGACGGTCGGCAGCAGTTACTGGCCGAACCGGTGCCGGCTCGTCTGGCCGACCGGTTGCAGGCGTGCGGCATCGGCGTGCACCGCGGGCAGGTGCTGCTGGACACCGGCGTGGACCGGGATACCGACATTCTGCGTGCGGTCACCGATCTCGGTTTGGACTGCGCGCTGCTGCGGAACCGGAGCCGGTTGATGATCTTGCCGGCAGGGGTGTCCAAGGGGTCGGGCCTGCAGGCGGCGCTGGACACGTTGGGCATCTCGCCCCACAACGTGGTCGCCGTCGGCGATGCGGAGAACGATCATGCGATGTTCGAGGTGGCCGAGCTGGGCGTGGCGCCGGCGAACGCGGTACCGGCAGTACTGGACCACGCGGATCTGGTGCTGGATCAGCCGAACGGCAGGGGGGTGCGGGAACTGTTGGCGGGTCCGGTGCTGGCCGGTGAACATCGCCCGCCCTCCCGGCGCCGGCAGCTGCCGATCGGGGCCGCTGTGGACGGGTCGCCGGTGCTGTTGCCGTCGACCCCGTCGACGATCTTGTTGGTCGGCGGAAGCGGGCGCGGCAAGTCCTACGTTGCCGGCATGCTTGCCGAGCAGTTGATCGACCGCGGCTACAGCGTGCTGGTCGTCGATCCGGAGGGCGAGCAGAACGGTTTGAGCGAGCTCGACGGGGTGGAGCTGGTCGCCGCCGCCGCCGGTGCGGCGCAGCGGGCCGTGACGGTGCTGCATCGGGGCGCGAGCGTCGTGTTGGACGCGTCCACCGTGCCGGCCGAGCGCCGGGCGGCGGTGCTGGTGGAGCTGGGTGAGCTGGTGGCGGCAGAACGCGCGGCGTCCGGTCACCCGCAGTGGGTATTCGTGGATGAGGCGCAGGATCTGATCGGTGCCGATGGCCCGTTGCGGACGGTGTTCGATCCGACGGCCGGTGGGCATGTGTTGGCGTCGTATCGACCCGAGCAGCTCAGCGCCCGGGTGCTGGCGAATGCGGACACGGTGCTGTCGACAAGTTCTGCGGTGGACCAGATGTTGGGCACGGGAAGCCTGCCCGCGTCGATGTTGCCGCGTTCGGTGGGCGGGCATGCCCTGTTGGTGCGGGCGGATCGGGCCGAGCCGCCCCGACCGTTCACGGTCGCGGCCCGCCGCACTCCGCATCATCGGCATTTGCTGAAGTACCTTCATCACCCGGTGCCGGCGGGTCGGGGATTCCGGTTCCGGCCGGACGGCGAGACGCTGCCGGAGGCGCGCTCGGTGGAGCAGTTCCGGTCGCAGGTGCAGGGGGTCGACGGGGAGACCCTGCGCCGGCATCTGGCGCAGGGGGATGTGTCACGCTGGCTGGCTGAGGTGGTGCAGGATCGGGATCTGTCGGACTCGGTGGCGCGGTTGGAGCACGAGCTGACCGAGCAACTGGGGGCGGCGGTTGGCCGGGCGCGTTCGGAGTTGACCGCGGCCATCGACCGCCGGTACCGCGAGACGCCGGCACAGGGCTGACACGGCCGGCGCAACGGGTTGTCGTCGCTCCCCGCTCGGGTGACCTTGTGAGTTGTCGACTGCGGCGTCGCGGGTGCGGGCCGGGGCGTGATGGATCAGGCGACGGTGGTGGATCCGAGGGTGAGGGTCGTGGTGGTGGTGGCGGCACCCCGCTGGTAGGTGACGCGGACGGTGCTGCCGGGGTTGGCGATGGCCAGGGCGGCGAGCAGCGGGGCGGCGGTGTGCACGGTCTGACCGTTCAGGGCGGTGATCAGGTCGCCGGCGCGGAGGCCGGCCCGGTCCGCGCCGCCGCCGGGGGTGACTGCCTGGACGGTCGGCGGGGCGATGAGTGGGTTGACCTGCCAGTCGGCTCCGGCGATGGTCGCGCCCGGGTCGGCGCGGCTGGCATGCCCGGTCGCGACCAGTTCGGCGGCGATGCGGCTGGCGTGGTCGATGGGGATGGCGAACCCGATGCCGACGGGTGAGAGCTGGCCCTGCTGCGCGGTGGACGGGGCGCTGGTGATGATCGAGTTGATGCCGATGACGGCGCCGGTGCGATCCAGCAGGGGGCCGCCGGAGCTGCCGGGGTTCAGCGCTGCGTCCGTTTGGATGGCGCTGATGAGGCCAGGCGGCGCTGTCGGGTCGGGGGCGGCGGGCGTGGTGACCGGACGGTTGACGGCAGAGATGACCCCGGTGGTGACGGTGCCGTCCAGTCCGTAGGGTGCACCGACCGCGATCACGTCTTGTCCGGCTCGCAGGGTGGCGGAGCGACCGAACCGGATGGGCCGCAGGCCGGTGACATCGGTTTTGAGCACAGCGATGTCGTCGATCCGGTCGAGCCCGACGACGGTGGCGGGGGCGATTCGGCCGTCGGTGAACTGCACCGTGAGGGTGTCTGCGTCGGCGACGACGTGGCTGTTGGTGAGGATGAGGCCGTCGGCGGAGAAGATGATGCCGGTTCCGCCGCCCTGCTGGCTGGCGTGGGTGGTGAGGACGGCGACGGTGGACGGCAGCACCTGCGCGACGACGGTCGCCGGAGCCGGCGACGGCGCCGCTGGGGGTGCCGCGGCGGCGGGCGGGGCGACGGATGCAGCGGTGGTCGGGCTGGGCGACGACGGGGATCCGGTCCTCGCGGTGACGACGGCGGCGATGCCCGCGGCGGCGAGCGCGGTGACGGCGGCCAGCAGCAGCACCGGCCAGGTGAGGCGCGTGGGGGCGCGGCGCTTCGGCTGCGGATCCGTCGGCGTCGATGCCGTGCCGGGGTGGGTGGTGTCGGCAGGGGGCGGGGTGATCGGGTCGAGGGCCGGCCGGTCGATCCCATGCAGGGTCATCTGCCGGGCCGACCCTGGTGGTGCTGGTGGTGGTGGTTCATGCGGGACTGCCGGGGGCGGCGACGCTCGGCGGCGCGGTGGCCGCCCGGACGACCTGGCGGCCGGTGATCTCGTAGGGGCGGATCCGGATCCAATGCACGCGAGGGACGGCGTCGGCCCAGGGCAGCACGCCGAGCGTGTTGAGCCGGGCGATCTCGGCGGGTTCGCCGACCACGGTGGCGATGCCACGGACCACGACGCTCCAGCCGGTGCGACGGTCGACGTCGAACGCGTCGACCTCGAACGCGAAGGGCGCGTCCTGCGCGGCGGCGCTCAGCTTGGATCCGGGGGCGGAGCGGAACACGATGGTGTCGTTGTCCATCTCGTGGTTGACCGGGAGGATCACGGGTTCGCCGCTGTGCAGGAATGCGACCCGGCCGACGCGGGCGCGTCGGATGCGGTCCAGGCAGTCGTCCCACGGGAGCACGGCCAGGCCTGCGTGGTCGGTGGGCAGGGCGGACGTCATGGCGTTCTCCTGGGGGTGGTTTCGCCGGCGTCGCCGGCGTGGGCGGGGGTGTTGGTCGGCTGCGAAGGCAAGTGCTGCAAGGGGATCGGGTCCACGGTGAGATGTTCGGCGTGCGAGACGTGGTCGGCGATGGTGCGTGCCCAGTTCCGCACCCCGTCGAGATCGCGGTAGTCGCCCGCGAGCGGGCCCTGGGCCATGTGCCGGGCCAGGAAACCGGTGGCGGTGTCGGGCTGCAGTCGGCCGCCGAAGGTCACGACGGGAGCGGCGCCGACGACACGGGCGTATTCCTGCACCTTCTTGGGCGCGGGGGTGCGCGGCGTGGCGGCGTCGGGTCCGCAGGGGCCGCTGTGAAACAGCCAGGTGGGGATCGCTCGTCCGGTCTCGGCGCGGTGGGCGAGCAGTCGCAGCAGGTCGACTGCGTCGGGGCGCCAGCGGTTTTGGTAGAGGGCGCTGCCGATGACGGCGGCGTCGAAGTCGCCGAGCGCGGTGACCTCGGCGGCGTCGCGCAGCGTCACGTACATGCCTGCGTGGCTGAGTTCCCGCGCGATGGTCTCGGCGATCTCTCGGGTGCCGCCCATCTTGCTGGCGTAGGCGACGAGTACTCGGGTCATGACGGTCCTGTTCCGCGGGTCAGGGTGTGGGTGGGATCGAACGGGGGTGCTGTGGGGGCGTGGTGGCGGCGGGTCATGGTGGCGGCAATCACCAGGCCGGCCCCGGACAGTGCGAGCAGAGCGCCGGTGATGAGCAGCGCGAGCACCAGCGACGCCAACGCCGGCGCGGCCGCGGCCAGGGTGGCGGTGGCCCGCACGCCGGCGGAGCCGTCGGCGTTCATGATCACCAACGTCCAGCTGCCGGGCGCGCTGGACCAGGTCAGCGTCTGGGCGCCGGTTCCGCTGCTGGCGGCCGACCAGAAGCCTTGCGCGGCAGGCGGATTCGCCGGTGTGTCGGCGGGGCCGTCGGTGGCGGTGATCACCGCGCCCAGCGGGGTGAGCTGCGCGGTGCGGACGCCGGCGAGGTAGTCGGCGACGGCGGCGGCGGGCCCGATCCCGATGAACAGGGCCGTGTCGGTGTTGGCGGCGCGTCCGGTGACCTGCACCTGGCCGAGGGCGGAGGCGGCGGTCCACTCGGCCGGTCCGGTCCAGGTGAGGTCGAACGGTCCGAGTCGCGCGGCGGCGGCGTCGATGTCGATGGTCACCGGTGACGTGCTGATCAGGCCGGTGTCGGTGCGGGTCTGGTCGATGATGCCCAGGGTGATGCCGCCGCCGGCGGTGCCGAGTCCGGCGAGGATCATCAGCGAGCCGACGACGGCGGCGGTGATGCGGCCGGCTCCCCAGGGCGCGGGCGGCCGGGCGGTGCGCGGCGGTGTCGGCACGATCGCGGCGGCGGCGGGGTCGGGGCCGCCGAGATCGAGCCGGAACGGAGGGTAGGTGTCGGTCATCAGCCCGACGTAGGCGGCGACGCGCAGCACCCAGCGGTCGAGGCCGAGGATGAAGTCGAACAGGCCCTGCGGGTAGCGGCCGGTGAACAGCAGGGCGACGCCGGCGGCGAGGGTGAGCAGTCCGATGAGCCCGCCGAGATTCAGCGCCCATTGCCCGGTCTGGCTCACGAGGTAGGTTCCGGCGCCGATGAAGACGGCGACGATCAGCAGGTGCGGCAGGGCGAGGAACCACTTGACGAGCACCAGTCCGCGGGACAGCCGCGGCGGGTACGGGATGTCCAGGGTGGCCGGGTACTCGGGGTGTTCGCCGAGGCTGAACGGCGGATATCGATCGGTGGCCAGCGCGCCGTACGCGTAGTACGCGACCCGCCAGGTCCAGCGCAGTACTCCGACGTTGAAGTCGAACAAGGGCTGCGGGTAGCGGCCGGTGATCGCGATGGCGACCAGCGCGATCACGCTGAGCACGGCGAACGCGGGCCAGAGCAGCGCCAGCAGCACGAGGTGGGGGAGCACGAGCAGCCACTTCACCAACCACAGCCACCGGTTCAGGGTGGGGTCGGGCCGGGCGTGGACGCGGACCGGTGCGAGCACCGCCGAGGTCATGGGTGCCTCCGATCGGATCGGGTCGGTGCAGGTCACGTTCGTCGCTCGGCGTCGCGGAGAGCAGAGTCGAGGGTCCCCCGGGCGGTGGACCGAAGGTCCCGAGTTGCGGGCTGATGCCGGCGTGTCGGCGGCCGGTGGGTCGAAGGACCCTGGTGGGCGGGGTGTTCGGGGTCCAACGTCGGCGGAGTGGCCGCGGCGGACGCGCCGTCCGGCCTTGGGCCAACGTGCGCGGTAAGGAGCCGATCATGGTGGACAGGCATCCGTTGACGGTCGTGGGCGTCGACGGCTCTCCGGCGTCGACGGCCGCGGTTGGGTGGGCGGTGGACGCCGGCCGCGGCCGCGCCCGGTCGGTGCGTCTGCTGCATGCGGTGGCGCCGCCCCCGCCGGGGTTCCCAGCCTTCGGCTACCCGACCGACTACTTGCAGGTGTCGCTGCGGCACGGCCGGGCGTTGCTACAGCGCACGGAGAACGCGGTGCACGAGGCGCATCCGGACGTCGCTGTGACCACGGTGTTCGAGCGCGAGGATCCGCGCAGCGCCCTGGTGTCCGCGTCCGGGCACGCGGAGCTGACGGTCGTCGGCACGCATGGCCGGAGTCAGCTGCAGGGGATGCTGGTGGGGTCGGTGGCGTCGTACCTGGCGGCGCACGCGGCGTCGCCGGTGGCGGTGGTACCGGTGTCTCGGGAACAGCGCGACGGTCCGGTGCTGGTTGGAGTGGACGGGTCCGGGTCCTGCCGGGCGGCGATCGGGTGGGCGTTCGACGAGGCCGCGGCGGCCGGCACGAGTCTCGTGGCGGTGCTGGCGTGGGACGACCACTCGGCGCAGGGGTCCGCGCGGCGGCCGACGGTGCTCACCGAGAGCGACGCGCAGGAGGAGCACGCGGTGCTGGCGGAGCAGCTCGCGGGGTGGCGGGAGAAGTACCCGGAGGTCGCCGTTGACCGCCGGGTCGTGCGAGGCCATCCGGTGCGCCGCCTGCTGGACGTCGAACGGTACGCGCCGTCCGCGGTTCAGCCCCGCATGATCGTGGTCGGCAGCCGCGGCCGCGGTGGGGTGGCCGGCCTGCTGTTGGGGTCGACGGCGCAGGCGCTGATCGCCCGCGCCGCGTGCCCGGTGGTGATCGTGCACCCGCGGAGCGGGTGATGCGGCGGTCGGCGCCGCGCGGGATCGGCGGCCGCGGCGCCCGTTGGTGGTGGATGGTGGTGGCGGCGGCGGCGGTGGTGGGCTGCGCGTCGGGCGCACCGACCGCCGAGTCGGCAGCGTGGCCCACGCCGTCGAGCTACCCGCCGCTGACCGGCGACGGTTGCGGCGACGATCAGCCCGGTCGGTATCTGGAGGAATTGTTCGAGGTGGCCGAGGTTCGCACGGTGACCTTCACCGACTCGTTGGAGGCGGACATCTACCTCCCCGCCCAAGATCCCGCATCGTGTGCGGTCGGTGTGATCTGGGTGCACGGCGGCGGGTTCACCGAGGCCGCGCGAAACGGGCCGGCCGAGCAACGGTGGGGAGCGGCGCTGGCCCGGCGCGGGTACCTGCTGGCTTCTATCGATTACCGGTTGGGCCAGGGCGAGCAGTTCTCGCTCGATCAGGCAGTGGCGGACCCGCAGCTCGCGGCGGTGGTCGACGACGCGGTCAGCGACGCGCGTACCGCCATCGGGTGGCTCCGGGCCCATGCTGCCGAGTGGGGTGTGGACCCGGACCGGATCGCGGTGGCCGGCACCTCGGCGGGTGCGGTGACCGCCCTGGGGGCCGCGCTCACCGCGCCGGCGGACGAGCGGCCCTGCGCGGTCGTGTCCGTGGCCGGGGACCTGGATCCGGGCTGGGTGCCGGCGGACCCGCCGCCGGCCCTGCTGGTGCACGGCGATGCGGACGCCTTGGTTCCATACCAGTCGTCGGTGGACGCCAGCGCGGCGATCGCCGCCCAGGGCGGGACGGCGGAGCTGGCCACGATGCCCGGCGCGGGCCACGAGATCACCGGAGAGCCGACGCCTGACCTGATCGGCGGGGTGGCGGGCTGGCTGCGGGCACACGTCGCGTCGGGTTGCTGACGTGGACCGCCCGGCGGCGGACCCGCCACCGACGTCCGGCACACCGGACGGCCGCGGGGGCGTGCACGACCGCGGGAGGCGACCTCGGTGGTCGTACCCTGAGCCGAATCGACGTGCAAAGGGCTGGAGGACGGACGAGATGGTGACCGTGTTCCTGGTTGACGACCATGAGGTGGTGCGTCGCGGCGTGGGCGATCTGCTCGAGGAGGAGGATGACCTGTCGGTGGTCGGTCAGGCGTCCACGGTGGCCGAGGCGCTGGCCCGGATCCCCGCGGTGCGACCGGATGTCGCGGTCCTGGACATGCGGTTGCCGGATGGCAACGGTGTCGAGTTGTGCCGCGAGCTCCGGTCCCGGATGCCGGAGCTGAACTGCCTGATTCTCACGTCCTACACCGATGAGCAGGCGATGATGGATGCCATCCTTGCCGGCGCCGGTGGGTACGTGATCAAGGACATTCGGGGCTTGGAACTGGTGTCGGCGGTGCGCACGGTGGGTGCGGGCCGGTCGCTGTTGGATACCCGTGCGGCGGCGGCGTTGATGGCCAGGATCCGCGCGGACGCCCAGAAGCCGGGCCCGCTGGCCGGGCTCTCCGATCAGGAGCGGGCGGTGCTGGAACTGATCGGTGAGGGCTTGACGAACCGGCAGATCGGTGAGCGGCTGTTCCTGGCGGAGAAGACGGTGAAGAACTACGTTTCCGGCGTGCTGGCGAAGTTGGGGATGCAGCGCCGCACCCAGATCGCTGTGCTGGCAACGGAACTGCGTGACCAGAAGCGGTCAGCCGGGAAGTAGACACCGGCGCCTGCGGTGCCGCGAGTTCGCGGGGGCGGAAACCGGAGTCGGGGTTTCCCGGTTCGGGACGTTCGGCACTGGGCCGCGCGATGTGTCTGCCGCACTGTGGTGGTGGTGGCGCGGCCGCCGAGGGTGAGGTGGAGGTGTCTTGCCGATGGGGGATTCGACGAGCGCGGGTGATGCCGTGGCGTTCGCCGGTGAGGCGTTGGACGACGCCGTGGCGCGGGTCGGGCCGGTTCGGGCGGATCGCTGGTCCTGGCGGCGGGACGGCCCGCGGCTGGAGTTGCGTGCGGCGGACCCGGACCGTGCTCGCGGTGATCGACTGCTGCTGATCTCGGCCGGGTCGGCGCTGCTCACCGTGCGGGTGCTGCTGCGGGCGCGCGGGGTGGCGGTGACCGCGCTGCCGTTTCCGGAAGCGGCGCAGCCCGGCCTGCTGGCCGTGGTCCGGGTCGAAGGTGCCCGGGTGGTGACAGCCGACGATGCCACGTTGGCCCGGATGGTACTGGAGCCGATCGCCTCGGGACCCGTCCCGGCCGGGGTTCCGAACCTGGTCTTGCCCGAGTTGCGGGCGGCGGCGCGGCGTGAGCAGGCGTGGCTGGCGGTCGTTCCGGCCGCGAGCGGCGGCACGGACCGGCGGTGGACCGCGGCGCGCGCCGGGGATGCCGACGCGATGGTGATCGGCACGGTAGTGATCGGCACGGTGCTGGATGGCGCGGCCGCGCATCTGCAGGCCGGGCAGGCGGTGCAGCGGGTCCTCCTGACCGCCGCCGTGGCCGGGGTTTCGCTGTACCGGGCGTCGGAGGACCTCTTCACCGGCCAGGGGCGCAGTGAGTTGCGGGCGAACCTGGGCGGTGGGGTGTGGCCGCAGGTCGTGCTGCGGACCCGCGTGGGCGGCGGGCCGGTTGCGGTGGATCGGCGGTCCGACGCATGGGCCTGAAGGTCGATCCGATGCCATGCGGGGACGAACGAACTGTGGCCCGGTGATGCGGGCGTCGACGGGTGTGGACCTCGGGGAGTCTTCACGGGAGGGTGACGGGGTGGGCAGCGACGGCGAGGCTCGGGCGGCCGGGCGGCCGGGCGTCACCGCGCGACCGCCGGTCGGTGAATCCCTGTCCTCGACGCCGTTGCGGGAGTTGCTGGCCGAGGTCGAGGATCGGATCGAGGGCATCGTCGCGGGCACCCGGGAGCGGATGGACGCCCTGCTGGATGCGGTCCTGGCGGTCTCGTCGGGGCTGGAGCTGGACACGACGCTGCGGACGATCGTGCGGGCGGCGATGGACCTGGTCGGGGCCCGGTACGGCGCGTTGGGGGTGTTGGGTGAGGGCGGGATGCTGTCCCAGTTCGTCTACGTCGGTATCGACGACGCGACTCGGGAGTTGATCGGCCCGTTGCCCACCGGTCACGGTGTGTTGGGCGCGGTGATCGAGGAGGTGAAACCGCTTCGGCTGGCGGATTTGTCGACGCACCCGATGTCGATCGGGTTCCCGGCGAACCATCCGCCGATGCGCAGCTTCCTGGGGGTGCCGGTGCGCGGCCGGGGGGAGATCTTCGGTCGGTTGTATCTGACGGAGAAAGCGGCGGGGGAGGAGTTCACCGCCGACGACGAGGTCGTGGTGCAGGCGTTGGCGGGGGCGGCGGGGGTGGCGATCGAGAATGCCCGGCTGTTTGAGCAGGGGCGGCGGAGGCAGCGCTGGTTGGAGGCCGCGGGGGAGGTGACGGCGGCGCTGCTGGGCGGCACGGCGACGCCGGAGGCGCTGCAGTTGATCGCCGGTCGGGCGCTCGAGCTGGCGGCGGCGGACTACACCGTCATCGCGTTGCCGTCGGATCCGGACGCGCCGCCGGAGGACGTGGTGGAGTTGCGGGTGGCGGTGAGCGCGGGGCTGGACGCGGCGTCGATCGTCGGGCGCCTGGTGCCGGTACGCGGCTCGACGATGGGCGAGGTGTTCACCGACCACCTGCCGCGCAGCGTGCCGCACCTGGCGTTCGATCTGGCGAACGAGTTCGGGCCGGCGTTGGCCTTGCCGCTGGGCGCCGGGGACAGCATCGCCGGGGTGTTGCTGACGATCCGCGTGCCCGGCTCGCCGATCTTCGACGACGAAGAATTGCAGGTGGTGTCGTCGTTCGCGGATCAGGCGGCGTTGGCGTTGCAGCGTGCGGAAGTGCAACTGGCGCAACGCGAGTTGGAGGTGTTGGCGGATCGCGACAGGATCGCGCGGGACCTGCATGACCACGTGATCCAGCGGCTGTTCGCGATCGGCCTGGCCATGCAGGGCACGCATCGCCGGGCGAAGGCGCCGGTGGTGGCGGCGCGCCTGGCCGAGCACATCGACCAGTTGCAGGACGTGATCCACGAGATCCGTTCGGCGATCTTCGATCTACACGCCGAACCGGACGCGGCGCCGGGGCTGCGATCGGCGGTGAGCGAGTTGGTCGGCGCGATCACCGCGGACAGCGGGCTGCGGACCACTGTGCGGATCTCCGGTCCGGTGGATGTGGTGTCCGCTGAGCTGGCGCAGCACGCGCAGGCCGTGGTGCGGGAGGCGGTGAGTAACGCGGTCCGGCACAGCGGCGCGCGCGAGCTGACGGTGACGGTGTCGGTGGAGGACGAGCTGGCGATCGACGTCGTGGACGACGGTGTGGGGATGCCGGTCGGGGTGGCGCGCAGCGGGCTGCACAACCTGTCGGAACGGGCGGTGGCCGCGGGCGGGGCGCTGACGGTGACTGATCGGGACGGCGGCGGCACCCGGGTGGTGTGGCGGGCGCCGCTGCCGGCATGAGGATCAGAACCGGAAGACGATGCGGGCCGGGACCTGGCCGGCGAGCACGTCGGCGATGGCGTCGTTCACCTCGTCGAGTTTGCGTTCCACGGCGATGACCCGGGTGCGCCCGGCGGCGTGCAACGCGAAGACGTCGGCGAGGTCGTTGCGGGTACCGACGATCGAGCCGATGACGCTCTTGCCGCCGAGCACCAGGTCGAAGATCGGGACCTGCATGGTGCCGGCGGCGGGCAGCGCGACGCAGACCAGTCGTCCTCCGCGGCGCAGCGACCGGTAGGCCTGGTCGAACGATTCCGGGGACGCGGCCAGGGCGACGGCGACATCGGCACCGCCGAGCCGGTGGATGGCGGCGACGGGGTCGGTGGCGCGGGCGTTGATGACGTGGTCGGCGCCGAGCTCGGTGGCCATGGCGAGTTTGGACTCCTCGACATCGACGGCGACGGTGAAGCCGCCGGCGATCCGGGCGTATTGCAGAGCCAGGTGCCCGAGGCCGCCGATGCCGAATACGGCCACGGTTTCCGCGGGAGCGACCCGTGCCACCTTGACCGCCTTATAGGTGGTCACCCCGGCGCAGGTGAGCGGTGCCGCGTCCAAGGAGTTGATCTCCTCCGGAACTGGCGTGGCGAAGTCCGCTGGTAGGACAGCGAACTCGGCGAAGGCGCCGTTCACGGAGTACCCGGAGTTGTGCTGCTGTGGGCAGAGGGTCTCCCAGCCGCTGACGCAGTACCGGCAGCTGCCGCAGGCGTAGCCGAGCCATGCGATGGCGACGCGTTGTCCAACGGAACGATTGGTGACGTCGACGCCGACCTGGTCGATGCGGCCGATGCCTTCATGGCCTGGCACGAACGGCGGATGTGGTTTGACGGGCCAGTCACCGTGGGCGGCGTGGATGTCTGTGTGGCAGAGCCCGCTGGTTTCCATCCGCACCAGCACCTGCCCGGCGGTCGGCGCGGGCGTGTGGATGCGCTTGACGCGCAGGGGTGCTCCGAAGGCGGTGACGACGGCGGCTTTCATGGGTGTGCTCCTGGAGTGTGGTGGCGGGTTGCAGGTCAGTGCCGAAGGTCGGCTCGGACGATGACGGTGGGACTGTGGCCGCGGCTGATCAGCGCGGTGCTGGTGGAGCCGAGGAACAGGCCGGTGATCCGGCCGTGGCCGCGGCTGCCGACCACCATCAGCTGCGCGATGCGTGAGTACCGCAGCAGCTCTCGGGTGGGGCGGTCGTGGACGAGGTCCTGGCGGACCGCCACGGTCGGGTAATGGCGTGCCCAGAAGGCGACGGACCGGTCGAGCTGTGCGCGCTGCCCGTCCTCGATGGCGTGCGCGTCGGCGGGTGTCAGAAAGGCGGGGAACGGGCCGTCGATGGCCGGGTCGGTCCAGCAGCGCACGGCGACCAGCTCGGCGCCGCGGCGTTGGGCGGCGTGAAAGGCGTACCGCACCGCGACGTCGCCGGCGGCGGATCCGTCGACGCCGACCACCACCGGTCCGGTGGGAGTGGCGTCGGTGTGGATGACGGCGACCGGGACGGGGCAGCTGACCGCGACCGCGGCCGCCACCGAGCCGAGCGCGGTGGCGATGCGGGATTCGTGGCGGGCGCCCACGACGGTGAGGTGCGCGCGTTCGGAGGCCTCCCGCAGGACGCCGGCGGGGCTGCCGTAGGCAAGATGGGTGGTGATGGGCAGTGCGGGGTGGTGAAGTCGGAGTTCGCCGGCGGTGTCGCGCAGGATGGCCTCGCCGACCTCGTTGAGCTCGGCGAGTTGCCCGGGCGGGTAGGGGTTGTAGCCGCTGTAGCCAGCACCGGGAAGCCAGTAGGCGTGCACCAGATGTAGGGTGTCGTGCCGCTGTTCCGCCTCGTCGGCCGCCCAATGGGCGGCGTGCCGGGCGGCGCCTGATCCGTCGATACCGGCGACGACACCACCGCTGCGCTGTAGCGGCTGCGGTGCGTCGACGGCGTCCGGGTCGACCGCCGGCGCCGGCCCGAAGGCCTCCCAGGGCGGTGGCCGGCGACCGGTCGAAGCCGTTGACGGCGTTGATATCTCGTGAATCGTCATGCTGCCCCTCCGGTCCCGCAGTAGTCGTCTCTGTCAGCGTGGCGCAGGTCCGGGGGTGAGACCAGGGACCAAGGGCCCGCGCTGGGCAGTCGACCGGCCCGGGCGGCCGACCCGCGTCCGGGCTCCGCGGTGCGGGACCGCCGCCGCCGGGTCAGTTGTGCAGGACGGCAGCGCCGCCGAATCGGGCGTGGGCGAGGTCCTGCAGGGCGCGTTGTGCGTGGGCCATCGGGTAGGCGTGGGTGGTGGCGCGGATGTCGAATCGCTGGGCCAGGCGGAGGAATTCCTCGCCGTCGCGGCGGGTGTTGGCGGTGACGCTCCGCAGCCGGCGTTCGTGGAACAGCTCGGCCTCGTAGCGCAGGGGTGGGATGTCGGAGAGCCAGATGCCGGCGACGGCGAGGGTAGCGCCTGGGTCGAGGGCACGCAGCGCGACAGGAACGAGGTCCCCGGCCGGGGCGAACAGGATCGCGCCGTCCAGCGGTTCCGGCGGTGCGTCGGCTGCCTCACCGACCGAGTCGACACCGAGAGCTGTTGCGAGTTCACGATTGTGGGCGCCTCGGGTGAGTACGTGCACCCGCATCCCCAGGTGCAGGGCGACCTGCGCGGTGAGGTGCGCGCTGCCGCCGAAGCCGTAGATGCCCAGGCGCCCGCCGGGCGGGAGATCGGCGGCTCGGAGGGCCCGGTAGCCGATGATGCCGGCGCACAGCAGGGGGGCTGCCTGCTCGTCGGACAGGGTGTCCGGCAGCGGGTAGGCGTAGCCCTCGGCCACCAGACAGCTGTCGGCGTAGCCGCCGTCGACGTCCCAACCGGTGAAGGCCGGTTGTTCGCAGAGGTTCTCGTCCCCGCGTCGGCAGTACCGGCAGGTTTGGTCGGTGTGCGCAAGCCAGGGCACGCCGACCCGTTGGCCGATCTCGAAGCGGGTCGCGCCGGGTCCGGCGGCGTCGACGTGGCCGACGATTTCATGTCCGGGGGTGACGCGGGCGCGGCGCGGCGGCAGGTCACCTTCGGCCAGGTGCAAATCCGTGCGGCACACCCCGCAGCAGCTCACCGAGATCCGCACCTGGCCCGGCCCTGGGGTGGGCGGGTCGCGTTCGATGCGTCGCAGGGGCTCGCTGTCGATGGTCCGGCAGGTGTCGACGACCCAGGCGTGCACTGTTGTCCCCTCTCTCGTGCCGCCGCCGGCCCGGCGGGTTGTGCTCAGCCGCGGGACGGGTCGGGCCGGACCACGACGACGGGGCAGGTGGCGTGTTGGATGAGAGCATGGCTGGTGGAGCCGAGGAGCATGCCGGCGAATCCTCCTCGTCCGTGGCTGCCGACCACGAGCAGTTGCGCGGTGGCGCTGTAGCGCAGCAGGACGGGGGTGGGTCGCTGTGGGAGAACCGCGTGGCTGACCTGGACGTCGGGGTATTTGTCTCGCCAGCCGGCCAGTCGTTGGCTGAGCAGCGCCCGTTCCTCGATCTCGAGTCGGTGCGGGTCGACCAGCGGGGGCTGCAAGCGCCAGCCGTCCAGGTACACGTCGTTCCAGGCGTGCACGGCGAGCAACTCGGCGCCGCGCAGGGCCGCTTCATCGAAGGCGAAGCCGACCGCGGCGTCGCTGACCGGTGAGCCGTCGACGCCGACGACCACCGCGCCGCCGGCTCGGTCGGCGTGGTCGGGATGGATCACGGCGAGCGGCATCGGGTTGGTGGATGCCAGCTCGTAGGCGACTGAACCGACCAGGACGGCGGCGATCCGGCTGGCGTCGTGGGATCCGACGACGGTGAGCTGCGCGTGCTGGGACGCCGCCCGCAGCGCCTGGGCGGCCCTGTCGTGGACCAGCGAAGTCTGGATGTGCAGGTCGGGGTGGCCTGCCCGAACCTCCTCGGCCACGGCGTGCAGGAGGTCATTGCCGTCCGTGCGCAGCGCCTCGTCGAGGTTGTCGGGGATGGTGTTGTAGTCGGGGTAGCCCCTGGCGGTGATCCGAAACGCATGCACCAGGGCAAGGCTGGTGTGTCGGCGGTCGGCCTCGTCGGCGGCCCAGCGGGCCGCGGTCCGCGCGGTCGCGGAGTGGTCGATACCCGCGACGACCGAGCCGGCTGGTATGTCGTGTCGTTCCGCGGGGGAGATCGGCTCCGGGACCGAGGAGGCCGCGCTGGGTGCGGTGTGGCGGCTCGCCGTCGGCGGGTGGGGCCCGCTGGACCGCACCGGTTCGTGGCGCTGGTGCCGGGTGGGGTCCTGCTGCACGTCTCCGACCTGGGAGGGGACACCGGCTCGGTGGTCCTCGGGTGTTGCCATGGTGTCGTTCCTTTCCACGCGAGGTGATCTCTTCTTCACCGTGCCGAGGAGCCGCACGCAGCTCCAGGGTCGAAGGACCCGATGTCGCAGGGTCCGCGGCCGAGGATGGTGCGCCGTTCCAGGGCCGAGTGCTGAGTGCCGACGAGGATGCGCGCCGGCGCCGCAGCCGTGCGGGTCCTTGCTGCGACGCCGGTTCAGGTGCGGCCGCGCTGCGTCTGAGTCGTCCGTGGGTCCAGGCCGGGAAAGTGCAGGTCGACCGCCGGCGCCGGGGTCTCGCCGAGATCGGCGATGACGCGCAGCAGGTCGCGTCTGGTGATCACGCCGACGACCCGCCGCCCGTCCACGATGGGCAGGCACCGGATCCTGTTGTCGGCCATGAGGGTTGCCGCGTCGGCGACGGCGGCGGTTGGGGTTCCGCAGACGACCGCACTGGTCATCACGTCCGCGACCCGCCGCGGTTGACCAGCGTCGGGCGCATCGACTGGGCGGCTGTGGAGTAGGTGGTCGTCGAGCAGGTCGGCCTCGCTGACGATGCCGACCAGGCGCTGGTGTCGGTCGACGACGGGAGCTGCGGTGAATCCGTGCCGGGCCAACAGTTCGGCGACGTCGCCGACCGGAGTGTCGGTGTGCACGGTCACCGCGGGGTGGGTCATCACGTCACGGGTGAGCATGGGTCGGCTCCTGCCTGCTGAGGATGGGTGTCGCGGGGATGGGTGGGAGATCGTCGAACCAGTGAGAGCAGCGCCCAGCCGGTCAGGGCAGCGACGGTGCCGGCCATCAGCAGGCCGCCGAGCACGCCGATGGCGGCGACGAGCCACCCTGGCTGACCGGGCTGCCACAGCGGTGTGGTGACGACGGCGAAGACGGTGAGCCCGGCCGCCCACGACGCGGCGGTGGTGGGGATCCACCATGCGCTGCGCGGGATGTGGGGTCGGAGCACGAACCACTGCGCTGTCCCGATGGAACCCAGCAGCGCCGCGGCGGCCCCTGCGGTAACTGCGATGAGCACGCCGCGCGGCATGCTGAAGACCGCTCCGTCGGTGATCATCGGGACCGATCCGATCGTCCAGGCGACGGCGGCTGCGGCGGCGGTCGCGGCGATCCAGCGGCCGCGGCGCACTCCAGGGACGGCGCCCGCCAGGACGCGGGCCTGGCTCCATCCGAGCAGCATGCCTTCTACGGCGCCGGCGGCGATGAGCGCCAGCGCTGCCGCCGCGGGCGCCGTGGGGAGGGCCAGGGCGGCCACCAGCGCGGGCACGCAGAACCCGGCGAACTCGCCGAGGGTGGCCGACAGCGTCCAGGCGCGCCACAAAGCGCGACGGTCGGGTCTGCGTGGTTGGTGAGCCGGCGGTACACCGGTGATCACGATGAACGGATCCTGCTGCGCGGCATCGATTCTGAGGTGTGCGTGGCGATAGGCGGCGAGTGCGCCGAGCGGTGAGCGCAGCAGCGACAGCACGAGGGCGCCGCTTCGGCGGCGCGGCCGGTCGGGCCGGGGGATCCGGAGGGGCGTGGGTCGCTGGCTCACCCGGCCAGAATGCGGTGGCAACGGTCTTCCGCACAGGGCCGTAGGTCCTGATCCGAGGTGGTGATGACCGCGGGGCAAGCAGGGCCGGTTCGCGGGCGGCTTCCCGACCGCGGGATGGGACGTTCGTCCCTGGTTGTCTGCGGGATCCGGCGGGAGCATCGAGACGGCCGTGCCGGTGCGGCGCTGCGTCGGCACGGCCATCGTGGGCGGTGGACTGGGGTGATGATCGTGGACCAGGCGGACCCGATGCTGACGTCGCTGTCGGAGCAGGACTGCAGGGCGCTGCTGCCATCGCGCAGGGTGGGGCGGCTGGGGGTGATCGCCGGGGGGTACCCGATGATCATCCCGGTGAATTACCTCATGGACGGGAACACGGTGGTGATCCGGAGCAGGATGGGCGAGACGGTGCGCAGCGCGGATCACGCCGACGTCACGTTCCAGGTCGACAGCGTCGACGAGACCGCCCGGACTGGTTGGACTCTGCTGGTCCGGGGCCGGGCAGCGGTGGTCACCAACGAGGACACGGACCCGACGGCGGATCGGACGCGCCGGCTGGATCTGCAGCCGTACGCGCCGGGGCACGACGAGGTGTGGATCCGCATCGAGCAGGTCGGGATCGCGGGCCGCCGGGTCACTCGCGGCTGGCGACGGGCAGTGGCGGCTGGATGCCGCGTATCCCTGACGCCTCGGACCGACGACGTTGCTGTCGCCTGGGCGGGGTGCTGCCAGCGGTGCAGGGACCACTCGGGGGACCAAGGACTCTGGCCAGGCGACGCCGCGGCGGGGAGCGTGGTCGTCGAGGCACAACGTTGGCCCGCGGGTATCGACTGAGAGGATCGACGGGTGGATCACTTTCGGCAATCTGTGGTCGAGGTGTTCGTGTTCGAGCACGAGGACGTCACCCGAGTCCATGCGGTGTTGCAGGTCGGTGCCAGGACTGTGCGCGGGGTGGGCACGGCTCACCGGCGCCCGCAGGATCGGCCGGTGGTCGCGATCGGTGAGGAGCTGGCCATCGGCCGGGCGCTGCAGGATCTGGCCCACCGGTTGATCGGGGTGGCCGAGGTCGACCGCGCGGAGGTCGGTGCCACGAACTGACTGTGGTGGGTGCTGCAGACCGGGTCGTCGACGCCGAACAGTCTCCGGGAGGTCGAGCAGCGGACCGTCGTGCCGAGAAACTCGGCGACGCGGGGGTTTCGAGTCAGCCGCGGATCCGAAGGCGCATTCGACGCGGCTGGTTCTTCCGGGTGGAGCGGCGCCGATGGCTGTGGGTTCGCCGGGTGGTCCGGGGTGGGAGCGGCTCCGGTGCCGGTGCGCCGTCTTCGGCGGGCGGCGCGTCGGTCGACGAGCCGCGGGTGAGCAGGCGCACCCGGACGAGCCGGATCACCATTTCGGGCAGCGCCTCGGCGCTGATGGATCCGCGCAGGTCCCGAAGGGCGCGCTCGGCCTCGCTGGAGATGTCGGCGCGGGAGTAGGACTCGCCGAGGTCCTCGCCGAGCTCGGTGACGACGGCCTGCCAGGTGGTGGCCAGGTCACGGGTCCGATGGGTGGTGCCGGACCGTGACCAGGACGGCGCCGGGCGTGCCGGCTCGGGCGGCCGACCCGCCGGTGGAACGGGAACCGGACCGGGTGCTCGCCCGTCGTCGAGATCGGGGTCGGTCGGCGGTCCGTCGTCCATCCACCAGCCCGCTGCGCCGCTCGCCGCAGAGTCGTTCGACGAGGGGCGCGCGTTCCCGACAGGACGTGGCATGGGGCGATCCTGCGAGCATCGCGCCGCGACTCACCAGGGTCGTTGGTCCCGTGCCTGCGCGGCTCCGCCCGGGTCGCGGCCGAGGGGGCGGCCCCGGTGGAGGGTGGTGCAACGCGGCGGGACCTTCGACCCTGGGAGGAGATACTGACTGGGCATCCAATGGTGTTGGTTCCGTCGCCGGCCGCGGCGGCGGCCCGTTCAGACGCGCAGGGAGCACTGACGATGAAGGCAAACGCCGGAGACTGGCTGATCGTGCGCAGTCGCGTGGAAGGCACGCACCTGCGCAAGGCCGAGATCATCGCTACCCACCCCGGCGGTGACCCGCCGTACACGGTTCGTTGGCTGGAGGACGATCACGAGTCGCTGGTGTTCCCCGGTCCGGACGCGCAGGTGATGTCCGCCGAGGCGATGGCCGAGTGGGACCGTCAGACGGCCGAGCGCATCTCCGCAGCGCAGGCCTCGCTCGGAGACGATCATTCCGGGTGCTGAACAAGCGCCGCCGTGCAACGCCGCCCGGCACGGTCGTCGCCGATCGGTTCGACGGCGACAGTGGCTGCCCTCGATCCCGAATCGCCGACCGGCGCAAAGGTTCTCCGCTGGCACCGTCGACGGCTGGGCTGCGGCAAGAGGTGGTGTAGTGGTGATCCGGTGGATCCCGGTGGAGCGGCTGGACCTGGCCGAACTCCGCGGCATGGTTGAGGGGAGCCGTCTCGACGACGTCGAGAGGGCCGCGGACGCGGCGCGGTCGGTGCTGCGCGGGCGCGGGGTGGTGCATGTCAACGCGACGGCGACCGGTGGCGGCGTGGCGGAGATGCTGCCCACCCTGCTGGGGTACGCCCGAGGGTGCGGGATCGACGCCCGCTGGGCCGTGATCTCCGGCGACCCCGGGTTCTTTCAGGTGACGAAGCGGTTGCACAACCGACTGCACGGGCAGCCCGGGGACGCCGGATCACTGGGACCGCAGGAACGGCGGTTGTACGACCAGGCGTTGCTGTCCGCCGGCCCCGACCTGCTGGCGGTGGTCGGCGCGGCCGATGTGGTGGTGTTGCATGACCCGCAGACGTTGGGGCTGGCGCCGATGCTGCGCGACATGGGGGTGCGCACGGTGTGGCGCTGCCACATCGGCGCGGACGCGACGAACGCCAACACGGAGCAGGGGTGGGACTTCCTGGACCCATACCTGGCGGTGGTGGACCGTGTGGTGTTCTCCCGGGCCGACTACCGGCCGAGCAGGGTGCCGGCCGAGATGACGGCGGTGATCGCTCCGGCGTTGGATCCGCGGGCACTGAAGAATCGGCCGTTGAGCACGGCCGAGGGCCGGGAGCTGTTGAGCTACGCCGGGCTGTTGCAGGGTCCTGCGGATCGCTGCCCGGTGTTTGTGCGGCGGGACGGTTCGCCGGCCCGGCTGCAACGGCGGGCGGACATCATCCAGTTGGGCCCGCCACCGGCACCGGATCAGCCGCTGGTGGTGCAGGTGTCGCGATGGGACCGGCTGAAGGACATGTCCGGGGTGATCACGGGTTTCGCCGAGCATGTCGCGACGCGGAGCGCGGCGCACCTGATGGTGGTGGGCCCGAATGTCAGCGGCGTCGCCGATGATCCCGAGGGCGCGGGCGAGCTGCAGCGGTGTATCGGGACGTGGCAAGGTCTGCCGCATGCGCAGCGGCAACGTGTGCATCTGGCCTGTCTGCCGGTTGCGGATCCCGATGAGAATGCCGTGCTGGTCAACGCTTTGCAGCGTCACGCCGCGGTGGTGACGCAGAAGAGCGTGGCGGAGGGGTTCGGCTTGACAGTGGCGGAAGCCATGTGGAAGGGCAAGCCGGTGGTGGCCAGTCGGGTCGGCGGGATCCGCGACCAGATCAGCGACGGCAGGTCGGGGCTGCTATTGGATGATCCGGGTGATCTGCGCGGGTTCGGCCGGCTCATCTGTCGACTGTTGGAGCATCCCGAGTTGGCGGCGTCGATCGGGCGGGCGGCCGCCCAGCGGGCCGCTGAGTTCCTCCCGGATCGCAGCCTGCTGCGGTGGTGGGAGCTGTTGCGGAGCGTCGTCGACGGTGCGCCGAGCAGCGAGGATAGCTCCACTGCGCCGACGCCGATCCGAGCGGCGGCGCGGTCAGCCGCGGCGGGATGAGCAACTGATCGGCGTTCCGCGTGGCACTCCGGTGAGGAGATTCGGCGCGACCGGCTCGGTGTTCGAATGGAGTGGGCGCGGATCGCCCGCGCCGGTCAGAACACGCTGCTGGGCTGGGGTGTCGCTTCGCCCGCCAGCCACAGCGACCATGGCCGGCAGCCTGGCGGCGCGGCGGTGAACCGAGCAGAGGCGAAGGCCCTGCCCTTGGCACGGGCGCGGTTTGATGACGCGTTGAGCGGTCGGTGCGGCGTCGGTGACCTCGAGTCGATGGGAGTAGGGGCTTTCGCCTCTGCTCGGGCGAAGGCCGGCCCGGGCACGCTCGGGATCGCGCACCTTCCTGGAGGTTGACATGATCGGACCGGACCGGCCTTCCGCACCCGCCGAACCGTCCAAGCCATGCCTTGAGCGACCGCCGGACGACGGCGGGCCGGGCGGTACGGCGACATCGGATCCTTCGGGGGCATGGCGGGCGAGTGAGCCGACACCCAAGGGTCGGCCAGTGCTGGTCGGCGTCAATGGGTCGGATCGGTCGCGGCGCGCCGTGGTGTGGGCGGCGAAGGAATGCCGACGCCGAGCCCACCCGATGCTGATCGTGTGCTTCCGACCAGACGCCGAGGCGGGTTCGATGCTGGCGGAGGTCACCGACCAGTGGCTGCAAGAGGCGGAGGCCCTGGCGCGGAACAGCTACCCGAAGATCCGCGTCTCATCGAGATGCGTTGTCGCCGCGCCGTTGCCCGGTCTGCTGGCGGCCTCGAAGGAGGCGGACCTGGTCGTGGTGGGCGCCTCGTCGTCCTCGGCGAACGCCGGGCCGTCTGCTGAGGAGATCCCGCTGCGGCTGGCAGCGAACGCGGACTGCCCGGTGGTTGTGGTTCCGGGTATGGACGACACCGACGCCGAGCGGCGGGCGGCGCCGGTGGTGGCAGGGATGACCGGTGCGGGATCGGGTGAGCCGACGGTGCTCCGTGCCGCGCTGGGCGCAGCCTCGGCTCGATGGGTGGACATGCTGATCGTTCGTGACGGAGCGGCCGAGTTGGACGATGGATCGGTGGGCCGCGGGGTAGGGCCGTCGGGCGGCCCGGCCGGGATCGCCAGCAGCGTCCCGGCCGAACTTCGGGAACGATTCCGGGCCGTGCACGTCCGGACGGTGGCTGCCGCCGAGCGGCTGGTCGAGGCGCTGCTGCGATCTGCGGCCGATGCGGTGCTGCTGGTGATCTCAGCCGGGAATCCCGCTGCAGCGGCGTCCGGACAGGCTGTCTTGGGTCGGTTGCTGCGGGAATCGTCGTGCCCGGTGATGGTCATCCCGAACGAGGGTCCTGCGGTCCCGGCCGGTGGTCGCCGTGATGACGCACTCGGTCGCAGGCGCGCTGCCTCGGGTCAGACCGTGACCGTGTCGACGTCCCGGGTGCGGAGCGGACGGTGATCGGCGGGGTGGACGCCGGGACGATGGGGGGCCACTGATGGCCGCGCGCGAGGACGTCGACTATCGATTCGAGGTGGACGACGGTGTGGAATGGGTGGACCTGTCCTCGATCCGGTCCCGATCCCGTCGGGTCGCGGCCGGTAGCTGCGCCTTCGAGGTGACGTACCTGGACACGCGCCGGCTGCGGCTGGCCCGGGCGGCCATCACCGTGGCGCTGACCAAGGGGCCGGGGGAGTGCCTGTGGACGCTGGCCATGCCCGCCGTCGGTGGTCAACCGCGGTCGTGGTCGGTGCCGTGTGACGGCGATGCTGCGACAGGCGCTGTCCCGGCGGTTCTTTCGGATCGAGTGAGTGCCTGGGCGCGTGGACGAAAGCTGCGGCCGGTGGTGACGCTGGACACGTACCGGACCGGGCATCGACTGGTCAACCGGGAGGGCCGCACCGTCGTGAACGGTGGTGATGACATGATCGCCGCCCGGGACACCCGGCCACGCAGCGCCGGCGCCCGTGCCTGCTGGCGCGAATGGTTTCTGCATGTGTCCGGGCCGCGGCCGGTGCAAGCGGCGGCGATCGCCCTGGTCGAGCGCGCCGGTGCGCGGCCGGCGGACGAGTTGTCGGCTCTGCGGCACCTGCTGGGGGTCTCGGCGCGCCCGGCCGTGCCGATTCGGCACCAGGTGGGCGCGGACAGCACCGCGGGCGAGGTGATCGTGGCACATGTGCGGGGCCAGGTGTTCGCCCTGCTGTCGCACGACTTCGCGGCCCGGCACGATGCGCCGGATGGGGTGCACAAGATGCGGGTGGCGACGCGCCGGCTCCGAAGCGCGCTGTCGACATTCGGGCCGCTGTTCGAGCATCGGGCCATCGCTCCGCTGCGGGTCGAACTCGGCTGGCTGGCCGGCATTCTCGGGGCCGCGCGCGACGCCCAGGTGCTCCGGGATCGGGTGGTGGCGGAGCTGGCCGGCGAGACCCGCGGGTCGGCAGCGGGGTCGGCCGCCTGGGTGGAATCCGCGTTGCGCGCGGACCACCGCGCTGCACATCACCGGGTGATCTGGAAGCTGGGCGGCCACCGGTACTTTGCGTTGCTCGACCGGCTCGACGCCGTGGTCGACGACCCGCCGGTGACGGCGTTGGCCGACGGTCGAGCCGACGAGGTTCTGCTCAGGCAGGTCAGGCGCGCGTATCGGCGGGTCGGTGAGTTGGTGTCCCGCGGTCCGACCGATCGCAGCAAACCGGATCCGTGGTTCCATGAAATCCGTAAGGCGGCCAAGCGGCTGCGGTACGCCGCGGAAGCCGTCGAGCCGTCGTTCGGTGCTCCGGCGGCGGCGCTGGCCGGCGCCGCCGAGCATCTCCAGGACATCCTCGGCGAACATCAGGACAGCGTCGTCGCGCGGCACGCCCTGCGGAGCATCGGGACGCGGCTGCCGGACCACGGCGACACCGACACCCTCGATCGACTGCGCGCGGGGGAGCTGACGCGGGCGGCGGACACGGCCGAGACGTTCGCCGACGCGTGGAATGTCCTGTCGGACAGCAAGCATCGTGCCTGGCTGCGGTCCGCCGGTGACCGCTGATCCGGGACGCCCCGTGCGGAACTGCCCGGGGACCTGGGGATGGCCCGGCAGGGGCGGGGCGGCGTCGCCGGCGCTGCGCCGCTGCATTGGTCAGACGGTTTCGGTGACCTTGGTCCCTGGCCGGTGGGCTCGCCGCCCGCGATCGTCGAGGTGAGCAGGCAGCTGAGACGGGCCGGTTTCGGCGTCGACGGGTTCGGAGGGGCACACCATGGAAGCGATCGTCGTCAGCAACCTGGTGAAGGACTACGGACCGGCCCGCGCGGTGGACGACGTTTCATTCACCGTCCGTGCCGGCGAGATTTTTGCCTTGCTCGGTCCGAACGGGGCCGGCAAGACCACGGCGGTGGAGATCTTGGAGGGTCACCGTCATCGCACCGCGGGGTCGGTGCGGGTGCTCGGCTTCGACCCGGCGACCGGGGGGCGGGCGTATCGGGAACGCATCGGAATCGTGTTGCAGAGCGCGGGACTCGAGGAGGACTTCACGGTTCACGAGCTGGTCGCGCTGTATCGCGGTCTTTATCCGCGACGGTTGGACGTCGACGACGTCATCGATCTCGTCGGGCTGAGCGAGAAACGGAAGGCCAAGGCGAAGACTCTGTCCGGCGGGCAAGCTCGACGACTGGATCTGGCTCTCGGGCTGGTGGGAGACCCTGACGTGCTGTTCCTCGACGAGCCGACCACCGGTTTCGACCCGTCCGCGCGACACAAGGCCTGGCAGCTGGTGTGGGCGCTGCGGGATCTCGGGAAGACCGTCTTGTTGACGACCCATTACTTGGATGAGGCCGAGCACCTCGCCGATCGGGTGGGCATCTTGAAGGCGGGTCGTCTGGTCGCGGTCGGTGCGCCGGCCGACATCGGCGGAACTGCGCGGAAGGTTGCGACGCTGTCGTTCCGGTTGCCCGACGCGGTGGACGCGGTGGACTTTCCCGTTCCGGCGACGGCCGGGGTCTCGCGGACCGGGCCGGTTTGGCGGATCACGACCACGCACGTAACCGGTGTGCTGCACGGACTGACCGCCTGGGCGGACCGACGCCACGTCGAACTGCTGGATCTGACTGTCACCCGGCCTACCCTGGAGGACGTATACCTGCAGCTGGTGGATGCTGACGCAGGGCCGAGAACACCGGCCGCGGTGGCGGTGTGAGCGCCATGGTCGCGTCCTTGGTTCCGACAGCGATCGGACGCCGGCCATCCGCGCTGCGGCTGCTGGGTGGGCAGATCGGGTTCGCCACATCGGAGCTGTGGCGCTCCCGGGTCGCGTTCGTGTTCACGTTCTTGTTTCCGCTCACCTGGCTGTTGTTGTTGGGAGTGCTGGTCGACAACGCGGTGGTCGATGACGCGGGCACGCGGGTGATGCAGTACGTCACGCCGGTGGCCGCCGCGATGGGCGTGCTGTACGGGACCTTTCCGACGTTGGCGACGACGCTCGCGTCGGCTCGGGAACGTGGGACGCTGCGGCGGATCCGCGGAACGCCGCTGCCCGGTTGGATCTACCTGATCGGACGGATCGGCGCCGCGGCGATCTTCGCGGTGGGGTCGCTGCTGACGATGTTGGTGGTGGGCGTGGCGATCTTCGACGTTCAGATCGTGTGGCGCACCGCGGTGGCGGCCATCGTCACTGTGCTGGCCGGCGTTGGCTGCTTCGCGGCCGCCGGGCTCGCGTTGGCCAGCCTGGCACGATCCGCGGTCGTCGCGGAGGCGGCGTCCATCGCCATCGCGGTGGCCCTGGCGTTCATCTCGGGGTTGTTCACGCCGTCCAGCGACCTGCCGAGCTGGATGCAACAGGTCGCGGACCTGTTCCCCGTCGGCCCCTTCACCGATGCGCTGCGCGGGCAGTTCGACCCTCACGCCGCCGGGATGGGTTGGGATGCACATGCATTGCTGGTGATGGCGGTGTGGAGCGCGATCTGTGTGGCAGTGTGCGTGTGGGCCTTCCCCCGGGGCACCCTTGCCGAGGATCGCCCGAACCGTCGGCGGGTCGCCAGCCACGCGGAGCGGCGCGCCGTCACACACCAGCAGGGTGATCGAGACGTCGAGATCGGACGCCCATCGGGTGCTCGGCTGGTGTGGAACCAGATCCGGCACGATCTGCTGGGCACCCGCCGGAATCCGGGGTGGGTGTTCTTCGCGATCGGTTTACCGGTCGCCTTGTTCGCCTTCACCATGGCGACGGCGGACGGACCGACCTCCGTCCCGGCCGGTGGAGTGCCCCTCGCGGTATCCGTCGCGGCCGGAATGATCACCTGGGGCGCGGCGGTCACCGCATTTCTCAACACCCCGGAGGTGGTGCTGCGGGACCGCGCCGAGGGGGTGGCCAAGCGGTTGCGCGGCACGCCGCTGCCGCCGGTGCACTATCTGACCGGAAGGATCATCACCGCCGTGTTGGTCGCGTTCGTCACCGCGGTGTTCATCGTGGTCGTCGGGATCGCCTGGTTTGGCTTGGTGATCACCTGGACTGCGGCCGCGCTGGCCAGCGCGGTGCTGATTGTCGGGACCGTGACCTTGGCCGCCTGTGGCCTGGCTTTGGCCGGCGCGATGCCGTCCAGCAAGGCGATGACCGCGGTGGGACTCGGCATTCTGCTTCCGGCGGCGTTCGTGTCCGACGTGTTCGTGATCGGCGCGGTCCCGTCCTGGATGAGTGTCGTGGGGTCGGTGCTGCCGATCAAGCCGATGGCCAACCTGCTCGCCGCGGCGCTCGATCCTGGCGCGTCGGCCGCGGACCCTGGTCAGGTGATCGTGCTCGCCGCGTGGTTGACGATCACCGCCACCATCGCCGCCCGGAGCGTCTCCTGGAGGTGACCCGCGCGGCGGCTCACAACGGGACCTTCGGCAGTGGTGTGCGACTGATGCCGGCGGCGATGCTCGACAGCAGCGAGCTCCCGAGGGGGGCTCACCCGAAGCGTTCGGAGGACGGGATGCTCATTGGTGAGGTGATGTCCCGCCCCGCGAGGACAATCCGCATGCGCGCGTCGCTGCGGGAGGCGGCGGCGGTTCTTGTCGAGTGGGGTTGCACCGCTCTGCCCGTCATCGACGACGCCGGGCATCTGGTCGGGGTCGTGACCGAGGCCGATCTGCTCGGGGGGCAACCATCACCGGATGACCCGAGTGCCCAGCCGGGTGATGCGCCCGGAGCATCTGCGGATTTGACTGTTTCGGATGTGATGAGCATCCCGGTCCTCGCCCTCACTCCGCAGTCGCACGTCGACGACGCCGCGCGGGTCATGGGCGACAACCGGGTCCGGGCGCTGCCGGTCGTCGAGGGGTCGACCGTGGTCGGAATGATCACTCGCCGCGATCTGCTGCGAATGGGTGTGCCGCAGTAGCGCGTTCGATTCCGGCGACGTCGGGTTCCGGCCGTTCCGTCTGGCCGGTGACTTCGGCCGCTCAACCGCCCGGCGACGCCGCTCGGTTGCTCATGCCGTGCCCTGGGGACGCTGACACCGCCGATGGGCATGGCGACACGTGAAGGGGGTGCGCAGACCGCCGTTCCGGCTGTCCCGTTCCGGCCTGCTATCGCTCAGGCACATCCTGTGGTGCGCTTGCGGCATGTCGATGTCGGCGTTCACCGCGGGGGCCGTTCCCGTTCCAGGTGTGCCGACTGACGGTCACCGTGCAGACGCGGCGACGCTGCCTGGAGGTCCTCCCAGGTCAGGCCGGCAGGCTGTCACCGTGTCGGCCTCGACGGCCGAGACGGGGCCGGCATGACGGTCGATCGCACGGCGGGTCTGATCGCTTGGTTGCTCGACGGTGACCCGTCGATCCGGTGGCAGGTGTTGCGCGACCTTGTCGGAGTCGGACAGCGGCGGGTTGCTGCCCAGCGGCAGCTGGTGGCGGCCGAAGGCTGGGGCGCACGCCTGCTGGCGGCGCAGGACGCCGACGGACGTTGGGCATCGGCGCTGTACAGCCCCAAATGGACATCGACGACGTACACCCTGATGCTGCTGCATTGGCTTGGTTTGCCACGCGAACACCCGCGGGCCCTCGCCGGTTGCAGAGAAGTGTGGAACGGCGCCACTTTCTACGCGGGCGGCCTGACCCTCGCCAGGAGCGTGCGCCAACCCGAGACGTGCATCACTGCCATGCTGGTGCTGCTGGCATCCTCGTTCGGTTATCAAGACGACCGCGTTGGGCCGGCAGTTCGCTGGCTGCTGAACGAGCAACTCGAAGACGGCGGCTGGAATTGTGAGGCGATACGCTCCGGATCGCAACACGGTTCATTTCACACGTCAATTTCCACGCTGGATGCGCTCCTTGAATATCAACACTCTGGCGGCGCGATCGACGTGTCAGTCGCGATGGACCGGGGCCGGGAGTTCTTCCTGGACCACCGGCTGTTCCGCTCGCACCGAACAGGAGAAGTGGCCAGCAGGGCATTTCTTCACTTTCCCTTCCCACCACAATGGCATTTTGATGTCCTTCGCGGGTTGGAACATTTCCGGGCCGCGGGGGCGGCGCCGGATCGCCGGCTCACCGAGGCAATCGTGATCATCCGCAGTGCCCGGCGGCGGGATGGCGCCTGGCCCGTACAGCGCGCCTATCCCGGCAAAACGTGGTTTCAGATGGAGGTTGCCGGGTCGAGCAGGTGGGCCACCTTGCGGTGTCTACGCGTCCTTCGCTGGTGGGATGAATCCCAGCCCGTCAATCCAGCGTAGATCTGGCGGTCCGGCGATGGGGCCCTGGCTGGTCGGCCCGGTCTGGCCGGAGCTGGCTCAGCATCGATTGAAAGTGCGGGTGGTGCGTGCCATGCCGCTGGTTTGAAGGGTGTCCGCGCGGCTACGGCCCCGGATGTGTTGTCGTGCAGGGTGAGCACCGTCACCCCGTGGACGGGGACGCCCCAGAACCGGTGCAAGTACGACCCGCGGTGCGCGAGCTTACGGTGCGACCGGTCGATCGCGCCCCACCGCTCCGACAACGCCAGGATCGCCGCCTCCTCGCCCGGTGCTGGCCGTGCATCGGCGGCCCACCCGGCCGGCGGTCGATGAAATCGCCCAGCGCGTCGCGGAGCATCCATCGGTGCGCCCAGACCCGGCCCAAGTTTCATCACAACCGGGGCCGCGAACACCGATACCCCTGTTGGACGGACCGGTCGAGCAGGTTAGCAGGGCGGCCTTGGTGGCCGCACCGACGTAGCGGGATGCGCCGCCATCTACCCAACCTCCTCTTCCATCCACCAGCATCAATTCACGGCCATTTCGTTGACCGTTTGCCGGAGTGAATTGGGATTGATGAGGCGCCAGAACTCACCGCACGTTGACCACTTGCGTGTCACTGGCGTGCAGGTCCAGCGTGTTCTCGTCCAGGATGAATGCACTCGCCGTTGCCTCGCCCCGCTCGAAAGTCATCACGGTGGGGTCATCGACGGGGAGCACGACGTCTTGAACGTGTTGCCGTCCGTCACAGATGAGCGGTAGTCCCGTGAAGGAAGTGGCGTCGCCCTGAGTGGCGTTGAGGAAGCCTTCCCACAGGATGTCGTCGTTTGGCTGGCACAGGATGCGCACCTTCGCGATGATCGCCGCCGCGTCCTCAGTAAGGCTGGCGATCGGCAGGATGGTCACCTCTGCGAGTGGTCGTTCCGTCGCGGCTCCCGCCGTTTGGGCACCAAACGCCAATGATGCCGCTACGAGCAACATCACTCCGGGGGCCGCTTTGCGTAGCATTGGCTCCTCCTCCGTCAGGTGTCACGGTTCAACCTCCACCGTTGCCGACGGCACCTCAAGGGCCCAAAGACCCGACATGAACGCAAGAACGTGACTTGTCCTGATGGTGATGGGTGCGTGTCGCTTGCCACCGTGACTGGCGGCGGTCGTCGTCTGGACGACCGGCTCTGCGCGTGCGGGAGGGTTGTCCGACCGAGTCGGTTGGCCCAGTGGGCCGCGACCCGCAGCACACCGCTTGGGCGTTCCGTTCCGACCAGGTTGCCAAGAGCCGATTGACCAACGATCCGATGGTCTCCACGTCACCCGCTTCCCGCGAAGCGTCGGCGCCCCTGCGGCTGCTGGTCAGGCTAGGGACAGGAACAGTCTTTCCATGGTCTTGATGTCCAGGGTGTCCTGACCTTCGGACTCGACGAGGCATTGTTTGAGGCCGGCGGCGATGACGGCGAATCCGGCGCGATCGACGGCCCGGCTGACCGCGGCGAGTTGGGTGACGATGTCCTGGCAATCGCGACCTTCCTCGATCATTCGGAGCACGCCGCCGATCTGGCCTTGGGCGCGACGCAGCCGGTTGACCACGGATCCCATTGATTCCGGGGCGATTTCGACCATGGCGGTTCCTCCGATTGTGGCGGGCATCGTGACGTTGTGTTCGGTGGTCAGTCCGGTGGGTTGGCCGGGTCCAGCGAGCGCAGGGCGTCGGTCAGCCGAGTTCGGGCCTCGGCGGCCACCGCCTGAAGGTCGGGGTTGCCGGTGACGCTGACCATGATGGCGGGATCGATGGTCTCCACCCGGGTGCGGTCGCCGTCCACGCCGCGGACCACGACGTTGCAGGGCAGCAGCAGCCCGATCGACGGTTCGGCCTGAAGCGCAGCATGGGCCAGCGGTGGTCGGCAGGCCCCGAGGATCACCTGCGGTGCGATGTCGGCGCCGATCTTTGCCTTGAGCGTTGCCTGCATGTCGATCTCGGTGAGCACACCGAAACCGTGGGCTGCGAGCGCGTCTCGGGTGGCGCTGAGGACGAGAGCGAACGGCCGGTCGACGGTGACTGCGATGGCGTAGGACGCCTCGGCCACCCCGTCGGGCGCGGTCATGCCGACTTCGCCGCTGCTGCGGCGACCTGGGCGCGGACGTCGTCCATGTCCAGCGCCCGCACGGCTGCGATGAGCTGTTCGAGCAAAGTGGCGGGCAGTGCGCCGGGCTGGGAGAAGACCAGGATGCCGTCCCGGAAGGCCATCAGGGTGGGGATGGACCGGATTCCGGCCGCGGCGGCCAGGTTCCGTTCGGCCTCGGTGTCGACCTTGCCGAACACGATGTCCGGGTGTGTCGTCGCGGCCTTCTCGAAGATCGGGGCGAACATCCGGCACGGGCCGCACCAGGAGGCCCAGAAGTCCACCAGGAGGATCCCGTCGCCCGTCACGGCCCGCTCGAACGTGCTCTCGGTCAGCGTTGTGGTTGCCATGGTCATCGATCCCCTCATGAGCGGAAATATACCCTTGGGGGTATCAACGCGAACGCCGGTCGAATCGTTCCCGACCTTCCGCGCACATGCCCTGTGGGGTATCCCAGGCGGGGGGCCGAAACACCACCGGGTGGAGTAGAGTTGCCCTGGACTGATACCCCACCGGGTATCCTGGGACGGGAAGGTGAGGTGCTCAGGGATGCGTGAAGTGTCGATGGCAGAGTTCGTGAAGGCGAATGCCGCGGGGGCCGCAGTCATCGATGTGGGAGACGTGGAGGAATACAACCGGGGTCACATCCCCGGTGCGGTCTCCCTGCCGCTGGGCGACCTGTCGCGGGATCTGACCGCCGCCCGCAGCCAGATCCGGCGGGACGCGCCGGTGTACCTGGTGTGCGCCGCAGGCAGCCGCAGCCTGATCGCCACCGGGATGCTGATGCACTCCGGATACGACGCCTACTCGGTGCTCGGCGGCACCCATGAGTGGGTCAAGGCGGGACACGCCGTCGTGGGTGGTGACCATGTCCGTTACTGATTGCACTCGAGCCGGGATCACCGACCAGGACACCGGCGCAGGAGCGACGATCGTGCCGATCGACACCCCGACGTTGGGGGACCGCAGCTACCTGGTCCACGACGGGCACGTCGCCCTGGTGATCGACCCCCAGCGGGACATCGACCGGGTGCTGGACCTGGCCGGCGCGGCCGGCGTCCGGATCACTCACATCTTCGAAACCCACATCCACAACGACTACGTCACCGGCGGGCTGGCACTGGCCCGCGAAACCGGCGCCGCCTACCACGTGAACACCGACGACCCCGTCAGGTACGAGCGGACCGGGGTGCGCGACGGTGAGGTGATCGAGGTCAGCCCGGCAATGCGGGTGCGGGTGCTGGCCACCCCCGGCCACACCTACACCCACCTGTCCTACGTGCTGGAGGAGCACGGCACGTCGACCGCGGTGTTCACCGGCGGATCGCTGCTGTTCGGATCCACCGGACGCCCGGATCTGCTCGGACCCGACCACACCCATGACCTGGTGCACCACCAGTACGCGTCGGCTCGGCGGCTGGCCGCGGAACTGCCCGACCAGACCCGGGTGATGCCGACGCACGGGTTCGGCAGCTTCTGCTCGTCGACCCAGTCCGAGGCCACCAACTCCACCATCAGGGTGGAGAAGAGCACCAACCCGGCGCTGACCCAGGACGAGCACCGTTACGTCACCGAGCTGCTCGCCGGCCTGGATGCCTTCCCGACCTACTACGCGCAGATGGGGCCGGCCAACTCCGCCGGTCCGGCCGCGCCGGACCTCAGCCCGCCCGAGCTCGCCGACGCCCGCGAGCTACGCCGACGGCTGGAGACGGGAGAGTGGCTGGTCGATCTGCGCACCCGCACCGCCTTCGCCGCCGGCCACGCGCCCGGCACCCTGAACTTCGGGCTCGACGGCTCGTTCGCCACCTACCTGGGCTGGCTCATCCCCTGGGGCACCCCGGTCACCCTGCTCGGTGACACCGCCGCCCAGGTCGCGCAGGCCCAGCGGGAACTGGTCCGCATCGGCATCGACCGGCCCGCGGCCGCGGCCACCGGCGGCCCGCACCGATGGACCGATCGGCCGCTTCGCACCGTCCAACGGGCCACGTTCGCCGACCTGGCCCAGGTCCGGCACCACCGCGGTGTCATCGTTCTGGACGTGCGGCGCAATCTGGAACGGGCCGAGTCGCGCATCGACGGCTCCGTGCACATTCCGCTGCACGAGCTGCTGCAGCGGGCCGACGAGATCCCCACCGGGGAGCTGTGGGTGCACTGCGGCGCCGGCTACCGGGCATCGATCGCCACGTCGATCCTGCTGGCCCGAGGTCACCGGGTCATCGCCGTCGACGACGACTACACCAACGCGGCGGCGGCCGGTCTGCCCGTCACCGACGCTGGCCACGAGGGGAGCGGCGGTGAGCTTCGCGTCCGGCCCCTTCGGTCGCAAGTACGCGTCGATCGACCCCGCCGAGGCACAGCGACGAGTCGATAAGGATGCGGTGCTGCTCGACGTGCGGGACGCGTCCGAGGCGTGCCGGGCACGCACCCGTGCCCGGCACATCCCGCTGAACGACGTCGACCGCCGACTTCACGAGCTTCCGGCCCCGGGAGAGCAACTCGGGTGCGGACGTACGGAGTATGCCGTGTCGTACCGCAGTCCCAGGAGTGCCATCTCTGTCGGCAGTCAGCCGATACCCCCAGGGTGCCGGCAGGTCGTGGCCCACTGTTTCACCGTCCTGACGATATGACGGAACCCGGGCGTGGCGGGACGAAAGGCCCTGACGCCATGGGCGAGTTCGGGTCACGCTGGTATCGCCCACGCCGATCGGCGGCGTTGGCGCAGGAGAAGTCGAATGAGGCGACCACGGTGATGGGGTACGGGTACGGCGGCGGCTGGATGTGGGTATTCGGCGGCCTGATGGTGGTGGGCGTCCTGGTGGTGATCGGGGTGCTGGTGTGGGCTGTGCTCGCCACCACCCGGCGGTATCCCGGTCCGACCGACGCGCCGCCGCGGGGCGTCGACGTTCGGCCGCGGGCCCGGCAGATCCTGGACGAGCGGTACGCCCGCGGCGAGATCGCCGCCGACGAGTACGCCGAGCGCAGGCACCTGCTGGAATCGTGAGCCGACCGTGGCACGGTACAGCCGCCGCCGGGCGCTGCAGCTCAGTGGGCTGGGCCTGGCCGGCCTCGCAGTGGGCGGCGCCGGACTGACCTGGGCCGCCGCCCAGCGCGGTTCGGCCAGTGGCGCACCCCTTCTCGACGCGCCCACCTTGGCGGCCTCCGGCGGGATTCTCGACGTCACCCTGGACGCGGCCAGCGGCCCCGTCCCACTGGCCGACCGCGTCGCGACCGCGCTGCGCTACAACGGCTCGATCCCGGGTCCCACGTTGCGCGTGCGTGCCGGTGACATCCTGCGGGTCGCGCTGGTGAACCGGCTGACCGAGCCGACCAACCTGCACGCGCACGGCCTGGCCGTATCACCCGCCGGCAACGGCGACAACCCTTTCGTCACGGTCGATCCCGGCCAGACGTTCCGTTACGAGTACCGCATCCCGGCCGATCACCCCGCCGGCACGCTCTGGTACCACCCGCATCACCACGGCATGGCCGCCGACCAGGTGTACGCCGGGCTGTACGGCGCGATCGTCATCGAGGACCCGGATCCGCCCGCCGTCACGGCGGATCGATTGCTGGTGATCTCCGACATCACCCTGGACGCCGCCGGCGCCGTCCCGCCGGCGTCGATGATGGAGCGGATCGCCGGCCGCGAGGGTGATCTGGTGCTGGTCAACGGTCAGCTGCACCCACAGTTGACCGCCCACCCTGGCGCTCGGGAGCGGTGGCGAGTTGTGAACGCCTGCACCTCCCGGTATCTGGCGCTGCGGCTGGACGGGCAGCAGGTCCGTGTGCTCGGGATCGACCTGCCGGCCGGCGGCCCACCCGCCGCGGTCACCGACATCTTGCTGGCGCCCGGCAACCGGGCCGACCTGCTCGTCACCACCGTGCCCGGGCTGGCCATCCTGCGCGCGGACCCCTACGACCGCGGCAGCGTCATGATGCCCGGTGCGCCACCCGCCCGCGGCGAACCCGTCGACCTGGCCACCCTGAACGTCACCGGACCGACCACCGCACCCGCCGTCCCGATCCCGGCCGCCCCGCCACCGCGGGACCTGCGCCGCGAGTCGGTGACCGCGCATCGCCGCGTCATCCTCGGCATGAGCATGCCGATGGGCATGGCCAGCGGCTCGGCGGCCGGGTTCACCCTCGACGGCCGGACCTTCGACCCGAGCCGGGTGGATCAGACGATCGAGGCGGGCGCCACCGAGGAGTGGGACCTGGTCAACAGCAGCTCCATGGACCACCCCTTCCACCTGCACGTCTGGCCGATGCAACTCGTCTCGGTCGGCGGCGAGCCGGTCCCGGCGACAATCTGGCGGAACGTGGTGAACGTGCCGGCACGCTCCACCACCACCGTCCGGATCTCGTTCGACCGGCACACCGGGCGCAGCGTCTACCACTGCCACATCCTCGACCACGAGGACCTCGGCATGATGGGCGTCGTGCAGGTAAGCTCGCGCGACTGATTCCCCGTGGCCCCGGGGAGGTCTGGACGCCGTCGTGTCCCGATGCGAACTGGTCGGGCGCGAACCCACCGGCTGGAGATTCACGCGGTTTCGCCACCTGACGACGGCCTGACGGCTGGTGGACGAGCGCGCTAGATTCCGGGGCTCATTCTTCCAGAAAGATCTTGTCGCACAAACCTTCCCGCGGGGTAGGGGACAGGTCGTCGGTGCGGGACGTGCGCCGCCGGTCGCTGACGGGCCCATTCTCACCGCGTCGGATCGTCGTTCGATCTCGATGCCCAGACGGACAATTCCGGTACCCTCCCGGGGTATGGAGCAGGTGGTTCGGATCGATGGCACCGGTCATCGGGTCGCTCGGGACCGTCGACGACCCGCTGGCGGATCTGACCAAGGTCGTGGGGGCGCGCCCGACTGGCCGGTGAATAGGGACAGCGCACCCGCCGGTCACCATCCGCCTGCCACGAGCCTTGGGCGCTGGTGAATCACGTCGGTGAGGCGCGAGCAGCAAGCAGCCCGGGATCGGTCGTCCGACGCGACGTCATAGACCTCGGTTGAGGATCTTGTCCGGATGATGCAGCCCGGGCCATATCCGCTCCACCGCGACGAGCTTGATGTCACATCCGTACTCCGCGGCGCCAGCGAAGGTCTCGTCCAGGCTCTGCGCGTCGGCGACGATCTTCGACGCGTGCACAGCGCTCGCCGGACGTCTTCGACGGAGGCTTGCAAATTCCGGCGACGCCGGACTGCCTCGCTCGGCTATCGCACGGGTGCTGTCGATGATTCCTGCCGTTCGCGCCGTCGATCACCTTGGCGAGCTTTGCCCAGGGTGTCCAGGTGGTGAGGAAGTTGGGCGCGGCGATAGGCTGCGCCGCATTGCGGAGAAAACGCGAGAAGGGGGAGGCGCCGTGGCCGCGAAGTTGAGATCTACCACTATGCGGGTGGTCGGTACCGGTTCCCGCTCTAAGCCGGCAACGGCGAGATCGTCGCAACAGGGGAGGCGTACCCGACGCGAGCGAATGCTATCCGCGGCACGATGGCCGTCAAACGCGCTGCTGCGGAGCGGAGATCCCGTCCTAGGGCATCGGCGTCTTGGGGACGTGTGATACGAGCAGAGTCGAGGCAGCTTCTCAAGTGCGGGGGCGACCGGCGCAGTGGGTCGGCCTGTAGTCCGCGGACTGAAGCCGGACACGTCATTAGTCCCTTCTGGCTCGGTCCCTGAGAGGCGTCTGAGTTCGTTTCAATCGGGGCGACCGGTGATTCTCGAAGCGGCGCCGGTTGGATTTTCGCGTCGGCAATCGCTGGTGGCTGCGAGCACTCGCGTCGAGTCACGGCAACGCGCGAGTAGCCGGTTGCAACCAGCAGGACGAGTGCACCGGACGAGTAGGCATCGGTGTTGCGATGTGTTGGTGTTGGCTCGTGTGCGCGTTACGTCGCACGCAGCGAGTGATCCGCCCTGGATCTGGTGGAGGCTCGGGCTATTGGATTTCGACCAGGCGCTGGTCGGTCCGTTTCGTAGCGTAGAACGCCGTCTCGTACTCGGACGGTGGTAGGTCGCCGAGGTAGCCGTGCAGCCGCTGGGTGTTGTGCCAGTGGACCCAGCCGAGGGTGCCGAGTTCGACCTCGTCGATGGTGCGCCAGGGTCCGGGATGTGTTGGTCCGTAGATGATCTCGGCCTTGTAGTAGCCGTTCACCGTCTCCGCGAGGGCGTTGTCGAAGCTGTCCCCGACGGTCCCGATCGAGGGAACGGCGCCGATCTCGGCGAGTCGCTCGCCGTACCGCAGTGACGTGAATTGCGACACGGCGTCGCTGTGACAGCGCAGCCCCGGGATGCGGGCGCCGCGCTGCCAGCGGGCCATCTCGATCGCGTCGAGCACCAGGCTGGTGCGCATGTGCCCGGCGACCCGCCAGCCGACAATCATCCGGGAGTAGGCATCGACGATGAAACACACGTAGGCCACCCCCGCCCAGGTCGGCACGAACGTCAGGTCGGTGACCCACAGCTGGTTCGGTGCGGCCGCGGTGAAGTCCCGTTTCACCAGGTCAGGGTGCCTGATGGCGGTGTCGTCGGGGCGGGTGGTGCGGATCCGCCGGCCGCGGCGAACCCCTTCGATGCCCGCGGCGCGCATCAGCCTGGCGACCTGGTCCCGGCCGATGTCGATGCCGTCCCGGCGGGCGGCCTTCCACAGCTTGCGGGCACCGTAGGCGCGGTAGTTCGCTTCCCACAGTGCCCGCAGCCGGGGGGTCACGTCCGCGTCCCGGACCTGCCGCGCCGACGGCGGCCGCGACCGGGCTGCGTAGTAGCCGCTCGGGGCAATCTGCACCTGGGCCGAAGCCAGCACGGTGATGATCGGCTCGACCCCGAACTCGGCGCGGTTCGCGTCGATGAACGCGACTACTTCCTGTGTTGGCGGTCGAGCACTGTCCTCTCAGTCCCGAAGAAACTGGCCGCCCGCTTAAGAATCTCATTGGCGCGCTTCAGTTCTCGGTTCTCCTGCTCCAACTCGGCGATCCGCCGCGCCTCGCTGGTGGTCACCCCAGGAGCACGGCCGTCATCGATGTCGGCCCGCGCCACCCAGGACCGCACCGACTCCGTGCCGTAGCCCAGCTGCGACGCGACCCGCTGCACCGTGCCGTGGTCGGTGCCCAACTCCGCGCGCAGCTGCCGGACCAGCCGGACCGCCTGCTCCTTCTCCGCCGGCGAGTACCGACGCGTCGTCGGCCTCCCCGGAGTGATCTCAGATCCCATGACTCCATCCTCGTTTCCAAGGTCAAGAGTCTCCACAGGATCCAGGGCGGTTCAGAGGGCGCAGCAGGCGGAGTTTGCCGGAATCGACCAATAACTCGCTCGATCGCTGATCCCTGACCGCGACGGATCGCTCGCGCCATTCGGCGCACGCGCCTGATGGCTATCTTCAGCTACGCGTGGCTTCGTACTGCCCGCGGATGCTGCTGGAGATGCGGCCGCGGGCGTTGACGGGGATGCCGTTGGCGGCGGCCCATTCCCGGATCGCGGCGGACTCTCCGCTGGGAGTCGCGGTGCGGCTGGACCGCTTGCTCGAACTGGTGGTGGACCGGATGCGGCGACCGTTGTCGACGTAGGCGGCGACGGCCTTGCGGAGCGCGGCGGCGTTCTTCTTGTTCAGGTCGATCTCGTAGGTCTTGCCGTCGAGTCCGAACTTGACGGTTTCGACCGCCTTGCTGCCGTCCAGGTCGTCGACGAACGTGACCGATGTTTGCCGGGACATTTCTTCCTCCTGTGTGAGCGGTGTGATCACCACCAACATACCTAAACTCCCGGCGGTCATCCGCCAAACGCACGTTTCGTGTCAACAAAGCGACAACATATTTATCTGGGTCAGCCGACGACGTCGGCGAACCGTGAGTAGCTGGTGCGCGACGGCGATGGTAGCCGTCGGGCCGTTGCGGTGCTTGGCGATGATCAGGTCGGCTTCGCCGGCCCGCGGGTCGTCGGCCTCCCAGGCGTCCGGGCGGTGCACCAGCACCACCATGTCGGCGTCCTGCTCCAGCGAGCCCGACTCACGCAGATCGGCGAGCATGGGCCGCTTGTCGGTGCGCTGCTCCGGGCCGCAGTTCAGCTGGGAGATCGCGATCACCGGCGCCTCGAGCTCCTTGGCCAGCAGCTTCATCTGCCGGGAGAACTCGCTGACCGCTTGCTGCCGCGACTCCACCCGCTTCCCGGACGTCATCAGCTGCAGGTAGTCCACCACGATCAACCGCAGGTCATTGCCCTGCTTCAGCCGCCGCGCCTTCGCCCAGATCTCCATCATCGTCGTCGTCGATGAACAGTGGCGTGTCGGAGATCTCATAGATCCACCGGACGATCTTGTCCAGTCCCTAATGATCGATCTCGGCGCTCTGCGACTCGTCCCGCCCTTCGGACCGATACGGAGACTTGGTTACTCGATCAGAGATGGAAGTTGGCTCAATGAACTGATGATCAGATCGGGATGACCACACTCAAGTCCCTCGTACGGCGGCACTCCCTCTCCCAGCCCACCGGACGGGCATGGATTCGCCGAGTCCAGGCAGCGGCCTCCCCCGGGTGCTGCAGCCCGGCGTCCTGCACGACCTCACCCGCCCGACTGCACCGGACGAGGACCACCTCCGCCGCGTGCGCATCGCCCAGACCTTCCGATTGACCGCGCCGACACCAGTCCCGCCCACGCCGCGACCGGATCGGCGCGTCGGCGCATCGCATCGCGCCGCGGCCCGAGTCGCCGTCCACCTGCTCGCCGCAGTCGGCAGCCTCTCCCTCGACTCCGTATTTAAGGCCGTGAACCGCAATCGCCGATTTCACCACCGCCTCCCACTGCGCCACCCGGCGCTCGTCGATGCGCTGCTCCATGAGGGATGCAGTGTCGACCCCGACGGGATTGTCCACCCCCCGGCCGGCGCGGAGGCTCCCGATCGATACGTGGCCCTCGCCGCGGCCACCCCGAACCGCGACCTCACCCGTCAGGAAATGATCGCCCTGCTCGTCTCGGCCGCCGGCTACGCACCCAACTCGGCCGGCGGCCTCCTCGCCACCAGCCACCCCCTGTTCACCCACCTGGGACCCGACCGGTACCGATTCGTCGGGTCAGCACGATGATCGACGTCAACACGCTTTCCAAGCCCGCGAAGGCATGTGGAGCCTAACCCGGTTCCCGGACACCTGATCTGAGGGGAGACTTCCCCTTGGAGAGGAGTCTGGATGCCTGCACCACACCCGCTTGTCGTTGCGGTCGCCGTCCTGCAATTCGGGGCCGCAGGCGGACATTCGTCGGCGAGGCCCAGACCAATTGAACGGTCAGCGCTGGTTATGGGTCGCGGCGTCTTTCATCAACTTCGCCGGCCCTATCTCCTTCCTCGTGTCGGGCCGGCGGAAGGCGACGTCGACCGGAGCCCGGTGACCGCGGTCCCAGCAAGTCGCTGGTTGGGTCGCCGGTCTGGTGTTCAGCCGGTGCGTGAGCGGTGCGCTCCCACGAGCCCGGAGAACACCACGACGAGGCCGGCGGTGATCACGATGACCGGCAGAATCAACGACCACCGCAGCACCAGCAGATCCAGTTCCTGCAGCAGCAACGCGATCCCGGCAAGCAGGAAGGCCACACCGAAACCCGCCGCCACCGCGGCGCCCGTGTCCTTGTTACTCATGGCTAACCTCGATATCGCCGAGTCCGACGTGCAACGTCAACTCAACGGGCGATGACGTGTTCGACGGTTTGGACCACTGGAGGTCGACGCCGTCGCCGACCTTCACGCCATCAACGGTGATCGTGCCGGCCGTCGCCGTTGCCTCGATGCCCGCGGTGGAGCCACTCGGCAGGATCAGGTCGATCTCACCTGCTCCGACGTCGATCTGCAGCCGCCCAGCTTCCGGCAACGGATGCCGGGTCAGGTCAACTGTCACTGTGCCGGCACTGATGTGCTGCTGAACCGGCCATTCGGCGACCGCGGGTGCCACCAGCCGGTCCCCGACAGGCCCAGCGTATTTGTCGGCACCGACGCCGACCATGACCGCGAGAACCAGCGAGATGATGCCAAGGCCCACCAGGCCGCCTCGGCCGCGACCACCGACAAGCGTGGCTAACAAGGCAAGGCCGATAACGATGAGTGCGGCAGCGGCGAACATCCGCCACGGCACCGACACACCTGCCTGGTCGAGCAACCAGCCCACGCCGATCGCGCCGATCAGTAGGCCGATAACGATTCGATCCACCCGGGGACCGCTTGACGACCTGGTCTGCGGTTCGGTCGCGGTCGGACTTTTCAGGTCTGTGCCCATCACGGTCACCGCCTTGCCGAAATCAACACGAGGACACCGACGGCGACGACGACGACGGGCCAGAAGAAGGCCGCACTGAACCAGGGGACCATTTGCTGGACGAGCAGCAACCCGCCCAGGGCGACCAGTGCCGCGCCGACGACCAGGGCCACCCCGTGGCGGTTGTCGCGGCGTGCCACGACCACCGACTCTGTGCCGGTCTCCTCCGGGATGACAATCCACGCGATGATATAGGCCAGGACGCCCAGTCCTCCGGACAGGGCCAGCGCAACGGCGGCGATCCGCAGCAACACCGGGTCGACCTGTAGGTACCGCCCGAGACCGCCGCACACCCCGCCGATCACCCTGTCCTGCCGGCTCCGTCGAACCCGGCGGACCTCGGTCACGGTTTGCGGTTGGAACTGCGATTCGAGTTCCGACATGATCCACACCTCCTGTGAGAGAACCTGTCTCGACTCTTTCAGACCTTCAACCCGAGCGGCAGGGTCGGAAGTCCTGATCCAGATCGGCCCAAGTCCCGGATTCGCCGGTCGCGTTCAGTACTTGGCGGATTTCGCGCCCGGCCTTTTCGTACAACGCGTCTCGGATCTTCGATGGCGCGATTGCCACGATCGCGGTGCCGAGGTCGGTCCAGGATCATTTAGTTCGGTTGGACTCCATGTATTCCTTGAGGCCGAGCCAGTTGCGGCGCTCCCATCGGGGGCCGACGACGGCAAGCACGGGCGACATCGCTCGCATCGGCCCGATCAGGCGCATGTCCCAATCCCACCTCAATTTTGTCCCGCCATCGACGGCCTCGAAGCTGACGGTGCCGTCGACGCGCATGTACGACGAGCGGACCAGGGTATGCAGCCTCCTGGGCCGGTCGTACTCGAGGACCTCCAGAGTCATCTGGCTCTGCGGCCCGCGCCTTTGGGCTCGGCGATGAAGCGTGCGCCGGCGCCGACCGGTCCTTCGGTGACCTTCTCGGCCCGGACGATGCGCGGGTTGTACTTCGGTTCATTGCGCTCGTCGGCCACCAGGTCGAATACCTCGTCGACCGGCGCCTTGATCGTGACCTCTCCGGTGATATGCGCCATCATGCTCTCCTGTCTCGAGTCCCGGTCACCCGTCGGATACGGCGGGGATCCGCCGTGCGCGTCGCTCATGGCGGCTGGCCAGGACGGCCACTGTCGCCATCACAGCTAGAACGTCGACGAATCCGAGGATGGACATCCAGGGCAGCTCGAATCCGCCCGAGCCGAGGTTGGCGAAGAAGCCGCCCAGCGGGGTCAGTAGTGGCCAGATCACCAGCAGGTTCCGGACGATCGCGAAGGCGATGGCGTAGACCACCCCGAGGCCGAACAGGAAGACCATCTCGGCAGGTCCCATCCCGTAACCGACGTGGTAGAGCGCATACAGTGCGGCCCCGCCACCGATGCCGATCACCGGGCCGAACGAAGCCGTCAGCCTGCTCTGGACGAATCCACGGAAGAACAGTGCCTCAAAAAGGCCGACGGTCAAGGACATCACAAGCAGCGGAACCCAGTCGGCCGGGTCCGCTGGGAACTGGTAACCGAGTAGTGTGAGCGTGAACTGCACAGCCGCGAACAGCAATCCTAGGCTGGCGGTTTGTCGCCAGTTGTCAGCGCGTATCCCCAGCGTGCGCAACGATCGGCCGCGCACCCAAACCGTGTAGACGATCGGCCCGGCAACGCCAACGATCATGCCGCCGGCGAAGCAGAGGAACAGCCCGACGACCGAATCGACCGTGAAGTAGCCGAAGGCGAGCCGGTAAAGACCGACGACGGCGAGGTAGATCCCGCCGATCGCGATCAGGTCCTTGCGGTCGATCAAAGGGTGCCCCCGGGGCGTCGTCCCGGGAATGAGCGTCAGCAGCAACGCCGACAGCGGAACCACGATGCCGTAGACCGTCGAGTTGGCGACCGTCAGTAGCAGCAACGCCCCAACCACCCAGGCCGACCAAACCACCTGTCGCCCGCTCAGGAAAGTACGCATCATCAACCTCCGGGCCAAGCATCTTCGGCCGCGCGTCGTCTGATACCGAGGACAATGGCCGAAGTCAGCGGGACCAAGGTCCCGACATCGTCACTCGCGACGCGAACACTGCGCCGAACAAACTTCAGCCTGCCGCCCTCATGATGGTGCACCCACAGAGTGGGGTTCCCCCCGGTTGACGGACACCTCGATGGCGGGATCTGCGGGTCCGGCCGGGAAGGATGTCTGGCATGGCGTCAGCATCGAGGAAGCGCAGGAGCTACCCGCCGGCGTACCGGCGGGACGCCGCTCATCTGGTGATCGACACCGGGCGGCCGATCGCGACCGTGGCCCGGGAGATCGGGGTCGGGGAGCAGTTGCTGGGTCGCTGGGTTGCGATCGAGCGGGCTCGATTGGACGATCCGCCGGAGGCGTTGGATAAGGATGAACGCGCGGAATTGGAGCGGCTGCGGGTCGAGGTCAACGAGCTGCGCATGGACCGGGAATTCCTGAAAAAAGCAGCGGCCTTCTTCGTGACCGAGAACCACAAGCGGTAGAGAAATACCGCTTGATGGACGCGGAGAAGGCCGACTACTCGATCAGTCGCATGGCCGAACTGTTGAGGGTGTCCCGGTCCGGGTTCTACGACTGGGCCCTGCGCGAGGCCGCGCCGCCGACGGCGGCGCAGCAGCGGCGGGCCGTGCTCACCGAGCGGATCGTCGCCGCACGCCGAGTCGGATCACGTGTACGGGTCGCCGCGGATCCTGGCCGACCTGCGCGCGGACGGACAGACGGTGTCCGCCAAGACGGTGGCGAAGCTGATGCGCGCCAGCGGCATCACCGGTATCAGTCCACGGGCGTTCACGCCGGTCACGACGCTGCCAGGGCCGGATCCGCGGTCGCTGCCGGACCTGGTCGGGCGGGTCTTCGACCGCGGCGACCTGAACGCGGTGTGGACCTCGGACGTCACGTATCTGCGCACGGACGAGGGCTGGCTGTACCTGTGCGCGGTCCGCGATGGCTGCTCCCGCCGCGTGGTCGGGTGGGCGATCGAGGACCATCTGCGCACCGACCTGGTGGAGACCGCGTTGCGCCGCGCCGTCACACTGCGCGGCACATTTCCCGGCAAGGTGATCTTCCACGCGGATCGCGGCTGCCAATTCACTTCACGGCAACTCGCCAATGCGGCGAAAGACCTGCCGATCCTGCAGTCCGTCGGTCGCACCGGGGTGTGCTGGGACAACGCCGCCGCCGAATCGTTCTTCTCCACGCTGAAAACGGAATTCTACGATCGCTACCAGTGGGCAACGAAAAGCGCCGCGAAGAGGGCAGTCGGTCGCTGGATCGAGGAACGGTACAACCGGCTCCGCCGGCACTCCTCGATCGGCATGCTCAGCCCCGTACGCTTCGAGGAACACCTCCACCAGGCGGCACAAGCCGCATGACCGCGTGTCCGTCAACCGGGGTGAGCCCTACCTCCGAATCATCGCAGCAGTCAGCGCTGTTGCGGGGCAGCCGCTCGAACTCACACCGCCGTGCTTGGTTGCGACATGGTCAGGCGTTGTCGCAGCGCGGGGCGGGGTCGCCGATGCGTTCGCGCTGTCGGAGGGCGCGCTGTCGCGGATCACCTGCCGATGAGAGCATGACCGCGGTCGCCGCCGCGCCGCGGGCCGCGCGGCCCGTGGGTCAGGATTGGGCTCGGTTGGCCAGCGCCACCCGCGACCCCGAGACGTTCGATTCATCGACCCTTGGCGACCTACCCGAGGTTGCCCGCCGCTGGCTGTTCCACGCGATCAACCCAGGAACACGTCTGGCCCAATCGGTGGCGCTGGCCATGCATGGCCGCATCCGAATCGGGAAATGGCGCTCGTTCACAGCCAACCAGATCATCAGGCCCCACGAGGGCTACATCTGGGCCGTGACCACGCACATCGCGGGCGTGCCGATCAGCGGCTTCGACCGCTACTCCGGCGGGGTCGGGCAGATGCGGTGGCGCCTGGCCGGTGCGATCCCGATCGTGTCCGCCCGCGGCATCGACGTCACGCGCAGTGCTGCCGGCCGGCTGGCTTCGGAGATCGTGGTCGCCCCGACCGCCTTCCGGGCCGCGACCTGGGCGCCGGGCGACGATGCGGACACTGCAGTCGCCACCAGCCACATCGGCACGGACACCCAGCAGGTCATGCTGCGCGTCCGTCCCAACGGGAGCGTCCGTGACGTCATGCTTCAGCGTTGGGGCAATCCCGCCGGATCCCCGTTCGACTCGTACCCGTTCGGCGTCACAGTTGAACAGGAAGCGGTCCTCGGCGGGGTCACCATTCCATCGGTCATCCGCGCCGGCTGGTTCTGGGGAACCGACCGACATGACGAAGGCGAATTCTTCCAGGCGACGATCACCGACGCCGCGTTTCTTTGACGCCGTGCCGATCCCAGTGACCGCGGCGCGGCTTTCGCACGCCGGCCGCTTGAGCCTCCTCGACCGGCCCGGCGCGCCGCGCAGAAGGCGCTGACCTCATCCTTGCCACAGCATCGGGGGCCGCCGGCCCATCGCGACTGCAAGCTCCCGTCAGGAGGACCAGATGCCCCGGGCGCCTGCTGTTCGGGAACGCCGAGCTCGCGTTGCGCAGTGTCGGTGACGAGATGTCGGCGGTGGCGGCAGATCACATGTAGGCGGCAGTTCCGAGTCGCCACTGTTGATCTTGGGCTGAGTGGATCCGGCGTCCGGAGATGCCGTGGGGGATGATCCGGACCCAACGGAAATCCTCCCCCGGGGCGTATGGACGAACCGCGGTCTGCTCGGTGCGATCGACGATGTCCTTGCCGTGATCAGCGGTCACTTCCTCGGCCTGCCCACGCACCAGCACGCTCCAGCCGCTGCGATTGGCCTGGTCGACGTGGTCGACCTGGAATGTCACGTTGGCGTGGTTGGCGTTGGTCAACTTGGTGCCAGGCTTGCTACGGATCACGACGATGTTCTCGTCCATCGCGTAGTTGACCGGGATAATGACGGGATAGCGGTCGACGATGACGCCGAGTCGCCCGAATTCGCCCGTCGCCAGCAATGCGTAGCATTCCTCAGATGTGAGAACCGACATCGAATCATCTGTTGTCACGGTGATCCCTCTCCTTCGTCCGATGGCGTGAGGATGTTGCGGACGGCTTCCAGTAGTGTGCCGGGTCACGTATACGGATGCCGCGTGGCACCCGGAAGGAGACGACGCCGATCCCTCGCTACGACCGTCGGAACAGTGGCGGATTCGGCAGGATTGGTCGTCCGAATGTTGATGCGGTGACCCCGGCGGCGCACAGGTACCAGGCGAGTCCGGCGGCGGCGATGCCCAGGATGCCTCCTGTTGTCGTCAGTGCTGCGCTCCCGTTGATGGCGCCGAGGGCGAGGAGGACGAAGACGACGTCGACGACGGCGAAGAGGAGGGCGAGTACGGCGGTTGTTCGTAATGAGGCGATGAACATGAGGCTGGTGAAGACGGCCCAGGCGAGCAGGTACCAGCCGGCTGCAACGCCGTGGTGTTCGGCCGGAATTGAGTCGGCGAAGAAGGTGAGGTAGGCCCAGAAGGACAACCAGAAGGCGCCGTAGGAGGTGAACACGGTGGCCCCGAAGACGTTGCCTTTGCGGAATTCCCACATTCCGGCGAGTAGCTGTGCGATCCCGCCGTAGGCCAGGGCGACGCCCAGCATCACTGGTTCGGTGTCCTTGGGGAGTACTCCGGCGTTGACGAGGCTCAGCAGGAAGGTGGTGAGCGCGAACGCGCCGAGTCCCAGGGGTGCCGGATCGGCGATCATCCGGACCTGTTCGGAAGCCAGCTCCCGGGATATCGCCACCGTGCCGGCGGTCGGGTCATTGATGTCGGGGACGAGTTCGTGTGCAGGAATCGGGCGGCCGGCCGGCTCCGTGATGATCAGGTTGCTCATTTCAGGTCTCCTCTGGTGATCTGTGTCGCGAGGATGGCTGGGCGCATTCGCATATTCTTTTCCCGCGGGCACATGGCGCGTTTGATGCTCAGCGGAATGCGTTGAGGCCGGTGACGGCGCGGCCGACGATCAGCGATTGGATGGAGTCGGTGCCTTCGTAGGTGTAGACGGCTTCGATGTCGGCGTGGTGCCGGGCGACGTGGTGGTCCAGCAGGATCCCATTGCCGCCGAGGATGTCCCTGGCCAGCGCGCACACCCGGCGGGCCGCGTCTCCGGTGTTCAGTTTCGCGAGCGCGGCGTGCTCGATGCGGACCCGGCCCTGGGCCTGCAGCTGCGACATGCGCGTGCACATCAGCTGCATGCCGGTGATGTCGCTGAGCATGTGCGAGAGCTTGTCCTGGACCAGTTGGAACCGGGCCAGAGGGCGGCCGAACTGCTCCCGCCGCAGGCTGTAGGTGAGCGCGGCCTCGTAGGCCGCGATGGCGTGGCCGAGCGCCTCCCAGGCGACGGTCTGCCGGGACTTGGCCAGCACATCGTTGGCGTCGTCCCAGCTGCGCGCCTTGGCCAACCGCGCGTCGGCGGGCACCCGAACTCCGTCGAGCCGAATCTGGGCCTGCCAGACACCTCGGTTCGCGGCCTTGCCGACGATCTTGCGTGCGTGGTAGCCGGGCACCGGATGCTCGGCACCGTCGGGGTGCTCGACCACGAACGCGCCGACCTGACCGTCGTCGTCGCGGGCCCAAACCACCACGATGTCGGCGATGGTGCCGTTGCCGATCCAGCGCTTCTGCCCGTCCAGGACCCATTCGTTGCCGTCCCGTTGCGCCCGGCTTTCCAGGGCGACCACATCGGAGCCGTGGTTCGGTTCGGTGAGCGCAAACGCCCCCAGTGCCTCACAGGTGGCCATCCGTGGCAGGTACTGCGCCCGCTGTTCTGCGGAGCCCAGCATGGCGATGGTGGTCATCGCCAGGCCCGAGTGCACCGCGTTGAGTGTCGCGATGCTGCCGTCGCCCCGGGCCAGCTCGGCCGCGATCATCCCCTCGGCCAGGTAGGAGATCCCGGGGCAGCCGTCTCCGACGATCGAGGCGCCGGCGATGCCCAGCCGCGCGTAGCCGGCGACCAGTTGCGCGGGGAATTCCGCGCGCTCCCAGTAGTCCGCGGCGATCGGCGAGACCTCGGAGTCGCACCAGGCGCGCACCCGATCACGAAGTCGGCGTTCGGAGTCGGTCAGCAGCTCGTCCAGGCTGTAGAAGTCGGTGCCGCGCGAGATGGCCAGATCATCACCGTTCGGGAACTCGACATCGGGTCGTCGATCGGCGAGCTCGGCATTGATCACAGAGTTGTCGGTCGTTGGAGTCAAGGTGTGTGTCATCACTGGATACCGCTTTCGTGTCCGGCCCACTCGGGCTTGCGGAGCAGGTCCTTTCGGATCTTGCCTGTTGACGTTCGCGGCAGTTCCACGACGAAGTCGATGACCTTGGGAGCCTTGAATTTGGCGATGTGTTGCTGGACGTGACCGATCAGCTCGGTTTGATCGGCGGTCCGTCCGGCGGCCAACACGACGAACGCCTTGGGCCGCTCGCCCCAACGCTCGTCCGGGACGGCGATCACGGCGACGTCGGCCACGGCGGAATGTGACATGAATGCGTGTTCCACCTCGACGGTGGAAATGTTCTCTCCACCCGAGATGACGATGTCCTTGGCACGGTCCATCAGCTGCACGTAGCCGTCGGGGTAGCGCACGCCCAGATCACCGGAGTGGAACCAGCCGCCACGGAACGCCTCCGCGGTCGCGGTCGGGTCGCGGAAATACTCCTTCATCACCGTGTTGCCGCGCATCACGATCTCGCCCATGGTCACGCCGTCCGCGGGCACGTCCACCAGTGTGTCCGAATGCCCGTAGCTGGAGACGACCCTCGCCTGGTCCGCGGTGAGCATTCCGACGCCCTGCCTGGCCATCAGCCGCGAACGTTCCGCGATCGGCAGGTCCTGCCAGCTGTCTTGCGGCTCGCAGACGGTGTAGGGGCCGTAGGTCTCGGTCAGACCGTAGACGTGTACGACGCGGACATTGAGCTCGGCGAAGACCGCGATGATCGACGGGCTGGGTGGCGCACCGGCCGTGGTCACCGTCAACGGCTGCCGCAGCGGATGAGCCAACGAGGATTCCTTCATCATGGACAGCACGGTTGGCGCGCCGGCCATGTGGGTCACTCCGGCGTGATCGATCAGCCGCCAGATGTCGTCTGCGCGGACCGCCCGGAGGCACACATGGGTGCCGGCGACGGCGGTGAGTGCCCAGGTCGTGCACCACCCGTTGCAGTGGAACATCGGCAGGGTCCACAGATAGCTGGATCCGTCGACGAATCCCTGGTGAATCACCTCGCCGAGCGAGTTCAGGTACGCGCCGCGGTGGGTGTAGACCACGCCCTTGGGTTGGCCGGTGGTTCCGGACGTGTAGTTCACGCTGATCGCGTCGTCCTCGTCGGCTACTTCGTAGGCGATCGGATCGTCGCTGCCGGCGGCGAGCAGGTCGTCGTAGCCGGTGGTGAAGGGCACCTCGGCCGGCTCGCCGGACTCGGTGGGCAGGGTGACGATCTCGCGCAAAGTGGTGACGGCGGCAAGCCTTCCGAGCGCGGGTTCGACGAGAGGGGCGTCCGCCAGGAGGAAGACGGCACCGGAGTGCTCGACGATGCCGGCGATCTCCTCAGCGGACAGCCGGGTGTTGACGGTCACCAGAACACCGCCGGCCAGCGGCACCGCGAAGTGCGCCACCAGGACCTCGGCGCAGTTCGGAGCCAGGTACGCCACCCGGTCACCCGGATGCAGATCCCGGGCTCGGAGCGCTTGCGCGAGACGGGTGACCTGCGCGGCCATGGCCGCGTAGGTCATTGTCCGCACCCCGTCGATGATCGCGGTTCGGTTCGGATGCACGGACGATGCGCGCTCGAGGAAGCGCAGGGGAGTCAGTGGGCTGTACATGCTTGGTCACCTTGTCTCGGGGAATCTTGCCGTGAAGGAAGGACTGCGTTCTCGCGGTGGGCGCACACAGGGCGGAGAGCCTCATCGAGGCAAGGGCAGTCCGCCGATGCCGACGATGGTCCCGGGGATCAGTCGTCGTCCTTGGCGTTCGAGAGACCGGTGCTGATCAGCGTCATGACGCCGGTGTCCTGCATCGCGGAGACGTCCCCCACGACGCGGTCCTCGGCGATGTCGCGGAGCAGTCGGCGCATGATCTTCCCGGATCTGGTCTTGGGCAGTTCTTTCACCACCAGGATCTGCTTGGGCTTCGCGATCGGGCCGATCTCCCGCGCCACGTGGCTGCGCAGTTCCGCGATCAGGGCCTCGCCCGGATCGACGGCGGAGGCGCGCAGGATGACGAACGCCACGATGCCCTGACCGGTCATCCCGTCCGCCGCGCCGACGACGGCGGCCTCGGCGACCGCGGGGTGGGCGACGAGCGCGGACTCGACTTCGGTTGTCGAGATGCGATGCCCTGACACGTTCATCACGTCGTCGACCCGGCCGAGCAGCCACAGCGCGCCGTCGGCGTCGTACTTGGCTCCGTCCCCGGCGAAGTAATAGCCCTGCGCCGCGAATCGGGACCAGTAGTTGTCCCGGTACCGCTCGTCGTCGCCGAAAATGGTGCGCAGCATCGCGGGCCAGGGCCTGTCGATGACCAGATACCCGCTTTCGCCGTTGGCAACCGGGCGTCCCTCGTCGTTGACCACGACGGCACTGATGCCGGGTAGCGGCGCCATCGCCGACCCCGGTTTCGTCGCCGTCACGCCCGGCAGCGGCGAGACCATGATCGCGCCGGTCTCCGTCTGCCACCAGGTGTCCACGATCGGGCACCGGTCGTGGCCGACGTTGCGCCGGTACCACATCCAGGCCGCCGGGTTGATCGGCTCGCCCACGCTGCCGAGCACGCGCAGCGTTCCCAGGTCGAAGCCGGCGGGAATCTCCGCGCCCCATTTCATGAACGTGCGGATCAGGGTCGGCGCGGTGTAGTAGATCGTCACGCCGTATTTGTCGATGATCTCCCAGTGCCGGCCCTCGTGCGGGGTGTTCGGGGTGCCCTCGTAGATGACCTGGGTGGCCCGGTTGGCCAGCGGCCCATAGACGATGTAGGAGTGCCCGGTGACCCAGCCGATGTCGGCGGTGCACCAGTACACGTCGGTGCCGGGCTTGTGGTCGAAGACGGCGTGATGGGTGTACGCGACCTGGGTGAGGTAGCCGCCCGAGGTATGCACGATGCCCTTCGGTGTCCCCGTCGTTCCGGACGTGTACAGGACGAAGAGCGGATGCTCGGCGGCGAATCCCTCGGGGGTGTGCCGGTCGGACTGGGGTCCGACGACGTCGTCCCACCACACGTCCCGGTCGGTCCAGGCGACGTCGAGGCCGGTGCGACGGACCACGATCACGTGCTCGACGGGCGAGTCGGCGCCGGCGATCGCCTCGTCGACCGCGGACTTGAGCGGCACCGCGGATCCGCGGCGGTACTGACCGTCGGCGGTGATGACCACCCGCGCGTCGGCGTCGGCGATCCGGGACTGGAGTGCGTGCGCGGAGAAGCCAGCGAAGACCACGCCGTGGACCAGGCCCAGGCGGGCGCACGCCAGCATGGCGTAGACGGCCTCGGGGATCATCGGAAGGTAGATCGCGACCCGATCGCCCGCCTGCACACCGAGCGACAGCAGCGCATTCGCCGTCTTGCACACCTGGGCTTGAAGCTCGCCGTAGGTGATCGCCCGCGAATCGCCGGGCTCACCTTCCCAGTAGATGGCGACGGTGTCGCCGTATCCGTCCCGCACGTGCCGATCGACGCAGTTGTCCGCGACGTTCAGCGTGCCGTCGGCGAACCACGTCGCATGCGGGGCGTCCGACCAGTCGAGGACCTGCGTGAAGGGTGTCGTCCAGGTCAGGCGCGACGCCTGCTCGGCCCAGAACTCTTCGGGGTCCGCCGCGGCCCGCTGGTAGGCCTCGGCGGTGAGGTTGGCGTTCGCGGCGAACTCCGCCGACGGCGGAAACGCCCGGTCCGCGGCCGGCAGGTCGTCCGCCGCCGACGGGCTCGCCAGCGGCGCAGATGCCGGCGGGACGATCGAGTCGCTGTCGAGAACGGCCTGCCGGCCAACGGTGTCAGTCATGGGGTTTCTCCTTGAATGCGTCGGGTGGGGCAACCTGCGAGCGTCGGTGGCGCCGCCGGCTCAGCGCAGGTCGAAGACGATCCGGGCCTTGACGTGGCCCTTCTCGACTTCCTCGAAGCAGGCGTTCACGTCGTCGAGAGCGCGGGTCTCGCGAATGACCCGGGTGCGGCCCTGCGCGTGGATGGCATAGACCTCGGCGAGGTCCTTGCGGGTCCCGACGATGGACCCGCGGATGGTGATGCCCTTCAGCACGGTCTCGAAGATCGGCAGCTGAACGTGGTTGTCCGCCGGCAGCGCCACGAAGATCAAGGTGCCGCCGCGGCGCAGAGAGTTGAACGCCTGCTCGAAGGCCTTGGGGGCCACCGCCACGGAGATGGCCGCGTGCGCGCCACCGAGTGTTTGGATGGCCTCCACCGGGTCCTCGTTGAGCGCGTTGACGACGTAGTCGGCGCCGAGATCCTCCGCGAGCTGCAGCTTCTCGTCGGTGATGTCCACCGCGACGACGGTGGCTCCGCTGATCTTGGCGTACTGCAGGGCAAGGTGGCCCAGACCACCGATGCCGAAGATCGCGACCAGCGAGCCGGGGCGCGCCCCCGAGAGCTTGACCGCCTTGTAGGTGGTCACGCCGGCGCAGGTCAGCACGGAGGCGTCGAGGGGATCGACGGCATCCGGCACCTGCGCGACGTATTCCGCGTTCGCCGTGGCGTACTCGGCGTAGGAGCCGTCGGTGCCGTAGCCGGTGTTGACCTGGCTCTCGCAGAGCGTCTCCCATCCATCGACGCAGAAGTCGCAGACGCCGCAGGCCTCGCCGAGCCACGGCATCGCGACCCGGTCGCCCACCTTCGGCGTTTCGACGCCGGGGCCGACCTGCTCGACGATCCCGACACCCTCGTGTCCGGGAATGAACGGCGGGGTGGGTTTGACCGGCCAGTCACCGTGCGCCGCGTGGATGTCGGTGTGGCACAGGCCGGCCGTCTCGACCTTGACCAGGACCTCGCCCGGGCCCGGTACGGGCCTGGGGACGTCCTCGACGGTGAGCGGTTTGGTGAAGTCGTGGACAACTGCTGCCTTCATGGGGATCTCCAGGTCTCGTTCGTTGCGGGGGAGGGCGGACAGGGCACCGATCGGAGCCGCATGATCGGTGACCCTGTCGAATGGGATGGGCGGGATCTCAGACGGTCAGGACAGGCGCATGCACACCGACTTGACCTGGGTGTACGCATTGAGGACCTCGTGGCCCATTTCGCGACCCCAGCCGGACTGCTTGTACCCGCCGAAGGGCAGCGCCGCATCGAAGATGTTGTAGCAGTTGACCCATACGGTGCCGGCGTGCATGCGCGCGGCCATCCGGTGAGCCTTGCTGAGGTCCTTCGTCCAGATCCCGGAGCCCAAACCGTAGATCGACTCGTTGGCTGCCGGCATGACGTCGCTGTCCCGGCTGAACGGATGCACGGTGACAACCGGTCCGAAGATCTCCTCCCGGACCACCTTCATGTCGGGGGTGGTGTCCACGAGCACCGTCGGTTGGATGAAATGTCCTGGGCCGTCGATCTTCTGGCCGCCGGTCAGTGCGCGGGCACCCTGTGCGTATCCGGACTCGAGGTAACCCCAAACCCGATCCAGTTGCTCCTTCGCAACCAGCGGTCCCATTTCGGTGGTCGGATCGATGCCCGGCCCGACCCTGAGTTGCCGCGCGTTCTCGGCGATCGCCTGGCTCACTTCGTCGAAGACCGGCTCTTCGATGAAAAGCCGTGAACCCGCGGAGCACACCTGGCCCTGATTGAAGAAGATCGCGCTCGCCGCACCGGGAATCGCGAGATCCAGGTCCGCGTCCGCGAAGACGACGTTCGGTGACTTGCCGCCCAGTTCGAGGGTGACCTTCTTCAGGTTGCCCTTGGCGGCGTCGATGATCCGCTTGCCGACAGCCGTGGAACCGGTGAATGCGATCTTGTCCACGTCCGGGTGCGACGCCAGGGCCTCCCCGGCAACCGCTCCGGGGCCCGGGACGACATTGACCACACCGTCCGGGAAACCGGCCTCCATGATCAGTTCACCGAGTCGCAGCGCCGTCAGTGGGGTGTGCTCGGCCGGCTTGAAGACGACCGTGTTCCCTGCGGCCAGCGCGGGACCCAGCTTCCATGCCGCCATCAAGAGCGGGAAGTTCCACGGCACGATCTGCCCGACCACGCCGACCGGCTCACGCAGGGTGTACGCGTGGTACATCGCACCGGGGGTGTACGGCACCGACAGGGGAATCGTGTTGCCCTCGAGCTTGTTGGCCCAGCCAGCCATGTAGTGGAACAGTTCGGCGGCCAGCGGCACGTCGACAGCGCGGGTCACGCTGATCGGCTTGCCGTTGTCGAGGGTTTCCAGCTCCGCGAACTCCTCAAGGTTCTCGAACAGCAGATCTCCGAGCTTCCAGATGAGCCGACTCCGCTCAGTGGCGGTCATCCTCGACCAGGGGCCGTTCTCGAACGCCAGCCGCGCCGCACGCACTGCGATGTCGATGTCGACCTCGTCGGCCTGCGCGCAATCCGCCAGCAGTTCGCCGGTCGCCGGGTTGAACGTCTGGAAAGTCTGTTCCGACTGTGCAGGCACCCATTTGCCGTCGATCAGCAGGTCCAGCCTGCGGGGCGCTGTCGTGCCGACCCACGGGTCGACGGGAAGATCAAGAATTGCGGTCACAACAAACACCATTCCCTGTGTCATGAATACTCGAGTCGGCGCGGCGGTCACCGCGGCGATGGACCCGGCGGGCGAGGCCGCCCGATCGTTCGCCCAGCTGGATGCATGGACCTGAAGTCGGCTGCGGCATCGGCGCTGCCGATCGCCGGATGGTCTGCGACGTTCCGCGTCCGATGCCACCGGAGAGTATCCGGCGCACTCCTCTAGGTAACCGTGTTCGGCAGCGCCGCGATAGAGGCGATTCGGTCAAAGGTTATCGTCACAGCCGATAAGCAGGTTCAGCGGCCCGGATCTCAGCGGTCGACCGGCAGCGCGGGTGCCAGCCAGCCGTGCTCGCGGGAAAGTTCGCCGGCACACTCGACCATGGCACGAACGTGTGCGGACGAATCACCGGATCGCCACAGCAGGGACCACGGGTACCGCGACGGTGGATCACCCAACGGCCTCCACACCATCCCGGCCACGGTCGGCACGCAGGACGACGGAGCGCAGAGGACGCAGCGGCCCTCGACCACCAGGTCGACCGCGGCCAGGATGCTGGCAACCGTGCCCCGGTACAGGGTCGGGGCGAAGCCGACAGAACGGCACAACTCGATCACGAACTGGTTGAACTCGGGTGCGCGCTCCTCCTCCGCGAACAGGAGCGGCTCCTCCGCCAGCCTGGCGACCGGCACGGTGGTCATCGTGGCGAACCGGTGATCCACCGCAACCAGCACTCCCAGGGGGTCCAGCCGGAACAGCTCGGCGGCCACGGCAGGTGGGGCCAGCGTGGCCCGCCCGATACCCACATCGAGTCGCCCGTCCATCAGCCGCTCGAACTGCTCGGGCACGCCGGCCTCGACCTGATGGATCTCCAGTTGGGGGTAGCGCGTCTGGACCTCATGCAGGATCAGCGGCATCGAGTCGTAGCTTGCATCAACGATCCCCACCCGCAGACTCGGTGCGGCACGCGCGGCGCGCTGTGCGACCGACGTCGCCCGATCGACATGCGCGAGGATCTGCCGCGCCTCGATCAGGAACGCCGCACCAGCCGAGCTCAACCGCACGTGGTGGGTGGTCCGCTCGAGCAGCACGACGTCCAGTTCCCGCTCCAAACGTTGCAGTTGCTGGCTCAGCGAGGACTGGCCGATGTGCTCGCGGGCCGCGGCCCGCCCGAAGTGCAACTCCTCGGCCAGCGAGACGAAGAAGCGTAGCTGCCGCAGCTCCAAGCCGGCACCTCCTCAGCAGCCGCCGTCGGAATACGCCACCGGGATGCGCCGCTCTGGTCAGTGTGGTGGTTGCCTGGATGCCGGTCCAGCGCCCGCGCCGGATCGACGGGTTGTCGACGGCCGAGTCCGACCGCCGCGCGAGACATCGGACTGCAGCCCGATGTTGCTTCAATGCATTCACGTCCAGTGCCAACGCAACTCTCGCCCCGACCGTCGTGGGCTTCCCTCCGGTTGACGGACACCTCGATGGCGGGATCTGCGGGTCCGGCCGGGAAGGATGTCTGGCATGGCGTCAGCATCGAGGAAGCGCAGGAGCTACCCGCCGGCGTACCGGCGGGACGCCGCTCATCTGGTGATCGACACCGGTCGGCCGATCGCGACCGTGGCCCGGGAGATCGGGGTCGGGGAGCAGTTGCTGGGTCGCTGGGTTGCGATCGAGCGGGCTCGATTGGACGATCCGCCGGAGGCGTTGGATAAGGATGAACGCGCGGAATTGGAGCGGCTGCGGGTCGAGGTCAACGAGCTGCGCATGGACCGGGAGTTCCTGAAAAAAGCAGCGGCCTTCTTCGTGACCGAGAACCACAAGCGGTAGAGAAATACCGCTTGATGGACGCGGAGAAGGCCGACTACTCGATCAGTCGCATGGCCGAACTGTTGAGGGTGTCCCGGTCCGGGTTCTACGACTGGGCCCGCCGCGAGGCCGCGCCGCCGACGGCGGCGCAGCAGCGCAGGGTCGTGCTCACCGAACGGATCATCGCCTTCCACGCCGAGTCGGATCACGTGTACGGGTCGCCGCGGATCCTGGCCGACCTGCGCGCGGACGGACAGACGGTGTCCGCCAAGACGGTGGCGAAGCTGATGCGCGCCAGCGGCATCACCGGTATCAGTCCGCGGGCGTTCACGCCGGTCACGACGCTGCCAGGGCCGGATCCACAGCCGCTGCCGGACCTGGTGGGGCGGGTCTTCGACCGCGGCGACCTGAACGCGGTGTGGACCTCGGACGTCACGTATCTGCGCACGGACGAGGGCTGGCTCTACCTGTGCGCGGTCCGCGATGGCTGCTCCCGCCGGGTCGTCGGGTGGGCCGTCGAGGATCACCTGCGCACCGACCTGGTGGAGACCGCGTTGCGCCGCGCCGTCACACTGCGCGGCACATTTCCCGGCAAGGTGATCTTCCACGCGGATCGCGGCTGCCAATTCACTTCACGGCAACTCGCCGACGCGGCGAAAGACCTGCCGATCCTGCAATCCGTCGGCCGCACCGGGGTGTGCTGGGACAACGCCGCCGCCGAATCGTTCTTCTCCACGTTGAAAACGGAATTCTACGATCGCTACCAGTGGGCAACGAAAAGCGCCGCGAAGAGGGCAGTCGGTCGCTGGATCGAGGAACGGTACAACCGGCTCCGCCGGCACTCCTCGATCGGCATGCTCAGCCCCGTACGCTTCGAGGACCACCTCCACCAGGCGGCACAAGCCGCATGACCGCGTGTCCGTCAACCGGGGTGAGCCCCATGATGCGCTGGTGTTGAAGGTGCGCGAGGGCGGCCGGGTGGTCCAGGTCCACGCCCTGCTCGCGACCGGCGTCAACGCCGACGGCCACCGTGAGATCCTCGGGGTCGACGTCACCACGGCCGAGGACGGGGGAGGTTGGCTTCAATTCTTCCGCGGCCTGGTGGCTCGTGGCCTGACCGGGGTCCAGCTGGTCACCAGCGATGGTGGAGTCGCCGACGAGGTAGTCGCTGCCGCGTACCTCGGTGGCGCGGATGCGACCGGCCTGGTGAGCGGCGAGCGCCTCTCGCCACATGTCGGCGCGCAGGCGCAGCTTTGGCTGGGTGGCGGCGAGGGGTGTGGTCTCGGTGATCGGGCCATCGACCACGCCGTGACCGTAGAGGTTGTTCACGGCGGCCAGTACGGCGCCGGAACGCTCGGCGGCGGTGAGCAGCGCGGACGCCAGCGGCGGCCAATCGGTGAGCCACCGGTGGTAGAGCGGATTCGCGCAGTTGTAGAGGGCGGCCGCGCCCTCGGTTAGGGCGGTGAGTTGGTCGGCATCGGTGGCATCCGCGGCGATCCGCTCGATGGCCGGGTGCTCAGGGCCGCTGCCCCGGCGGGACACGATCCGGATCCGCTCGCCGCGCTCGGGCGAGCAGATCCGCGGTGGCGGTGCCAACGGCGCCGGCGCCCACGATCACGTGAAGGGGCATGACGATCCCTATCCGGTACCAGACCAGTGCCGTCGCTCAGACTCCGGTTTCGCTGAACCTAGCCGAGAGTTGGACTGAGGAACACAGACCGTGTTGGCGACGATCTTCATGCCATTGACGTTCGTCACCGGATTCTTCGGGCAGAACTTCGGCTGGCTGGTAGACCACATCACCGACGAATGGGAGTTCATTGTGTTCGGCATCGGCCGGGCTTGTTACCCCACTCGCTCTGCTGTTCGTCTGGCTCCGGCAGACCGCTGGAGCTGCCACCGACGACCAGCCACTCTTCGGGACGAGCGGAGACAAGCTCAGCCAGATCCAGGGGTGAACCGGCAAGGCAGTCAGCGCGTGCACGAAGCGATTCAGATCCTCGCGTTCAGGATGCTCAGACTTGGCTCCTTGCAACAGGTTTCGCCCCAGGACGCTACCTTCCCTCGAAGAACGTGGGAGTCGTTGCGTCGTCGCTCACTCATTGAGCTGAGGGTGAATCTAACGTCGGACTCTCGGGCCGCGCCGTCCCGGGACCGGATTCGGTCGCGCGCCGACCGCCGCGCGGTGGGACCCTGGCGCATGCATTTGCCGTGGAATCGTCCCGACCTGCGGCCGCATGTCGCGCTCGTGCAGCGCCCGGTGGATCCGTCGCGGCCTGGTTCCGGGGTCACCGCGCGCTTCCTCGGGACCGGATCGCTGCTGCTCGCCGACGACTCGGGGGCGGTGCTCGCCGACGGCTTCGTTACCCGCCCGCCGGCGTGGCGGGTCATCGCGGGCCGGATCACCTCTGATGAGCGTCGGGTGCGGGAGGCGCTGCGGCGAATCGGGTGTGACCGGCTCGACGCCGTGTTCTGCACGCACTCCCACTACGACCATGCGCTCGACGCTCCCGCCTGGGCGCGGCTCACCGGAGCGGATCTCGTCGGGTCGGAGTCCACCGAGAACATCGGTCGCGGATTCGGCCTGCCGGAGACAACCTTGCGCGTGGTCGGCGACGGCGACGCACTCAGCTACGGCTCGTTCACCCTGACGTTCCTGGCGTCCGAGCACGGCCCACCCGATCGGTACCCGGGGACCATCGACGCCCCACTCACCCGACCCTCACGCGTCAGCGCCTACCGGTCGGGCGGCACCTTCTCGGTCCACATCGCGCACCCGCGCGGTGATCTCGTGCTCCACACCAGCGCCGGGTTCCGCGCCGGCATGCTGAGCGGGCGGCGTGCCGACACGGTCTACCTCGGCGTCGCTGCGCTCGGCCGGCAACCGCAGGCGCAGCGCGAGCAGTACTGGCGCGAGGTCGTCGAGACGACGGACGCGAGCCGTGTGGTGATCGTCCATTGGGACGACTTCTTCCGCGCCCTCGATAGGCCGTTGCGGCCGTCGCGGTACCTCGCGGACGACCTGGACGCGACGCTGCGCTGGCTGCTCCCGGTCGCCGAACGCGCTGGCGTCCACGTCGCGGTCCCGGCCCCGTGGCAGGCCACCGACCCGTTCCCGCCGGAGCGCTGACCTTCCGGAACAGGGGCCGCGGCGATGCGTGCAACCCTTACTGCGGCGACGTCACCGGCGTTCCCATCTATGCGTCGGCCGAAAGGGTGCCGTATCGGTCGCCCAGAACGCGAACGAGATTCCGATCAATCGGGGAACCCGCCCATGGGGGCCAAAGTCCAGGTCTTTCAGGAGGGGGCCGGAGGGTTCAGGTTCCGTTTGAAGGCAGGCGACGGTGAGGTCGTGGGCCGTTGGCGAGGGGCTGCAGGGCGCGGGCCGGCGCCATTCGCGGCTTCGAAGCGCTCAGGCGGGGCCGCTGCCGAGGCCGTGCCCCGGACTGAGATCCTCCGCGGTTGCGGGCCTGTCCCTGGTCACCGGCGCGTTTCAGGGCACGTCGATTGCGTCCAAGGGGTCGGATCGACCCGAGGCCGGCAGGTGGGGAGTTCTTGCTCCGATTGCCGGCGCTGATGCCACCATGGGTGTCATGGGTCTCGCGGCGGGACGACCGTGACCGTGGATGACGAGGTGCTGGTCGTCGCGGGGCAGGAGCTGCGGCTGACGCATCCGGACCGGGTGCTGTACCCGGTGACGGGAACGTCGAAGGTCGAGGTCATCGAGTATTACCTGCGGGTGGCCGGCGGCGATGCTGCCGCATCTGGCGGGTCGGCCGGCGACGCGGAAGCGGTGGCCGGACGGGGTGGGCGGGTCGGCGTTCTTCGCCAAGGACCTCGAGCCCGGCATGCCGGTGTGGCTGTCGCGGGTGCAGATCCGGCACCGCTCCGGGCCGAAGTTCTACCCGGTGTTCGACACCCCGGCGTCGCTGGCGTGGCTGGGTCAGGTCGCCGCCCTGGAGCTGCACGTGCCGCAGTGGCGGATCGGGGATCCGACCGGGCCGCGACAGGTCACCTCCTCGAGCACGGAACGCTTCCCGGATCGGGTGGTGTTCGACCTCGATCCCGGCGAGGGCGCCGGTCTGGCGGAGTGCGTCGAGGTCGCCCTGGCGTTGCGGGAGCGGCTGGGCGCCCTGGGCGGCGAGGTGGTGCCGGTGACCAGCGGCTCCAAGGGCCTGCACCTGTACGTGCCGATGCGGCAGCGGATCAGCAGCGCGGACGCGACGGAGTGGGCGCGGCTGGCCGCCGAGCAGCTGGAGAAGGCGTTCCCGAGGCTGGTGGTTTCGACGATGAGCAAGGCGGCGCGGCGCGGCAAGGTGCTCGTCGACTGGTCGCAGAACACCGCGAAGAAGACGACGATCGCCCCGTACTCGCTGCGCGGCCGGAGCCGGCCGACGGTCGCTGCGCCGCGAACGTGGGCCGAGCTCGGCGAGGTCGGGTTGCGGCAGCTGGAGTTCGGCGAGGTGTTGGACCGGCTGGCCGGGGGCCTGGACCCGATGGCCAGCCTGGCGGTCGATCGATCGGTCGGGACCGGGTCACCGGCGGTGGCTCGGGAACGGCGCCCCCGACCCGCGCCGGTGATCGTGCGCGGCCCTCGGCCGTCCGACCGGTCCGGCCCGGCGACCGCCCTGCCGCCGGGTCTGGCCGGCCCGGTCGACGTCGCGCTCGCCAAGGCCCAGGAGCAGGTGCCCGGCCCGGGCGCGCTGCCCGGCGGCAGCCGGTACGAGCCGAAGTGGGACGGGTTCCGGATGGCCACGGTCGCCCGCTCCGGGTCGGTGCGGCTGTGGTCGAAGAGCGGCACCGACCTCACCGCTCGATTCCCCGAGATCGCCGAAGCAGCAGGCGCTGTCCTGCCCGACGGCACGGTGCTCGACGGCGAGGCGGTGATCTGGACGCGGCGCCGCGCCTGGACTTCGACCTGCTGCAGCGGCGCTTCGCCGGCGGCCGCGCCAGGATCGCCGAGCAGGCCAGGCAGCACCCGGCGTCGTACATGGTGTTCGACCTGCTCGCCGTCGACGGTCGGGACCTTCGCCGGCAGCCCTTCAGCGAGCGACGCGCGGCCCTGGAGAACCTGGCCCGGGACTGGACGCCGCCGCTGCAACTGTCCCCGGTCACCGACGACATCGACGTCGCCCAGGGCTGGATGGCCGACTACCGCGCCGCCGGCATCGAGGGCCTGGTGGTGAAGGGCGCGGCCTCCAGGTACGAGCCGCTGCAGCGGCGGTGGGTGAAGGTGAAGTCCCGCGAGACCACGGAGGTGGTGATCGGCGCGGTGATCGGACCGATCACGCTGCCCACCGCCATCGTGGCCGGGCACTACCAGGACGGCGTCCTGCGCATGGTGGGTCGCAGCGCGTCCCTGACCACCGCCCAGTCACGTTCTCTGGCAGCCGTTCTCACCCCGGCCAGGACGGATCATCCGTGGCCGGACACGGTGGCCGCCAACCGGTTCGGCGGTGGCCGCGACCGCCTGCCCATCACCAGGGTGGACCCCCTGGTCGTCGCCGAGGTCACCGCGGACGCCGCCCGGCACGCAGGCGTCTGGCGGCACTCCCTGCGGTTCATCCGACACCGGCCGGACCTTGCGGTCGGTAGCCTACCGACGCTGGCGCCTGACGAGACCGTCGGCACCGCCTGAGCGCTCGCTCACGATCGAACAGGTGTTCGGTCGTGGTCATGGCATTTCGCTGTACCGACACGGCGCCCTGCTTGCCGCCCCGTCCGCTGGCGGCGTCCGCCCGTTCCGCAAGTCGGTCGATGTCGGACCGCGCGCCGAGTGTTGGTGTGCCGAGTTGCGGAGCAGGTCGCGGCGGTTTCGTCGCGGCGTTCGGGCGGGTGTTCACGATGTCGATGGCATACAAGTGGGGGTGATGGCGAGCAGTTCGGGGAGCATGGGGATGCGGCCGGAGCGGGCGGCTTCGGTGGCGTCACGGACGATGGCGGCGCAGCCGGCCAGGGCCCCGGGGCAGCCGCGCTTGCCGAAGCGGCAGACGATCGGGGGAGTGGTGGATCGCTGGCACTGTCCGAAGTCGCCGGCGGAGCCTTGTGCGCCGCGATGGATCTGGCCGTAGGAGGCGAGGCCGGCGCCGATGCCGGAGCCGGCCTTGACGAAGACCACGTCTTGTTGGCTTCGTGCGGCGCCGGCGCGGAGCTCGCCGTGGGCCATGATGTTGACGTCGTTGTCGAGCCAGGCGGGGACGCGGAAGCGGATGGCGAATCGGCCGCGGATGTCGTAGCCGTCTAGCCCGGCATGGCTGGCGGGCGACCGGGCGGCCGGTGGAGAACTCGACGGGACCGGGTAGGTCGATGCCAACGCCCCAGGATTCGCCCGGATGTGCGGCGAGCAACTGGGAGAACAGGGGTTCCGTCATGGCGAGGACGGGTTCGGGCCCCTCTGTCACGTCGACCGGGTTCGATTTGCTGTCCCAGGACCGTGCCCGCGAGATCGGTGACCGCGGCGTGGATGTGACTGTTGCCGATGGCGGCGACGAGCAGGTGGCCGTTTTGTGCGCCGAAGGACAGTTCGCGGGGCGCGCGGCCGCCGGTGGAGGCTGGCGAGGCCGTTCTCCTATGTCGGCGAGATGCGGCCCACGGCACCCACACCGGCAGCCGACTGCGCTCCGCCCGTCGTCGCGGGCCGAGATCCGGGGGCGGTCCCGCTACTCCGGGCGGGGATGCAGGACGAGCTTGGCCGGTGCTCCATGCTGTTGCAGTTCCCAGGCCTTGTTCAGATCGGACAGCGGCATCGCCAGGGTGTCCACCCGCAGGGCACCGTCGGCGGCCAGTTCGGTCAGCTTGCGGTAGGCCTCGCGGCGCATCTGCACCGGTGGGTCGATGTGCGCGAACCCGAGGAGTTCGAGGCGGGCTCCACGGACGAGGCCGGCCGGCAGTTCGATGGTGGCGCCGGCGGATTGGCCGATCTGGATGTGCCGGGCGCGCTGAGCGGCGGCGTGCATAGCGGCCAGCGCGGGGGCGCCCCAGAGGGGGTCGATGATGACGTCGAAGCCCCTGTCGCCGGCGGCTCGTTTGAACTCGGCGATCAGGTCCGAGTCGGGGGTGATGGTGACGGCCACGTCGGCGCCGTCTGGGATGGCGCGGGCGAGCCGCTCAGGGTTGCGGTCGGCGGCGACGACAAGACTGGCACCGAGGGCTTTGGCGATCTGCACGGCGACCGAGCCGAGCGCGCCGGCGGCACCGAGCACGAGCACGGTCTCGCCGGGTTGCAGGTTGGCCCGCCAGGTCAGGGCGAGCCAGGCGGCCAGTCCGGTGTTGCCCAGAGCGGCGGCGGTGACGTCGTCGACGCCGTCGGCCAGGTCGAGCAGGTTCTCCTCGGGAGCGAGGGTGCGCTCGGCCCATGATCCGTGCGGGAACACCGGGGCGGTGAAGAACACCCGTCGGCCATCGTCAGTGCGGCCGACCCCGTCGACGCCGATCACGTAGGGCAGAGTCGCCGGCGCGCCGAAGGCGCCGGACGCTCGTGTCATGTCCAGGTGGTGCACGCCGGCGGCGGTGACGTCGACGACGACTTGCCCGTCGCCGGGTTCGGGGTCGGGGAAGTCGCTGTACCTGGGCACGGTTCCGGTCTGGGTGAGAACGGCAGCCTTCATCGGGAGATCCTCGTGTTCGCGGAGCGGGGAGTGGTCAGTTCGATGTGGTCGCGGTTTGGTCGTCGACGATCTGTACGTCGATCGAGCCGAGGCCGGTGATCTCGCCGCGCAGGTGGTCGCCGCGGTGCATCCAGGTGCCGGTGGCCAGCCCGACGCCGGCGGGGGTCCCGGTGAGGACGACGTCACCCGGTTCCAAGGTGAGGTGTTCGCTGATCCTGGCGATGAGTTCGGGGACGGGCCAGATAAGATCCGCGGTGTTGGCGTCCTGCCGCAGGTCACCGTTCAGGGAGAACCGCAGCTGCAGGGTGGTGTCGTCGACGAATTGGGCGGGGACGATCCCGGGGCCCAGGGGACAGCTGTCGTCGAACACCTTGCCGCAGAACAGGTCGAACTTGACCAGGTGCTTGGGGTGGCGCTGCCAGTCACGGGCGGACAGGTCCAGGGCGATGGTGTAGCCGGCGACGTGTTCGCGGGCCTGTTCGACGGGGATGTGCCGGCCGCGTTTGCCGATCACGAAGGCCAGTTCCAGTTCGTAGTCGAACTTCTCGGTCTGGGTGGGATAACGGACGGAACGGCCCTGGCCGACCAGGGTAGTGGTGGGCGGCTTGAGGAAGAAGACCGGGATGTTGTCGTCCTTGGAGAAGTTGCTGTGCCCACCGTCGCCGCGGACGTGGTCGTAGTAGTTCGCGCCGGTGCAGATCACCTTGTTCGGATATCGCAGGGGGGTAAGCCAGTCCTCGAGCCGGGTCGGCGTGGGCACCGGGGTCGCCTCGGCGAGGTCGTCGACTGCGGCCTTCAGCAGCGGTTCGGTGTCGGCCCAGTCGCGGAAGATGGTCATCAACCCACCGCTCGGGTCGCCGGCCAGCGCCTTGGGGGCGATGTCGCTGATGCGGTAGATCCGCCCATCCGGCAGGGTGAGCACGGGGGTGGGTGTGTCGTCGAGGCGGATGGTGGACAGGGAGAAGGTCATGGGGCTGGCTCCTTGACGGCGCTGACGTTGGACCCGGCCACGAGCATCCAGCGGTCCAGGATGTCCTCGAGGGTCGGGTCGGGATTGCCCAGCAGGGTTCGGGCGAGGTCGCGGACGCGGCGGCGTTGCTCGGGGCCCAGGTACTCGACCGGGGAGGCGCCGTCGACGCGGGCCAGCGCGAGCAGCGGTAGCAGTGCCGCGACGCGGCGGGCGAATGCGTCGGCGGGTTCCCAGTCGATGTGCCGGACGTGCGCGCCGAGCAGACCGCGCGCGCAGCGGTGGAGTTCGGCGGTGTGGTCGGGCAGGACCACGGCCTTGAGTAGCAGGTGGTTCAGGCAGAATGCGACGTCGAACGCCGGGTCGCCGAACCAGCCGCACTCGGCGTCGAGCAGGACCGGTCCGTGCGGGCCGAGCAGGATGTTCTTGGGGCTGACGTCGCCGTGGACGACGGCCAGGTGGGTGCTGGCGGTGGTGGCGGCCAGCCGATCGATGCGGTCGGCCAGGTCGGCGTTGGCGCGGGCGGTGACCCGGAAGTAGGGCTCGATCCGCAGGGCGTCGAAGTTGTCGTCGGTGGCGAAGGTGACCCGGGTGGTGGGGTCGGCGGCGCTGGCCGCGTGCAGCCGGCCGACGAGGTCACCGACGGCTGCGGCGTCCTGCGGGTGGGTCTGTCCGGCCAGCAGCTGGGTCTTCCACACGGGGTGGTCCTGCGGGGGCAGGAACTGCATGGCGAACAGGCCGGCCTGCTCGTCATGGGCCAGGATCTGCGGGACCTGGCCGGGGGCGACGGCACCGGCGAACCGCAGCCACTGGTACTCGACCCGGTTGCGGGAGGTCGGGGCGAGCCATTTCCTCTCGACCTTCAGCTGGGCGAGCGCCCCTTTCACGCACAGGGTGCGGCCGGGCAGGTCGACCTTCCACAGGTCCGAGGACACCCCGCCGGTCAGCGGGGTGAGCGTCGCTTTCTCCCCGTCGTCGGCCAGGCCGTGCCGGTACAGAAAGTCCAGCACGCCGGCCCGGGGGTCGGTGGTGGTCACCGCAGGATCAACGCCGGGGCGGGCAGCGCGGGTGGCTTGCTGAAGCCCAGGGTGGGATTCTCGGCGATCCGGACAAGCTGGTTGTACTTGGCCAGCCGCTCGGAGTTGCGCACGGATCCGATCTTGATCTGTCCGGCGCCGGTGCCCACCGCCAGGTCGGCCAGGAAGTCGTCCTCAGTCTCCCCGGACCGTGCGGACACGACGGCAGCGTATCCGGCCGCGCGTGACTGCGCGACGACGTCGAGAGTGCCGGTGAGGGTGCCGTTCTGGTTGACCTTGACCAGGACGCCGTTGGCGGCGCCGCGGGCGATGCCCTCGCCCAGAAGCCGGCCGTTGGTGGTGAACAGGTCGTCGCCGATGAGACGGACCCGGTGACCGATCCGGGCGGTCAGCGCCTGCCAGCCGTCCCAGTCCTCCTCGTCCAGGGGATCCTCGATGGACACGATCGGGAAGCTGTCGACCCAGGTGGCCACCATGTCGATCATGTCGGCGGTGCTTAGGTGCCGTTCCTGCCGGCGCAAATAGTAGTCGCCGGCCGTCCTGTCGTACAGGGAGGTGGCGGCCACGTCGATGGCGATGGAGATGTCGATACCCGGTGTGAGGCCGGCGGTTTCGATGGACCGGGTGAGAAGTTCCAGGGCTTCCTGCCCGGTGCGGCAGCCCGGGCTCAGGCCGCCTTCGTCGGCGAGCAGGGTGGGCAGACCCCGCTCGGCGCACAGCCTGGTCGCGGCGGCGCGGACCCGGGAAGTCAGCTGGATGGCCTCGAACACGGACATGGCGCTGACCGGGACGGCCAGGAAGTCCTGGACGTCCATGCCGCGGCCGGCGTGCAGTCCGCCCGAGAGGATGTTGACCATCGGCATCGGCAGGACCGGCTCGACGTCGCCGGCGAGCTGGGCGATTCGCCGGTACAGCGGCTGCCCGGTGGCGGCGGCGGAGGCCCGGCCGATCGCCAGGGAGGTGCCCAGGACGGCGTTGGCACCCAGCCGGGACAGGTTCGCGGTGCCGTCCAGGTCGCGCAGGGCCTGGTCGGCGACCCGCTGTTCGGCCACGTCGCGGCCGCGCAGCGCGGCGTCGATCTCGGTGTTGACGTTGTCCACCGCCGCGGTGACACCCAGGCCGTCGAACACGGCGGCGTCGCCGTCGCGCAGTTCGTGGGCCTCATGGGTGCCGGTGGAGGCGCCGGAGGGCACGGAGGCGCGGGCGACGAGGCCGGTGTCCAGGGTGATCTCGACCTCGACGGTGGGGCGGCCGCGGGAGTCGAAGATCTGCCGGCCGTGGACAGTGCTGATCGTGGTCATGCGGAGGCTCCTGAGGTGAGCGGGGAGGGATTGTTGCAGGGGTAGCGGGCGGGTTCGCCGCGCAGGACTCGGACGACTTCCTCGGCGGCGCTGCGGCGAAGGTCGATGACCGAGGCGTCGGAGGAGAACGCGATGTGCGGGGTGACGATCACGCCGGGGTGGGCCAGCAGGTCGGCCGGCACCGAGGGTTCGGATTCCAGCACGTCGAGGCCGGCGCCGGCGAGGTGGTTGGCGCGCAGCGAGTCGATCAGAGCGGTGGTGTCGACCAGGGCCCCGCGGCTGACGTTGACCAGGTACGAACCCGGTCGCATGAGAGCCAGTTCCCGTTGCCCGATCAGGTGGCGGGTCTGCTGGGTCAGGGGGGCGTGCAGGATCACCACGTCGCTGATGGCCAGGAGTTCGTCCAGGGACACGTCGGGGGCGCCGCCGGTGTCGCGGAGGGTGTTCGTGGTGGTGATCACCACCCGGACACCCAGGGCCTGGAGTTTGGCGACGGTGGTCCTGCCGATCCGGCCGAACCCGACAACTCCGCAGGTCAGCGCGGACAGCCGACGCAGCCGGGCGCCGGCCGGGTTCCACCGGCCCGCGCGGACCTCACGGTCGGCGGTGACCAGGCCCCGGGTGTGGGCCAGGACCAGTCCGACGGCGTGGTCGGAGACCTCCTGGACGCAGTAGTCGGGGACGTTGGTGACCAGCACGCCGCGGTCGGTGGCGGCGGTCAGGTCGATGTTGTCCAGGCCGACGCCCATCCGGGCGACGATCCGCAGGTCCGGGGCGGAGGCGATGGCCTGGGCGGACACGGTGGCCCAGCAGGTCAGGATCGCGGTCGGTCGGTGCAGCGCGGCAAGGGCGTCGATGGTGCCGGCGGGGGCGGGGTCGGCGGGCCCGGCGACGAGCCGGAACCCAGCCGTCTCGAGCACATCTCGCTCGATGCTGTCGTCCGGCCAGGCGCGGTCGGTGAGAAGGACGGTCTGCTGGGTCACGGTGTGGGCTCCATCTGTGGTGGCCGGTGCGGGTCGGCCGCGGTGTGCTCGGCCTGCTCGATGCAGTGCGTGACCTGTTCGCCAAGGCCGGTGATCGAGGCGCGGATGACGTCGCCCGGGCGGAGGAACCGGCCGTGGTGGCTGCCGAATCCGGCGGGGGATCCGGTGCACAGCAGGTCACCCGGCCGCAGCCGGGTGTGCCGGGACAGGTAGGCCAGCTGCTGGCCGATGTCGAAGACCATGTCTGCGGCGGTGTCGTCCTGCATGACCACTTCGTTGAGGGTCAGCCGCAGCCGCAGCCGGGTGGGGTCGGGGACCTGCCAGGACGGGACGAAATAGGGACCCAGCGGCAGTGATCCGAGCATGCCCTTGCTCTGCAGCCAGTCGCTGCCCAGGGCGGGCAGGTCGGGCCGGGCGATGCGGGCGCGGATGGTCAGGTCGTTGGCCACGCAGTACCCGGCGACGATTCCGCCGGCCCGCTGCGGGGTCAGGTGCGAGCCGGAACCGCCGATGACGGCGCCGATCTCGACCTCCCAGTCAAGCGTGTCCACCCCCGGTTCAAGGGTGAGCGCACCGACCGGGCGGCCCACCCGGTCTGGGCTGGTGAGGCACACGTACGGGTCACCGTTGCGGCGCCGCTGCGCCAGGGTCTGCAGCGCCGCCATGCGGCGGGTGTGCGCGTCGTCCGGGCCGCCGGCGTTCACCGCGGCCTCAACGACCTGCCGGTGGTAGTTGCCGATCGTGCAGAAGACCTGCCCGGGTCGGATCGGCGCCTGCAGCCGCAGGCCGCCGATCGGCGTGCCGTGCTGGGCGATCTGCTCGGCGGTGGCCTGCTGTTCCAGCAGGGACTGCAGGTCCGACCGGTACCGGTCCCATCGCTTGACGAGCTCGGTGACCGAGCGGACCTGGGCGCTGGACGACTGGGTCCACCCCAGCAGCGGCAGCGCCCGCCCGTCGAACACCAGCCACGGCGCAGCCGCTTCGTTGACCCGGCTCGCCTGGGCGAGAACGACCCCGGCGGGAGCGGCGTATGCCTGCGGACCGGGATCTTCCAATGTCATGTGCTAACGATAGCATTGACTGGGGTGAGCGTGCTAGGACTGACTCTGACGACGCGCGTCGCGGTCCGGCATTTGCCCGCGGACTCTTCGCTGGGCACCGGCCGTCCGCCGAATCACACTGGCTGAACTGGGATTCTGACGGACGCTGCGATCAGCGCGTCAGTCACCGGAGGCGCCGCCAATCCCGGCGGCGCGCCGTGGGTCGACGGTTGCCGGGTGCTCGGCTGCCGTCGTCGACCGGTTCTTCCGCCGCGATGGTTGCTATCGATTGCACTGAGGAGAGAGGATCAGTTATGACTGTGCGCAGAGTGGTCACGGGCACCGATGCCTGGGGCAGGTCGGTGTTTCTGTCCGACGGGGTGGTGCCCAACAGCCGCGAGTTCACGTCGATGCCGGGGCAGGCGCAGATCCGGGTGTGGTTCACCCCGAGGCCGCCGTCCATCACGCCGCCGGCGTCCGAGCCGACGGACAACACCGGTCCGGTGGTCCCCGGACCGGGCGGGACCAGCTTCGTCATCGTCCAGTACGCACCCGATTCCGTTTTCACCGCAACGGATTTCGACCCGGTCGCGGCGGGTCAGGAGCTGGCCACGTACGCACCCGACCTGGCGTTGGTGTTCGAGCCGGACGGCATGCACCGCACGCACAGCGTGGACTATGGGGTGGTGCTGGCGGGCGAGGTCTGGCTGGAGCTGGACGGCGGCGCGCAGACCCGGTTGACGCCGGGGGACACTGTCGTCCAGCTGGCCAGCCGGCACGCCTGGCGCAACAGGACGAATGCGCCGGCGACGGTGGCGTTCGTGCTCACCGGCGCCGGCGCCTGAGTGTTCCCGGTCGGGGCGGCGGTCCGCGTGACTGCGCCCCGGCCCGGGACGGCGCCCGTCGGTGGCATCGGCGGTTGACTGGGTACTGTCGGGCGAGCCGCCCGACCGAGCACGCCGGGGAGTTGGCCGCCCACGGGACATGAAGCAGGACAGTGGTTGTGGATGCTCCCGCGCGGGGCGGCAGTCGGCGTGACTGTCGCCCCGCGGCGGGGTTGGCCCGTCAGTCGGCTCGCCGGGCGTCGGCGCGGTTCGTGACGGGAGTCGGAGCGCGGCGGCGGCTCCGACGGGTCTGGGTCAGGGCACGACGATGTAGTTGCTGAACCCGCCGCGGGGATCCTTGAGCCGTCCGGAGATCGCGGTGTTGACCTCCTCGAGCGGGAACGCCTCGGTCTCCAGGTAGCCCAGGTCCAGGGCGCCGGTCTCGATCATGTCAGCGATTTCCTGGCCCTGGGCGGCGGTGAACCAGTTGGAGCCGATGATCTGCACCTGCTCGTCCATCAGCCACTTCATGTCGACCGGGACCTCGTCGGCGACGCCGCCGACGTTGACGATCCGGCCGCCGCGGCGCACGCCCTGCATGGAGTCCAGCATGGTGGCCACGTCGGCCCGGGCGCCCAGCGCGCTGATGACGAAATCTGCTCCTTCGCCGCGGGTCTGGGACTTGGCCCATTCACCGGTGGACTTGTCGCCGAGTTTGAGCACGTCGATCCGGCGGGGGGAGAGGGCCTTGACCCGCTCGAGCAGTTCCTCGTTGCGGCCGGTGCCCAGGATCCTGGCTACGCCCGTGCTCAGGGCCAGCACGGTGGACGCGACACCCAGGGTGCCGGTGATGCCGTCGATCAGGCCGACGGTCCCGGGGCTTGCGCCGGCCAGCCGCAGCGCCCCGTAGGCGGTGCCGATGTAGCCCAAGCGGGCGGCCAGCTCGAACGGCAGGTTGTCCGGGATCTTGACCAGGGCCTGTTGCGGCGCGGTCATGAACTCGCCGAACCCGCCGTAGGGGTACAGGTCGAAGATCTTCTGACCGTCCCGGCTGGTGCTGAAGTAGCCGTTGAGGGTGTAGTAGCGGCAGCGGCTGGGGTTGCCACCGGAGCAGGCGTAGCAGCTGCCGCAGGACCGCAGCGGGCTCACGTACACCCGGTCGCCGGGCTGGACGTTGATGACGGCCTCGCCGACCCGTTCCACCACCCCGGTGGGGTCGAGGCCGAAGATCGCCGGGAACTTGGCCAGCGGCTGGTGCGGGAACCAGGTCGGCCAGTTGTTGATCACGTTGGCCATGTTCGGCACGATGCCGACGGCCCTGACCCGGACCAGCACGTCGGTGGGTCGGGGGGTGGGCACCTCGATGGTGTCGATCGACATTGGTTGGCCGATCTCGTGCAGTCGGGCGGCGCGCATCATCGCCATTGACTCAGGCTCCTTGGAGGAATGGATGGTGTTGCGGGAAAGCGGGTTTCGCGAGGCACTACGTGCGGTAGCCCTCTTCGAGGTCGATGTCGAGCAGGCCCATGATCCGGACGCCGGAGTTGTACCAGGCGATGGTCAGGGTCAGCTCGACCAGCTGCCGGTCGTCCAGATGCCGCGCGGCCGCCGCCCAGGTGGCGTCGGAGACCTGCACCTTCTGCGTGGACTCCTTGGCCAGCGCCATCACCGCCCGCTCGGCGTCGTCGAACAGGTCCGAGTCGGCGAAGTCCGGGACCGCGGCCAGCCGCTCCGGGCTGATGCCGGCCTTGGCGCCGTGGGACTGGTGGTGCGCGATCTCGTACTCCGAGTCGGTGGTGTGCCCGACGGTCAGGATGGCCAGCTCCCGCAGCTTGGGGCTCAGCACGGAGCCGTCGCGCAGCGCGTTGGCGTAGGACAGGAATCCGTCCAGCAGCACCGGGGCGTTGGCCAGCGCTCGGAAAATGTTGGCGGTCGGCACCTTTCGTTCGACCTCGAGGCGGTCCCATAGCGGCTTGTCGTCGACGCCGGCGTTCTCACGGGACAGGGAGGGAACTCTGGACATGGGGATCGCTCCTGGGGGTTCGCAGTGAAGGGTGCGGGGTCAGCGGGACTTGCGATTGGCCAGGAACTTCTCCAGCGTCATCGGCGCCGGGGCCACCGCGGCGGACTTGAGCGGGGTGCCCTGGAACGCGGAGGCCTCGAAGTACCACTGCTCCAGTGCCGGCAGGCCCCAGCGGGCGTTCGTGCTCACCGACGCCGCGTCCCAGCGGACCGGCTCGATCTCGATGTCGATGGTCTGGTAGTGGCTGTTGAAGACCTCCACCCGGTGCCCGTCGGGGTCGCGCAGATAGGTGAACAGCATGCCGCCCGGGCCGTGCCGGCCCGGCCCGCGCTCGACACCGTCGCCGTAGCCGTAGATTCCGGCGAAGTCGCAGGCGGTGAAGATGTCCCGGCTCTCGGACACGGTGTAGGCGAAGTGGTGCAGCTGCGGCCCGTCACCGGTGACGATCGCCAGGTCCAGGCAGGTGCCCTTGCGGTACATGAACGCACCGATCAGGTCGTCGCCGTGCTCGAGGTACTCGGAGTTGCGGAACCCGAGAGCGCTGTAGAACTCGCACAACCCGTACACGTCCGGGGACAGCACCTGGTAGTGGTCCAGCCGCTGCGCGTGCGCGCCCCGGAACAGCTCGAAGTTGATGTGCAGCCGCGGTCGGGTCTGCATGGTCGCGCACAGCTCCAGCGGGGTCCCGATCGGATCGCTCACGTGCAGGGTGCGGCCCTGGTGCGGCATATCGACCCACTCGGCCGGCAGGTCCCGGCCGCGGAAGTAGCGGTAGGCCACGTCCAGATCCTCCTCGAAGAACACCCGGAACCCGATCCGGCGGGCCGTTCCGCCGTCGGGCGACTTCTCCAGCACCAGGCTGTGGTGGCAGGCTTCGGCCAGACCCCGCAGGTGGACCGTCGAGTCGTCCTCCTCGGTCACCACCAGGCCCAGGATCTTGGTGTAGAAGTCGCGGCTCTCGGCCAGGTCGGACACGTTGAGCCGGACGTGGCTGGTGCGGCTGATGTTGAACGGCGGCCGCAGATCGACCGGTGGCAGCATGGGAGTTCTCCTCTTCGAGTTCCTGCGGGGCTGCTATCGATAGCATCATGTTTGGGTGGTCGGCGCAGGGCCGGATCGGGGCAGGTCAGGCGGAGCGCTTGCTGGTGGCCGCGGGCGGTGGCGCCGTGCTGCCGCGCAGCACCAGCGCGCCGGTGGACACCGACTCGTAGGGCTTCCCACTGCCCTGCTCGGGCGGGTTGTTCAGCCGACGGATGAACCACAACCCGCAGGAGGCGGCCACGTCACTGATCGGCAGGCTGATCGTGGTGAGTCCGGGACCCCACCAGCCGAACGCGCTCTGGTCACCGAAGCCGATGATCGACAACTCGTTCGGCACGTCCACGCCCAGGGCCAGCAGCTCGTCGAGCACGCCGATGGTGTGCGGGACGGAGCCCAGGACCACGGCGGTGGGTGGGGTCGGGAGCTTGAGCAGGCGGCGCACCGCCTCCCGGCCGTGCTCGGCGGAGGACGGCGGCCCCATCGCCACCAGATTGGCTCGACGGGACAGGCCGGCCTCCCGCAGCGCCTGGGTGTAGCCCTCCAGTCGCTGCTGGCCGGTGGGCAGTTCGGCCGGCGCGCCGATGTAGGCGATCCGGGTGTGCCCAAGGTGCAGCAGGTGCGCGGTGGCGTCACGCAGGGTGCGGTGGTCGTCCAGGCCGAACCACTGCGAGCCCAAGGACGGGTGCTTGCGCAGCAGCTGGACGTGCGGGATGTCGCGTAGCAGGGTGACCGAGTCCTCGTGCGGCCGGGCCGTCGGCGCGATGACCACCCCGGCGGCCCGGCTGGCGGACAGTTCCCGCAGGTGACGGCGTTCGATCTGGCGATCGTCGTTGGTCTCGGCCAGCAACAGCTGGTAGTCCTGAGCCGCCATGATGGTGGACAGCTCGTGCGCGACCGTGATGTAGAAACTGTTGCGGATGTCGGGGATGACCAACCCGACCACGTTGCTGGACGCGCCCCGCATCATCCGGGCAGCGCGGTTGCCCACGTAACCCAGCTCCGAGGCGGCCTGCCGCACGCGGACCTTGGTCTGTTCGCTGATCCGCGGGTCATCGGCCAGTGCGCGGCCGACGGTGGAGACCGACAGCCGCAGGCGTCCGGCAATGTCCTTGGTCGTGACCATCGTTCACCTCCCGGACCCGGTGTTACGCCGGGTCATCGTATGCGGCCGGGTGCTCGTTCGCCTTGTGTTGCCTGATCGGGTGACGCGTGGCGCCCAGTACGCCGGTGCGTCGGACGAAGCCGTCCAGGTGGCTTCGAGGGTGACCTCCTCGTCGGTGAGTCGGTGTCCGGTGCGGTGTGTTGATGCTAACGATAGCAAAGCTCTGACCAGGGTCAAGGGGACGATGCAAATCGAAAAATCCGGCCCCGAAGGGTTGACGCGCCCCTGCCGGCGGCTCTAGGCTCCAGCCCAGCCACACGGTGACGTCTGCAGACCACCTTGTGTTGGGCGGGTCGAGAAGGCCCGCAGCGTAAATCATCTCGCTGCCCCCAGAGCTGCCGAGTGTCTTGGTCCGGCGTCCGCAGGTGTGTCGGCGGTATCCCAGCTCCCCTTGGATGTCCGGGTCGCGCCGGAAACCCCCGGTATGTCCGTGTTCCCCGACCGAACACCGCCCCACTTGACCAGGAGACGATGATGTCCAACTCCACCCCGACCGGCGCGAGCCGGGTACCCACCGGAACTGCATCCGGGGACGAGCATGTGGTGCCGTTGTACCCCGAACCGATGGACGCGATCCCGATGGACGCGGTCCCGGCCAGTCCCTTGCCGTCCCGCGTGAAGGATCTGCCTGTGGACGGACCCGTGTCCAAGGCTGTCGTCGGCGTCTCGTTCGGGCTGCTGGCGCTGACCTTCATGCTCAACGCGGCGGACCGGCAGGTCTTCGCCCCGCTGCTGCCCACAATCCGCGAGGAGTTCGGGTTCAGCCTGCAGTCGGGTGGGCTGCTGGCCACCATCTTCACCCTGGGGATGGCTGTGGCCGGCATTCCAGCCGGCTATCTGGTCGAGCGGTTCTCCCGCAAGACCGTGCTGATCGTGGCCATCGTTGTCTACTCCCTGGGCACGCTGGCCACTCCGCTGGCCACCTCGTGGGGCGACATGGCTCTCTACCGAATCGTTTCCGGTCTCGGGGAAGGCATGCAGGCTGCCGCCCTGTTCGCCGCGGTCGGCGCCTTCTTCCACCTCCGTCGCGGCCTGGCCCTGGGCATCCTGGGTTTCGCCTTCGGTCTGGGCGTCATTCTCGGCCCGCTGCTTGGTGTCCGGTTCGCCGCCACCTACGGGTCCTGGCGCGCCCCGTTCATCATCTTCGGTCTGACCGGCCTGGTCCTGGCGGTCGTCGCCGCGTTTGCCGTGAGCCGCAGGTTCACCGAGCGGGCGATCGGCGGAATGGGTGCCATCGGCTCCTACGATTACATGCCGGCCAATGCCTACAACCGCAACTCGTTGTCTGTGGCCGCCGCTTCCATGTTCGGTTCGGTTGTCCTGTACGGGTTTCTGGGCCTTTTCCCGACGTTCCTGACCACCCAGCTGGGTGTGTCCACCGGGGAGAGCGCGCTCGCGCTGAGCTTCGTCGGCTTCGGTGGCCTGTTCGGGCTGATCGGCGGCTGGATCGGCGACCGGGTCGACCAGAAAGTCCTGCTCATCGGCTCGCTGATCGCCATGGCGATCATCGGGGTGTTGATCTACCAGGTGCAGGCATCCCTGGGCTGGCAGTGCTTCTTCGCGTTCCTGATGGGCATGTTCGGCACCGGCGTGTTCTTCCCCAACGCCAACAGCGCGATCCAGCGGGCCGTCCGCCCGACCCAGGTCGGCCGGGCCGCCGGCCTGTTCGTCACCTGCTACTACGGGGCGGCCGCCTTCTCGGGCCTGCTGTTCGGTGCCCTGGTGGGCTGGTTCGGTTGGCGCGGAGCCGGCCTGATCCAGGTCACCCTGTTCTCCCTGATCGGCGCCGTCATCATGCTGCCGGTGCGGACCTCGCTGTTCAACAACGCACCCCGCGCCGCGGTGCACTGACCCCCCGGGGCGTGGCCGGCCAACCCCCACGCCCCAGGGAGCCAGACGTCGCGCCCGGCGGCCGAAAAGGCGCCGCGTCCGCCGGGCGGGACCTCTGACCGCTCAACCGAATCCACGTCGACCCGCATGGCGGATCGCCGAGGCAACGAAAAGGGAACCCACGTGAGCCACGACGGCGCCCAGCGTCCACCGGCCGGCGCCTTGTCCGGAGTCGTCGTCGTCGACTTCAGCAGGGTGCTCGCGGCCCCCTACGCGACGATGCTGTTCGGCGACCTGGGCGCCGACGTCATCAAGATCGAACGGCCCGGGCTGGGCGACGACACCCGGCACTGGGGCCCCCCGTTCACCGACGAGAACGAGGCGACCTACTTCCTGTCGGTCAACCGCAACAAGCGGTCCCTGGCCGCCGACATGTCCGACCCGGCCGCCCGCGACGAGCTGATCGAGCTGATCCGCCGCGCCGACGTGCTGATCGAGAACTTCCGGCCCGGCACCATGGCCAAGTACGGCCTGTCCTACGAGCGGGCCCAGGAGATCAACCCCCGCCTGGTGTACTGCTCGATCACCGGTTTCGGCGCCGGCAAGGGCGCCGCCCTGCCCGGCTACGACCTGCTCGTGCAAGCCGTCGGCGGACTGATGAGCGTCACCGGTCCGCGCCCCGGCGAACCGGCGAAGGTCGGCGTCGCCCTCGTCGACGTGCTCACCGGCCTGCACGCCGCCTTCGGTGTGCTCGCCGCGCTGCGCGTCCGGGAGAGCACCGGCCGCGGCCAACAGGTCCAGGTCAACTTGCTCAGCAGCCTGCTGTCCAGCATGGTCAACCAGGCCGCCGGCTACACCGCCGGCGGCGCCGTCCCCGGAATCCTCGGCAACCGGCACCCCTCGATCGCCCCCTACCAACTGTTCCCGACCGCCGACCGACCCGTCGTCATCGCGGTCGGCAACGACCGGCAGTTCACCGACTTCTGCGCCGCCCTGGGCATCCCTGAGACCGCCACCGACCCCCGGTTCGCGACCAATCCCGCCCGGGTCGCACACATCGACGCTCTCGACGACACAGTCACCGCGCAGATCACCAGACACCCCGCCGACCATTGGTTCCGGGTGCTCTCGGAACGCGGAGTGCCCTGCGGTCCGGTCAACGACCTGGCCGACGCCTTCGACCTGGCCGCCGACCTCGGCGTCGGCGGCCGCATCCCGGTCGGAACCGACCCGGACACCGTCGAGCTGGTCGCCAACCCGATCGAACTGTCCGACACCCCCGCCGTCTACAGCCGACGGCCACCCCGGCTCGGTGAACACACCGATGAACTCCGCGCCTGGCTGCACAGCCGCCCCGCACCCGAGTCGGCGACCAGCCCCCAGACCCACTCAGCAGTCAGAACCAACGGGAGAACTCCATGACCGACTTCGCCAACGACTACCTCGGCATCGACACCCTGCTCAGCCCGCAGGAGCTCGAACTGCGCACCCAGGTCCGGGAATTCGTCGACGACCGGATCCGGCCCAACATCGGCCAATGGTTCGAAACCGCCCACTTCCCGCGGGAACTGGCCAAGGAGATGGGCCACCTCGGCCTGCTCGGCATGCACCTGAAGGGCTACGGGTGCGCCGGGCGCAGCGCCGTCGAATACGGCTTGGCCACGCTGGAACTCGAGGCGGGCGACTCGGGCATCCGCACCTTCGTGTCCGTGCAGGGATCGCTGGCGATGAGCGCCATTTACAAGCACGGCTCCGAGCAGCAGAAGCAGAAATGGCTACCCGGCATGGCCACCGGCGAGCTCATCGGATCGTTCGGGCTAACCGAACCCAACGCCGGCAGCGACCCGGCCAGCTTGGCGACCCGCGCCGTCCTCGACGGCCGCGGCTGGGTGCTCAACGGGGCCAAGCGGTGGATCGGACTGGCCTCCATCGCCGACGTCGCCGTCATCTGGGCCGACACCGACGAGGGCATCCGCGGGTTCGTCGTGCCCACCGACACCCCCGGCTTCACCGCCACCCCGATCACCGGAAAGCTGTCCATGCGCGCGTCCATCCAATGCGACATCACCCTGCAGGATGTGCGGCTGCCCGCCGACGCTGTCCTGCCCGCCGTGACCGGACTCAAGGGACCGTTCGCCTGCCTGAACGAAGCCCGGTACGGAATCATGTGGGGGGCAATGGGAGCCGCCCGCGACGCCTACCAGACCGTGCTGGCCTACGCGCAGCACCGCACCCAGTTCGACAAGCCGATCGCGTCGTTCCAGCTGACCCAGCAAAAACTCGTCGACATGGTCCTGGAAATCCAGAAGGGCACTCTCGTCGCCCTGCAGACCGGGCGCCTCAAGGACGCCGGCCGGCTGCGCCCCGAACAGATCTCCTTCGGCAAACTCAACAACGTCCGCACAGCAATCGAGATCTGCCGCAGCGCGCGCTCCATCCTCGGCGGCAATGGCATTACCCTGGACTACTCACCGCTGCGGCACGCCAACAACTTGGAAAGCGTCCGCACCTACGAAGGCACCGACGAAGTCCACACCCTCATCATCGGCCGGGCGATCACCGGAATCCCGGCGTTCGCATGACCGGCCGGACCAGCCGGGTCATCGCCGCGACCCTGACTTTGCGCCAGCTCCCTGGCTCAAACTTGCGCCGCCAGGCAAAGCTGGCATGCCTAGTCACGGCCGGACCCGTGTCAACAAGCTGAGGCATCCGGCTGATGCCTCGCCTTGTCGAGACTGCCTCAGATCAATTGGGACGGAGCCGTGCTGCACGGCGACGCCCCGTGGGCTGCTCCATCACACGGATCATGGACGGAATCCCGTGTCATGGCTTGTTGCAGCGGGACGACGGCCTGGGGCGGCGCAGACATCTGGGCATTGTGTCACCTTCGTCGCCGCAGGCGGTGCCATGCAACGACCCGTCGTGCTGCTCGACGGCGTGCCCCTCCATCCGCGACGAGGAGGCCTACGTCCAGGCCGCTCGCGCGGCCAACACACGGCGCGGCTACTGCTGCGACTGGCAAGAATTCACAGCGTGGTGCTCCCGGCATGGCCCTTGCTCCCGGGACGTCCGCTCGGGCGTAGCCCAGCACGAAATCGACGTCCCAGATCAGTCCCAATATCAATGCCCCGCAATCGGTTCCGGTTGCGGGGTTTCTTCATGTCCGCACGCCGGACACGGTCGCGGCTTGCCAATGAGCGGAAAGGACGGCCTCGTACCGGTCCACCTGCAGTTGCAGGAAGTCGCCGGCCCGTGCGTTGCGTTCTGCGTTAAGCGCGCGAGTGACAACCTTCCAGGCTCCCGATCGGTTCGAGTACCCGAGCTCCGTGGCGATCTCCTCGAAGTTGCGGCCGGCAGCGTGCAGTGCGATTGCCGAGGCCTCTTTCTCTAGCAGGGTCGCGTGGGCCGTCCGAGTCATGTTTCCCGCCTGGTTTCCTAAGGATTGGCTCACAACCAGTGGCCGTCCCCGACCTTCTGCACTGCCTCGGCGGCGAGCACCCGCGCGTTGTCCACCGCTCGGGTATCGACGTCCGACCAGTCGTCGGGGACCTGTCGAGCGGTGAGAACGTCGATATAGGTGGTCATCTCGATCGTGGTCACGGAAACGTCCTTGGTCTGTTGACGCCGTCGGCGGTCTCGCCGCCACAGGCGGGGATTGGTCGCGTCGGCGTGCGGTCGGTGGTGTCGATGTGCTCCCGGTGGCACCAGCCAGCGTGGCCGCTGGTGCCACCGGCGTTTCAGTCCACCGAGAGGCGCAGGACGACCTTGCCGGAAACGGCGGGGTCGGCCGCCACGTCCATCGCCGCGTCCGCGTCGGGCAGGTCGAAGGTGTGGGTGATCACTGGGTCCAGGGCGGCGGAACCGGCGAGCAGGGCAATGGACTCGTCGAACTCGGTGTCGAACCTGAATGCGCCGCGGTAGTCGATCTCCTTGGCCACCAGCGCGGACAGTTCGGCGGGCCGGGGCCCGGGCGGGAACATGCCCAGTTGCACCACGACGCCGCGGCGGCGGACCGCGGCCAGGGTGGCGCCGACGGCGACCGGAGGCCCCGGATGCCTCGATGGCCACGTCGAAGTACTGGTCCGGCAGGGCGTCGGTGCCGATGCGAACGGTGCGGTCGACGCCGACGTCCAGGGCGATCCTCAACGGGTGATCCAGCAGATCGGTGGTCCAGACCTCTTCGGCGCCGGCGGCCTTGGCCGCTCCGGCGACCAGGACGCCGATCGGTCCGGACCCGCCGACCAGCACCCTGGCGCCGGCCACTCCACCGGCCCGGTTCAGGGCGTGCAGGCCGACGGCCAGGGGTTCGGCCAGCACCGCCCGGGACAGCGGCAGGGTCTCCGGCAGCACCCTGATCTGGTCCCGCCTGACGACCATGTACTCGGAGAAGCCGCCCTGGGTGTGCGGGAAGCTGGCCGCGGAACCGAGGTAGCGGGCGTTGCGGCACACGTTGCGGACTCCGGCCAGGCATTCGGGGCACTGCCCGCAGGGGGTGGCCGGATGGATGGCCACCGCGGTGCCGGCCGGCAGCACCCCGGAGGGGTCGTGCTCGACCCGGCCGACGACCTCGTGACCGAGGACCAGCGGTTCCCGCAGGGTGAACGCACCCACCGCGCCGTGCCTGTAGTAGTGCAGGTCCGACCCGCAGATACCGCCGTGGGTGTTGCGGACCAGCACCTGACCCGCTTCGGGGGTCGGTTCGGGCAGGTCGTCGAACCGCAGATCACCTGCCCCGTGGACCACGAGAGCCTTCATAGTGCTTCCCTTTCAAGAAAAGTGGTCAACGAGGCCGGTCGCGGATGTCGTTGATGGGCAGGCGGTGCCGCGAGGCCGGCGTTGACGAGTGGCCGCGGACCGATGCTGGGCCGGTTACAGCACGGAGAGCATCCCGCCGTCGACGTAAACGATTTGGCCGTTGACGAACGCGGAGGCATCAGACGACAGGTAGATCAGGGTGCCGACCAGGTCCTCGCCCTTTCCCCAGCGGCCGGCGGGGGTGCGGCCGCGCACCCAGCTGGAGAACGTTTCGTCGGCGACAAGTGCTGCGGTGAGCTCGGTGTCGAAGTAGCCGGGGCCGATGGCGTTGACGCAGATCCCGGAACCGGCGAGGTCGCCGCACATGCCGCGGGTCAGCATCTTGATCGCGCCCTTGGTCGCCGCGTAGGGGGCGATACCGGGACGGCTGACCTCCGATTGCAGGGACGCGATGTTGATGATCTTGCCGGCGCCGCGCGGTTTCATCCGGCGGGCGACTTCCCGGCCGATCAGGAACGCGCTGGTGACATTGGTGGCCAGCAGCGCATCCCAGTCCTCGTCAGTGAAGTCGACGAAGGGTGCCCGCCTCTGCATGCCGGCGTTGTTGACGCAGATGGCCAGCGGACCGATGGTGTCCTCGATGTCGGCGATACCGGCGGCCACCGACCAGGGGTCGGTGACGTCGAACGGCCGCTCGTGCACCGTTGCACCGGTGGTTTCCCGGATCTGGTCGGCGGCCTTGGTCAACGCCTCGGCGTTGCGGGCGTTGAGCACCACCTCCGCGCCGGCCTCGGCAAGACCCTGGGCGAGGGCCTTGCCGATCCCGCGGGACGAGCCGGTTACCAGGGCGATGCGCCCGCTGATGTCGAACGACGGGTGAATCACGCGTCGACCTTGCTGTCGGCGGAAGCGGCTCCGGTGATCGGCGCATCCGCGATCAGTGTCAGGTTACGGCCGCGGGTTTCCGGGGTGATGAACGTAGTGAACAGGGTGATGCAGCCGAGGATGAAGGTGTACAGACCCAACGGCCACCACGAGTAGTCGGTCAGGGACAGGAACCAGACGCCGAGCAGGGGCGCGATGCCGCCGGCGATGACGGCGGAGAACTCTCGGGACACGGCGACACCGATGTAGCGGTGCCGGTTGCCGAACAATTCCGGGCAGCATGGCGCACTGCGCGCCGAGCATGGTGTTGACGCCGACGCTCGACACCGAGGACAACCACGACCACGACCAGGGCGGGGTTGCCCAGCGACAGCAGGTACCAGGCCGGCCAGGCAAGGATCGTCAGGAAGATGGCGCCGGTGCGATACACCCGGATGCGCCCGAACCTGTCGGACAGCGCTCCGGCCAGGGGCACGGTGAGGATGCCGATACCCGCGGCAATGGCGACGGCCAGTGGGCCGATCGATTTGCCGAGACCGACCGCGCGGACGTGACGAAGGTGATCGACAGGGTGCTGAACAGGTAGGACCCGCCGTTCTCGGCCATCCGCAGACCGATCCCGCGGAAGATCTGCCTGCGGGCGGTGCGGAACACCTCCGGCAGTGGGTGCTCGGCGATCTGTTCGTGCTTCTCCAACTCGATGAAGGTCGGGGACTCCTTGCAGCCGCAACCGGATGAACAGCGCGACGCCGATGAGCAGCACCGAGGCCAGGAACGGCACCCGCCACAGCCAGCCCAGAGCACCTCGTCCGGGAACGTCCGCAGGTACGCCCACACACCCGGCGGCCAGCAACGTCCCGGCCTGGATGCCCGACGAACGGCAGCGCGGAGAGGAATCCGCGCCTCGGCGGCGGCGAGTACTCGGCCATCAGCACCGTCGCGCCGGCCTGCTCGGCACCCGCGCCGAATCCCTGCGCCAACCGGAGCACGACCAGCAGGATCGGCGCCCAGACCCCGATGGTCTCGGCGGTCGGGAGCAGACCGACCAACATGGACGACAGACCCATGAGCAGGATCGTGATGGTCAGCACCCATTTACGGCCGAGCCTGTCGCCCATCACCCCGAAGAACAGGCCACCGACGGGCCGGGCGAGGAAGCCGACCGCATAGGTCGCGAAGCTGAGGATCAGTGCCTGGCTGACGCCGAGGGCCGGGAAGAACAGCTCGCCGAAGATCAGCGCCGACGCCACGCCGTAGATGGCGAAGTCGTAGTACTCCAGGGCACTGCCCACCGAGGCGGCCAGTGTGGCCTTCCGAAGCTGGTCGGGTGGCACATGCAGGTGCTCGTAGACCTCGACCGAGTCTTCGATGGATTGCGCCATGCGTCCTCCTAGACGTCAAGTGCGGCTATCGGCGGTGTCCTGCACCTTCACCGGGGCCCTGACATATGGGCCAGGCCTGCACTCAGTGATACGGACCATATCCACCCAGGGAACGCTGTTCAATAGGTGGATCAAGATTCTTTGGGAATTTCTGCTGTGTCGTCTTGACCGGCGTCGGGACAGCTCACCCAAACAGCGGACCTCGAGCCAGAGGCCAGGAACCCAACCGGCAGACGGGGGCGAGGGTGTGGGGATGTCGCGGGGGATGGAGACCACGGGAATCCGGGACTCCTCGCACGGCGCCCGACGGACTCTGATGCGGGGCGGCGTCGGGTCCCGGGGGCTGTTGGATCCAGCGCCAGAGAAGCCGGCCTCGCGTCCCATAGCCGTGTCAAGAGCAGGCCCGCACGAGATCAGGCTGGGTTCCTCGACGGCTCTCGATGGTCGGCTGCTCAACCGAAGATGAGCGGGTTGCTCAGGGCTGCTGCCACGGATTTGAGCTCGACGAGCAGTTCGGCGATGGTGGCCTCGGTCGCCAGTGGTTTGAGCACGGTGACGCCGAGGGAGAGCATGGCGCCGCCGGCGTGCCGGGGATGAGCCGTACGGCCAGGCCGACGACGCCGGGATGCACGCCCTCGTCGTCGAAGGCGTACCCGTCCGCCCGTGGCCTTTGCGAGCCGCGTCTGTAGGGCGGTCATGCCGGACAACGAACTGTCGGTCATGTGCGGGATCTCGACACCGCGGAACCGGCGGGCGACCTCGGCCGGCGGCAGCACGGCCAACAGGGCCTGGCCGGTTGCAGTCAGCGCCGCCGGGAACCGGTCACCGATGTTGGCCGCCAGCCGGAACCGGGACTGGCCCTCGTACCGCGCCAGGTAGAGCACCTCGGTGCCGTCCAGCATGGCGATCTGCACGACGTGTTCGCGCAATGCGGTGGTCCGGGAACACAGCTCGTAGAAGCTGCGGACCTCGTCGAAACCCGGCAAGGTAGGCGCCGGCGAGTTCGATGGTGCGCCGGCCCAGCACGTATCCGTTGTCGCGCCGTTGGATCAGCCGGGAGTCCTCCAGGGCCTGGCACAGGTGCGAGGTGGAGGATTTGGCGATGCCCAGCGATCTGGCCAGATCACTGACCCCGAGCGGTTCCCCGCCGGCGGCCTCGAGGGCGTCCAGGATCGCCGCGGCCCGGGTGACCGCCGGGGCCGGGCTGCCGTCGCCGTCGGACCGGAAGCGCGGTCCTGCGCGTTGCCGGTCTCCTCAGTAGAAGTGTTTGGTGTCAACGACATTGAGTAGTTCCTTCCCCGTCTATGCAGATGGCGCAGGTTCTTCGCGAACAGTTCCGCGATACGACGATCCTCGTGCGGGCTCAGGGCCGCAGTGTGCGGTGCGACGACCACCTGCGGCATTGCCCCACAGCGGCGACTCGGTGGGCAGTGGCTCGACCGCGAAGACATCCAAGAACGCCGAGGCCAAGTGCCCGGAATCCAGGCCTTTGATCAGGCTCGCTTCGTCGATCACGGTGCCCCGGCCGACATTCACGATGACCGCCCCGGGCTTGGTGGCGGCCACCATTTCCTCGCCGTAGAGGCCGTCGGTAGCGGCCGTACCGGGCAGGGTGAAGACGATGGCGTCCGCCCGGCCGACGAGTCGGCCAAATCCGCGGTGGGGTGCACCTCGTCAACGTGTTCGACGGGTTCGGGTTGTCGCTTGGTGCCCAGCACGTAGGCGCCGAGCGCCTTGGCCAGTCGCGCGGTTTCCTTACCTATGCCGCCGAGGCCCACGACCAGCACGGTCATCTCGTGCACCTGCTTCATCGCCCACCGGCCCGTCCATTGCCGGTCCGCCTGCTGGGTCAGCAGCCGCGGTAGGTCCTTGGCACCGCGCCAGCAATCCGAACATCGCGAACTCGGCGAGGGTGCCGCCGTGGACACCGGCGGAGGTGGTGAACAGCACCCGGGCGAGTTCCTCGGCGGTCAGTCCGGCGGCCTTGACCTGGGATCCGCCGCCGGCGGCCATGGTTTGCACCCACCGCAGGCCCGGGTTTGCCCGCACGGATGAGGCCAGCAGCTTCGGGTTGACGTCCGGGATTCCGTAGAAGACGTCGGCCTGACTGAGCAGTTCGTCGAACGCGGACTGCTGCTGGGGGGTCCGCACGAAATCCGGATCCCCCTCGTGGTCACCAGGGAACCGCTGCGGAGGCAGCAACGTGTCATCGGCCAGCAGCACCACCGACAGGGTCGACATCGGTGATCAGGTGCCGCAGATCCGGCTCCAGCGGGGTGGCGAGCGCGACCTTGATGGTTGACGACACGAACTCTCCCTTGGGTCTGTCACCGTCACGCTAGCGGACCGTGGTGTGAGCACAGCGTACGACCCTGGAACCACATAAGGAAAGGTGTTCATCATATTGGACACCGGCAGCGTGTGCCGCCATGATGTCGGGATGAGAACCTACGGTTTCCTCGGGTTGGGTTCGATGGGCACGCCGATGGCGGTTCATCTGGCCGATTACTGCTCGACGACCGGTGATCGGTTGTTGGTGTGGAACCGCAGCTCCGGACGCGACGCCCCGGTGATAGCGGCCGGGGCCAGCGCAGCGACCGACGCCGGCGCGATGGTCGCCCAATGTGAGGTCGTCGTGGTCATGCTGCCGGACCTGCCCCAGCTGCTCGACCTCGTCGACGGCCCCGTCCGACTGTTGGCCGGGATCAAGCAACCGACCGTGCTGGCCGTCTGCTCCTCGGTGTCCCCGCAGGGCGTACGCACGTTCGCCGCCCACGCCGCGGAACTGACGAACGGGCTGGTACAGGTGATCGACTCCCCGGTCTCCGGAGGGACCGAGGGCGCGACAGACGGCACCTTGGCGATCATGGCCGGCGGAAACACCGATGCAGTCGCTGCTGCATGGCCGGTGCTGACGGCCATGGGCACGACCGTGCGGCACCTGGGCCCGATCGGGTCCGGGGCGCTGGCCAAGGCCTGCAACCAGATGGTGGTCGCGGCAACGATGATCGCCCTCTCCGAGGCGAGCGTGCTGGCCGAAGCGGCCGGGGTCAGCGTCGAGGGACTCGTGGACATCCTGGCCGGCGGCTTCGGGGCAAGCCGGGTTCTTGAGGTCAAGGCCCCGAACCTGACAACCAACACCTACGCTCCCACCGGCAAGGCCATCTATATGGTGAAGGACCTCGGCTTCGTGCTGGCTGAATCCGAGGTCACCGGTGCGGCGACACCGCAAGCCGCACTGTCCCTGGAGCTGTACCGCGCCGTAGCGGCCGCAGACCTCGGCGATCAGGACGTGAGCGTCGTGCACGCCTTGATCCGGCGGCGATCTCAGCAGGACCATTCCGGTCCGGTGTGCTGACGGCGAAACACCTTCCGCGCCAGGCTGTTGGCCCGAGGTCCGGCAAAAAGGCCAGATGCTGCGTTTTCGGTCGCGGGTGAAGCGGGTGCGCAACAAACCGAAGACCAAGTCCGGCGTGGCGTGACGGGACTTCCGGAGATGGATACGCGGCCACCGCCGCAGGGGGCGCCGGCAGTGAGGGGACCCTGCTCGCCTGGCGCATCTGGAACTACCGGGCCACGGACTACTCGACCCTGCAGTACGCGATGTTCACCGTCATGCGGGACATCCGCGGGCTCGGCCTTGAAGACCTTGGCACGACATTGCGCTCCTACTTGGTCAACCAGTCAGAGAACTTCGACACCCGCGACGACCTAGTACGGCAGGGGGTGCGCCCAGTGATCAGGAGGTGATCGTCCAGGATCGTGTTCTGGTCTGAAGCTCGTCGTCGCTTGCCGGTGGGAGTCCGGTCCGGGTAACTACCAGGAGGCCCGGTAGCAGGCTGGCGGCTCGGCCGGGTAACTGGCCGGGTCGAAGCCCAGCGTCGAAAGCCCTTTCGGGGGAAGCAATCGGCGATCGACCGGATCACCCAGCAGACCGGTCGAACGCCGCGAACCGTGACCGCCGACCGCGGCTACGGCGAAGCCGCAGTCGAGTACCAGCTGATCCAGCGCGGAGTCGACAACGTCGTCATACCCCGCAAGGGCAAACCCGGTGCCGCCCGCCGGGCCGTCGAACACCGACCAGCATTCCGACGAACCGTCAAATGGCGAACCGGATGTGAAGGCCGAGTCAGCACTCTCAAACGCGGCTACGGCTGGGACCGGACGCGCCTGGACTCGCTCGAAGGTGCCCGGACCTGGACCGGACAGGGAATCTTCGTCCACAACCTGATCAAGATCTCCGCCCTGATCGCCTGAGGAACACTGCAACCAAGATCATCAAGCCCAAGAAACCGGCGGAACTCCGGTCAGCCGCTACTGATCACGGCCGACCGGAGTTCTTCAGGGCGAAGGAGCTAACCGATCTTGGTACCCGGCCGCCAGGCCGAGGTGCCAACGGTGTGTTTGGGTGATGATCTTGATCATCGTGTCGCTGATGGTGGGCGCCGCGAGCTTGGTGACGTCGGACTCGCCGACCTCGGATAACTGAGTTCGTTCGATGGATCAGGCCTGTGCGCGGGTTCTTGAATCGCGGGCGTTCTACGGCCGCTGTGTCGCGTCGACCCTCATGCGCCCTCGGGCTTCGACGGTGTACACCCGGGCAGGATTTTGCCGAGTCGCGACAAGTCGTGGCTGATTCCCGCATACGACGTCATGACCCGGGGGAACCACGGCCGGCGGGTACGCACAGGCCCCGAGTTCGGAACGATCGCGTCCCGCGCCCGGGTCAAGTCCACAGACGTGGTGTATTTCGGACGGGTACGGTTCACCGGTGATCCTTTGAGGTCAGGCGGCGGGGCTGATGGCTGGCGTGGTGGGCACCTCCTCGCGCGGGTCGGTGGCTGTCGGGCGTCCTGTGAGCGATTCAGCACGTCCAGGCCGAGGTAGCGGCGGCCTTCGGTCCATTCATCGTGCTGTTCGGCCAGGACGGCGCCGACGAGGCGGATGAGCGCGGCGCGGTCGGGGAAGATGCCGACCACATCGGTGCGGCGGCGGATTTCCTTGTTGAGACGTTCCTGGGGGTTGTTGCTCCAGATCTGCCGCCAGATCTCCTTGGGGAACGCGGTGAAGGCGAGCAGGTCGGCGCGGGCCTGGTCGAGGTGGTCGGCGACCGCGGGGAGTTTCTCGGCGAGCGCGTCGATGACCCGGTCGAACTGGGCGGCAACGGCTTTCGCGTCGACCTGGTCGTAGATCGAGTGCAGCATGGTGCGCACCCACGGCCAGCTGGACTTCGGGGTGACGGCCATCAGGTTGACCGCGTAGTGCGTGCGGCACCGCTGCCAGCAGGCGCCGGGCAGGGTCGCCCCGATCGCCGCTGACCAGCCCGCTGTGCGCGTCGGAGGTGACCAGCTTGACCCCGGTCAGGCCCCGCGCGGTCAGGCCGCGGAAGAACGCCAACCAGCCGGCGCCGTCCTCGGCGGTGGTCACGTCCAGGCCGAGGATCTCGCGGTGCCCGTCGGCGTTCACGCCGGTCGCGAGCAGGGCGTGGACCTGCACCACGCGGCCGCCCTCGCGGACCTTCAGGACCAGCGCATCGGCCGCCACGAAGGTGTACGGGCCGGCGTCCAGCGGGCGGGTACGGAACGCCTCGACCTGCCCGTCCAGCTCCCTGGCCATCACCGACACCTGCGACTTGGACAGCGCTGTCACACCCAGCGCCTGCACCAGCTTGTTCACCCGGCGGGTCGACACGCCCAGCAGATACGAGGTCGCCACGACGCTCACCAGGGCGCGTTCGGCGCGGGTGCGGCGCTCCAGCAGCCAGTCCGGGAAGTAGCTACCGGACGCGGAGTTTCGGGATCGCCACGTCGATGGTGCCGGCCCGGGTGTCGAAGTCCCGGTGTCGGTACCCGTTGCGGGAGTTGGCCCGCTCGGGGTTGCGTTCGCCGTAGCCGGCGCCGCACACCGCGTCCGCCTCGGCGGACATCAACGCCTGAATGAACGTGGACAACAACGAGCGCAGCAGGTCCGGGCTCGCCGTCGCGAGCGCGTCAGCGACCGACGCCGACGGGTCGATAGGCTGGGCAGAGGTCATCGCGTGGTTCTCCTTCGGAAGACTGTGAGAGGTCCTGCTGAAGGATCACGCGGTGGCCGTCCTCGTCTCGGCACCGACACGCCCAACGCAAGATCAGCTTGACGTCAGGTCGGAGCTCAGGTTGTACACCACTCTGCTGGACTCAACTCGCGCCCGACGCCGTCTCGACGACGGACGGGGTCACAGTGAGATGCGAGGCCCCGGAGGGCTACACCCTCCCATCGTCCGCGGCGCGGGTCATACTCCGTGTCATGAAGGACGTCGCCGCGCGTGAGGCCGAAGCTCGGATTCCGATCGGCCGGGCCGGATGAGGTTCGCGTTCTACGGTCGAGTCTCCACCGAGGATCAGCAGGACCCCGAGGCGAGCCGCGGATGGCAGATCCGCCGGGCCCGGACCCTGATCGAGCCGCACGGCGGCGCCATCGTCGAGGAGTACTTCGATGTGGGACAGAGCAGATCGGTGCCGTGGAAGCGCCGCCCGGAGGCGTCCCGGCTGCTGGCCGACGTCGCCTCCGCGGACCGAAGTTTTGACGAGATCGTGATCGGCGAGCCCCAGCGCGCGTTCTACGGCAATCAGTTCGGGCTGACGTTTCCGGTCCTGACCCACTACAGCGTTGGCCTCTGGGTGCCGGAAGTGGGCGGCGCTGTCGATCCCGGTTCCGAGGCCCACGACATGGTGATGACTCTGTTCGGCGGGATGAGCAAGGGGGAGCGGACACGCATTCAGCTGCGGGTGAAGGCGTCGATGTTCGACATGGCGCAACGCAGCGAACGATTTCTCGGCGGGCGGCCACCTTTCGGCTACCAGCTCGCCGACGTCGGACCCCACCCAAATCCGGGCAAGGCCGCGGTTGGACAGCGGATGCACAAGCTGGTGCCGGACCCGGCGACCGCTCCTGTGGTCGCCGGCATCTTCGACATGTTCGTACGGGAGGGCGCCAGCCTACGGCTGATCGCACAGCGGCTCACTGGCAGCCGGCGTGCCGTCGCCATCGGCCCATGACCCGGCCAGGAACCGGCACCGTGATCCGGTCGGGTGGGCGTTCAGTGCGGTGCGCGCGATCCTGTCGAACCCGACGTACACGGGATACCGGGTGTGGGGCAAGCAGCAAAAGGTCGAGGTGCTGATCGATCCCGAGGATGTCGCTGCGGGCAATCGCACCTTCATGCGTTGGCGGGACAAGGGCGCTTGGGTCCGGTCCGATGAGCCGACCCACGCGCCGCTGATAACGGAAGAGCTGTTCGATGCCGCCCAGTTGAAGTTCGCGGCGAAGGGTCAGCCGAGAGCTCGACGAGGCAGAGACAGCCTCGCCTCGGACAGGTTCAGCCTGCGCGGACTGATCTGCTGCGGAATCTGCGGATCGCGCATGCAGGGAGCGTTCCGCGAATCCAAGCGCAAGGACGGCACCGGACGGATCTTCTATCGGTGCGTCATTCAGCGTTCACGGGCGCTCCCCGAGGGGTTCGATCACCCTCCGTCGGTCTATGTCCGCCAGGAGCCGATCATCACGCATCTCAACGAATGGATCGGCGCCCTAGCGGATCCCGCGATCCTCGCCGCTGGCCAGGATGACGACGGTGCGGTCGCGGCGGCGGCCACCGAGTTGCAGCGCCGCGTTCGGCAGGTGGAATCCAAGCTGGCCAATCTTGTCGCATCGATCGAAGCCGGGATCGACCCGACGGTGATCGCGCCCCAGATTGCCGCCCGAACCGCCGAGCGAAACGAACTGCAGTCGCGCCTGCGTCAGATGCTGACCGCCAAGCGCGCGTCAGCCAAGCAGATCGAAGAGGAGATCAACTTCTTCGGCGGAGTCGCGCCGATGCTCGCGAAGGCGACCCCTCGCGAGCTGCTCGACATCTACAGCTCGATGCGGCTCCGGCTGACCTATTCGCCCGAGTCGAGAACGGTCAAAGCGCAGGTCACCTCGGGGGCGTGTGAGAATGTGCGTGTCCGAGGGGGGACTTGAACCCCCACGCCCTTACGGGCACTAGCACCTCAAGCTAGCGCGTCTGCCATTCCGCCACCCGGACCGGGTTCGCGACGGGTCCGCCGCGACCGCACAGCCTACTCGAATCCGCGCGCGCACCCCAACTCGCCGGGCGCCCGGAGAGGTTCCCGCCACGAAGGCGGACCGGCGGCGCCGCGCGGTGGTAGGAAAGGGCCCATGACCCAGCCCGACGCCCCGGACCTCACCACCAGATCCGCGGCGCGCCGCGGCAGCAGCGACGCCGAGGACGAGGTTGTCCAGCTGTGCAGCGAGCTGATCCGGATCGACTCCGTGAACACCGGCGACCCGGCCACCATCGGCGACGGCGAGGCGCGGGCGGCCCGCTACCTGCAGGCCAAGCTTGACGAGGTCGGCTACGAGACCTTCTACGTGGAGTCGGTTCCCGGCCGCGGCAACGTGGTCTGCCGGCTGCCGGGCGCCGACCGGGAGCGCGGCGCGCTGATCGTGCACGGGCACGTCGATGTGGTGCCTGCCCACGCCGCGGAGTGGACCGTCGACCCGTTCTCGGGCGCGGTCCAGGACGGCTACGTGTGGGGCCGCGGCGCCATCGACATGAAGGACATGGTCGCGATGTCCGTGGCTGTCGCCCGCGACTTCAAGCGCAACGGCGTGGTCCCGCCGCGGGACCTGATCTTCGCGTTCATGGCGGACGAGGAGCACGGCGGCACGTGGGGCGCGCACTGGCTGGTCGATCACCACCCCGATCTGTTCGCCGGCGCCACCGAGGCCATCTCCGAGGTCGGCGGGTTCTCCATCGGGCTCTCCGACGATCGCCGCGCCTACCTCATCGCCGCGGCCGAGAAGGGCGTCGCCTGGGCCACTCTCACGGCCACCGGGCGGGCCGGCCACGGCTCCATGACCAACGACGACAACGCGGTCACCCGGATCGCCCATGCGGTCGCGAGGCTCGGCGCGCACGAGTTCCCGCTGACCCGCACGGCGACCGTCGACGCGTTCCTCGCCGCGGTCGCCGAGCTGACCGGGATGACGTTCCCTGACGAGGATCTCGAGGGCTCGGTGCGCAAGCTCGGCACCATCTCCCGGATCGTGAACGCGACCCTGCGCAATACCGCGAACCCGACCATGCTCTCGGCCGGCTACAAGGCGAACGTCATCCCGTCCACGGCGACCGCGACCGTGGACTGCCGGGTGCTGCCCGGGTCGGAGGACACATTCCGCGAGGAGGTGGCCCGGGTCGTCGGCGACGACGTGCAGATCGACTGGATCTGGCACCCGCCGCTGGAGTTCCCGTTCGAGGGCGCGCTGGTCGACGCCATGAAGGCGGCGCTCGAGGCCGAGGACCCCGACGGCCGCGCGATCCCCTACACGCTGTCGGGCGGCACGGACAACAAGGCCTTCTACCGGCTCGGCGTCGCGGGGTTCGGCTTCGCGCCGCTCCGGCTGCCCGCCGACCTGGACTTCACCGCGATGTTCCACGGCGTCGATGAGCGGGTGCCCGTCGACGCCCTCACCTTCGGCACCCGCGTCCTCGACCGGCTGCTGCGCACCTGCTGACGCCGGTCTCGGCCGGCCTCCCTCCAAATCCCTCGAGCGCGGATTCTGCCGCCGTTCGGGCGCCGGAAGGGCCCGATTCCGCGGCACACCCCGCACTCGGATCGACCGCGACTCGCGCACTCGCACGCCGCGCCCGTCAGCTCCCGGGGACCAGCAGCCGGACGATCGCGGCGGTCGCCGCGGCCAGCCCGACGACCACCAGGAAGGGCCAGCGCCGCCACACCGCGATGCCGGCCACGGCCAGGCCGGCCGCCCTGGCGTCGAGCACCAGCGTCTGGCCGAGCGCGAAGGTCTGCACGCCGACCAGCGCGGCGAGCAGCGCGACCGGCAGCAGCGCGGCGCAGCGCCGCACCACCGGGTTCTCCAGCACCGACTGCGGCACCGACAGGCCGGCCAGCTTCAGCAGGTAACAGCCGAGACAGCCGGCCAGCACGCCGATCCAGAGCGTCACGCCGCCCCCTCGGGCGCGTCGGAGCCGGCGGCCGACCGTGGCCAGACGCCGGCGATCACCCCGACCACGGCCGCGATCAGCACGGGCACGCCGACCGGCACGAACGGCACCGCGGCCACCGCGACCACCGCGGCGGCGAGTGCTACGGCCCACGTCTCCCGGTCGCGCAGGCGCGGCGCGAGCAGGGCGAGGAAGGCCGCCGGCACCGCGGCGTCCAGGCCGAGCACGCGCGGGTCGGACAGCCAGGACGCGCCCAGGGCGCCGACCAGCGTGCCGACGTTCCAGAGCGCGAACACGCCGAGACCCGTCGTGTAGAAGCCGAGCCGCGACTCCCGCGTCGTCGTCCGCCCGATCGCCATCGCCACCGACTCGTCGATCACCAGCTGCGCGGCCACGAGCCGGCGAAACCCCTTGACCTGCAACAGCTCGGACATCCGCAGGCCGTAGAGGGCGTTGCGCGCGCCGAGCAGGATCGCGGTCGCGGCCCCGGCCAGCGGGGCGCCGCCGCCGGCGATCACGCCGACCAGCCCGAACTGGCTGGCCCCGGTGAACATCAGCGCCGACAACGCGACGGTCTGCCAGACGTTCAGCCCGGAGGCCAGCGACACCGCGCCGAACGAGATGGCGTATGCGCCGGTGGCCACCGCGATGGCCATGGACTCGCGGACGATCTCGCTCCGGACGGGCCGCCAGTCCCGCTCGGCCGATCCGGGATCGGCGCCGTTCAGATCGCCGTCGGCAGAACCGAGGTCACCGTCGCGATCACCGGTGAGATGACCGGCATCGTCGTCGGACTCCGGCGGGCGGGCGGGCACCCCGACACCCTAGGTCTGCACATTGATCTGGTAGCCTTCCGTCCTCGACCTTCTTGCGGAAGTTCGACGGTGGCCTTCCAGATGAAGGTTTCGGCTCGCTGATCCAGTATTCGGCCCAGGTGGTGATCGCCTGGGTGAGGTCGATGACCGAGGGAACACGCCGCGCCGCAGTCTCTTGTCGGTCAACTCCTCGAACCACCGCTCCACCAAGTTGAGCCAGGAACTGGAGGTGGGAGTGAAGTGCAGGTGCCAGCGGCGACGGTCCTTGTGCGCCAACCATTTGCGCACCTCGGGAGCCTTGTGTGCGGACAGGTTGTCCAGAATCACATGGACGGACAGCCCGCGGGGCACCGTGGCGTCGATCTGCTTGACGAACGCCAGCACGTCCTTGCCGGCGTGGCCCTTGCGCAGGTGGGTGTGGACCTGGCCGGTGCCCACGTTCATTGCCGCGAACAGATCGATGGTGCCGTGCCGCTCGTAGTCGTGGGTCATCGTGCCGCCGCGGCCCGGCTTCATCGGCAGCGACGGCTGGGTGCGGTCCAGGGCCTGGCACTGGGTCTTCTCGTCGAAGCTGAACACGACCGCCCGGGACGGCTGGTTCAGGTCCAGGCCAACGACATCGACCAGTTTCGGCCTCAAAACCACCTAGACAGCGGCGAGCGATGGCCTCGGGGCCTCAGGGCGTCAGGTCGGGCAGCAGGCCGGCGCCGCGCCGCCTGCGCAGCCACACCCGGCGGCTGCCGTCCGGGAAGCGGAGCGTCCTGGCCAGCTCCCAGCCCGCATACTCCGCCCTGATCGCCAGCATGCCCGCCGCGGCCGCGCGGGACACTCCCGCATCGATCCGCAGCGGCCGCAGCTCGTACTCCCCGTCGTCGGCGTCCCCCGGAGTAGCTGGTCCGATGGCGCTCACCTCCCTGCGCGACGTCCGCCGTCTGACTGGCATCGAGTGTGCCCTGTCGGGCGCGCGGATGCAGGCGGCGGGGTCGGCGACATCCCGGGGATCGTGATCGCGCGCCGGTGCCGGATCAGGACGGCGCCGGCTCCCTGTTCGATTCCGAGCCGGCCGGCTCGCTGCTCGAGTCCGAGCCGGCCGGCACCCGGGCCCGCAGCAGCGCGGTGAGCCGGGTGCGGCGGGGGAGCGAGCCGACGTCCCGCACGGCCCGCGCCACCTGGCCGCCGGCGGCGTGCACCACGGACAGGTGCCGCTTGGCCCGGGTCAGCGCGGTGTACACGAGCGGACGGGACAGCATCGAGCCCGCCTCGGGCGGGATGACGACCACCACGCACTCCCACTCGGAGCCCTGCGCCCGGTGGACCGTGATGGCCCAGCCGTGCAGGAGATCGGCGAGCGCCTTGCCGCTCACGTCTGCCTCGCCGCCGGTGAAGGCCACCCGCACCAGGTTGTCGCCCGTCGAGACCACCGTGCCGACCTCGCCGTTCGCGTACCCGACCGGTTCCGCGTCGAGGTGGTTGGCCGTCGCCACCACCCGGTCGCCGACGTCGAAGCCGCGGACCGTGCCGGTACCGGGGTTGATGGCCGCCTTCAGCGCGCGGTTCAGCGCCTGGGTGCCGGCCGGCCCGCGGTGCACGGGCGTGACGACCTGCACCTGGTCGCCCGTCGCGCCGAACACCCGGGGGATCGAGTCGGTGATCAGCTGCACCACCCTGCGGGCCGCCTCGTCCGATCCGCGGGCGGCGACGACGACGACCTCGCGCTCGGGATCGTCCATCCGCAGCAGCTCGCCGCCGCGCACCGCGATCGCCAGCCGGGCGATCGACCCGCCCTCGGTCTGCCGGTACAACGTGCGCAGCTCGGTGACGGGAATCGCCGCGCTGTCGATGATGTCGCCGAGCACCCGGCCCGGCCCGATCGACGGCAGCTGCGCGGGGTCGCCGACGATCACCAGGTGGGTGCCGTCCGCGAGGGCGTCGACGAGCGCCGCCGCGAGCTCGACGTCCAGCATGGACGCCTCGTCGACCACCACCACGTCGGCGTCCACCGGGTTGCCGGCGTCCCGGTCGAACACCGAGCCCTGGTCCGCCCGGTCCGCGGTGCGGTCCGAGCCGCGAGCGCCGCGCGGCTGCGCGCCGAGCAGGCGGTGGATGGTGGTGGCGTTGTTGCCGGCCAGTTCCTCCAGCCGCTTCGCGGCGCGGCCGGTCGGCGCGGCCAGCGCGACGGTCGCCTCGGTGTCGCGGCACAGCGCGACGATCGCCGACACCGTGCGGCTCTTGCCGGTGCCGGGGCCGCCGGTGAGCAGGCTGACGCCGTGCTCCGCGGCGAGCGCCACCGCGCCCGCCTGCACGACGTCCAGATCGGCGACGACCGCGCGGACCGCGTCCGCGTCGGCCAGCGGTTTCGCCGATCGGACCAGGCGAGCCAGGCCCGCCGCGATGGTGGACTCGGCCGCGGCCAGCGCCTGCCGGGCGACCCACGGATCGCCCGAGCCCGCCGGGTCGTCCACCCGCACGACGTCGCCGGCGTCGATCGCCGCCCCGATCGCCCGCGCGGCGTCGACGCCGAATCCGCGGACGCCGTCGGCCACGGCCGAGACCGGCGCGGCCGTGTCGCCGTCCCGGGCGAACCGGGCGAGCGTCCAGTCGATCAGCGCGCGGCCGCGGCGCGGATCGTCGCGGGAGACGGCCGGGTCGACCGCCCTGGCCAGCCGGTCCGCCTGGCCGACGGTGGCATCCGGCAGCACCAGCAGCCGCCACGGATCGGCCAGCAGCGCGGCGGCGGCGGCGTCCCCGAGCGCGTCCACCAGCCGACCGGCCCAGCGGGCCGGGATCTCCTGGGGGACAAGCAGTTCGACCACGTCGTAGAGATGTCCGGCGCCGACGAAGCTCGTCACCAGCCGGGTCGCGCGCCGGTCGGTCACCCGGGGCAGCGCGGCCAGCGCCGGCGCCGTCACCTGCGCAGGTCCGGTGATCCCGGCGCCCGCCAGCTGCGCGGCGAGGGTCGACCCCAGACCCGGCCAGAGGCCCGCCGCGCAGAACTCGGCGAAGACGTCCGGCACGCCTGGCACCCTAGTCGCGGGCGGCCGGTGGCTCCGACTCCGCGCCGACGCGGGCGCTGACATCGTCGAGCGCGGAACGGATCTCGTCGGGCAGCAGCAGGCCATCGGCGGCCAGCGAGCCCAGCAGCTGCGCCCGGTCGCGGGCGCCGACCACGACGGCGGACACGCCGGGACGGTCGCGGGCCCACGCGCAGGCGACGGCCAGCGGTGACGTGCCGAGGCCGTCCGCGGCGGTCGCCACGGCCTCGACCACCCTGGCCGCGTGCTCGGTCCGGTGCCTGCCCACGTAGCGGGCGAAATGCGGTGAGGCGCCGCGGGAGTCGGCGGGCGTCGCGTGCCGGTACTTGCCGGTGAGCACGCCGCGGCCGAGCGGCGCCCAGGCCAGCACGCCCAGGCCGTGCGCGGCCGCCGCCGGCACGACGGACTCCTCCGGGCCGCGGTCCAGCAGGGAGTACTCGCTCTGCACGCTGACCAGCGGCGTCGCCGGGCTCTGTCGACGCACCTCCGCGGCCAGGGTGGCGAGCTGCCAGCCCGTCACTCCGGACACCCCGACGTAGGCCGCGCGGCCAGAGGTCAGCGCGGCCGCCATCGCCGAGCACGTCTCCTCGACCGGCACGGCGCCGTCCCAGCCGTGCACCTGCCAGAGGTCGACCGCGTCGGTGCGCAGCCGGGCCAGCGAGGCGTCCAGGGCGGCGAGCAGCCGGCCGCGGCCGCCGCCCACCCCGACCGTGGTGGTGGCCAGCAGCAGCGACGAGCGCGGCACCACGTCGGGCACCAGCGTGCCCAGGATGGTCTCCGCGTCGCCTTCGCCGTAGACGTTCGCCGTGTCGACGAGGGTGCCGCCGGCCGCGACGAAGGCCTCCAGCTGCGCGGCGGCCGCCTCGGCGTCGGTGTCCCGGCCCCAGGTCATGGTGCCGAGCGCGATCCGCGACACGTCCAGACCGCTGCGACCCACCCGGCGCGACTCCATCGGGCCAACCTAGCCAACGGCCCCGGCGCGGTGGCGGACCCTCGTGCGTCGGCCGCGCGGACCGCCGGCGTGACGACGATCCTGCAAGGACGCGAAGCCGTCGGGCGAGGCCGCAGCGCTGGGGAGCCGCGCAGTCCGGCTTCGGTAGCGTGTGCCGCGGCGCCTCATCGCCCCGGCGCCGCAGGGAATAGGGCGGCGGTGAGGGACGGGAAGCAGTGGCAGATCGCATGCGCATCGGGTTGAACCTCGGCTACGTGACGACCGCGCAAGAGTTCGCCGACAACCTCGCGCTGGTCGCTGCCGCGGAGGATCTCGGATACGACACCGTGTGGGCCGCGGAGGCCTACGGCTCCGACGCGGTGACGGTGCTGGCCGCGGTCGCCGCCCGCACCGAGCGGATCGAGATCGGCTCCGCGGTCCTGCAGATCCCCGGCCGCACGCCGGCGCTCACCGCGATGACGGCCGCGAGCCTGGACTGCCTGTCGCAGGGGCGGTTCCGGCTGGGTCTCGGCGTCTCGGGCCCCCAGGTGTCCGAGGGCTGGCACGGCGTGCGGTTCACCGACCCGATCGGTCGCACCCGCGAGTACGTGCAGATCGTCCGCCAGGCGCTGCAGCGTCGACGGGTCACCGCGGGCGGCGAGCACTACACGCTGCCGCTGCCGGACGGTCCCGGCAAGTCGCTCGTGCTGTCGCTGCAGCCCGTGCGCGCGCAGATCCCCGTCTACCTCGCCGCTCTCGGGCCGAAGAACCTCGACCTGACGGGGCAGATCGCCGACGGCTGGCTGGCGATCTTCTTCGACCCGGACACCGGCCGCCGGTCGGTGGACCGCATCAGGGACGCCGCGGTCGCCGCCGGTCGCGACCCGGCCGGCATCGACCTGTGCGCGTCCGTGCCGGTGTCGGTCGCCGACGACCCGCGGGCGGCCGCCGACGCGGTCCGCGGGCACGCCGCGCTGTACCTCGGGGGCATGGGGTCGCGGAAGGCGAACTTCTACCACCGCACGGCCAGCGAGATGGGCTACGAGCGGCAGGCGGACGAGGTGCAGGACCGGTTCCTCGCCCGCGACTACCAGGGCGCCGCCGCCGCGGTGCCGTACGAGTTCCTGGACCGCACCGCCCTGCTCGGCGACGAGGCCCGGATCGCGGACGGGATCGCCCGGCTGGCCGCGGGCGGGATCACCAGCCTCGCCGTGTCCGGCTTCGACCGGACCCCGGAGGGCCGGCGGGCGACGCTGCGCACCGTGATGCGGGCGGCCGACCTCGCCGGGGTGCGCGGGTGACGCTGCTGCAGGCCCTGATCCTCGGCATCGTCGAGGGACTCACCGAGTTCCTGCCCGTGTCCTCGACCGGGCACCAGACGATCGTTGCCGGCTTGATGGGCCTGCAGATCGACGACCCGTCGATCACGTCGTTCATCGCCGTCATCCAGGTCGGCGCGATCGCCGCGCTGGTGATCTACCTGTGGAGCGACATCTGGCGGCTCGCCAAAGCCTGGTTCCGCGGGCTGTTCGCCGCCGCGGCCCGCAGGGTCCCCGCCTACCGCGAGGCCTGGATGGTGATCATCGGCTCGGTCCCGATCGTGCTCGCCGGCATCCTCGGCCGGGACCTGATCAAGGGACCGCTGCGGTCGCTGTGGGTGGTCGCCGTCGCGCTCATCGTCTGGGGCGGGGTGATGCTCGTCGCCGAGGCGGTCGCCAAGCAGAACCGCACGCGGTCCGACATCGGGCTGAAGGACGCGCTGATCATCGGCGGCACCCAGGCGCTGGCGCTGATCCCCGGCATCTCCCGCTCCGGGGCGACCATCTCGGCCGGCCTGATGCTCGGTCTGGACCGGGTGTCGGCCGCCCGCTACGGCTTCCTGCTCGGCATCCCCGCCCTGGTGGGCGCCGCCATCCTGGAGCTGCCGGACGCCGTGCGCGGCGGGGGAGTCGGCTTGTTGCCGACCCTCGTCGGCACCGTCGTCAGCTTCGTCACGGCCTACCTCACGGTGGCGTGGATGCTCCGGTTCGTCGCCCGGCACACGATCCGCGCGTTCGTCTGGTACCGCTGGGCGCTCGGCGCGGGCCTGATCATCGCGCTGGCCGCGGGCTGGATCACCGCCACGGGCGTGCCGGCGTGAGCCCGATGACCACCGTCGTGCTGGTCCGGCACGGGCGGTCCACCGCGAACACCACCGGCGTGCTCGCGGGGCGGGCGCCGGGCGTCCTGCTCGACGACACCGGTCGCCGGCAGGCGGACGGCCTGCGCGACCGGCTGCGCGAGGCGACGATCGACCGCCTTGTGTCCTCCCCGCTGGAGCGCTGCCGGGGCACGCTCCAGCCGCTGGCCGACGCGCTCGGGCTGACGGTGGAGACCGACGACCGGCTGGCCGAGGTGGACTACGGGGAGTGGACCGGCCGCGCGCTCCAGGACCTCGCCGAGGAGAAGCTCTGGCGCGTGGTCCAGCAGCACCCTGCCGCGGCCCGGTTCCCGGGCGGCGAGTCGCTCGCCGGGGTGTCCGCGCGGGCGGTCGCCGCCATCCGCGACCTGGTCCGCGCCGACTGGCCCGACCCGCCGGCCGCGGCGGTGGCACCCGGCCCGCCACAAACGCCCTCTCGCCCCCGGACGATCGTCGTCTGCTCGCACGGCGACGTCATCAAGGCGGTGCTGGCCGACGCGCTCGGCATGCACCTCGACTCCTTCCAGCGGATCGTCGTCGCGCCCGCATCGCTGTCCGTCGTCCGGTACACCGCGCTCCGTCCGTTCGTCGAGCGGGTGAACGACACGGGCGACCTCGACACCCTTCGCCCGCCCCCGCCGGCCGCCGAGCACCCCCCGGCGGGCGACCCGGCCGCCGGCGGCGACCCCGACCCGGGGCGCCGACCGAGCCCGATCGGCGAGTCCGACGCCGTTCCGGGCGGCGTCGCGCGCTGAGCCGCGGACGTTCGCGACGGGCAGAGCGCCGGGCGATCGGCGGCCCGGTCCGGCCACGGCCGGTGGCCTAAGCTCGGTGCTGTCATGCCTCGCCAGGTCCACGTCTTCCGCTCACCCGATCGCTTCCTCGCCGGGACCATCGGGCAGCCCGGCGAACGCGAGTTCTTCCTGCAGGTCGTGGACGGCCGCCGGGTGCTGTCCGTCGCCTGCGAGAAGCAGCAGGTGGCGGTGCTGGCCGACCGGCTCGGGTCGCTGATCACCGAGGTCGCGCGGCGGTTCGGCGCGCAGGCCGGCGACCCTCCCGCCGGCGCGGACGACGCGGCCCTGTCCACCCCCGTTGACGCCGAGTTCCGGGTCGGCACCATGGGACTCGCGTGGGACGGGGAGGGCTCCCAGGTGATCGTCGAGCTGCTCGCGCTCTCGGAGGAGGAGGTCGGCGAGGAGGTCGTGCTGGAGGACCGCGAGGACGGCCCGGACGCGCTCCGGGTGTTCCTCTCGCTCGCCGAGGCCCGCGACTTCGCCGACCACGCCCAGCGCGTCGTCGCCGCCGGGCGCCCGCCGTGCCCGCTGTGCGGCAACCCGCTCGACGCCGACGGGCACATCTGCCCGCGGCTGAACGGCTACCACCGCGGCGCGCTTGGCTGAGATCCCGTCGCCCGCCCCGGCCGCGCCCGCGCCGGTCGACGACGACGGCGTGCGCGAGGTGATCGGCTCCGGGGAGATCACGGTCCGCGGCCGGCTCACCGACGCGTCCAACCTGACCCTGCTGGGCGACGTCGAACTCGACGGGGTGAGCCTGCCCTGCATCTACAAGCCGGTGCGCGGCGAGCGGCCCCTGTGGGACTTCCCCGACGGCACGCTCGCGGCGCGGGAGTTCGCCGCCTACCAGGTGTCCGACGTCACGGGCATCGGCTGCGTGCCATTCACCACGGTCCGGCCGGGGCCGTTCGGACCCGGCATGGTGCAGCGCTGGATCGAGGACGCAGACTCGGACGAGATGGTCGACCTGGTCCCGGTCGAGGAGATCCCGGACGGCTGGCTGCCGGTGCTGAGGGCCGTCGACCTGGACGGGCGCGACGTCGCGGTCGTGCACGCGGACTCCCCGGCGCTGGCGCTGCTCGCCGGCTTCGATCTCATCGTCAACAACGCGGACCGCAAGGGCTCGCACGTGCTCCCGCTGGCCGACGGCCGCGTGCTGGGCGTCGACCACGGCCTGTGCTTCCACGCGGAGGACAAGCTCAGGACGATCCTGTGGGGCTGGGCCGGGCGGCCGCTGCCCGCCGCCGTCGTCGAGGCCGTGGCGCGGCTCCGGGCCGACCTCGGGGGCCAGGTCGGCGCCGAGCTGGCCGGACTGATCACGGCCGCCGAGATCGATGCGCTCCGCGTCCGGCTCGACGCGCTCGCCGCCCGTCCGGTCTTCCCGAAGGCGCCGGCGCACCGCACGCCGATCCCGTGGCCGCCGCTGTAGCCAGGGCATCGACACCGCCGGCACCGACACCGCCGGCACCGACACAGAAGGACACCCCGTGACCGCACCCGACGACAGATCCGCGGCGTCCCTGGCGGGTTCTGTGACGACCGCGGCCGGCGGGCTGGCCCGAGCGTTGTCCCGCTTCATCGGCTCGGCCGTGCTCGACGTGTCCAGCGGCATCGCCCGGGTCGGTGAAGCCGTGCACGCCGTCGGTACCGGCCGGGAGCTCTCGCCGGCCACCCTGCGCGTGCGGGTGGCGATCCTGCGCGACGAGGCCGGTGCGCCGCTGACAACGGCCGCCGCCGTCGAACCCGCGCTCGCCACCGCGGCCCGCGTGCTGCAGGACGGAGCCGGGGTGCGGGTCCGCGTGCTCGGGGTGCAGGTGCTCGACCGGCCGGGCACGCCGGCGCAGCTGGACACCTCCGCCCACCAGGCGCTGCTGTGGGACGACATTCGCGGCCGGACCAGCCTCTTCCGCGAGATCGCCGAGCAGGGAAGCGATCTCGTTGCCGTGGGGGTGCCGGTGACGGTGGTCGTGGTGCGGTCGATCGCGGGCCGGGTCACGGGCTGCTCGCTCGGCATCAACGCCGACTGGGTGGTCGCCGAGGCGTCGCTGTTCGACCGCGCCCGGCCCGACAAGTACGACGAGACGGTGCTGGTGCACGAGCTCGGCCACGCGCTCAACCTCCCGCACCTGCGGGACCCCGCGAACCTGATGCACCCCGAGTCCTCGCCGCCGGGGACGATCCGCGGGACGGCGCTGCGGCGCTGGCAGGCGGCGATCATCCAGGCCAATCGGCACGTCATCCCCGGCGTCTCGGAGTAACTCACCGAGCGCGCCGGCCGCGGCCGGCCGGACCGGCTCCGGGGCGCGATTAGGGTGGTGCGGTGCAGTCGTGGCCCGCCCCTCCCGTCCCGTCGATCCCCGGTACCGGCAGGGCCCTGCGGCTGTACGACTCGGCGTCCGGGACCGTCCGGCCGACCGGCACCGGGGCCCATCGCGACGATGTACGTGTGCGGGATCACGCCGTACGACGCCACCCACATCGGGCACGCGGCGACGTATCTCGCGTTCGACGTGGTGCACCGGGTGTGGCTCGACGCGGGCCACGAGGTGCACGCCGTGCAGAACATCACCGACATCGACGACCCGCTGCTGGAGCGCGCCGCACAGGACGGCGTCGACTGGCGCGAGCTCGCCGACACCGAGATCCAGCTGTTCCGCGACGACATGGCGGCGCTGCGGGTGCTGCCGCCGGGCGAATACGTCGGCGCGGTCGAGGCGATGGACGAGATCGCCGCCGGGGTGCAGCGGCTCGTCGAGTCCGGCGCCGGTTACCGGGTGCCCGACGCCGAGTACCCCGACGTGTACTTCGACATCGCGAGCGCGCCCAAGTTCGGCTACGAGTCCCGGTACGACCAGGCGACGATGCTGGCGCTGTCCGCGGAGCGGGGCGGCGACCCGGACCGGCCCGGCAAGCGGCAGCCGCTCGACCCGCTGCTCTGGCGGATGGCGCGCCCAGGGGAGCCGTCCTGGGACTCGCCCATGGGGCCGGGCCGCCCCGGCTGGCATATCGAGTGCGCGGTGATCGCCGGCAATCGTCTCGGTTCGACGATCGACCTGCAGGGCGGTGGCAGCGACCTGATCTTCCCGCACCACGAGTGTTCCGCGGCGCACGCCGAGGTGCTGACCGGGGTGTCGCCGTTCGCGCGGCACTACACCCACGCCGGGATGATCTCGCTCGGCGGCGAGAAGATGTCGAAGTCGCTGGGCAACCTGGTGTTCGTGTCCGCCCTGTTGGCCGACGGCGTCGACCCGATGCGGATGCGGCTGGCGCTGCTGTCGGGGCACTACCGTGCCGACCGCCCGTGGTCCGCGGACCTGCTCGACCGCGCCGCCGACCGCCTCGCGCGGTGGCGCGCGGCCGCGGATCGGCACGGCGACGACCCGACCGCGGTGCTGGACGAGCTGCGCGAGCGGCTCGCCGACGACCTCGACACGCCAGGCGCGGTCGCTGCCCTCGATCGCTGGGCGGCGGATTCGGCACTGGCCGGCGCCCCGGTCGGGGACGCCGTGGATGCGCTGCTCGGCATCGACCTGCGCGGCTGACCGCTCAGGACGCCCGGCCGGCCTCCGCCACGGCGACACGCCCGAGGCGGCGAGCGCCGGCTCGCCCCGGTCGCCGCGGCTCAGCCGCGGGCGGGAGGATCTGCCCATGGCATACGACGAGGCACTCGCGGAGCGCGTCCGCGCCGCCGTCGGCGCGCGAGCGTCCTACGACGAGCTCAAGATGTTCGGCGGACTCGGCCTGATGGTGAACACCCACATGGCCTGCGGCGTGATGTCGTCGGGGGTGCTGGTCCGGGTCGGCCCCGAGGCGCACGCCGACGCCATCGCCCGCGGCGCGCGGGAGTTCGACTTCACCGGCCGCCCGATGACCGGCTTCGTGGTCGTGCCCGTGGAGCTGCTCGGGGACGAGGTCGTGCTCGACGGATGGGTCGGCATGGGCGTCGCGTTCGCGCAGTCGCAGCCGCCGAAGCCGCCCAAGAAGTCAGCGCGCCGAATGCGCCGGAAGTCAGCGCCCAGGAAGTCAGCGCCCAGGAAGTCAGCGCCGTAGCGGCCGAAGCCCCGAATCGGCCCCGCGCGCCAGCGCAGATTCTCACCCTCTACTTGAGGGTGAGATTCCGACGCTGCCTGCTAGCGGCGGCCGTCGGGGCGGGGGCCGCGCCGGCGCAGGTAGCGCTCGAACTCCGCGGCGATGGACTCCCCGGAGGCGGGCTTGAGGGGCTCGTCGGCCTCCTCGCGCTCCTCCAGCGCCCGGATGTACTCGGAGATCTCGTCGTCCTCGGAGGCGATCTGCGAGACCTCGGTCTCCCACTCGTCCGCCTGCTCCGGCAGCGCGCCCAGCGGCACCTCGATGTCGAGGATCTCCTCCACCCGGTGCAGCAGCGCCAGCGTCGCCTTGGGCGACGGTGCCTGCGACACGTAGTGCGGCACGGACGCCCAGAACGACAGGCACGGGATGCCGGCCTGCACGCAGGCGTCCTGGAACACGCCCGAGATGCCCGTGGGGCCCTCGTAGCGGGAGCGGGACAGGCCCAGGCGCTCGGCCGTGGCCGAGTCGTGCGCGGAGCCCGTCACCTGGATCGGGCGGGTGTGCGGCACGTCGGCCAGCAGCGCGCCGAGCCCGACCACCTCGGACACGTTGTGCTCGATCGCGATCTTCAGCAGCTCGTCGCAGAACGCCCGCCAGCGGAAGTTCGGCTCGATGCCGTGCACGAGGATGACGTCGCTCGGCGAGTCGGGCAGCCGGCACGCCGAGAGCCGGGTGGTCGGCCACTCGATCGTCCTGGTCACCCCGTCGATCAGCTTGACCGTCGGCCGGGTCACCTGGAAGTCGTAGAACCCCTCCGGATCGAGCTCCGTCAGCGGCGTCGCGTCCCAGGTCAGCCCCAGCTGCTCGACGGCCGCCGTCGCGGCGTCCCCGGCGTCGTTCCAGCCCTCGAACGCGGCGACCATCACCGGATTGCGCAGCACCTGGAACTTGCTCACGCGGATCAGCCTACGACGCGCGCGCCGCTGGGCTTTCCGCTCGAATCGGTGAACCTGCGGGCGCTCGCCTCGACGAGCGGGCGCATCGCTCCAACTACCCTGGACCGGTGACCCGCCCGAACGGGGCTCGGGGCCCGGCCGCGTCCCGGAGCCCGAGCTCGACCCAGCACCCGCTCCTGGCCGCGCTCCGCGCGCGCGTCCTGGTGACGGACGGCGCGATGGGCACCATGCTGCAGGCGCAGGATCCCTCGCTCGACGACTTCGCCGGGCTCGAGGGATGCAACGAGATCCTCAACGTCACCCGGCCCGACATCGTCCGCGCGGTGCACCGCGCCTACCTCGAGGTCGGCGTCGACGCCGTGGAGACCAACACCTTCGGCGCGAACCTCGCGAACCTGGCGGAGTACGGCATCGAGGACCGGATCGGCGAGCTCGCCAGGGCCGGCGCCGAGCTCGCCCGCGCCGAGGCCGACGCCTTCGCCACGCCCGACCGGCCGCGGTTCGTGCTCGGGTCCGTCGGGCCGGGGACGAAGCTGCCCACGCTCGGCCACACCACGTTCCAGGCGTTGCGCGACGCCTACGCCCAGCAGGTCGTCGGCATGCTGGACGGCGGCGTCGACGCGGTGCTCGTGGAGACGTGCCAGGACCTGCTGCAGGCCAAGTCGGCGGTGCTGGCGGCGAAGCGGGCCATGACCACCACGGGCATCCAGGTGCCGATCCTGGTGCACGTCACCGTGGAGACCACCGGGACGATGCTCCTCGGCTCGGAGATCGGCGCGGCGCTGACCGCGCTGGAGCCGCTGGGCGTCGACTACATCGGCCTGAACTGCGCCACCGGGCCGACGGAGATGAGCGAGCACCTGCGCTACCTGTCCCGGCACGCGAGGACCGGCGTGTCGGTGATGCCGAACGCGGGCCTGCCCGAGCTGGGGCCGAACGGCGCCGTCTACCCGCTCACCCCGAGCGAGCTGGCCGAGGCGCTGTCCGGTTTCGTCCGGGAGTTCGGCCTCGGCCTGGTGGGCGGCTGCTGCGGCACGACGCCCGAGCACCTGCGTCAGGTGGTCGAAGCGGTGCGCGAGGTCACCCCGGCCCGGCGGGCGCCCCGGCCCGAGCCGGGCCTGTCCTCGCTGTACCAGAGCGTGCCGTTCGCCCAGGACGCGTCGGTGCTGGTCATCGGCGAGCGGACGAACACCAACGGCTCCAAGGCATTCCGCGAAGCCATGCTGTCCGGCCGGTGGGAGGACTGCATCGAGATCGCCCGGGCGCAGACCCGGGACGGCGCGCACCTGCTCGACCTGTGCGTGGACTACGTCGGGCGCGACGGCGCGGCCGACATGCGCGAGCTGGCTGCGCGTTTCGCCACCGCGTCCACCTTGCCGATCATGCTGGACTCGACCGAGCCGCCGGTGATCGAGGCGGGGCTGGAGCGGCTCGGCGGCCGCTGCATCATCAACTCGGTCAACTTCGAGGACGGCGACGGGCCGGGGTCGCGCTACGCCCGGGTGATGCCGTCGGCGCAGGAGCACGGCGCCGCGGTCGTCGCCCTGACCATCGACGAGGAGGGCCAGGCCCGCACCCGCGAGACGAAGCTGGCCATCGCGGAGCGGCTGATCGCGGACCTCACCGGCACCTGGGGCATGCTCGAGTCGGACATCATGATCGACTGCCTCACCTTCCCGATCGCCACCGGCCAGGAGGAGACCCGCCGCGACGGCATCGAGACCATCGAGGCCATCAGGGAACTCAAGCGCCGGCACCCGGACGTGCAGACCACGCTGGGCGTCTCGAACATCTCCTTCGGCCTCAACCCGGCGGCCCGGCAGGTGCTGAACTCGGTGTTCCTCGCCGAGTGCGTGACGGCCGGGCTCGACTCGGCGATCGTGCACCCGTCGAAGATCCTGCCGATGGCGCGGATCCCGGACGAGCAGCGCAGCGCGGCGCTCGACCTGGTCTACGACCGGCGGCGCGAGGGATACGACCCGCTGTCGAAGATCCTCGAGCTGTTCGAGGGCGCGACCACCGCGGCCGGCCGGGCCAGCCGGGCCGCGGAACTGCTCGCGCTGCCGCTGGACGAGCGCCTGCAGCGGCGCATCATCGACGGCGAGAAGGTCGGCCTGGAGGCCGATCTCGACGAGGCCCTGGAGCGACGGTCCGCCCTGGAGATCATCAACGACACGCTGCTCGAGGGCATGAAGACGGTCGGCGAGCTGTTCGGCTCCGGCGCCATGCAGCTGCCGTTCGTGCTGACCTCGGCCGAGGTGATGAAGACCGCGGTCGCTCACCTCGAACCGCACATGGAGCGCGCGGACGCGGCGGGCAAGGGCACGATCGTGCTGGCCACCGTGAAGGGCGACGTGCACGACATCGGCAAGAACCTGGTCGACATCATCCTGTCCAACAACGGCTACTCCGTGGTGAACCTCGGCATCAAGCAACCGATCTCGACCATCCTGTCGGCGGCCCAGGAGAACAACGCGGACGCCATCGGGATGTCCGGCCTGCTGGTGAAGTCCACCGTCGTGATGCGGGAGAACCTCGAGGAGATGAACGACCGCGGCATCGCGCCGCAGTTCCCGGTGCTGCTCGGCGGCGCCGCGCTGACCCGCTCGTACGTGGAGAACGACCTGTCCGCCGTCTTCAAGGGCGACGTCCGCTACGCGCGGGACGCCTTCGAGGGCCTGCGGTTGATGGACGCGGTGATGTCCCGCAAGCGTGGCCTTGACCCGGTGGCGGACGCGGCGGCCGACGCGAAGGCGGCCGAGCGGCGCGCACGGCACCAGCGATCGCAGCGGATCGCGGAGAAGCGCAGGGCCGCCGCGGAGGAGGCGGCGGCCGACGCGGGACCCGGCTCCGTCATCACGAGATCCGATGTGGCCGCGGACAATCCCGTTCCCGCGCCGCCGTTCTGGGGATCGAGGGTGGTCAAGGGCATCCCGCTGGCCGACTTCGCCGCACTGCTGGACGAGCGCGCGACGTTCATGGGCCAGTGGGGCCTGCGCGGCGCCAAGGGCGGTAAGGGCCCGACGTACGAGGAACTCGTGGAGAAGGAGGGCCGGCCCCGGCTGCGGTCCTGGCTGGACCGCCTGCACACGGACCAGGTGCTGCAGGCGGCGGTGGTGTACGGCTACTTCCCGTGCGTCTCGGAGGGCGACTCCGTGGTGATCCTCGCCGAACCGCGCGCCGACGCGCCGGAGGTCGCGCGCTTCACGTTCCCGCGCCAGCACCGCGACAGGCACCTCTGCCTCGCGGACTTCTTCCGCAGCCGCGAATCCGGTGACGTCGACGTCATCGGGTTCACGGTGGTCACGATGGGGCAGCGGATCGCGGACTACGCGAACGAGCTGTTCGCCGCCAACGCCTACCGCGACTACCTGGAGGTGCACGGACTGTCCGTCCAGCTGACCGAGGCGCTCGCGGAGTATTGGCACCAGCGCATCCGTACGGAGCTCACCTTCGCCGACGGCAGCACCGCGGCTGCGGACGACGATCCCGACACGGAGCGCTTCTTCGACCTGTCCTACCGCGGCGCCCGGTACTCCTTCGGCTATCCCGCGTGCCCCGATCTCACGGACCAGACCACGGTGATGGAGCTGCTGCACCCGGAGCGCATCGGGGTGAGCCTGTCCGAGGAGTTCCAGTTGCACCCCGAGCAGTCCACGTCGGCGATGGTGGTGCACCACCCCGAGGCGAAGTACTTCGCCGCCCGGTGAACGCGCCCCCCGATCGCTTCGACCGTCGTGCCGGTGCCGACAGTTCCGACAGTTCTTACACTTCCGACAGTTCCGACACTTCCGACACTTCCGACAGTTCCGACATTTCCGACAGTAACTATCGTGCCGACGATCTCGCGGCCGTGCTGTTCGACATGGACGGCACCCTGGTCGACTCCGAGCGGCTGTGGTCAATCGCCATGGACCGGGTGGCTGCCGAGCTCGGCGGCCACCGACTGCCCGAGGAGGTGCAGGTCGCCACCACGGGTCAGTCGATTCCGACAAGCGTGTCCCTGGTACTGGATCACCTCGGGGTGGACGCCGACCTGGGCGAGACGACCGAGCGCCTCTTGGCGCACACGGCCGAGGTGTTCGCCGCCGAGCTGCTCTGGCAGCCGGGGGCCGAAGAACTGCTCGACGCGATCCGGCACGCGGGCCTGCGGACCGCGCTCGTCACCAATTCCCCGCGTCGCCTGGTCGACGTGGCGCTGAACCTGTTGGGGCGCCACCGCTTCGACGTCACGATCTGCGGGGACGAGGTGCGGGTCGGCAAGCCCGATCCGTTCCCGTACGTCGAGGCCATGCGCCGGCTCGGCCTGCCGCCGGGAAACTGCCTGGCCGTGGAGGACTCGCCCTCGGGAACCAGCGCGGCGATCGATGCGGGCATCCCCGTGCTGGTGGTGCCGTCGCAGATCGAGGTGCCGGACGGCCCGGGGCGGATCTTCGCCGCCTCGCTGCTGGACGCCACCGTGACGGAACTGCACCACATCCACGGCGAGTTCCGCCGCGCACAGCGGGGCACGACGACGGCGTGAAGCTCACGCTCGACGCCACGGGCCCGGCAGACCCGGACGATGTGTGGGAGCGGTACGCCGCACCCGCGGCGTGGCCGTCCTGGTCGCCGCAGATCCGCCGCGTCGACTTTCCGGGCGACCGGATCTCGGCGGGCGCGTCCGGCCGGGTACACGGGCCGTGCGGCGTGGCGGTGGACTTCGAGATCGTCGCGGTCGACGAACCGGCGCGCGCCTGGACCTGGCGAGTCGCCGGCCCGCTCGGCGTCCGGATGTCGTTGGGGCACGCCGTGTCGGCGGACGCCGGGGGGAGCCGCGCCACACTCGCAATCGATGGAAGTACCCCGTTCGTACTCGGATATGCGCCGATCGCCCAACTGGCGCTGAATCGTTTGGTGCGAATGCGGCAGACGCGATGAGCGTGCCCCGGATGGGCGAAGATCAATTCGAGAATTGCGCCGCACGTGGACAGATCATCCGCCGAAGAGATCCTGCAATCGCATGCATTCGCCGATGGCCCCCAAGAGGGCGACCTGGGGAAACGTTGCCGATCTGAAATAGTTAGCAACGTCGCCCGGCGCTACACTTTCGCGAATGTCCACTCCCCGTGGTGCCGTCGGCCGTCCTCGGGATCCCAACATCGAACACCGGGTGCTGGCCGCCGCCGGCCGAGTGATCACCCGCAGCGGGCTGAAGGATTTCAGCTACGAGGCCGTCGCCCGCGAGGCAGGGGTGGGCAAACCGGCGCTGTACCTGCGCTGGAAAACAAAGCACGATCTGCTGCTCGATGCGCTCGCACAACGCAGCCAGGAATCGCTGCCCAACACGGGCGATTTCCGTGCCGATCTCGCCGAGTTCGTCGCCGGTACGGTGCGCGACCTGGTCACCCAGCGAAGCATGGTCACCGTGCGGGTGATGATGGAAGCCGTCACGGACCCGGCCAGCAGCGGCGCGTACCACGAGCGGGTCATCGATCCGTTCCGCGAGCAGGCCGCGGACATGGTGCGGCGTGCGATCGAGCGCAACGAGCTGCCGGCCAGCACGCCGATGAGCGTCGTGTTCGAGATCGCCTGGGGCGCCGCCCTGGCGCACGTCATGGTGACGCCGGCGGAGCTGCGGGGCACGGTCCTGGACCGCGCCGACGACTTCGCGGCCGACATCGTTGACGTGCTGCTCGCCGGCATCAGGGCCCGGCTCGCCGCCGCCTGATCCCGGCCCGGGCGCGCCGCCGATCATGACCCTGCCGGCGCCAGCACCACGGAGCTGTGCGGGGCGAGCAGGGCGGTGTCCTCGTCGATCGACGCCCCGCCGCCCGTCGCGATCAGGACCGGACCGGCGGGCGCGCCGAGGGGCACCGTCCGCGGCTCGGCGGACAGGTTGAGCGCGATCCGGACCCCGGACCGATCGATCACGAGCCACTCCTCGTCGTCGTCGAACTCGACCTGGTTGCGGCCGAACCGGGGGTCGGTGAGTTCTGCACGCTCCCGCCGCAGGCGGACGAGACGCCGGTACAGGTCGAGGATCTCGGCGTGCGCGGGCTGGTCGACCTCCGACCAGTCGAGCTTGGACGCGAGGAACGTCGCATCGTCCTGCGGGTCGAGGATGTCCTCGCGCCGCCACCCCATCCGCTCGAACTCCTGGATGCGGCCCTCCCGGGTCGCCTGCGCCATCTGCTCGTCCGGGTGTGCCGTGAAGAACGCCCATGGCGTGCCGGCCGCCCACTCCTCGCCCATGAACAGCATCGGCGTGAACGGGCTGGTCAGCAGGAGCACCGCGGCCAGGGCCAGTTCGTCGCCCGACAGCCGGGCGGTGAGGCGGTCGCCCGCCGCCCTATTACCCACCTGGTCGTGGTCCTGGGTGTAGGCGACGAACCGCCAGGTCGGGATCGTCAGGGTGTCGACCGGCCGGCCGTGGTCCCGGCCGCGGAAGCTGGAGTAGGTGCCGTCGTGGAAGAAGCCCTTGGTGAGCACCTTGGCGATCGCCGACACCGGCCCGAAATCCGCGTAGTAGCCAACGGTTTCCTTGGTCAGGGCGACGTGCACGACGTGGTGGAAGTCGTCGTTCCACTGCGCGGTGAGGCCGTACCCGCCGATCTCCCTGGCGGTGATCAGCTTCGGGTCGTTGAGATCCGACTCGGCGACCAGCCCGAGCGGGCGACGGACGTGCGGGGACAGGCAGTCCGCCTCGGTCGCGATGTCCTCGAGCAGATGCACGGCGTTGGTGTCGAGCAGCGCGTGCACCGCGTCGAGCCGCAATCCGTCGACGTGGTAGTCGGACAGCCACATCCGCACGTTGTCGAGGATGTACCGGCGCACCTCGTCCGACAGCGGCCCGTCCAGGTTCATCGACTCGCCCCAGGTGGTCTGCGCGCCGTCGTCGTTCAGGTACGGCCCGTACTGCTGCAGGTAGCTGCCGCTCTTGCCCAGGTGGTTGTAGACGACGTCCTGGATCACCGCGATGCCGCGCCGGTGGCAGGCGTCGACGAAGCGCTGGTAGGCGCGCGGGCCGCCGTAGTCCTCCTGAACGGCGAACCAGAGCACGCCGTCGTATCCCCAGTTGTGGTGGCCGTCGAACGCGTTCACCGGCAGGATCTCGACCTGGTCGATGCCGAGCGAGACCAGGTGATCGAGCTTGTCGATGGCGGCGTCGAGCGTGCCCTCCGGGGTGAACGTGCCGATGTGCATCTCGTAGATGACGCTGCCCGCGAGCCGGCGGCCCGTCCATGCCGCGTCCTGCCAGGCGTGTCCGTCGGCCTCGAAGGTGCGCGAGAGTCCGTGCACCCCATCGGGTTGCCAGCGCGATCGCGGGTCGGGCAGCACCTTGTCGGCGCCGTCCAGGCGGAAGCCGTAGTCGATCGGCTCGTCGTGCCGGCCGATCTCGATGGTGGCCGCGAACCAATGGCCGTCCTGCTCCGTCATCGCGTGGTCCGCTCGAGGGCGATCGACACCGCCGACCACCAGCGCGACCGACTCCGCGCGCGGCGCCCACACCCGGAACTCCCTGGTGCTCATGCCGTCCGCCCGTCGGCGACGAGCAGGGCGACCGGGTACTGCGCGAGCAGCTCGGCGAGCGGGGGAGACCCGCCGCCGACGGCGCGGCCGGTGAGTTCGTCGGTCCACGCGCCGCGGGGAAGCGGCAGCGCGGTGTCCCGCCAGCCGCCGGCGGCGGCGAGGGTCACGGGCAGCCGCGTCGCCACCGTGATCGCGCCGCCGCGATCGAACGCCACCGCGTGGTCGGCGGCAGGCCCGTCGGCCTCGAGTGCCCGGTACGAGCCGAACAGCTCGGGCCGGTCCCGGCGCAGGCGCAACGCGGCATGGGTGGCCAGCAGCTTGGTCGCACCGGGGTCACCGTCGTCGGCGGGCGCGGTCGGATCGAACCCCGGTCGCCAGCCGCGATCGAGCCGGGACAGCAGCTCGCGCCGCAGGGCATGGTCGACGGGGCGCCGGTTGTCGGGATCGACCAGCGAAAGGTCCCAGAGTTCCGACCCCTGATAGACGTCCGGCACCCCTGGCATGGTGAGCTGGATCAGCTTGGCGCTCAACGAGTTCACCCGGCCGGGACCGGCCAGCCGGTCGGCCGTGGCGACCAGCGACGCGTGCAGCCCCGGGTCGTCGTAGATGGCGTCCACCATGGCGTGCAGGCGCTCCTCGAACGCCTCGTCGGGATCGATCCACCCGGTCGAGTCGCCCGCCTCCTTTGCGGCCTTGTCGGCGTACCCGTGCAGGCGCGCGCGATCGATCGGCCACGCGCCGACCGCGGCCTGCCAGACCAGGTGCGCGAGAGGCCCGTCGCCGAGCGGTGCCGCCCGGTTCCACCGGCGCACGGCGGCCGCCCACTCGGCCGGCAGCTCCGCGATCGCCGAGATGCGAGCCCGCACGTCCTCGCTGCGCTTGGTGTCGTGCGTGGACAGCGTCGTCATGCTCTCCGGGATCCGGGCGAGGCGGTCCAGCTGGTGCGCGTGGAAGTCGCCCGGCGCCAGCGCGAAGTCCGCCGGCTCGGCGCCGACCTCGGTCAGCGACGTGAGCCGCGTCCATCGGTAGAACGCGCAGTCCTCGACCCCCTTGGCCATCACCATCCCGGACGTCTGCTGGAACCGCCGGCTGACCTCCGAGTCGACGTCCAGCAGCCGGTCGGCGACCGCGCGCAGCGTGCCCGTCAACTCCGCCCGCCGGTGCGTCGCCCGGGTGAGCGCCTCGTCGAGGAACTCCCGGCCGTGCGGCAGGTACGTCCGGTACACCGGGAACGAGCTCAGCAACTCCGCGAGAGCGTCGTCCGCATCGGGGATCTCGGGCAGCAGGCGGGCCAGGCGGAGCACCTCGGCGCGCAGGATGCCGTCCGCCACCGCACGTTTCGTCGCGCGCGTCATGGCCGGCCAGTCCACCCGCAGCCCCCCGCGCAGCTCCGTGTCGAGCTCGTCGAGCCGCTGCCGGCCCGCCGGGTCGACGAAGAGCCGATCGACGAGGGCCAGCGCGTCGTAGCCTGACGTGCCGGCGCACTGCCAGGACTCGGGGACGGTCTCCTCGCCCTCCAGGATCTTCTCCACCACCACGTAGCGGTGATCGATCAGGTCCGCGAGATCGTCGAGATACCCTGCGGGGTCGGCCAGCCCGTCCGGGTGGTCGATGCGCAGGCCATCGACCCAGCCCCGGTCCACCCACTCCTTGACCTCGGCGTGCGAGGCGGCGAAGACGTGCCGATCCTCGACCCGGATGCCCGCGAGGGTGCTCACCGCGAAGAACCGCCGGTAGTTGAGTTCGGCGTCGGCGCGCCGGAAGCTCACCAGCTCGTAGTGCTGGCGATCGTGAACGTCCCGCGCCGAGCCGCCCGCGGTGCCAGGGGCGATCGGGAAGCGCCTGTCGTAGTAAGCGATCTCGTCGTCGGCCAGCTGCAGTCGATCCAGCTCGTCGGCCGCGTCGCCGAGCACGGGCAGCCGGATCCGGCCACCGCCCGCGGCCCAGTCGACGTCGAACGCGCCGGCGTGCCGGGACCCCGGTCCGTCCCGCAGCAGTTCCCACCACCAGGTCGAGCGCGCCGGTGTGGCGACGCCGACGTGGTTCGGCACGATGTCGACGAGCACCCCCATGCCGGCGGCGTGCGCGGCATCGGCCACGGCCGCCAGCCCCTCCCGGCCGCCGCGCGCCGTGTCGGTGCTGCCGTGGTCGGTGACGTCGTAGCCGTGGTCCGAGCCCTCATCCGACTCCAGGATCGGCGACAGGTACACCCAGTCGGCGCCCAGCGCCGCGAGCTGGGGAACCAGGGCGGCGGCGTCGAACAGCGTCCAGGTCGGCGTGATCTGGAGCCGGTAGGTCGACCGGGGAACTCTCACGACGCGCCTCCACTCTCTCTCCTCGGCACCGCGCGCGGCCCGCACGTCCGGGCGGCGGCCCACGCTCCCCGGGATCGCGCTGCCCCAGTACCCCGCCGGGCCCGCGACCGCACATTCACATCCGTCCTGGCCCGCGGCCGTTCGGACCTCAGCGTTTCCGCGGCCGCCGTGACGGCGCGGCCGGCGGCTCGGGCGGCTCGGGCGGTCCCTCGTCGAGATCGTCGGGGCCGGCCTCACCGCTGGTGAACTCGTCCTCGGTGGCTTCCTCGTACGCCTCCCGCAACTCTCGCGCGTCCCGCTCGGAGCGCGTGCTCGACTCCCGGCCGGCCGCCCCGACCACCGGGGATTCCTCGACGGTGACCTCCGCCTGCGCCTCGTCGGGCGTCGCGGGCGCGGGTTGGCGGGACACGGGCACGGGCGCCACGGTCGGCACGTTCGCGGCGGCCTGGGTGCCGCTCGGCTCCTCGATGTCGTGCTCCGAGATCGCCTGCAGCACCACCAGTCCCTTGTCGGCGACACGCACGGAGCCGCCGCCGGCGATGAACTCGGCGACCTCCGGCACGCCCGAGGTGTCGATCACCAGCCGCCAACCGCGGGCGAACTCCTCGGGCGGCAACACCCAGTTCAGCGGTTCGTCGTGCGCGTTGAACAGCAGCAGGAACGAGTCGTCGACGACCCGCGCGCCGCGGGTGTCCATGCCGCGGATCCCGTTGCCGTTCAGGAACATCCCGATCGACCGGCCGAAGCCGGCATCCCAGTCCTCCGGTTGCATCAGCTGACCGCCGGGCGTCATCCAGACGATGTCCGGCAGCGGCTCGCCCACCCCCCGGGCGACCGGGCGGCCGTCGAAGAAGCGCCGCCGCCGGAAGGTCGGATGCTGGCGCCGCAGCCGGGCGACCGACGCGGTGAATTCCGCCAGCGGTTCGTCGGCCTCCAGCCAGTGGATCCAGCTCAGCTCGGAGTCCTGCGCGTAGGTGTTGTTGTTGCCGAGCTGCGTGCGGCCGAGCTCGTCCCCGTGGGCGATCATCGGAACGCCTTGGGACAGCAGCAGTGTCGCCAGGAAGTTGCGTTGCTGGCGGCCGCGCAGGGCGAGGATGTCCGGATCGTCCGTGGCTCCCTCGACCCCGCAGTTCCACGACCGGTTGTGGGATTCGCCGTCCCGGTTGTCCTCGCCGTTCGCATCGTTGTGCTTCTCGTTGTACGAGACCAGGTCGGCGAGGGTGAAGCCGTCGTGGGCGGTGATGAAGTTGATGGACGCCACCGGTCGCCGACCGGAGTACTCGTACAGGTCGGCGGAGCCGGTCAGCCGCGAGGCGAACTCCCCGAGGGTCGCGTGCTCGCCGCGCCAGAAGTCGCGCACGGTGTCCCGGTACTTGCCGTTCCACTCCGTCCACTGGGGCGGGAAGTTGCCGACCTGGTACCCGCCGGGGCCGATGTCCCACGGCTCCGCGATCAGCTTGACCTGCGAGACCACCGGGTCCTGCTGGACGAGTTCGAAGAAGGTCGACAGCCGGTCGACGTCGTAGAACTCGCGGGCCAGCGTGGCGGCGAGGTCGAAACGGAAACCGTCGACGTGCATCTCGGTGACCCAATAGCGCAGCGAGTCCATGATCAGCTGCAGCGAGTGCGGATGCCGGACGTTCAGCGAGTTGCCGGTGCCGGTGTAGTCCATGTAGTACCGCTTGTCGTCCTCGACGAGCCGGTAGTACGCGGCGTTGTCGATGCCACGGAAGGACAGTGTGGGACCGAGGTGGTTGCCCTCGGCGGTGTGGTTGTAGACGACGTCGAGGATGACCTCGATGCCCGCCGAGTGCAGGCTCTTGACCATCGCCTTGAATTCCTGCACCTGCTGGCCGCGCTCGCCGAAGGCCGAGTAGGTGTTCTGCGGCGCGAAGAAGCCGATCGTGTTGTAGCCCCAGTAGTTCGACAGGCCCTGGTCGAGCAGCGTGCTGTCCTGGACGAACTGGTGCACCGGCATCAGCTCGATGGCGGTCACGCCGAGGCGCGTCAGGTGGTCGATGACCGCCGGATGCGCCACGCCGGCGTAGGTGCCCTGCTGGTTCGCGGGCACCTCGGGGTGCATCGCCGTCAGGCCCTTGACGTGCGCCTCGTAGATGATCGAGTCGTTGTACGGGATGCGCAGCGAGCGGTCGCCGGTCCAGTCGAAGAACGGGTTGATCACGACGCCGTGCATCATGTGCGGCCCGGAGTCCGCGTCGTTGCGGGAGTCCGGGTCGCCGAGGTTGTAGGAGAAGAGCGCCGGGTCCCAGTCGATGGAGCCGGAGACCGCCTTCGCGTACGGGTCGAGCAGCAGCTTGTTCGGGTTGCAGCGGGAGCCGGAGCCGGGGTCGTAGGGCCCGTGCACCCGGTAGCCGTAGCGCTGGCCGGGCTGCACCGTCGGCAGGTAGCAGTGCCAGACGTACGCGTCCACCTCGGGCATCGCGATGCGGGTCTCGCCGCCGCGCTCGCCGATCAGGCACAGCTCGACGCGCTCGGCGACCTCGCTGAACAGGGCGAAGTTCGTGCCCGTGCCGTCGAAGGTCGCACCCAGCGGGTACGGCTTGCCTGGCCAGATCTCCATCTGTGCGCTCCCTGAGCTGATCGATCCCCGAGCCGCCGCACGCCACGCCGCGCCGAACAGCCCGATCACCCTATCCGCCAGATCCGGCCGTGCCGGACGAGCGGAACGGACCCATGGCCGGCCGCACCCACCGGATCGGGACCGGTGTCGGCCCTCGCATGGGCCGCGAGCCCGTCGGCGCGCTCGATTACCCTCGCCGGTGTGCCCGATCCCGCCAGCTACCGCCCGGCGCCCGGCACCATCCCGGACTCCCCGGGCGTCTACCGGTTCCGCGATCCGCGGCGCACGGTCATCTACGTCGGCAAGGCGAAGAGCCTGCGCCCGCGGCTGAACTCCTACTTCGCCGACATCGCCGCCCTGCACCCGCGCACCGCGCAGATGGTGACCAGCGCCGGGTGCGTCGAGTGGACGGTGGTGTCCACCGAGGTCGAGGCGCTGCAGCTGGAATACAACTGGATCAAGGAGTTCGACCCGCGGTTCAACGTCCGCTACCGCGACGACAAGTCCTACCCGGAGCTGGCCGTCACCGTGGGCGAGGAGTACCCGCGGCTGCAGGTGATGCGCGGGCCGCACAACAAGGGCGTCCGCTACTTCGGCCCGTACGCCCACGCCTGGGCGATCCGCGAGACGCTCGACCTGCTGCTGCGGGTCTTCCCGGCCCGCACCTGCTCGGCTGGTGTGTTCCGTCGGTCGCGGCAGATCGGCCGGCCCTGCCTGCTCGGCTACATCGGCAAGTGCTCGGCGCCCTGCATCGGCCGGGTCACCGCCGAGGAGCACCGCGAGATCGTCGACGACTTCTGCGATTTCATGGCGGGCAAGGCCGACCCGATGATCCGCCGGTTGGAGAGGGAGATGGCCGCGGCGGCCGCCGAGCTCGACTTCGAGAGGGCCGCCCGGCTGCGCGACGACCTGGGCGCGCTGCGCCGGGCGGTGGAGAAGCAGGCGGTGGTGCTCGGCGACGGCACCGACGCCGACGTGGTCGGCATCGCCGCCGACGACCTGCTCGCGTCCGTGCAGGTGTTCCACGTCCGCGGCGGCCGGGTGCGCGGCCAGCGTGGCTGGATCGTCGACGTGGACGCCGACACCGCCGGTGCGGGCGCGGGCGGCGACGACGCTGCGCTCGGCGCGCTGGTGGAGAACTTCCTGTTGCAGTTCTACGGGGGCCGGGCCGCCGACGACGGCGCGACCGCGGTGCCGCGGGAGATCCTGGTGCCGGCGCTGCCGGCGTGGTGGCCCGGAGACGCGCGGCGGCGGCGCCGCGAGCGACGAGTCCGACCTGACCGCGTGGCTGTCCGGGCTGCGCGGGTCCCGGGTCTCGCTGCGGGTGCCGCAGCGCGGCGACAAGCGTGCGCTGGCCGAGACCGTCACCCGGAACGCCGCCGAGGCGCTGGCCCAGCACCGGCTGAAGCGGGCCAGCGACCTGACCGCCCGATCGGCCGCGCTCACCGAGCTCGCCGACACGCTGGGCATGGACACGTCGCCGCTGCGGATCGAGTGCATCGACGTCTCGCACGTGCAGGGCACCGACGTGGTGGCCTCGCTGGTGGTGTTCGAGGACGGGCTGCCCAAGCGCAGCGACTACCGCCGGTTCGCCATCCGCGACCGGCCCGGAGACGACGTGGCGTCCATCGCCGAGGTGGTGCGCCGCCGGTTCACCCACGGCCGGCGCCGACCGCGGCACGGAGGCCGGCGACGCCGACGCGCGACCGCGGTGCCGGCCAGGCCGGACGCGCGAGGAGCCGACCTACCGCCGCGGCATCGACCCGCGCACCGGCCGGCCGCGCCGGTTCGCCTACCCGCCGCAGCTGCTGGTGGTCGACGGCGGCGCCCCGCAGGTCAATGCGGCGGCCGCCGCGCTGGCCGACCGCGGCATCGTCGACGTCACGGTCTGCGGCCTGGCCAAGCGGCTCGAGGAGGTCTGGGTGCCGGACCAGGACGAGCCGATGATCTTCCCGCGCACCAGCGAGGCCCTGTACCTGCTGCAGCGGCTCCGCGACGAGGCGCACCGGTTCGCCATCACCTATCACCGGGCGAAGCGGTCGAAGTCGATGACCGTGTCCGCGCTGGACAACGTCCCGGGCTCGGCGAGACCCGGCGGAAGGCGCTGATCCGGCACTTCGGCTCGGTCGCCGCGCTGCGCCGGGCCGAGCGTCGAGGAGCTGCGCGCGGTGCCCGGCTTCGGCCGCGCGGACGGCGGAGGCGGTCGTCGACGCGCTGGCGGCCAACCCGGGTCGACCGGCCAGGGCGGCCGCGCCCGCGGTGACCGAGCGGTCGGCGGAGCAGGCCCGTGCCGCGCCGGCCGTGGAGAACGGGACCGCGCACCCGTACCGTCGTCGGGCACGGGGAGCGTGTCCGCCGACCCGACACCGGTGCCCGAACGGGAGGAGGCGTCACGATGAGCCAGCCGGCCGCCCCATCCGACGGCGTGCCCGCCGGCCACGGCGCGCCCGGCGATCACGACGGCGGCGGCGCCGAACGGGGCGGCATCCAGGTCGCGATCGTCTCCGGCCTGTCCGGAGCGGGCCGGTCGACGGCCGCCAAATGCCTGGAGGACCTCGGCTGGTTCGTCGTGGACAACCTGCCGCCCGAGCTGATCACCACCATGGTCGACCTCGGGTCGCGGACCAGCGGGGACGTCACCCGGATCGCCATCGTGCTGGACGTCCGATCCCGCGCCTTCACCGAGGACCTCGCCGCGGTGATCAAGGACCTGGACGCCCGCGGCTACCGCCCGAGGGTGCTGTTCCTGGAGGCCAGCGACGCGGCGCTGATCCGGCGGTACGAGGCGAACCGCCGCCCGCACCCGCTGCAGGGCGGCGGCCGGCTCGCCGACGGGGTGGCCGCCGAACGCGCGGTGCTGGAGCCGCTGCGCGACGAGGCCGACGTCGTCATCGACACCTCGGAGCTGTCCGTGCACCAGCTGCGGGCCGAGGTGGAGCGGGCGTTCGAGCCCACCGCGGCGGCCCGCCGGCGTCGCTGACCGTCGTCTCCTTCGGCTTCAAGTACGGGCTGCCGCTGGACGCCGACCTGGTGATCGACATGCGGTTCCTGCCGAACCCGCACTGGATCCCGGAGCTGCGCGACCACACCGGCCGGGAGGCCGCCGTGTCCGACTACGTCCTCTCCCAGGAGGGCGCGACCGAGTTCCTCGACCGCTACGTCGAGCTGATCGACCTGATCAGCGGCGGCTACAAACGCGAGGGCAAGCGATACCTGACGCTGGCGGTCGGCTGCACCGGCGGCAAGCACCGCAGCGTCGCGGTCGCCGAGGAGCTCCGCCGCCGGCTGCAGGACGACGCGCTCGCCGTCCAGGTCGTCCACCGCGACCTGGGCCGGGAGTAGAGCGATGGCAGGCACCACGGTGGTGAACAGCGCGCCGGGATCGCGGCGGCCGAAGGTGGTCGCGCTGGGCGGCGGGCACGGCCTGCACGTGATGCTCAGCGCGCTGGTCCGGCTCGACGTCGACATCACCGCCGTCGTCACCGTCGCCGACGACGGCGGGTCCTCCGGCCGGCTGCGCCGCGAGGTGCCCGGCATCGTGCCGCCCGGCGACCTGCGGATGGCGCTGACCGCGCTCAGCCGCCCGGACGACAGCGGCCGGCTCTGGGCGCACCACCTTCCAGCACCGGTTCCGCGGGTGACGGGGCGCTGGCCGGGCACCCGGTCGGCAACCTCGTGCTGGTCGGGCTCGCGCAGGTGCTCGGCGATCCGGTCGCCGCGCTGGACGCGGCCGGCGATCTGCTCGGCGCCCGCGGCCGGGTGCTGCCGATGTCCTGCCAGCCGCTGGACATCGTCGCCGCCGTGGCCGGGCTGGACGAGGACCCGGCGCGGTCCGGACGATCCGCGGCCAGGTCGCGGTCGCCACCACACCCGGTCAGGTCGCAGCGGTTTCGCTGGCGCCGGCGGACGCGCGCGCCTGCCCGGAGGCGGTCGCGGCGATCGCCGACGCCGACCTGATCACCTTCGGTCCCGGCTCCTGGTTCACCAGCGTGCTGCCGCACCTGCTGCTGCCGGACCTGGCAGCGGCCATCGCCGGCAGCCGCGCCCGGCGGCTGGTGGTGCTGAACCTGGCCGCCCAGCTGGGGGAGACGGAGGGGTTCTCGCCGGAGCAGCACCTGGACGTACTCTCAGCACACGCTCCCGCGCTGCGGGTCGACACGGTGCTCGCGGACTCCTGCCGCGGTCGCGCTGCCTCAGCGGCTCGCGACCGCGGCGGCCCGGCTGGGGGCGCGGCTGGATCTGCACGACGTGCGGGTGCCCGGTACCCCGCGGCACGACCCGACAAGGTTGTCGGCGGCGCTGGCGGCCGTGCTGGAGCGGGCGGTGGAACCGGCGGCGCAGCGCGCGCCGGCGGCCGCGGAGAGTGCGGGCACGAGTGGTCGATGAACGACAGGGAGTACCCCGGATGGCGATGACGGCCACCGTCAAGGACGAGCTCAGCCGGGTGGCGGTGACCAAGGTGTCCGCCCGCAAGGCGGAGGTCTCCGCGCTGCTGCGGTTCGCCGGCGGGCTGCACATCGTGGCCGGCCGGGTCATCGTCGAGGCGGAGCTGGACACCGGCGCGGTGGCCCGGCGGCTGCGCAAGGAGATCGGCGAGCTGTACGGGCACGTCGCCGACGTGCAGGTGCTGGCGGCGTCGGGCATCCGCAAGGGCACCCGGTACGTCGTGCGGGTGGTCGCCGGCGGCGACTCGCTGGCCCGGCAGACCGGCCTGATCGATCAGCGCGGCCGGCCGGTCCGCGGGTTGCCGCCGCAGATCGTGGCCGGCTCGGTCGGCGACGCCGAGGCGGCCTGGCGCGGCGCGTTCCTGGCGCACGGCTCGCTGACCGAGCCGGGTCGCAGCGCCTCGCTGGAGGTGACCTGCCCCGGGCCCGAGGCGGCGCTCGCCCTGGTCGGCGCGGCCCGCCGGATGGGCATCGGCGCCAAGGCCAGCGAGGTGCGCGGCGCCGACCGGGTGCTGGTCCGCGACGGCGACGCGATCGCCGCCCTGCTCACCCGGCTCGGCGCGCACTCCTCGCATGCTGGCCTGGGAGGAGCGGCGGATGCGCCGCGAGGTCCGGGCGACCGCCAACCGGCTGGCCAACTTCGACGACGCCAACCTGCGCCGGTCCGCGCGGGCCGCGGTGGCGGCCGCGGCGCGGGTGGAGCGGGCGCTGGCGATCCTGGGCGAGGACGCACCCGACCACCTGAGCCAGGCCGGCCGGCTGCGGATCGCGCACGGCCAGGCGTCGCTGGAGGAACTGGGCCAGCTGGCCGATCCGCCGATGACCAAGGACGCCGTCGCCGGCCGGATCCGCCGGCTGCTGACGATGGCCGACAAGCGCGCCGCCGACCTCGGCATCCCGGACACCGAGTCCGCCGTCACCGCCGACATGCTGGACAGCTGAACGCATCCCGAGGACCGGCCGGCGGGGCTCCGACCGGTTCGCGGTGCGGCAACCCAGATCCGCTGAAGCGGTTCAGCTGCCGCGCACCGGCCGCGGCCGACACGGGCCGGACGCCCGCCGTTCATCCGCCGTCGGCCCGTCCCCGCGGCCCCTGATCTCCCGCCGGCCGGGGCGGTTCCCTCCGACGTGCCGCCCGTTTGGGCTGCCGATACAGTGGTGCCGACGTCGCCAGGCAGCGGGTGGGCGACGGCACGACAAGGATCCCGCCGGGGTCAGCAGGACCCTGTAGCGGAATATCCCTAAGAGGAGGGCTGACAGACGTGACTGTGCGCGTCGGTGTGAACGGATTCGGTCGGATCGGCCGCAACTTCTGGCGGGCGGTGGACTCGCTCGATCACGACATCGAGATCGTCGCCGTCAACGACCTGACGGACAACAAGACCCTGGCCCATCTGCTGAAGTACGACTCGATCCTGGGCAAGCTGCCCTACGAGGTCACCGCCAGCGACGGCGTCATCACCGTCGACGGCAAGGACATCAAGGCGCTGTCCAAGCGGGATCCGGCTCGCTGCCGTGGAGCGACCTGGGCGTCGACGTCGTCATCGAGTCCACCGGCTTCTTCACCAAGGCGGATGCGGCGGCAAGCACATGTCGGCCGGCGCCAAGAAGGTCATCATCTCGGCGCCGGCGACCGACGAGGACCTGACCGTCGTCGTCGGCGTGAACGACGACAAGTACGACGGGTCGCAGACGATCCTGTCGAACGCGTCCTGCACGACGAACTGCGTCGCGCCGATGGCCAAGGTGCTGCACGAGAACTTCGGCATCGTCCAGGGCCTGATGACGACGATCCACGCCTACACCAACGACCAGGTGATCCTGGACTTCCCGCACAAGGACCTGCGCCGGGCCCGGGCCGCCGCGATCAACATCATCCCGACCACCACCGGCGCCGCGAAGGCGACCGCGCTGGTGCTGCCGGAACTCAAGGGCAAGCTGCACGGCTACGCCCTCCGGGTGCCGGTGCCGACGGGCTCGGTCACCGACCTGACGGTCGAGCTGGAGAAGTCGACCACGGTCGACGAGGTCAACGAGGCGTTCGAGGCGGCGGCCGAGTCCGGCCCGCTGGCCGGCCGGCTGGTCTACTCGACGGACCCGATCGTCTCGACCGACATCGTGGGCTCGCCGGCGTCGTGCACCTTCGACTCGCCGCTGACCATCGGGCTCGGCGGCAACTTCTTCAAGATCGTCGGCTGGTACGACAACGAGTGGGGCTACTCGAACCGGCTGGCGGACTTCACCGCCATCGTCGGCGACAAGCTCTGATCCTCACACGGCACTGACATCGCGGGTGGCGTCCGGCGGAGACAGCTGATCTCCCCGGGCTCCACCCGCGTCCCTTCTCCCGCCCCGGCGGCGGGAACAGCCAAGGAGTACGCGTGCACACCCTCGACGATCTGCTGGCCGCCGGCGTCGCCGGCCGCACCGTGCTGGTCCGCTCCGACCTCAACGTGCCGCTGGACGGCAGCGTCATCACCGATGACGGCCGGATCAGGGCGTCCCTGCCGACGCTGCAGGCGCTGATCGTGGGCGGCGCGAAGGTCGTCGTCACCGCCCACCTCGGCCGGCCGAAGGGCGCACCGGAGTCCAAGTACTCGCTGGCGCCCGCGGCCGCCCGGCTCGGCGAGCTGCTCGGCCAGGAGGTGCCGCTGGCCGAGGACCTGGTCGGACCGTCCGCCCGGGAGACCGTGGCCGCGCTGCGCGGCGGGCAGTCGCGATGCTGGAGAACGTCCGGTTCGACGCCCGGGAGACCTCCAAGGACGCGGCCGAGCGCGGCGTGCTGGCCGACGACCTGGTCGCGGTGGTCGGCGCGGGCGCCGCGTTCGTCTCCGACGGGTTCGGCGTGGTGCATCGCAAGCAGGCGTCGGTGTACGAGATCGCCCAGAAACTCCCGCATTTCGCCGGCTACCTGGTGTCCGCGGAGACCGCCGTGCTGAAGAAGCTGACCGTCGACCCGGAGCGGCCGTATGCGGTGATCCTCGGCGGGTCCAAGGTCTCCGACAAGCTCGGGGTCATCACCTCCCTGCTGCCGCAGGTGGATTCGCTGCTGATCGGCGGCGGCATGGCGTTCACCTTCCTGGCCGCGCAGGGCTACGGCGTCGGCGCCTCGCTGCTGCAGGAGGACCAGATCGAGACCTGCAAGAACCTGCTCGCCGACAACGCCGACAAGATCGTGCTGCCCACCGATGTCGTCATCGCGGACGCGTTCGCGGCCGACGCCGCGACGAGATCGTTCCGGTGGACGGCATCCTGGACGGCTGGCTGGGCCTGGACATCGGGCCGGAGAGCGCGGCGAACTTCGCCGAGGTCGCGGCCGGTGCCGCGACCGTCTTCTGGAACGGCCCGATGGGCGTGTTCGAGCTGGCGCCGTTCGCCGAGGGCACCAGGGCGGTCGCCGAGGCGATCGCCGCGTCACCGTCGTTCTCGGTCGTCGGTGGCGGCGACTCCGCCGCGGCCGTCCGCATTCTCGGCGTCGACGAATCCGGATTCACCCACATCTCGACCGGCGGTGGCGCCTCCCTGGAATTCCTCGAGGGCAAAGAGCTCCCCGGCCTGGCCGTACTGGAGGCAGCCGAATGAGCACCCGCAAGCCCCTGATCGCCGGCAACTGGAAGATGAACCTCAACCACCTCGAGGGCATCGCGCTGGTGCAGAAGATCGCCTTCACCCTGCCCGAGAAGTACTACGACCACGTCGAAGTCGCGGTCATCCCGCCGTTCACCGCGCTGCGCTCGGTGCAGACGCTGATCGAGGCCGACAAGCTGTCCATCGTGCACGGCGCGCAGGACCTGTCGCCGTTCGATTCCGGCGCCTACACCGGCGACATCTCCGGTGCGCAGCTGGCCAAGCTCGGCTGCACCTACGTCCTGGTCGGGCACTCGGAGCGCCGCGAGTACCACGACGAGACCGACGAGCTGCTGGCCAAGAAGGTCAATGCCGCCTACCGGCACGGGCTGATCCCGCTGCTGTGTGTCGGCGAGGGGCTCGAGGTCCGCGAGGCCGGCAACCAGGTCCAGCACTCCGTCGACCAGATGCTCGCCGCCATGGCCGACGTCAGCGCCGAGCAGGCGGCCGACATCGTGCTGGCCTACGAGCCGGTGTGGGCGATCGGCACCGGCCGGGTGGCCACCCCGGCCGACGCCCAGGAGGTGTGCGGCGCGCTGCGCGTCGCGCTGGCCGAGAAGTACGGCGCCGAGATCGCCGACGGCATCCGCATCCTGTACGGCGGCTCGGTGAAGTCGGGCAACGTCGCGGAGATCACCGCCCAGACCGACGTCGACGGCGCGCTGGTCGGCGGGGCGTCGCTGGACGGCACCGAGTTCGCGAACCTCGCCGCCAACGCCATCGGGGTGCTGTCCTAGTCGGTCGATTGCTCCGCGGGGGGACCCACCGGCTCGCGCACCGGATCGAGGTCGACCCGCACCCCGAGCAGCCGGACCGGGCGGGCCAGGGGGAACAGCGCGAGCACATCCAGCGCCGCGGCCTGCACCACCGCGACGTCGACGGTCGGCGCCGGCAGGCTGCGCACGTGCGATTCGGTGAAGAACGACGAGCTGCGCACGATCACCGCCACCTTGTGGATCCACCGGCCCTCCGCGACCACCTCCCTGGCGATGGCAGCGGCGAGCTGGCGCACCTGTGCCTCGATGTCCGCGCGGTCGGTGAGATCGGTTGGGAACGTCGTCTGCCGGCTCCGCGAGCGGGCGATCCACGGCTCGGTGCGGATCCGCCGGTCGCCCTCGCCGCGGGCCAGGACCTGGTAGCGCGGGCCGATGGTCGGGCCCAGCCAGGCGGCGAGTTCGGCGGTGTCGGCCGTCGCGAGGTCGGCGACCGTGGTGATGCCCCGCTCGGCGAACCGGGCCGCGCCGCGCCTGCCGACGCCCCACAGCTCGCCGACCCGGCGGTGGCCCATGACCGCCATCCAGGTGTCGGCCGTCAGCCGGTGCACGCCCGCCGGCTTGGCGAACCCGGTGGCGGTCTTGGCCCGCAGCTTGGTGTCGCCGATGCCGATGGAGCACGGCAGCCCCGACGCCTCGCGCACCAGGCGGCGCAGCCCCTCGGCCAGGGTCTCCGGATCGTCCGTGCTCGCCCCGACGAACGCCTCGTCCCACCCCCAGACCTCGAGCGGCAGCCCGGTGTCCCGCAGCGCGGTCATCACCCGCTCGCTCGCCAGCTCGTAGGCGGGGGCGTCGAGCGGCAGGAACACGGCGTCGGGGCACCGCCGGGCCGCGAACCGCAGGGGCATCCCGGCGTGCACCCCGAAGGCCCTGGCCTCGTAGGAGGCGCAGGTCACCACCTGGCGGGCAAGGGTCGGGTCGCCGTCGCCGCCGACCACGAGCGGCCGGCCGATCAGCTCCGGGTGCCGCAGGAACTCGACGGAGGCCTGGAACTGGTCCAGGTCGACGTGCAACACCCACTCCGGGGGCGGAGGCGCGCCGTCCATGGGGCCATTGTCCGGCCGACGTCCGACAGCACGGCCCGTCCGGCCGGCGCGATGGGCGCGGATCCCGGCGCCCGCCGGGTTAGACTCGACGCCGATCCCGGCGCGCTCTCGCGCGCGCTCGACACGGGCGCGAGCGGCTCCCCACCGATTCGAACCCGATAACGAACAAGGCAACGATGAGACTGTTCCTGGACATCCTGCTGGTGCTCACCAGCCTCGGGCTGATGGCCCTGATCCTGCTGCACCGCGGCAAGGGCGGCGGGCTGTCGTCCCTGTTCGGCGGCACCATGCAGTCGTCGCTCTCGGGCTCCTCCGTGGTCGAGAAGAACCTCGACCGGCTGACCCTGTTCGTCGCGGCGGTCTGGATCATCTCCATCATCGGCGTCGGGTTGTTGCTGAAGGTCGGCGCCTGACATGGCCAGCGGCAATCCGATCCGCGGGTCGCGCATCGGGGCGGGCCGGATGGGGGAGGCGGACCGCGGCGAGTCCGCGCCCCGTCGTCGCCTCGACTTCTACTGCGCCAACGGGCACCACACCCGGCTGGCCTTCGCGATGGACGCCGAGATCCCAGACACCTGGGACTGCCCGAGCTGCGGCCTGCCCGCCGGCCTCGACGAGGAGACGCCGCCGCCGGCGCCGCGGGTCGAGCCCTACAAGTCCCACCTGGCCTACGTGAAGGAGCGGCGGTCCGACGCCGACGGCGAGGCGCTGCTCGCCGAGGCGCTCGCCCGGATCGAGGACAAGCGCACCCCGCACTGATTCAGCCGGCCGCCCGCAGGGCATCGTCGGAAGCCGGCCGCAGGGCGTTCACTGGAAGCGGCGTGGGTGCTCAGAGGGTGCGCAGCATCCGCGTGTTGCCGAGAGTGTTCTTCTTGACGTACGGCAGGTCGAGGAACTCGGCGACCCCCGTGTCGTAGGAGCGGCGGAGCTCCGCCTGCGCCTCGTCGGACAGGTCGAGCTCGGAGATCGGGGTGAAGCCCAGCGAGGCGAAGAACGACACCTCGAAGGTGAGCACGAACAGCCGGTGCAGCCCGAGCTCCCTGGCCTGGTCCATGAGGTGCTCGCAGACCGCGTGCCCGATGCCCCGGCCCTGCACCCCGGGATCGGTGGTCACCGTGCGGATCTCGCCCAGATCCTCCCAGAGCACGTGCAGCGCACCGCATCCCACGATCGCGCCGCCGGACTCGGCGACCCAGAACTCGGTGACGTCCTCGAAGAGGTTGGCCAGGGTCTTCTCCAGCAGCACCGGCCCGGCGTACACGTCGACGATCTCCTTGATCCGCCGCACGTCCGTCACCTTCGCGCGCCGGACGACGAGGTCCGGCAGCGGCGTGGCGGTCACGGCGCAAGAGCCTAACCACCGGCGACGTGCACGGTCCGCCGGCACGGTTCGGGAGTGCGCGCGACGAGCGCCGGACGGGGTTTCGGGGCGGTCCCGGCGACTAGGGTGGGGCGGTGACCCCGGTGTCGACGGCCCCGCCGAGTAGGCCAGCCGATCCGGCGCACCGCATGGCGCGTCCCGGCGATCCGGTGCGGGTGCAGCTGCTGACCCTGGGCTGCGCGCGCAACGAGGTCGACTCGTCCGAGATCGCCGGCCGGCTCAGCGCCGGCGGCTACGAGATCCTGCCGGACGACGCGACGACCGGCGCGGGTCCCGACGTGATCGTCGTGAACACCTGCGCGTTCGTGGCCGACGCGAAGAAGGACTCCATCGACACGGTGCTTGCCGCGGCCGACACCGGCGCGAAGGTGGTCGCGGTCGGCTGCCTGGCCGAGCGGTACGGCCGGGAGCTGGCCGAGGCGCTGCCGGAGGCCGACGCGGTCCTCGGCTTCGACGCGTACCCGGACCTGGCCGCGCTCCTGGGCGAGGTGCTGGACGGGCACCGGCCGGCGTCGCACGTCCCGGCGGACCGCCGCACCCTGCTGCCCGTGACGCCGGTCGACCGGCCCAGGGCCGAGGTGACGATCCCCGGGCACGCCGGGCCGGCCGCCTCCCTCGCCGGCGGCGCGGTGCCGGGCTGGATCCGCCACCTGCCGCGCCGCGGCCCGGTGGCGCCGCTGAAGATCGCCTCCGGCTGCGACCGGCGCTGCAGCTTCTGCGCCATCCCGTCGTTCCGGGGGTCCTTCGTCTCCCGGCCGGTCGCCGAGATCGTCGACGAGGCCGTGTGGCTGGCCGACCAGGGGGTCGCGGAGCTCTACCTGGTCAGCGAGAACACCACCTCGTACGGCAAGGACCTGCGGATCGAGCGCCCGCTCGAGCGGCTGCTGGACGCGCTGGCGGGCGTGCGGGGCGTGCGCCGCGTGCGGTTGTCGTACCTGCAACCCGCGGAGACCCGCCCGTGGCTGATCCAGGCGATCGCGGAGAACGCCGTGGTGGCCGACTATTTCGACCTGTCGTTCCAGCACGCCGCGGAGCCGGTGCTGCGCCGGATGCGCCGCTTCGGCAACCGGGAGTCGTTCCTCGGACTGCTCGATCAGATCCGGGCGGCGGCGCCGGAGGCCGGCATCCGGTCGAACGTGATCGTCGGGTTCCCGGGGGAGACAGAGGCGGACGTCGACGAGCTGGACGCGTTCCTGATCGGGGCCCGGCTCGACGCGGTCGGCGTGTTCGGCTACTCGGACGAGGACGGCACCGCCGCGGCCGCGCTGGATGGCAAGCACACCGACGACGTCATCGCCGAGCGGGTGGAGCGGATCGCGTCGCTCGCCGAGGAGCTGACCGCCCAGCGGGCGGAGGACCGCCGTGGCACCGTGGTGGACGTGCTGGTCGACATCCCCGACCGCCCTGACGGCCCGGGCGCGGAGTCGCCGCGATGGGCCGGCGCGCAGGTGTGCGCGGTGGGCCGCGCGGCCCACCAGGCGCCCGACGTCGACGGCGTCACGATGATCGCCGGATCGGGCGCCGGCTGGCCGGGGCGGGCGCCCGGACCGGGCGAGCTGATCCGCTGCAGGGTCGTGGACTCGGCCGGGGTCGACCTGCTGGCCGTCCCGCTCGCCGCGCAGGGCGCCGCCTCCGGGGCCGCGCAGGGGCAGGCGGTCCGATGACCGCGCCACCGCCGCCCGTGCCGCTGATGAACCTGCCGAATGCGCTCACCGTGCTTCGGCTGATCCTGGTGCCGGTGTTCCTGCTCGCCCTGTTCGCTGAGGGCGGACACGACACCACCTGGCGCTGGATCGCCTGGGCGGTGTTCGCGGTCGCCGCGATCACCGACCGGTACGACGGGCACATCGCGCGCAAGCGGGGCCAGGTGACGGACTTCGGCAAGATCGCCGATCCGATCGCCGACAAGGCGCTCACCGGGTCAGCGCTCATCGGGTTGTCCATGCTGGGCGACCTCGCCTGGTGGGTCACGATCGTCATCCTGGTCCGCGAGATCGGCGTGACGCTGCTGCGCTTCGCGGTCATCCGGTACGGGGTGATCGCCGCCAGCCCCGGCGGCAAGGCCAAGACGTTCGCGCAGATCATCGCCATCGGGCTGTACATCATGCCGCTGCCCGACGTGTTCGACTGGCTGCTGTACGGAACCATGGGCATCGCGGTGATCCTCACCATCGCCACCGGTGTCGACTACCTCATCAGGGCGCTCACCATCTACTCGCGGGCGCACTCCGGGCCGGTCAACCGGCCGCCGGCCCCGGGCAGCGCGTGACCGATGTGGCCGGCTGCGCTGGGCGTGGATCCGGAGCGGCTGCGCGCGCTGATCGCCACCTGCGCCGCCCGCGGCTGGACCGTCGCGACCGCCGAATCGCTCACCGGCGGCCTGGTCACCGCCCTGCTCACCGAGGTGCCGGGCTCGAGCGCCGTCGTCCGCGGGGGGCTCGTGGTCTACGCCACCGAGCTGAAGCACACCCTGGCCGGCGTGGACGCCGACCTGCTGGCGGAGCGCGGCCCGGTCGACGCCGAGGTCGCGCACGCGCTGGCCCACGGCGCCCGGATCGCCTGCGAGGCGACGATCGGGCTCGGCCTCACCGGTGTCGCCGGTCCCGATCCGCAGGACGGCGTGCCGGTGGGCACCTGGTTCTGCGCGATCAGCGGGCCGAGCCCGCACCGCGATCTGCGCGCCGGCGGCCCGTCGAGCGCACCCCCGGCCGGTTCGATCGAGAGGCCGGTCGATGGGGCGCCCGCCGCGGCGGTGCCGGGCCGGGCGGACGTCCGCGCCGCCGCCGCGCGGGCCGCGATCGACCTGCTCTCGCACGTCGCCGCAACAGCCTTGTAACCCTATGGTGACTGCAGCACTGGAACATCGTCGGCAAGATCGGCGTTGAGATCGGTAGCGTGGTATCGGAAGTATCTGGTGGTGATCCCGAAAGGGGGTGTGCGGCGTGCTACTCCGAAATGCGGTCGGGGACGGGTTGCGTGATGCCCGGACCCGACAGAATCGCACCCTGCGCGATGTGTCCACGGCCGCGAACGTCTCCCTCGGGTACCTGTCCGAGGTGGAGCGCGGCCGCAAGGAGGCATCGAGCGAGCTGCTCGCCTCCATCTGTGACGCCCTCGATCTCGAGGTCGCCGACCTGCTGGACTCGGTGAGCCAGACCATGCGGACCGAGCGCTCGGCCGCCGCCAAGAACGTCATCGCCAACTCGACCAAGGCGGGGTTGTCCGCCGCGAGGGCCGGCGTCGGCAGCCTCGCGGGGAGCAAGATCGATCCGTCGCTGCGCATCGTGGTGCCGTACGGCGCGACCCGCCCCGAGGCGCCCGTCGGCTGACCGGCCCGGTCAGGTCCTGGTGTGCGCCAGGGCGCGCAGGGCGGCGAGCGCGTCGTCGGCGCGCTCGACGGGCACGAACAGGTGGTCGTGGTGATAGCCGGCGACCACGTTGCAGGAGATCCCGTCCGCCGTCAGCGCGCCCGCCATGGCCGCCGTCAGGCCGACCGCGTCGAGCGCCGACTGCACGGAGATCCGGATCCAGGCGCAGCGGAAGTCGCCGTCGAGCCCGGCGGCGGCCGCGTCCCCGGCCGGAAGCACCAGCGTGAGTCCCTCCGGCTCGAGCACGGTCACCACCGGCCGCACACCGGCGGGCGGTTCGCCGTGGCCGACGGTGCAGTAGACGAACTCGCCGGGCACCCGCTCGGGCCGCAGCGAGCCCAGCAGGTCGGCCAGGTCGCGCACCGGTCCGCGCCGCTCGTAGCGGACGAAGTCGAAGCCGTCGTGCGATTCGCGCGCGGTCTCCCGCCACCGCGCGGGATCGATGGCCGGGAAGCGGGTGTCGCCGGTCGCGTCGGCGCGCACCTCGGTGATCTCCAGCCGGTCCGCCAGTGGCAGCGCCTGGGCGTAGATCTCGCCGCCGCCGACGATCATCACCTGGCCTTCGCCGAAGGACGGATCGAGGGCTCGTTCGAGCGCAGCGTCCAGGCTGTGCGCGACCTCGACATCCGGGGCCGACCAGCCGCGGTCGCGGGTCACGACGATCGTGCGGCGGCCGGGCAGCGCGCGGCCGATCGAGTCGAACGTCTTGCGGCCCATGATCATCGGGTGGCCGAGGGTGAGCTCCTTGAAGTGGCGCAGGTCGGCGGGCAGGCGCCACGGCAGGCCGCCCGCGGAGCCGATGACACCGTTACGGGCGACCGCGGCGACCAGCGTGACCCGCACGGCGGCTACACCGCGATGGGCGCGCGGATGGCGGGGTGCGGCTCGTAGCCGAGCACGGCGATGTCGTCGACCGTGAAGTCGTCGATCTCCCGGATCGCGGAGTTCAGCGTGAGCGACGGCAGCGGCCGCGGGTCGCGGGTGAGCTGCAGGCGGGCCTGCTCCAGGTGGTTCGCGTACAGGTGGGCGTCGCCGAGCGTGTGCACGAAGTCGCCCGGCGCCAGGCCGACGACCTGCGCCACCATCTGCGTGAGCAGCGCGTACGACGCGATGTTGAACGGCACTCCGAGGAACACGTCCGCCGACCGCTGGTAGAGCTGGCAGGACAGCCGGCCGTCCGCGACGTAGAACTGGAACAGGGCGTGGCACGGCGGCAGCGCCATGTCCGAGACGTCGGCGACGTTCCACGCGGACACGAGGTGCCGCCGTGAGTCCGGGTTCTGCCGCAGCGACGCGATGACCGCGGCGATCTGGTCGATGTGCCGCCCGTCCGGGGTCGGCCAGGATCGCCACTGCTTGCCGTACACGGGCCCGAGCTCGCCCTCGGGGTCCGCCCACTCGTCCCAGATGCTGACCCCGCGCTCCTGCAGCCAGCGCACGTTGGTGGACCCCTGCAGGAACCAGAGCAGCTCCACCACCACGGATTTCACGTGCACCTTCTTGGTGGTGACGAGCGGGAAGCCGTCCGCCAGGTCGAACCGCATCTGGTGACCGAACACGCTGCGGGTGCCGGTTCCGGTGCGATCGGACTTGTCGACGCCGGTGGTCAGGATGCGGTCGACCAGGTCCAGGTACTGCTGCATCCGCCCACCCTAGTTCGCCGCCGCGATCCATCGGGGCGGCCACACCGGACGGTATTAGGGTTGCCGGGTGGCCGTCACCGGGAGCGGGACCAACGACGATCCGTGGCAGCTGACGACGCCGCCCGGAACCTCGGCGTACACGATGCACCGCGACGACGATGCGGATCCGCCGACGCTCGTCTGCACGGTCGGCAAGACGGTGCTGACCTATCAGGCGCGTTGCCTGGACGACCTGCACGCGATGCTGGTCGAGCGCGGTGACTGGGTCCCGCTCGGCGGCGCGGACGAGCAGAAGCCGGCGCCCGACGGCACGGTCGAGGCGTGGGGTCGCTCCGCGGACAACCCCGTCGGCGGCTGGTACGGACTGAAGAAGGGCCTGCGCGGCCGGTTCGGGGTGTACGTGCCGCCGCTGATGGAGGCCCTCGGGCTCGCCGAGCTCGAGCACAACGCGCGCAACAACCGCATGCGTGCCCGCTAGCGCCGGCGTCGTGCCCGAGGGGACCGTGCCCGACCACTCCGCGTTCGCGGCGGCGCTGCGACGACTACCTGGTCGCGGCCGCGGCCGTCCGCGATCTCGTCCGGCTGATCCCCGAAGCGGCGTGGGACGGACCTGGGCTGGGGGAGTGGGACCTGCGATCGCTTGTCGGGCACTCCAGCCGCTCCCTCGTCACGGTGCAGGAGTACCTCCGACGGCCCGTCGACCGCATCGACATCGATTCCCCCGCAGGTTATTTCGTGGCGATCCGGGACATGACGAGCGGGCCCGGCGTGGCCGAGCGCGGCCGGAAGGCGGGGGTCGCGCTGGGGTCGCCGCCGGCCGCCAGATTCGCCGAGCTGTGCGACGAGGTGGCGGCCGACCTGGCCGGCGCGGGCGACGGGGTGATCGAGTGCATCGTCGGCGGCATCCGCGTGCGCGATTACCTGCCGACCCGCACCTTCGAACTCGCTGTGCACGGCATCGACATCGCCGACGCGACGGGACTGCCGTTCGAGCCGCCGGCACGGGTCGTCGACTCGGCGCTCGGCATCGGCGGGCGGGTGGCGCAGCAACTCGGGTGGGGGGAGACCCTGCTCCGCGCGCTGACCGGCCGGGCCCCGCTGCCGCCCGGCTTCTGCATCGTCTGACGCGGCCGCCGGACCCTCAGTCGCCGCGCCGCGGACCTGTTGATTCCCGGATCAGCAGTTCGCTCGCCAGCACGACGGGCGCGGGCGCCCGGCCCCCGGGGTGCAGGACCAGATCGACGAGCAGCCGGCCGGCCGGGGCCGCCTGCCCGGCCACCGTGGTCAGCGGCGGCCGGCAGAAGTCGGCGCCGAAGATGTTGTCGTAGCCGACGACGCTGACGTGGCCCGGCACGTCCACGCCGCGGTCGCGCAGGCGCTGCAGCACCCCGATCGCGAGCAGGTCGTTGAAGCCGATCCATGCCGTCGCCGGCGTTGCCGATGCCACGTCGGCGGCCGCCGGCCCCTGCTCCCGCGTCGGCAGGAACGGCCCGAGCCGCAGGATCTCGACGCCCGCCCGCCGCGCGGCCGCGGACAGGCCGCGCCACCGCTGGGCCGATGACCAGGCATTGTCCGGTCCGGCGAGGAACGCCAGGGACCGGTGGCCGAGGGCAACCAGGTGCTCGACCACCTGCCGGGCGCTGTCCGCCGACTCCGTCACCACGCTCGGGATGCCGTCGACCTCGCGGTTGTAGAGCGCGATCGGGTGGCGCCGGGCGATCGCCCGCAGGCCGTCGTCGTCCAACCGGCTGGCGGCCAGCACGAACCCGTCGACCACCTGGTCCAACCGCTCCGCGTGGTCGAGTTCGAGATCGGGACTCTCGCGCGTCTCGCCGATGATCAGCGTGTATCCGGCCGCCCTGGCCTGGGCCTCCGCGCCGCGGATCAGGTCGAAGTTGTGCGGGTTCGTGATGTCGTTCACGGACAGCGCGAGCAGCCGGTGGCCGGCGCCGCCCGCGGGTTCGCGCCCGGGCCGGTAGCCGAGCCGTCGCGCGACGATCTGCACGCGCTCGCGGGTCCCCCTGCTGACCCGGTCGGGGTTGGACAGCGCGCGGGACGCCGTCGACACGGCGACATCGGCCGCGCGGGCGACGTCCTGCAGCGTCACCGCATCGGCGCGCACGCGCGGACTCCCCGCCGCCGGCCGGTGTGATCCATGTCCGACGTTGTACCGAATCCTGGCAAATTATGGCAAGGGCTTGCCATAATCGTTGCCAACGCGACCCGAACCCGGGTGCCGCCCGTCGACGAACGCCCGAGCCACCGAGGTGATGACCGTGCCCACCGGCGATCCCGCGCCGCGCCGACTCGGCGGTGCGGTCGCCGTGGATGGTGCTGGGCGTCGCGGTCGTCGTCTACGTCTTCGCGGTCATGCACCGGACCAGCCTCGGCGTGGCCGGTCTCGACGCGGCGGAGCGTTTCCAGATCAGCCCGGGCACGCTGGCCCTGTTCGCGTTCATCCAGGTGGCCGTGTATGCCGCCGCGCAGGTGCCGGCCGGCCTGTTCGTCGACCGCTACGGCGCCCGGACGATGCTGCTGATCAGCTGTGCGCTCCTCGGCCTCGGCCAGCTCGCGCTCGCCCTGGTGACCAACCTGCCGCTGGCGATCGCCGCGCGGGTGCTGGTCGGCATGGGCGACGCCATCGTGTTCGTCGGCGTCGTCGCCCTGATCCCGCACTGGTTCCCGCCGGGCAGGGTGCCGATGACGACCCAGGTCGCGCTGATCTTCGGTCAGCTCGGCCAGGTGCTGTCCGCGCTGCCGTTCGCGGCGCTTGCTGCACGGCCCGGGCTGGTCCACCGCGTTCGGCGTGGCCGCCGGCACCGCGCTGGTCGGCGCGGTGCTGGTGCTCGCCTTCGTGGACAACAGCCCGGACGGCTGGCGGCCCGTGCCGATGGCCTCGCTCCGGGACGTCGGTCGCGACGTGGCCGCGGTCTGGCGCCGGCCCGGCACGCGGCTCGGCTTCTTCGGTCACCTCGGCACGCAGTTCTCGATGATGGTGTTCGTCGTGCTCTGGGGCGTGCCCTACCTCGTGTCGGGGCAGGGCCGCACGCCGGGCGAGGCCGCCGCGCTGGTCACGGTTTTCGTCCTCGCGACGATCGTGATCGGTCCCGTCGTCGGGTACCTGACGAAGCGGTTCCCGATGCGCCGCTCCTGGATCCTGCTGGGCATCATCGCCGGAAACGCCACGATGTGGACGGCCGTGCTGGCGACGCCGGCGCCCGCCCCGCTCTGGCTGCTCGTGCTGCTCGTGCTCGTGCTGGCGGCGGACGGGCCCGCGTCGGTGGTCGGCTTCGACATCGCCCGCACGACCAATCCGTCCCGCAACGTCGCCGTCGCGCAGAGCATGGTGAACGTCGGCGGGTTCCTCGCGAGCCTCGTCGTGCTGGCGGCCATGGGCATCGTGCTCACCGCGCTCGGCGGGTTCTCGCCGGAGGCGTTCCGGGTCGCCTGGCTGGTGCAGTACCCGATCTGGTTGTTCGCGGTGATCGCGATCCTGGTGACCCGCCGCAAGGCCCGCCGGATCGACGCCGCCCGGGGCGTCGTGCCCCGGCCGCTGCGCGAGGTGGTCGCCGGCGTCCTGCACCGCTGACCGCGCGCCCGGTTCCACTGGTCGGGAGGTCGCTCGCGCCGACCGGCACGGCGTCCGTGCCCGGGGTCTGATGGAGGTCGCCGGATCCCGATCGTCGGGCACGGCCGGAGCAGTCCGGGGACAGTCCGGGAGTGTGCGGGTGAACGGGACCGGTGTGGCCAACCCGCCGGTCGACGGTGCCGTGTTCCGGCGGGTGGTCGGCAACTTCGCCAGCGGCGTGGTGGTGATCACCACGAGCGTGGACGGGCGGCGGTTCGGCGCCACCGTCAGCGCGGTGACCTCGCTCTCGCTCGACCCGCCGATGATGCTGGCCTGCCTGCACGCGGGCAGCAGCACCCAGGAGGCGGTGCTGCGCCGCGGCGCCTTCGCCGTCAACGTGCTTGCCGAGGGCCAGACCGCGCTGGCCGGGCTGTTCGCCCGGCCGAGCGCGCCCGGCGCGGACAAGTTCGACGGCGTGCCGGTGCACGACGGCCACACGGGCGTCCCGGTCCTGGACGGCACGCTCGCGGTGATCGAGTGCAGCGTGCAGAGCACCGTGATGGGCGGCACGCACCGGGTGTTCCTCTCGCGGGTGGAGCACGCCGAGGCCACCGAGGGTTCCCCGCTCGCGTACTTCCGGGGCACCATGGGCAAACTCGACATGGAGCAGGACACCGCCGCGTACGCCGCGCTGCGGCGGCTGGTGCTGACCCGCGACCTCGGGCCGCGCGCGATCCTGGACGTCCCCGACCTCGCGGGACGGCTGGGCGCGTCGCCGTCCTCCGTGTTCTACGCCCTGACCCGCCTGGTCGGCGAGAACCTCGTCGTCCGCGACCCCGACCGCGGCCACGTGGTGCGTCCGCTCGACGCGGCCGACTCGGACGACGCGCACGACGCCAAGCTGGCGATCGAGCTCGGCTCGGCCGACCTGACCGTCGGCCGCCTCGGCGACGCGCAACTCGCCGAGTTCGGCCGGCTCGCGGAGGCGACGGCGGTCCCGGTGACCGAGGGCCGCATCACCGACGTCGAGTCGTTCATCGCGGCCAACGCCGCGTTCCACGCGTACCCGATCCAGGTCAGCGGCATCGCCGCGCTGCTGCAGGCGTACGAGCGACTCAGCCTGCCGGACATGATGTCTCGCGCGCTGAGCCGCGGCCTGCGGGTCGGCGACGACCTCATCGACGACCATCGGCGTCTGGTGGAAGCCTATCGGCGGGCCGATCTCGCGGAGGCCAAGCTGATCATCACCGCGCACAACGAGCGCGCCAAGGACACCCAGCGGGCCGGCATCGAGATCGCCGGCGGGGCAGTGTGAACCGACCGCCGATGATGGGCAACCCCGGAACCACCACCGATCTGAAGGAGCAGCAGATGACGGGATTCGCGGCGTTCACGGCGGACGAGCTCGCGGGCAGCGCCAACGCCCGGCCGGGACCCTACCTCGAATTCCTGCGCAGGCCGGGCTTCTCGATGGGGCTCTACCAGCTCCCGGTGGGCGGCACCGATCACCAGCACCCGCACGACGCCGACGAGGTCTACGTCGTGCACAGCGGGCGCGCCACGCTGCGCGTGGACGGCATCGACCATTCGGTCGGACCGGGGTCGATCGTCTCCGTCGACCGGCACGTCGAGCACGGGTTCCGCGACATCACCGAGGATCTCGCGGTGCTGGTGGTGTTCGCGCCGCCGGAGACACCCGAGGAGGAGTGAGCCGGGCCGGTCAGGCAGGGGCCGGCACCGCCGCCCGCTCGAGCCGGACCACCACCGACTTCGACGTCGGGGTGTTCGATTCCGCCGCCGTCGAGTCGAGCGGCACCAGCACGTTGGTCTCCGGGTAGTACGCCGCCGCCGATCCGCGTGGCGTGTCGTACGCGACGATGCGGAACGACGGCGCGCGCCGCTCACCGTCCGACCAGATGCCGACCAGGTCAACGAGATCGCCGTCCGCGAAGCCCAGCTCGGCGACGTCGTCGGGGTTGACGAAGACCACCCGTCGGCCGCCGTGGATGCCCCGGTAGCGGTCGTCCAGCCCGTACACCGTGGTGTTGTACTGGTCGTGGCTGCGCAGCGTCTGCAGCAACAGCTGTCCCTGCGGCAGCGTCCACGGCCGCAGCGGGCTCGAGTTGAAATTGGCCTTGCCCGTGGGAGTGTCGAACGTTAGCGAGTCCTTCGGTCCGTTGGCCAGCGCGAAGAACCCGACGTTGTCGATCTTGGCGTTGAAGGCCCGGAAGCCGGGGATGACGTGATCGATCCGGTCCCGGATCAGGCTGTAGTCGCGGGCCAGTTCGGACCAGGGGACGTGAGGGTCGTCGCCGAGCGTGGCGCCCGCGATCCCGCAGACGATGGCCACCTCGCTGCGCTGCAGGGGTGACGACGGGCGCACCGTGCCCCGGCTCGCGTGCACCATGCCCATCGAGTCCTCGACCGTCACGCGCTGCAGCCCGGCGGCGGTGACGTCGCGGTCGGTGCGGCCGAGGCACGGCAGGATCAGCGCCTCGGTGCCGTGCACGAGGTGCGACCGGTTCAGCTTGGTCGAGATCTGCACCGTGAGGCGGACAGTGCGCAGCGCCCGGTGGGTGACGTCGGTGTCCGGGGTGGCCTGCGCGAAGTTGCCGCCGAGCGCGACGAACACGTCGGCGCCTCCGTCGCGCATGGCGCGGATGGCGTTCACGGCGTCGTGGCCGTGCGCGCGGGGAGAGGTGAAGCCGAACTCGGCGTCCAGCGCCGCGAGGAACGACTCCGGCATCTGCTCGAAGATGCCCATGGTCCGGTCGCCCTGGACGTTCGAGTGCCCTCGCACCGGGCAGACGCCCGCGCCGGGCCGGCCGATGTTGCCGCGCAGCAGGAGATAGTTCGTCATCTCCTCGATGGTGGCGACGCCGTTGCGGTGCTGGGTGATGCCCATCGCCCAGCACACGATGATGCTCTTCGCGCGGACCGTCTCGTCCACCAGTTGCTGCACCTGGTTCATCGAGAGGCCGGTCTGTTCCAGGGTGTCCGGAATCGACAGGCTCCGCCAGTGCGCCGCCGCCGCGTCGAACCCGGCGGTGTACCGGTCGATGAACCCACGGTCCAGCACGGTGCCGGGCGCGGCATCCTCGCGATCCAGCAGCAGCCGGTTGACCAGTGCGAAGAGCGCCTGGTCCCCGCCGACGCGGACCGGCAGGAAGACGTCGCCGATCTTGGTGCCGCGACCCGCCACGCCGTTGCGCTTCTGGGGGTTCTTGAACCGGATCAGGCCTGCCTCCGGCAGGGGGTTGACGGCGACCAGCCGCGCGCCCCTGCGCTTCGCCTTCTCCAGCGCGGACAGCATCCGCGGGTGGTTGGTGCCGGGGTTCTGCCCGACCACGACGATCAGCTCGGCGTGGTCGGTGATGTCCTCGAGGCTCACCGTGCCCTTGCCGATGCCGATCGCCCGGCCGAGCGCGACGCCGGAGGACTCGTGGCACATGTTGGAGCAGTCGGGCAGGTTGTTGGTGCCGAGCCTGCGCGCGAACAGCTGGTAGAGGAATGCCGCCTCGTTCGAGGTCCGGCCCGACGTGTAGAAGATCGCGCGGTTCGGGTCGGGCAGCGCGCGCAGCGCGCCGCCGATCCTGGCCAGCGCGGCGTCCCAGGCGATGGGTGCGTAGTGCGTGGCCGAGGGGGCCAGGTACATCGGCTCGACGAGCCGGCCCTGCGCCTCGAGCCAGTGGTCCGAACGGTCCCAGAGATCGGCCACGGAGTGCTCCGCGAAGAACTCGGCGCCGACCGTCTTCCGCGTCGCCTCCCAGGAGGACGCCTTCGCGCCGTTCTCGCAGAACTCGAACGGCGAGCGGTGCTCGTCCTCCGGCCAGGCGCAGCTGGGGCAGTCGAACCCGTCGATCTGGTTCAGCGCCGCCCACACCTTGCGCGTGCGCAGCGGCCCCATCTCGCGCAGGCCGATGGCGAGGGACTTCTCGACCGCGAGCAGCCCCGCGGCGTGATCGTCCCGCTCGCCGATCGTGAGTCCGGTCCCGTCGGTGTGATCTCGATGTGCGTGGCCTCGATCGGCGTGGCCTCGATGTGCGTGGCCTCGATCGGCGTGGCCTCGATCGGCGCTGTCTCGACGTGTCACGGTTCGTCACCTCGGCAATCCCCGTGTCCGGTCATGGGGACACGACCTGATCCGGCCGGCGTGCGGCGCGCCGCAGGCCTCTCCTCACCCTAGGCACCGGCGCGCGGTCGCGCGCCGGGTGACTCTGACCAATCACGCGGACCAATCACGCGGACCAATCACGCGGACCATCGACCGATCACGCGGACCATTCACGCGACAGCGACCTGCTGCGGGCCATCGCGCTGATCGCCGGGCCTCGCGGCTGAGTTCCCGTCCCGCCTGGCGGTGTCGGCTACTCCTCGGCCGCCGGGTCCTGCTCCGGCACCACGAACGAAGCACCGTGCAGGTCGGCCTCGTGCACCATCTGGATCACGGCCGGCGACGGCGCGAGCAGTTCCATGGCCCCTGCGGCCGCAGCGATGTCGCGCTGCAGACGCAGCAGGCAGTTCAGGCCCGACCGGTCCAGGTAGCCGACGCCGGACAGGTTCAGCAACACGTGCGCGGGGTCGGCGCGCTCGCCGATGAAGGCCCGGAGCCGGCCCTCCAGTTCGATGCCGGACCGGACGTCGAGCGCGCCGGTCACCTGCACCAGCAACGCTCCGGAGGGCAGCCGGTCGATCGAGACGCCATGGGTCGCCTGCACCGGCGGCGGGTCGACGGCGCTCCCCGCGGCACGGATCGGGTGCTGCATGCGGCCCTCCCGCCACCACCTGCTCCCGATCGGCGTGCGGTACCGAACACGGAAGTCCGGCCGACGACGATCGGGACGCTCGACCTCCTAGTGATAGTCGACGGGTGGGCCGCGGAATCAACCGTTGCGACGACCGCTGCCACTCAGCGGAACCACGCGGATCGTGCCCCCGGATCGGGGCGCCGACGCCACTTCCACCGAGCGGGAGAGCCGCCCGGATGAGTGCGGCGGAGGCGAAGGATGCCCTACGTGGGCGTGCAGAAGGCGGTGGACCTGACCGGATCCGGCAGCAGCATCCAGGAGGCGGTGAGCGAGGCGCTCGACCGGGCCCGGCTGACGCTCGACGGCCTCACCTCGTTCGAGATCACCCGCGTCTCGGGCGATCTGACCGGCGCGGCCGCGACCTACCTGGTGGAGCTGCGGGTGTGGTTCACCCTGCTCGAGCGCATGCACGGATGAGCGGTCCCGGCCCGGCACAGATCGCGGGCATCACGACGGTGACCCTGCCCGTGGGGGTCAACGCGGTCGAGACCGTCAACATGTACGTGCTGGCGGACGGCGACGACGTGACGATCGTCGACTGCGGCGTGTTCCGGCCGGAGGCCAGGGACGGCGGGCTCGCCGCGCTCGAGGCCGGCCTCAACGGCGCGGGCTACGCGCTCGCCGACGTGTCCCGGATCGTCGTCACGCACGCCCATATCGACCACTACGGGCTCGCCGGCCGGCTCATGGAACTGACGGGCGCCGATCTGGCGATGCACGCGATGACCGACCTCGACTGCGAGAAGTACCGGCATCCGGACACGGCACGGGCGCGGCGCCGCGACACCTACGCCGACCACGGGGTGTCGGCGGCCGAGCGGCACGACCTCGCCGACCACCTCACCCGCTGGTTGCCGTACCTGCATTCCGTGGTGGAGGCGTCGACGCGGCTGCGCGGCGGCGAGCGGTTGTCGATCGGCGGCACCGACTGGCGGGTGCTGCACACGCCCGGACACTCGCTGGCGCACATCTGCCTCTACGCGCCGGCCACCGGGGTGCTGCTGTCCGGCGATCACCTCCTTCCCGGCATCACCCCGCCGGTCACCTTCGAGCGCGGGTTCGACTCCGACCCGATGCGCAGCTACCTGACGTCCCTGCACGAGGTGGCGCTGCTGCGGCCGACCCTGGTGCTGCCCGGGCACGGCCGGGCGTTCGGCGACGCGGTCGCGCGGATCGAGGCGATCGCGCGCACCAAGCTGCGCCGGATGAAGCGGATCCGGCAGGCGATCACCGACCGGCCGAGCTCGGTGGTCGAGCTGGCCGATCGACTCGTGGCCCAGGCGATCGTGCCGCACCAGCGTCAGCTCGCGTTCAACGAGACGCTCGCGCACATCGCGTGCCTGCGCTGGGCGGGCGTCGTCGAGCGGCGGAGCCGGCCGGACGGTGTCTTCGAGTGGTACTCGACGAGCGATGCGCCGCTGGATCTGCCAGGCGCGCCGACCACCACTGATCGGGATCCGGCGAAACGCCGGGAGGAAGGAGTACGCGGTGCGGCTGCTGGCGTTCCGTCGACGGGCGCAGGACGGTGATCGGCCGGCTGTTCCCGGCGAGCACCGTCTCGCCCGTCGCCGAGATCACGGAGTTCTACGGTGATCTCGACCGCTGGCTGGCCGTGGCCGCGGCAGCGGCAGACGGTGGCCCGCGGCGCGACGAGCTCGTCGAGGTGCCGGCCGTGCCGCCGGGCGCTCGAGTGCTCTGCGTGGGGTTGAACTACCGCAACCACGCGGCCGAGGCCGGACTCCCGATCCCCGACCGGCCGGCGATCTTCGGTCGCTGGCCGGCCTCACTGGCCGCCACGGGCACGCCGGTCCGCGTCCCGTTCGGGGAGCCTGGGCTGGACTGGGAGGTCGAGCTGGCGGCGGTGGTCGGCACCCGGATGCACCGGGTGGACGCCGCCGCCGCGCTGGCCGGCGTGCTCGGGTACGCCGCGTTCAACGACCTGTCGGCCCGCCGGCACCAGATGCACTCGCCGCTGTGGACGCTGGGCAAGAACGCCGACGCGAGCGGGCCGATCTCGCCCGTCGTCACGGCCGACGAGGTCGGCGACCCGGCCGAGGGTTGGCGGCTGACCACGACCGTCAACGGCGCCCTGATGCAGGACGACAGCACGGCGGACATGATCTTCCCGGTGGGCGACGTGCTCGCCTACGTCAGCGAGGTGCTCACCCTGGAGCCGGGTGACGTGCTGATCACCGGGACGCCCGCCGGCGTCGGCTTCAAGCGGACGCCGCCGCTGTTTCTGACCGCCGGCGACGAGGTGGCGGTGGAGATCGCCGGAGTGGGCCGTGTGGTCACCCCGGTCGTCGGCACGGACGAGCGCTGACGGCCCCGGATCCGACCCGCTCCCGCCCTCCCACTGAGTAGGAAACCGGCCGTCCCGCGCCCGTGTCCCGGCCCGCCGATGCTTGACTCTGGCCGTTCCTGTCGACCGACCCAGGGTGGAAATTGATGGGCGAACCGATCCTGATCGAAACGCCGCACAGCACGCGCGAGCCCCTGGTGCTGCACGGCCTGTCCGACCTCGCCAGCCGCATCGGCCAGGAGCTCGGCGCGAGCGACTGGCGGACGGTCGAGCAGAAGGACATCGACCTGTTCGCCACGCTGACGGGCGACGAACAGTGGATCCACGTCGACCCGGAGCGCGCGAGGTCGGGGCCGTTCGGCACCACCGTGCAACACGGGTTCCTGACACTGGGCATGGCGACCGGATTCCTCTGGGAGGTCTGCACCGTCGAGGGCTTCAAGGTGGTGCTGAACTACGGCCTGAACAAGGTCCGCTTCCCGGCCCCGCTGCGCGTCGGCAGCCGCATGCGCATGCATGTGCTGCTCGCCAGCGTGCGCGCCCTCGACGGGCACCGCGGTCATGGCGCGGAGGCCGTGTACCGGCTCACCTACGAGGTCGAGGGCGAGGACAAGCCCTGCTGCGTAGCCGATCTCGTGTTCCGCTACTACGACTGACCGCGGCCTGACCGCTCAACCGCCTGCGCACCACCAAGGAGAGGAACCATGACGACCACGTCCCGGCCGGAGATCGGCCAGAGCGTCGAAGCCAACGGCATCAGGACCAACTATCTCGAGGCCGGGTCCGGCGACGAGACCGTGGTGATGATCCACGGATCGGGACCGGGCGTGACGTCCTACTCGAACTGGCGCCTCGTCATCCCGAGGCTCGGCGAGAACTTCCGGGTCGTCGCCCCGGACATGGTCGGGTTCGGCTTCTCCGACCGGCCCGAGGGCGTCAACTACAGCCTGCAGACCTGGGCCGACCAGACCGTCGGCGTCATGGACGCGCTCGGCATCGCCAAGGCGCACCTCGTCGGCAACAGCTTCGGCGGCGCCATCGCGCTGCGCATCGCCACCCAGCACCCCGACCGGGTCGGCAAGCTGGTGCTGATGGGCAGCATGGGCGTGCCGTTCGAGATCACCGAGGGACTCGACCGGGTCTGGGGATACGGCGGCACCATCGAGGACATGCGGCGCGTGCTGGACGTCTTCGCCTATTCGCGGCAGCTGGTCAACGAGGAGCTGGCCCAGGTCCGGTACGCGGCGAGCGTCGAACCCGGCTTCCAGGAGGCGTTCTCGTCGATGTTCCCGGCCCCCCGGCAGCGCTGGGTGGAGGCGATGGTGACCCCGGACGAGGAGATCCGCAAGCTGCAGCACCGCACGCTGATCGTGCACGGCCGGGAGGACCAGGTGATCCCCGTCGCGAATTCCTACCGGCTCGAGGAGCTGATCGACAACGCGGATCTCGCCGTGTTCTCGCACTGCGGGCACTGGTCGATGATCGAGCGGACCGCCGACTTCAACCGGCTGGTGCGGGACTTCTTCCTGGGCAGCCCGACCACCGTCGTGATCACCCCGAGCGACGAGTAGGCGCCGTGGCAACCACCGAGACCAGCTCCCAGCCGGCCGCCGCCGACGCTCCGCCGGCGGCGGATCTCGGCGACCGGGACCCCGCGCTGCTGCGGCGCATCTACGAGTACATGGTGCTCACCCGGGCCGTCGAGGACCGGATGGTCGCGATGTACCGCGGCGGCGACCTGCTCGGGTCGCTGTACACGGGACACTGGCACGAGGCGATCAGCGTCGGCGCGGCGTCCACTCTGGGCCCCGACGACTACATGGCGCCGATCCACCGCGACCTCGGCGCGCACCTGTGGCGGGGCATGGAGCCGTGGGCGGTGATGGCCAGCTTCATGGGCAAGGCGACCTCGACCACCGGCGGCCGCGACGGCACGCTGCACTACGGGCGGCTCGACCTGGGCATCTACAACCTGCCGAGCCACATCCCGGCGAACTTCCCGGTCGCCACGGGCATGGCCTTCGCCGCGAAATACCGCGGCGAGGACCGCGTCTGCCTGGCGTTCTGCGGGGACGGCTCGACCTCCAGGGCGGACTTCCACGAGTCGCTCACGATCGCCAGCGTGCAGAAGCTGCCGAACGTGTTCGTCATCGAGAACAACCAGTTCGCCTACTCGACACCGCTGACCCTGCAGTCGAACTCGGCCACGTTCGCGGACAAGGCGGTGGCCTACGGCATCCCGGGCACGCGGGTGGACGGCACGGACGTGCTCGCCGTGCACGACGCGGTCGCTCAGGCCGTGGCGCGCGCCAGGGCGGGGGAGGGGCCGTCCATCGTCGAGGGCGTCACCATGCGCATGCACGGGCACGCCGAGCACGACCCGGCAGACTACGTGCCGCACGCGATGTTCGACGAGTGGTCCAAGAAGGATCCGGTCGAGCTCTTCGAGAAGCGACTGCTGGCCGCGGGTGTCGTCGACGCGGACACCGCCAAGCAGGTCCGCGCTGAGGCCAGGCAGGCGGCCATCGACGCCCGCAAGCGCGCGCTCGGCGATCCGATGCCGGATCCGGGCAACATCGAGGAGGGCGTGTATGCCGACTGACCAGAAGTCTGAGCAGAAGGCTGACCAGAAGTCTGAGCAGAAGGCGGCCGGCCCGGTCGACTCCGGCCAGGCCACCTACCTCGAGGCCGTCGGGCTCGCACTGGACCACGAGATGTCCCGCGATCCGGACGTCTTCATCATCGGCGAGGACGTCGGCCAGTTCGGCGGCGCCTTCAAGGTGACGAAGGGCTTCCTGGACAAGTACGGCCCGCGCCGAGTGGTGGACACGCCGATCGCCGAGACCGGCTTCACCGGCCTCGCCGCGGGCGCCGCTCTCGTCGGGCTGCGCCCCGTGGTGGAGTACCAGTTCGCGGACTTCATCTCCTGCGCCTTCGACCCGATCATCAACGTGCTCGCCCGGCACCACTGGCGCACCGGCGATCCCATGCCGGTGACCATGCGCGCGCCGTTCGGCGGGCGGCTGCGGGCAGGGCCCACCCACTCGCAGAGCGTGGAGAGCTACTTCGCGCACGTGCCCGGGCTCAAGATCGTCATGCCCGGCACCCCCGAAGACGCCGCCGGGCTGCTGATCTCGTCGATCCGGGACAACAACCCGACGCTGTATCTGGAGAACAAGTACCTGTACCGGCGGCTGCGGGCCGCGGGCCCGCTGTCGATGGAACCCATCCCGCTCGGCGTCGCCAAGGTGGTGCGCGAGGGCCGCGACGTCTCGCTGATCACGTACTCGGCGGGCGTGCACCAGGCCGTGGAGATCGCCGACGAGCTGGACAAGGACGGCATCTCCGTCGAGGTGATCGACGTGCGCACGCTGGTGCCGTTGGACGTGGAGACCATCGTCAACTCGGTGCGCAAGACCTCGCGCGCCGTCGTGCTGCACGAGGCCGCCAAGCGCATGGGCTACGGCGCCGAGATCGCCGCCACCATCCAGGAGGAGGCCTTCTGGCACCTGGACCAGCCGGTGGTGCGGATCGGGGCGAAGAACACGCCGACGCCGACCAGCCCGCCGCTGGAGGACGCGGTGATCCCGCAGCCGGCCGACATCGCCGAGACCGTGCGGAAGGTGGCCAGGGCGTGAGCGAGACTGACTACGACATCGTCGTCGTGGGCGGGGGCCCGGGCGGGTATGCGGCCGCGCTGTACGCGGCCTCCGCGGGCCAGTCGGTCGCCCTCGTCGAGAAGGAGAAGGTCGGCGGAACGTGCCTGCACCGCGGCTGCATCCCGGCCAAGGCGCTGCTGCACGCGGCCGAGGTCTTCCGCACGGTCAACCACGCCGGCGAGCACGGCGTCAGGCTGCCCGACGGCGTGACCCCGGAACCGGACTGGCCGGCGGCGAACAAACGCAAGGCCGGCATCGTCACCCAGCTGCACAAGGGCCTGTCCGGCCTGCTCAAGCGCCGCAAGGTGACCGTGATCGCCGGCACCGGGCGGCTCACCGCCGACGGCGCCGTCGACGTCGACGGGCAGCGGGTCACCGGCAAGGCGATCATCCTGTGCACCGGTTCTGTGCCCAGGGCGATTCCCGGCATGGACCTCGACGGCGAGCGGGTGGTCAGCTCCGACCACGCCACGAACAGCACCGCGGACCGGCTCCCCGAGCGCGTCGCGGTCATCGGCGGCGGCGTGATCGGCGCCGAGTTCGCCTCCGTGTACACCGATCTCGGCGTGCAGACGACCCTGCTCGAGGCGCTCACGAACGGCGTGCTGCCGATCGGTCCCGACAGGGACGTGGCCAACGTGCTGGCCAAGTCGCTCGCCCGCCGTGGCACCTCGATCCACTCCGAGGCCCGCGTGGGCACCCTCGAGCGCACCGCGGACGGCGTGCTGGTGCCGTACGAGACGCCCAAGGGCTCGGACAAGATCGAGGTGGACCAGGTCCTGGTGTCCATCGGTCGCCGCCCGGTCACGGAGGGCGTCGGCGCCGAGGAGGCGGGCGTTCGCATCGACGAGCGCGGGTTCTTCGAGGTCGACCCGTCGACCATGCAGACCAGCCGGCCCGGCGTCTATGCGATCGGCGACTGCGTCGCCACGCCCGGTCTCGCGCACGTGGCGTACGCGGAGGCCGTGGTCGCGGTCGAGCACGCGATGGGCGAGAACCCCGTGCCGGTCGACTACGACAACGTCCCGTGGGTGGTCTACACCTACCCCGAGGTGGCCTGGACGGGCCTGACGGAGGCGCAGGCAACAGAGGCCGGTTACGACGTCGTCGTGCACAAGCACTCCTTCGCCGGCAACGGCCGGGCGATGATCCTCGGCGAGACCGACGGCCTGGTCAAGATCGTCGCGGCCAAGGACGGCCCGATCCTCGGATTCCACCTGGTCGGTCCGTGGGCCAGCGAGCTGATGCACGAGGGCTACCTTTCGGTGAACTGGGAGGCCCTGCCGAACGACGTCGGCCGGTTGATCCACGCCCACCCGAGCCTGTCCGAGGCGATCGGCGAGACGCTGATCACCTTCTCGGGCCGGTCACTGCACGGCTAGGCAACGAAAGAGTCTGGGAGAGCTGATGTCGAACGACGAGTGGGTCGTCACGATGCCCAAGCTGGGCGAGACGGTGACCGAGGGCGAGATCACCAACTGGCTCAAGCAGGTCGGTGACGCGGTCGCGTTCGACGACCCGCTGTTCGAGGTGTCCACCGACAAGGTGGACTCCGAGATCCCCAGTCCGTACGACGGTGTCATCGCCGAGATCATGGTCACCGCGGGCGAGACCGTGCCGGTCGGCACGCCGCTGGTGCGCATCGCGTCGAGCGCCGCCGCGGTGGAGAACCGGATTCCCGCGGCGGCGCACGCGGTGGCCGCCGCCGGCGGCCCGGCGCTCGGTGACCCGGCGGCGCCGCAGATGGGCGGCTCCGAGGGCCCGTCCGACGAGTCGCCCGGCTTCAGCGCGCCGACCGGCGTCGTGCACGACATCACGATGCCCAAACTCGGCGAGACGGTCACCGAGGGCACGATCGGCAGCTGGCTCAAGCAGGTGGGCGACGCGGTCGCGTTCGACGACCCGCTGTTCGAGGTGTCCACGGACAAGGTGGACTCCGAGATCCCCAGCCCGTACGACGGGGTGCTCACCGAGATCCTCGTGCAGGCAGGGGAAACCGTGCCGGTGGGTACGCCGCTCGCCCGGATCGGCGAACCCGGCGGCACCGCCGCCCCGGCGGCCGGCCCGACGACGGCGGCCGCCACCGTGCCGGCGCCCACGGCCCCCGCCGCGGGCGGCCCGGCAGGCAACGGCGCGGCGACGAGCCCGGCGCCCGCGCAGGCGGGACGCATGCTCTCCCCGCTGGTCCGTCGGCTGGCCGCCGAGTCCGGCCTGGACGTGACGACCATCGCCGGCACCGGCACCGGCGGGCGCATCCGCCGCGAGGACGTGCAGCGCGCCATCGCGGCCGGGGGCGCGACCCCGACCACCGCCCCTGCCCCGACCACCGCGCCGGCACCCGCCGCGGCAGGCGCTGCCGCCGCGACGCCACCGACGGCGGGCGGCGGCGATCCGCGGGACGAGGTCGTCACGCTGTCGCGGATGCGACTCGTCGTCGCCCAGGGGATGATGGCCTCGCTGGCGCAGTCGGCGTCGGTGTGGACGTCCGTCGAGGTGGACTTCGACAACGTCGAGAAGGTGCGGGTCAAGCACAAGGACCGGTTCAAGAAGGAGACCGGCGCGTCACTGTCCTACCTGCCCTTCATCTCTCGCGCCGTGATCGATGCGCTGCGGGCGTTCCCGACGGTGAACTCGTCGATCGACATCCCCGCGAAGACCATGACGCTGCACCCGTACGTCAACCTGGGCATCGCGGTCGACCTCGACCAGCAGGGCCTGGTGGTCCCGGTCGTGCGGGACGCCGACTCGCTCAACATGCGCGGCATCGCCAAGAAGGTCACCGAGCTCGCCGGCGCCGCCCGCTCGAAGAAGCTCGGCGTCTCCGACATGCAGGGGTCGACCTTCACCATCACGAACCCGGGGCCCTTCGCCAGCTACGCCTCGGCCCCGATCATCAACCAGCCGAACGTCGCGATCCTGTGCACGGACGGCGTCAAGCGCCGCCCCGTCGCGGTCGGCGACGCGATCGCCATCCATCCCACCGGGATCGTCGGCCTCGTCTACGACCACCGCGCCTTCGACGGATCGACCGCATCGTTGTTCCTCTTGCACATCCGCGATTCGCTCGAGAAGCGCGACTGGGAATCCGAAGTCGGCTGAGGGGTTGGCAGGTCGGTCGGCGAGCGGCGGGCGGCCGGCGCAGCCGGAACCCGTCACCGTCACCGTCGCGCGGCGCGTCGCCGCCGGCCGCGAGGCGGATTTCGAGCGGTGGAGCGACGGCCTCACCGGGCTGGCCACCGGGTACCCGGGGTTCCTGGGGGCCGGCATGCTGCGCCCCAGCCGGGTGGGCGAGCCCTGGCACGTGATCTTCCGCTTCGACACCCCAGAGCACCTGCACGCGTGGGAGACATCGGCCGAGCGTGCCGAGATGCTCACGGCCGGAGACGATCTCGTCGACTCGACGCACGTACACCGGGTCAGCGGACTGGAGACCTGGTTCGAGCTGCCCGGCCGGACGGCGCCGGCGCCGCCGAAGTGGAAGATGTTCGTCGTCTCCGGCAGCGTCTTCTTCCTGCTGAACCTGACGCTCAGCCTGGGCTACGGCTGGGGCATCGTGTCCTGGCCGCTGCCCGTGCGCGTCGCGCTGATCTCGATCCCGGTGACGGCGATCGCCACCTGGCTGGTCATGCCCCGCGCCGCTCGCTGGCTCCGGGCATGGCTGTACGCCGCTCCGCGGGGGAGCGGCGACAGACCGTGATCGAGAGTGCCTGCCCCGTCAGGACTTCGCGGCGACCGCGTCGCCGTCGTACAGGACGACGCCCATGCCGTTGATCCACTCGTAGACCGCCTCGTAGGCGAGCACCTTGCCGGGCGCGCTGCCCATCGCGGCCGCCAGGGCGACCCATGCCCGGATCTCGCCCGTGCCGTTGCCGGCCTCCATCAGCTCGTCGTTCGGGATGTCCAGGATCGGGCTCAGGTCACCGCTCGCCAGGACGTCCAGGAACCAGTGGTCGAACTCCTCGTCGATGTCGCCCACCCGCGGTTCGCCGACGAAGTGCGACAGGCCGCCGCCGGCGACGAGGCCGACCCGCTCCAGTCCGTCGTACGACCGGATCGCGTTGCCGAGCGCGACGCCGAAGTCATAGAACTGCTGCACGGTCATCAGCGGCGGCGTCGTGCAGTTGAGCACGATCGGCACCATCGGCAGTTCCATGCTGTTGTCGAGCCAGTAGTAGACGGTCATGAATCCGTGGTCGATCTTCATGCCGTACGAGAGCGCGGGCTGCTGACCCTGCTTCACCAGTTCGGCGGTGATGTGCGCGGCCAGCCCGGCGTCCGACGGCACCATCTTCTTCGGGACCTGCAGCCACACCTCCGGCGGGCCGAGGTGCTCGTCGTCCAGCCCGATGGCGATCTGCGGGAGCCCGTCCAGGAAGAAGTTGGTGAAGTGCTCGCCGGTCATCATCACGATCGCCTGCACGCCCGTGTCCCTGGCGACGTCGCGCACCTTCTCCAGTGCGCCGAAGAAGTTCTCGGCCTGCTGCCGCGGCGCGGAACCGGGGTCCGCGGTCATCATCGGCGCGTGGGAGGCCGAATAGGCCATGACTATTTCTGCCATCGTGTCTGCTTCCTCGCTGGAACGGCGCCCGAGTTCTCCAACAGCGGGCGGTAGTCGGCTCGCTTGTAGCCCAGGGCCCGGCAGAAGCCGTTGACGATCACGGGGTGCACGCCCATCGCGTAGATCGCCCCGATGTCGGGTTCCTGCAGCGCGCGAACCTCCTCCGGGGTGAGCTTGTACCCGTCCGTGACGATGGCCGGCTTCGGCCCGTCGCCTGCCGCCTCCAGTCTTCGTAGGTGGTCGAACAATGCCTTCTGCACCATGTAGAGGGTCATGCCGCTCGCTGCGCCTCCCTTTCTCTCCGCTGCCTGCTGTGCCCTGCCGTGGTGGCGGCACGCCCCGACGAACCGGTCGTTCGACCCGGGAGCCTGCGCGGCTCCCGGACACGATCACGCTAGTTCTGCGCGTCGGCGCCCCGCCCGGACAGCGCCGGTCTTTCCATCGAGTGGATGCGCCGCGCGACGGCGCCCGGTGCCGAGCACGCGGGATCAGGTTCGCGCCGGCAGTGTGAGCATCCGCTCCGCGTTGCCGCCGAGGATCGCCGCCGTGTCCGCGTCGGGCAGCCCGAGGGCGCGCACGGTCTGCAGGGGCGCGGGATCGCCGAGCTCGAACGGATGGTCGGTGCCTAGCATGACGTGATCCACCCCGACGTCCTCGACGAGGCGACGGAGCAGGGTGGTCGAGAACACGGCGGTGTCGTAGTACAGGGAGTCGGTGAGCTCGCTCGGCGGGACGGCCGTCGTGTGCGCGACATCCTTGCGCTCCCAGCCCATGTCCAGCCGACCCCGGAGCGACGGCAGGCATCCGCCGCCGTGCGCGAGGCACAGCCGCAGCGGGTACCGCTCCAGCACGCCGCCGAAGGTGAGCCGGGCGACCGCGAGGGCCGTCTCCATCGGATATCCGACGAGCTGGGGGAGCCAGAAGTCGCGCTGCCGCGACGGATCGGGCACCCCGCTCGGGTGCAGGAAGACGAACGTCCGCCGCTCCGCGAGCAGGGCCCACAGGTCCTCGTTGACGGGGTCGTCCAGATCACGCCCCGCGCCGCGGCTGCCGATCGCGATGCCGGCGAGACCGAGATCGTCGAGCGCGCGGCGGGCCTCGTCGGCGGCGCCGGGCCAGCCGACGGGCACCGACGCCAGACCGAGCAGCCGGTCCGGTGCGCCCGCCACGTAGGCTGCCAGCTCGTCGTTCCCGGCCGCGACGATGCCCCGGACGAAGTCGCCGTCGTCCGCCGTGGAGGCGAACAGGAACGGCGGCAGCGACACGACGTGGGTCCGGACGCCGACCTCGTCCATCTCCACCAGGCGGCGGGTCACGTCGTGCTGCGAGACCGCCAGCGGCAGCGGGGCGTTCGGGCCCACGCCGCTCACCCGCGGGTCGAGACGCACGATCCCCTCGGCGACCCCGGACACGTCGGCCAGGCCGCGCCGGGCCAGCTGCTCCAGGAGCGGCAGCGGCATGGCGTGGCTGTGCACGTCCACGGCATGCACGTCCACGGCATGCACGTCCACGGCGTACCCGTCGACGGCATGCCCGTCGGGGTCACGCCCCGTGCGGACACCACCGCCCGTGGCCGCCGTACCGTCCGGAACCCCGCCGGTCCCACCCGTGTCCGCTTGCGTCTGCACCCGCCCACTGTGCTGGGGCCGGCGGTGCCTCACCAGTCGCTCTCACTGGTCGGAAGGCGTCCGCCGGCCGCGCGCCGCGGGCCGGTCGGCGTGAAACCCTTCGAGCGACGTGACGGCGCGGCGACGGTCCGCGCCGCGCCACGAGAGGAGCCGCCGGCATGACCATCCCGGACGCGCAGCAGGAAATCGAGGCCGCGGCGCAGCGGATCCGCGAACTCACCGAGCAGGTGGTCGCCCAGGCCAAGGAGAACGGTCTGGTGTGGCTCGAGGGCTACGAGAAGATGCTGAAGAACCTGCTCGACCTGCAGGAGCAGGCGGCCCAGGGGGCCGGCGCCGAGTGGGTGAGCTCGCTGGCCACCGCGCAGGCCAACTTCGTCCGGCAGACCTCGGAGGTCTTCTTCTCCGCCGTCAGCAAGCAGCTCAAGAGTTGACCGACCCGATCGAGGCGGCGGCCGCGAGCGGGTCGCACACGGCACTCCAGCACGAGGGGAGCGAACCGGGATGATCAGCGGGACGACCACCCTGATCGCGCACATGGGATACCCGACGTACACCTTCAAGTCCCCGATGATCTACAACCCGTGGTTCGAGAAGAACGGCGTCGACGCGGTTGTCGTGCCCATGGGGGTGAAGGCGGAGGACTACACCGACTTCTTCCGGTCGGTCTTCCGGTTGACCAACATCCGGGGCGCGCTCGTCACCATGCCGCACAAGGTGACCACGACTCGAGCTGGTCGACGAGATCAGCCCCGTCGCCGCCGTCGCCGGCGCGACGAACGCGGTGCTGCTGCGGGAGGACGGCTCCCTGCTCGGCGACCAGTTCGACGGCGCCGGGTTCGTCCGCGGCGTCCAGCGCAAGGGCTTCGACGCTGCGGGCAAGCGTGCGCTGGTGGTCGGCAACGGCGGCGTCGGCTCGCCCATAGCGGCATCCTTGGCCGGCATCGGGCTGGCCGGGCTCGGCCTCTTCGACCCCAACGCGGCGGCCTCCGAAGCGCTCGCCGAGCGAATCGGAAAGCATTACCCGGACGTCGATGTCGCGGTCGGATCGAAGGACCCGGACGGCTACGACCTGGTGGTGAACGCGACGCCGATCGGCATGAAGGACGGCGACCCGCTGCCGGTCGACATCGACCGGATCGCCCCCGGCTCGTACGTCGGCGACGTCGTGCTGAAGGCCGAGGTCACCCCGTTCCTGCAGGCTGCGAAGGACAGGGGCTGCACGATCCAGGTCGGCAGCGACATGCTCTTCGAGATGATCCCGGCCTACCTGGAGTTCTTCGGGTTCGGCTCCGCCACACCGGATGAGCTCCGTGCCGTCGCCCAGGTCTGACAGCGCCGCGATGGCCGGCCGCTGGACGTTCGTCTTCGCGTTCGTGGCCGGCGGCCTGGCGGTCTTCGGCGGACTCATCGTCCTGCGCGATGCGGCCGGCACCGAGATCGAACCGTTCGGCTGGCTTCTCATTGTGATCGGGGGGTTGACGGTGCTCGCGAACGTCGCGATCTGGAAGCAGCGACGATGACATGAGGCCGAGTTGGACCTGAGATGGGGCCTGATCGGCGGCAGCGACATCGCCGCCACGCGGATGATCCCGGCCATGCGCATACTCGGACAGCAGATCTCGGCCGTGGCGGGCAGCTCGCCGGCTCGTGCGCGGGCGTTCGCGACTGCGCATGGCATCCCGGTCGCGACAGGGGACGCCGAGACCGTCGTCGAGAGGGACGACGTGGACGCGGTTTACGTCAGCTCTCCCAACGCCCTGCACGCTCCGCACACGCTGGCGGCGGTCGCTGCCGGCAAGCACGTGCTGTGCGAGAAGCCGCTCGCCCTCGATCTGGAGTCCGCCCGTTCGATGGTCAGGGCCGCCGCGGACGCGGGCGTCCAGCTCGCGGTGAACCACCACCTGCCGGGGCACACCTCGCACGCGGCGGTCCGCCGGCTCGTCGCGGACGGGGCGGCCGGGAAGGTGATGGCCGTCCGGGTGTTCTTCGCATTCGAGCTGGCCGAGCGCCTGCGCGGCTGGCGACTGACCGACTCCGCCGTCGGTGGGCCGATTCTCGACCTGATGCCGCACGTTGCGGCGGTGCTGGGCACCATCGCCGGCACGCCCGTCGAGGCGGTCGCGATGACGGCGAGCCAGGGCGCGTGGACCGCCGCGGTCGAGGACGCCGCGGTGATCGGCGTGCGTTACCAGGACGGCGTGCTCGCCCAGGCCCATCTCGGCTGGACCACCCCGTTCGCCCGCAACGCCCTCGAGGTGCACGGCACGGCTGGGTCCGTCGTCGCGACCGACGTGATGCGGGCCGACCCCGGCGGCCGGGTCGAGGTGCGCGACGCCGCCGGCACCCGGGAGATCGACCTGGGCGAGCAGCAGGACGCCTACCAGGTCACCCTGCGGGCGTTCGCCGAGGCCGTTGCGGGGCGGGGCCGGCCGCTGATCGACGGCCGGGCCGGGCTCAGCGCGCTCGCCGTCACGCTGGCCGTGCGGGAGTCCGCCCGCACCGGCGAGACCGTCACCGTGGCCGCCGGAGTCGACTGATCTCGGATCGTCCGCGCGCGTCGTGATGCCGTCCAGCGGAAAAGACCGCCTTCGTCGTTGACCGGCTCAATTCATGACGGTGCACTGAGCCCGGACAGCCGCCGCGCGCCGCGCCGGGGCCCAGCGCTGAGGAGACCACATGCCAGACGTCATCCAGGAGCCACCCGGCTCGCACGAACCAACGGAGCACGTGAAGACGCCGAAGAAGGCGGCCGCCAGCGGCTGGATCGGCAGCGCGCTGGAGTACTACGACTTCTTCATCTACGCGCAGGCCGCCGCGCTGGTGTTCCCGACGCTGTTCTTCCCGTCGGACAACCCGCAGATCGGCGTCGTCGCGTCCTTCGCCACCTTCGGCGTGGGCTACGTGGCGCGGCCGATCGGCGCGTTCGTCCTCGGGCACTGGGGTGACACCCACGGCCGCAAGAACGTGCTCGTGCTCTGCATGCTGCTGATCGGCGTCTCCACCTTCGGCGTCGGCCTGCTGCCGACCTACGCGGCGGTCGGCATCTGGGCGCCGATCCTGCTGGTCATCCTCCGGCTGATCCAGGGCTTCGCGGTGGGCGGCGAGATCTCCGGCGCCAGCGCGATGATCCTCGAACACTCGCCGTTCGGCAGACGCGGCTTCTACGCCAGCTTCAGCCTGCAGGGGGTGCAGGCCGGGCAGGTGTTCGCGGCCGCGATCTTCCTCCCGCTGTCCGCGATCATGCCGACCGAGGCCTTCAACACGTGGGGCTGGCGCATCCCGTTCCTGCTCAGCGCCATCGTGGTGTTCGCCGGGTACATGATCCGGCGCAACGTCGACGAGACGCCCGCGTTCGAGGAGGAGGCGGACCACGCCGAGGTGCCCAAGGCGCCGATCGTCATGGCCGTCAAGGAGAACGGCGTCGACATGCTCCGTGTCGTCTGCATGGCGCTGATGAACGCGATCCCCACCGCGGTCACGGTGTTCGGCGCGACCTTCGCCACCAACGCCGGCTACGGCGTCGGCCTGACCTCGACGAACTACCTGTGGATCTCGGTGTCCGGCAACATCGTCGCCGTCATCCTGATCCCGTTCGTCGGCAACCTGTCCGACAAGATCGGCCGCCGCCCCGTGTTCATCTTCGGCTGCGTCGGCCTCCGGCGTGCTGGCGTACCCGTACCTGTACTTCGTGGCCCAGGGCAACCTGACGATGGCGTTCGTCTTCGCCATCCTCATGTGGGGCGTCGTCTACCAGGGCTACAACGCCGTGTTCCCGTCGTTCTACCAGGAGCTGTTCCCGACCAAGACCCGGGTGACCGCGTTCGCGGTGTCGCAGAACCTCGGCACGCTGATCACCGCGTTCCTGCCGGCGATCTACGCGGCCGTGGCCGGTCCGGCGCCGGGCGCCTGCGTGGTGGACAAGAAGTTCGCCCCGGACGTCGTGCTGCCCTCCGGCGAGACCTGCCGGGCCGTGGCCGACGCCATCGAGTCGAAGGTCGTCTGGACGGTCGGCACCGTCACCCTCGCGCTGGCGATCATCGCGGCCATCTCCGCGTTCAGCGCGCGTGAGACGTTCCGCGTCCACCTGAACGACCTGGGCAATAAGAATGCCGTGCCGGTTCCGAAGGAGGAGTACGACCGGATCCGCGCCACCGGGGAGGACGTGCCGGTCTCCTGAGCCCGCCGGCGTGCCTCCGTCGCGGGGCGGCACGCCCACGGTCATGCAGCGGGCCGGGTCGACCAAGTCGACCCGGCCCGCTCGGCATGCCGGGGCCTTCTGCCCTCCGGAAGTGCGCCACGAGCAGCCCCGAGCCTGCGGGAGGATGATCCACATGACGTCAGTGACCGTGATGAACGGACCGAACCTGAACCTGCTCGGCACCCGCAAGCCCGAGGTGTACGGCCGCACGACGCTGGCCGACGTCGAGAAGCTCTGCCAGGGCGACGCTGACAAGCTCGGCCTCGAGCTGCGCTTCCTGCAGTCGAACTACGAGGGCCAGTTGATCGAGTGGCTCCACGAGCTCGGTCCCGCCTTCAAGTCCGGCGAGTCGATCGGCGCGGTCTACAACCCGGGCGCGCACACGCACTACTCGTACGCCATCCGCGACGCCATCGAGGCCGCGATGGTGCCGGTGATCGAGCTGCACATCTCGAACGTGCACGCCCGCGAGGAGTTCCGGCACCACTCGGTGGTCTCGCCCGTCGCGCGGGGGATCGTGGTCGGCTTCGGAATCCCCGGCTACTCGCTGGCGATCCGAGGCCTGCACGAGCTGCACGAGGCCGAGGTGACGAAGAACCTGCAACCGGGAGTGCGCACGTGAACAGGGTGCGCATCGCCGTCGCGGGCGCGGGTCTCATCGGGCAGCGGCACATCGAGGAGGTCGACGCCAGCGACTCCGCCGACCTGGCCGCGATCGTCGACCCCGTGCCCGCCGCGGAGGACATCGCCCGCAAGTACTCGGTGCGGCGGTACGCCACCCTCGCCGAGATGTTCGCGGCCGACCGGCCCGACGGGGTGATCCTCGCGACGCCCAACCAGCTGCACGTCGACGGCGGGCTGGAGTGCGTCGCGGCCGGGGTTCCGGTGATCGTCGAGAAGCCGATCGGCGACTCGGTCGAGTCGGCCACCCGGCTGGTCGAGGCCGGGGAGGCGGCCGGGATCCCGATCCTCACCGGCCACCACCGCAACTACAGCCCGATCATGGCCAGGGCGCGGGAGATCGTCGCGAGCGGCGCGATCGGGGATGTGGTCGCCGTTGTCGGCACCGCGCTGTTCTACAAGCCGGACGACTACTTCGAGGTGGGCGGCGGCTGGCGGCGGCGGCCGGGCGGCGGCCCCATCCTGCTGAACCTGATCCACGAGGTGAACAACCTGCTCTCGCTGGTCGGCGACATCGTCCGGGTGCAGGCGGTGGCGTCGAACGCCACCCGCGGATTCCCCGTCGAGGACACCGCGGCGATGATCTTCACGTTCGCGGGCGGCGCCCTCGGCACGTTCCTGCTCTCGGACACCGCCGCGTCGCCCCGGTCGTGGGAGCAGACCTCGCGGGAGAACGCCACCTACGACAGCTTCGACGACGAGGACTGCTATCACATCGCCGGCACGATCGGGTCGCTGTCGGTTCCGACGATGCGGCTGCGGGCGTACGAGGGCGCCCGATCATGGTGGGAACCCCTGACGTCGTCCACTGTCGACGTCGCGCGCACCGACCCGTTGGCGAATCAGGTCGAACACTTCGCGGCGGTCATCCGCGGAGCGGAGACACCGGTCTGCAGCGGCCGGGACGGCCTGAAGACGCTCAGGGTGGTCGACGCCGTCGTCGAGGCGGCCCGCACCGGCCGTCCGGTCGACATCGCCGACTGAGGATCGCGCCGGACGGGAAACCGTTCGTCAGCACGATGTCTCGTCGGAGGACGACAACCGGAGCGTGACAGCCGGAGCGTGACAGCCGGAGGATGACCAGGGGGTGATGGTCGTGCGGGCGGAGTCCGCCGATGCCGGTCCGACACTGCGGGACATCGCGCCGGCGGCGTTCGTGCCGCCGGCCGTCTTCGCCGTCGGCCAGGGCGCGATCGCGCCGGTCGTGGTCATCTCCGCCACCCAGCTGGGCGCGTCGCCCGCGGGCGCGGCGCTGGTCGTCGCCGCGGCCGGATTCGGCCAGATCGTCGCCGACATCCCGGCCGGCGCGCTCGTGCACCGGTACGGCGAGCGGCCCTCGATGATCGCCGCCGCCGGGCTGACGGTGCTCGCGCTCCTGGGGTGCGTCTTCGCGCCCAACCTGGCGGTCTTCACGGCATCGATCGTGATGACCGGCATGTGCACGGCCGTCTGGCTGCTCGCCCGGCAGGCCTACGTGGCGGCCGTGGTGCCGTTCCGGTTGCGGGCCAGGGCGATGTCCACGCTGGCCGGCGTCTACCGGATCGGGCTGTTCGTCGGGCCCTTCGTCGGCGGCGCGGTGGTGGCGTTGACCGGCCTGTGGGGCGCCTACCTCGTGCACATCGTGGCTGCCGTCGCCGCGGCCGGGATCCTCGTCGTGGTCCGCGATCTCACCGAGAAGCCCGAGGAAAGGCCCGCCGCGCCGACGATGTCGGCGCTCGGCGCGGTGATGCGCGAGCAGCGGCCCGTGCTCTCGACGCTCGGCACCGGGGTGCTCGTGGTCAGCGCGATCCGGGCCACCCGTCAGGTGGCCATCCCGCTCTGGGGCCAGCACCTGGGCCTGTCGCCCGCCGCGATCTCCGTGATCTTCGGGATCTCGGGTGCAGTGGACATGCTGCTGTTCTACCCGGCGGGCAGGCTGATGGATCGCCGCGGCCGGTCGGCGGTGGCGGTGCCGGCGGTGTTCCTGCTGGGCGCATCGCTCGCGCTCGTGCCGCTCACCCAGTCGGCGCTCTGGCTGACGGTCGTCGGCCTGATCATGGGCGTGGGCAACGGGCTGAGCTCCGGCATCGTGATGACGCTGGCCGCCGACCTGGCCCCGCCGGGGCAGCGCCCAGTGTTCCTCGGCGTGTGGCGGGTGTTCTCCGACACCGGCAACGCCGCCGGCCCGTTCGTGATCTCCGGGGTCACCGCGATGGCGACGCTGGGCGCCGGCATCGTCGCCATGGGCGTCGTGGGCGTGCTCGGCGCCGCGTGGCTGGGCTACTGGATCCCGCGGCGCGGGCACCCCCGCGGCTGAGCCTCAGGCCGCGGCGTGGCGCAGCACATCCCGCGCGGCCTCCGCGGAGACCCGGGCCGCGTGCCCCACGCCGCGGGCCACCAGGTCGTCCGAGATCACCTCCACCGCAATGACCGTCGGATGGACGCCATGCGCCCGCAGCGCCCGGATCAGACCCACCGCGTCACCGTGCCCGTGGCCGGGCGGCAGCCGGTGCCCGAGGGACTCCGCCCGCGGCGGCTCCATCGGCTCCGCCCGCACGTCGCACAGCTGGAACGACACGATCCGATCGGCGGGAACCGCGTCCAGGGCGGTGGTCGCGTGACGGCCGCGGGCCCAATGCCACACGTCGACGATGATCGCGCCGTTCGACCGGCCGGCGTCGCTGATCACGCGCCACGCTGCGGCCAGGTCGGGCACACCGCTGTACGGCATGAACTCCAGCGCGACCGTCAGCTCGCCCGCCCGATCGCACAGGGCCGCGAAGGCCGCGGTGATCTCCCCGTGCGGCACGCGCTGCAGCAGGCCGACATTCACGTGGCCGACGCCGAAGGTCCGCGCCATCTCGAACACCGCGCGCTCCTTGCGCCGCTGCTCGGGGGTCCTGTCCGCCTCGGTTCCCCAGTCGGTGATGTATTCGACCTCCCGCACCGGCACGCCGGCGGCGCCGGCAACGTCCGCCATGGCCGCCCCGTCGAGGCCGGAAGCACGCGCGTCCCAGTAGTTCTCGGCGCGCAGCCCGATGCCGTCGTAGCCGGCCGCGGCCGCCGCGTCGACCCGTTCGGCGAACGCGACGGCGGTGCCGGCGGTGTAGGAACTCATGACCAGCGGCGGTGGCGTCGCCGGATCGGCGGCGAGCACGCCGGTCTCGTTGGACGTGGCCACCCATCGAGTCTGCCGATCCGCCGCCGCCGGAAGCGACACCCTTCCGATGAGCGGAACGGCCTCGACGGTGCGCGAGATCGCGTTCTCTACTGGTCGGCATGGTTCTGGTCGGCACGGTTCTGGTCGGCACGTCCCTGGTCGGCATGGTGAGGCCGCGATGACCCCGACCTCGACCGGCGCGGTCGACTGCGACCTGCTGGTGATCGGCGGCGGCGCGGCCGGCCTGTCGGCGGCGGTCACCGCGGCCTACCACGGGCTCTCCGTCGTCGTCGCGGAGAAGGCACCTGTGCTCGGCGGCGCCACCGCGTGGTCCGGCGGCTGGATGTGGGCGCCGCTCAACCCGCTCTCCCAGGCCGCGGGCATCGTCGAGGACATCGACGCGCCGCGCACGTATCTCAAGCACGCCCTGGGCGCGGACTACGACGAGCCGAAGGTGGAGGCGTTGCTGCAGAACGCCCGGCACATGGTGGCGTTCTTCGAGAAGCACACCTCGCTGCAGTTCGTCAGCGGCACCTGGATCGCCGACATCGAGGGAGACCTGCCCAGCGCCGGCACCGGCGGCCGGTCCGTCGGGCCGAAGCCGATCAACGCCAGGGCGCTGCGCAAAGATCTGCGGGCGCTGGTCCGGCCGCAGCTGTACGAGACCTCCTTTCTCGGCCTGGGCATCATGGCCGGGCCGGACCTGCAGGCCTTCCTGCACGCCACCCGGTCGCCGCGCTCCTTCTTCCACGCCGGCTGGCGCGTCGGGTTCCACACCCTGGATCTGGTCACCCATCGCCGCGGCATGCAGCTGGTCAACGGGCCCGCGCTGATCGCCCGGCTGGTCAAGTCGGCCGACGAGGCCGGCGTGCAGCTCTGGGCGGGCGCCCCCGCGACGGCGCTGACCACCCAGGTCGGTGCGGTGACGGGAGCCGTCGTCGACCGACCGCGCGGCCCGGTCACGGTGCGCGCCGCCCGTGGGGTGGTGCTGGCGGCCGGCGGCTTCCCGCGCGACGTCGAGCGCCGGCGGGAGTTCTTCCCCAGGACCCCGACCGGCCAGGAGCACTGGACCCTGGCGCCGCCCGAGACCACCGGCGACGGCATCGATCTGGGCGAGTCGGCGGGTGGGTGGCTGGACACCGCGCTGGCGTCGCCCGCGGCGTGGTGCCCGGTGTCGCTGGTGCCGTACCGGAGCGGCCGGATCGGCACCTACCCGCACATCGTGGATCGCGGCAAGCCGGGTCTCATCGCGGTGCTGTCCACCGGGAAGCGGTTCGTGAACGAGGCCGACGGCTACTACCAGTTCACCACCGCCATGATCGAGGCGGCGCCGCCGGGCGAGCAGGTGGCCGCCTGGCTGATCTGCGACCACCGCTTCCAGCGCCGGTACCCGTTCGGGATGTCCAAGCCGTTCCCGGTGCCGGTCTGGCCGTACCTGCGATCCGGTTATCTCAAGCGCGGAAAGACGTTGGCGGAGCTGGCATTCCGGTGCGGCATCGACGGGAGCGAGCTCACCCGCACCGTCGAGCGGTTCAACGCGCACGCGCGCGAGGGCGAGGATCCCGAGTTCGGCCGCGGGCGCACGGCCTTCAATCGCGGCTCCGGCGACCCGGAGCACGGCCCGAACCCCTCGCTCGCGCCGATCGAGAGGGCCCCGTTCTACGCCATCAAGGTGCTGCCCGGCAGCTTCGGCACCTTCTTCGGGCTGCGCACCGACGCCGACGCCCGGGTGCTCGACGCCGCGGGGGCGCCGATCGAGGGGCTGTACGCCGCGGGCAGCGATCAGGCCAACGTCATGGGCGGGCACTACCCGTCCGGGGGGATCAACATCGGGCCGGCGATGACGTTCGGGTACATCGCCGGGCGGCACGCGGCCGGGGTCCGCGACTACGAGAACGTCGTGCCGGTCCCCGGGAACGACGGCATCTGACGCATCGGCCGACTCAGCGGATCTCGAAGTTCTTCGGCTGCAGCCGGAATCCGACCCACAGCAACACCGACTCGGCCCACCGCGCGGGGGTGAGCAGCGCCAGCGCGCCGCCGACGCCCGGCGTGCCCGGCGGCTCGGCCGACAGGTCGCGCTCCATCCGCTGCCGATCGGCGGCCAGGCCGAGCGCGGTGCTGACCAGATGATCGCCCCAGCGCTGCCGGACGCTGCTCGGGTTCATGACATCTCCTCGATTCGGGGCTCGGTGACGCGGGGCGAACCCGTGTCGGTGCAGCGCCGCGTCGTCGAGGAGCGTGTCCATGACGGTCGTCCCGACGGCCAGGCTACCCGCGCGTCACCCGCTCGGAGTCCCGATGGCGTCGGTGTGCGGCCATCCGGACCGGCGCGTTGAACTCCCCGTAACCGGCGTAGCCGCCGATCCGCTGCACGACCTCGAAGAAGATCCGCCCGCCGATGACGTCGGTGTAGAAGTGCAGGAACTCGCCTCCGGCGTCCCGGTCGAGCAGCACCCCGAGTTCGCGCAGGGCGCTGAGCTGGGATTCCGCCGGCCAGAGGCGGGCATCCAGGTCGTCGTAGTAGTTGTCCGGGATCCGCAGGATGGGGGCCCCGGCCGCGCGGGCCGCCCGTGCCGCCGCGATGGCATCGTCCGTGGCGAAGGCCACATGCTGGGGATCGGTCACACCCGGCCGCCAGCCGCCTCCGCGGCGGAGCACCGACACGCTCAGGCAGATCCGCACCGCGAGGTCCGGGTCCGAGACGGCCCGGTTGCGGATCAGGCCGAACGGGGCGGCCACCTCGGAGCTGTGTTGCTGCTGCAGGCCCAGCACCGAGCGATAGAACAGCGCGGCCTCGTCGAACCGGTCGAACGGCTGGGTGAGCGCGATGTGATCGATGTGGGTGATGCCGCCCGGCGCCCCCTCCGCCCGCTCGCCCGGGGTGGCCACCGCCGACCCCGGTCCGGGCGGGAAATCGGAGAGCCACCCGCTGGCCGCGCCGGCGCCGGCGCGGCAGAAGAAGATCGCGGTGCCGTCGGGGGCGGCGACCGCGGACAGGTCGGCCTCCGCCGGGCCCCGGCTCCGGTCCAGGAGCGGCGCGAGCAGGCTCTGGGCACGCGCGGCCGCGCTGGTCGGGTCGTCGATTTCCAGGCCGATGGCCGACACCGCCGCTCCCCCAGGCGGTTCCGCCCCGTCGGACATGCCAGTGGCGCTGCCGCCCGTGTTGATCAGCACCCGGGCAGCGCCCTGCTGCCAGAGCTGCACGGGCTTGGTCCGGTGCGTGCCCGCGTGGCCGAAGCCGAAGGCCGCGAGGGTGTCGGCCACCTGCCGCCCGCTGCTGTCGTCGACCGCGATCTCGGTGAACGCGACGCCCCGCAGCCGCGGCAGCGGCGGCGGCGCCGTGGCGGCGACGCGGTCCCTGGCGGCGGTTGGCAGCCGGTCCAGCGTGAGCTCACCCAGCGCCAGGAGCGACCGGTGGGCGTCGATCGCCGCCCGGCCCGGGTCCGCCTGGCGGAAGACGTCGTTGAACACCTCGAGCGACAGCGGGCCGGTGTAGCCGGCACCGAGCACGTAGCCGAGGAACGCGGGAAGGTCGAATGCCCCCTGGCCGGGGAACAGGCGGTAGTGCCGGCTCCACTGCAGCACGTCCATGTCCATCCGGGGGGCGTCGGCCAGCTGCAGGAAGAAGAGCTTCTCGCCGGGGATGTCCGCGATGCCGGCGGGGTCGGAGCCCCTGGACAGGATGTGGAAGCTGTCCACGCACAGGCCGAGCGCGGGGTGGTCCGCGCGCCGGACGATCTCCCACGAGCGCTCGTAGGTGTTCACGAAGCGCCCCCAGGCGAGCGCCTCGTAGGACACCCGCAGGCCGCGCTCCGCGGCGCGCGCGGCCAGCGCGTGCAGCTGCTCGGCGATGCGGTCGTCGTCGTCCACCGCGTCGGGCGACACCGACGAGCAGACGAGGATGAGGTCCGTGCCGAGCCGCTCCATCACGTCGAACTTGCGGTCCGCGCGCCGCAGGTTGGCGCGCTGGGTCTCCGGCCGCACGCTGTCGAAATCCCGGAAGGGCTGGTAGAGGTCGATCGACAGGCCGAGATCGGCGCAGCGGGCGCGTACCTCCTCGGCGGAGCCGGGCGCCGCGACGAAGTCGGGCTCGAAGATCTCGACGCCGTCGAATCCGGCGGACGCGGCGGCGGCCAGCTTGTCCTCGAGCGTGCCGGAGATGCACACGGTGGCCAGTGCGGTGCGCACCCGCGCGGGCGGCGACGTGGCGGTCGCCCCGTCGGCGGGGGGCGTCGGCTGGGTAGACACGGACATCCTCGGCACCCTCGACTTCCGCAGCGTTCTCGGCTCGTGCGACTCCGGGACGCCGGTACAGCGCCGTCCGCGCCGTGCCGATGCCGGCCACCGACCCGCAGGCGGCCGGTGGGGAGCGCCCGGTTTCTCCGATCCTGCTCGCGGGCGCACCGCTCGCAGGCGGGGTTCCGGCCAGCGGGAGCGGATCGGCGGGGGATTCCGCCGGGGATCAGGATGGACCGATGGCTCCCGAACCGCCGCAGACTCCGCAGGAACTCGCCGAGCGCGCTGCCGCCGTGCTCGCTCCCGAATCGGACGTCTTCGAGGACGTCGATGCGGCCGGGCTCGGGGAGTCGCTGTCGGCGGCGATGCGCGCGACGATGACCAACCCGATCGTGTCCAGCGCCGCAGCCATGCACCTCGCGACGGATCTCGCGCAGATCCCGTTCGTGGCCACCAGCCGGTGGCTCGGTGGCGGGGTGGCGACCTCGATCGCCGTCGATCCCCGGGACCGCCGGTTCGCCGACCCGGCGTGGGAGTCGAACCCGGTGTACTACTCGATCCGGCTGGCGTACCTGGCGGCGGCCCGATTCGCCCGGGACGTGGTCGGCTCCGCCGAGCTCGAGGCGGACGCGGCGAAGAAGGCGTCCCTCGCGCTCGACCTGCTGCTGGACTCGCTCGCCCCGACCAACTTCCTCGCGACCAATCCGGCGGCGCTGCAGAAGGCGTTCCAGACGTCGGGCGGCAGCCTCGTCAAGGGCGCCCAGCACTTCGTCGACGACCTCGTCAACAACCGCGGCCGACCTCGACAGGTCGATACCAGCGCATTCACCGTCGGCGAGAACCTCGCCTGCACGCCGGCGAAGGTGGTGTACCGCAACGAGTTGATGGAGCTCCTGCAGTACGAGCCGCAGACTGACAAGGTGCACGCCACGCCGTTGCTGTGCAGCCCGCCGTGGATCAACAAGTACTACGTGATGGACCTCGCGCCGAACCGCAGCTTCATCGAGTGGGCGGTGCAGCACGGCCGGACCGTGTTCGCGATCAGCTACCTGAATCCGTCCAAGGACATGTCGGACACGACGATGGACGACTACCTGATCGCCGGGCCGCACACGGCGCTGGACGTCGTCCAGGAGATCACCGGCGCGGACACCATCGACATCGTCGGGCTGTGCCTCGGCGGGGCGATGACCGCGATCACCGCGGCGTACCTCATGCAGGACGGCGACAGCCGCGTCGGCACGCTGACGCTGCTGAACACGATGCTGGACTACGCCGAGCCCGGCGTGCTGGGCTCCTTCACGGACCGGCGCACCGTCGATCGGCTCGAGAAGAAGATGCGCCAGCAGGGCACGCTGGAAGGGGTGTCGATGGCGGGCACGTTCGACGTGCTCCGCGCCAACGACCTCATCTTCAACTACGTGGTGTCGAACTGGTTGATGGGCGAGGATCCGCCCGCGTTCGACATCCTCGCGTGGAACGCCGACAGCACCCGGATGCCGGCCGCCATGCACGCGTTCTACCTGCGCAACTTCTACGTCGAGAACAATCTCGCCGCGGGCGATCTGGAGATCGCGGGCAAGCGCATCGATCTGTCGACGATCTCCTCGCCGACGTACGTGGTCAGCGCCATCAACGACCACATCGTGCCATGGGAGTCGGCCTACAAGACCGTGGACCTGGTGAGCGGTCCGGTCCGCTTCGTCCTCGGCAGTGGCGGGCACATCGCGGGCATCGTCAGCCCGCCGGGTCCGAAGGCCTGGCACCAGGTCGACACCACCGGCGGCGACCCGCCGGCGACGGCAGCGGCATGGCGCGAGCGGGCCGGCAAGGTCGCGGCCTCGTGGTGGGAGGACTGGGCGGCGTGGTCCGCCGAGACGAGCGGTCCGCTGCGCAAGCCGCCGCGGATGGGTAGCCGGAAGCACAAGGTCCTCGGCAACGGCCCCGGCGAGTACGTCCTGACCTGAGCGCAGGTCAGAGGCCGACCGCGAGGGCGGACACCTCCCGCGCGGTCGGCTGGACGGGCAGCGGAACCGTGAGCGGCGCACCGACGGGCGCTTCGGGCGTCGCGGGGGAGAGCCGCGCCTCGCCGGCGAGCTCGCGGGACAGGCTGCGCGCCGCGATCGACAGGGCGGCCATGATCGGCGGCAGGTCCTTGCCGAGTTCGGCCACGGCCACCTCGATCGCCGCTACCACCTCGCCGCCCGGCCCGAAGACCGGCATGGCCACACCGCAGACGCCGGGTTCCAGCTCGAACCGGGTGACCGCCACCCTCGTCAGCCGCGTGACGGCGAGGGCGCGACGGAACCGGTCCGGAGAGGTGACCGTCCGGGGCGTGTAGGCGCGCAGCCCCTGCATGATCGTCAGCTCGATCGTCCGCGCCGGCGAGAAGGCCAGCAGCGCGCGGCCGACCGCCGTCGGGTGCGCCGGCAGCGTCGCGGCGGCGGTGAAACCCGAGGTCGGCTTGGGGCCGGGCTGCTTCTCGATGTAGGCGACCTCGAGGTCCTGCAGCACGCCGAGCCGGACCCGGCTCCGAGTGGCCGCCGACAGGTCCTCGAGCACGCACGGGGCCCGCTCCGCGATGCTCGGCGGGCAGGCGTCGACCGTGCCGATCATCCGCAGGGGGAGGCCGGCCCGGTACAACCCGTCCTCGGTGCGCTCGAGCAGCCGCCACGAGGCGAGCTCGGACGTCAGCCGGTGCGCCGTCGAGATGGGCAGGTTGGCCAGCCGCGCGATCTCGGTCAGCGAGTGTTCGCTGCCCTGGGTGAACGTCAGCAGGATGGAGGTGATCTTGCTCGTGACCGATCGGCCGGACTCCGTGGAGTTGCCTGCCACTGACGAACCTCCTCGTTTCCGTGAATCGACGGTGATCACGTTCCTGGCGAAAACACTGCCAACGAGGCTCCGGTGGCGCCAGCGCAACATTCCCGGGAAACAATCCGCAATACGGATCGACTCCTCCGTTCCTCGGGTCGTCACCTCTCCTTCCTAGGGTGTTCCCCTGGGGCGAGCGATCCAACCAACCGGGACGATCGCATGCGTGGAGATGGACTGGCTGGAGACCTATCTCGCGGTCGTCGACCTCGGTGGGTTTACAGCTGCGTCCGCCCAGGTCCATCGATCGCAGTCTCGGGTGAGCGCACACATCGCATCGCTGGAGCGCGAGTTGGGCGCGCAACTCATCGACCGGAGTCATCGACCCGCGCGGGTGACGGCGGCCGGCGAGATATTTGCCCAACACGCGCGACAAATTCTCGCAGAGGTGGGCTCGGCACGCACGGCGATGAGCGTTGTGCGGTCGATGTCCGGCGAATCCGTTTCCGTCGTGACGACGCCCTGCATCGGCGCCGCGTTCCTCCCCGGCGTGTTCGCCGACCTGATCGGTCGCCACCCCGGGGCGCGCCTCACCCTCGTCGAGGGCGGCCTGGCCGACGGCCTGAGTGGGCCCCAGCTCGACGGGGTGGCGCTGGCCGTCGCGCCGACCGTGGCGCACCCGCTGCCCCCCGGCGTGCAGGAGCAGGTGCTGTGGCGGGAGGGCGTCAACCTCGTGCTGCCGCCCGGCCACGCGCTGGCGCACGAGCCCGCGACCCGGCCCGGCGCGCTCGCCGGCCTGCCCCTGGTCGTCGCGGGAGCGGCGGCCGGCGGCCGGCCGGAGATGATCGACCTGCTCGCGGGGCGCGGCGTCGCCGCGACCGCCCACATCCTGGTGGACACGGTGCCGACCCTGGTCGCGATGGTCCGGGCGGGTCTCGGCGTGGGTGTGCTGGGATCGTTGGCCGCCGAGCAGGTGCGCTCGGACGACCTGGCGGTCGTCGAGGTGGCGGACCCGGAGCTGGTGCGGGAGGTCGCGGCGTACTGGTACCCGACGCTCACCGCGACCGCGGTGGGCCGTGCCCTGCGCGAGATCGTGCTCGGCGCAGCGGTTCCGAAGGGCGCCGTCAGCCCGGGCGTCGCCTGACGGTCGACCACCGCGGGCCCGGTCACCCGACGGTAGGGTCGGGTGACCCCTCCACCCGGGCGAAATGCGCGGATTGCCCCGTGGCGACCGGTACGCGCGCAGGACACCATGGCCTCGTTCGTCGGACGGCAGCCCGAACTCGCGGTGCTGCGCGCCCGGTTGGCCGACGCCATCGCCGGCAGCCCGCAGATCGTCCAGGTCGAGGGGCCGCCCGGCATCGGCAAGACCGCGCTTCTCGACCACTTCCTGCGGCACGGCGCGGTCGGCGAGCCCCCGGTCGTCCTGCGGGCCAGCGGGGAGGAGACCGAGGAGCTGCTGAGCTACGGGGTCGTCGACCAGCTCGCCCGATCGGCGGGGCACGACGCGCGCGCGCTGATCGGCGGCGACGGCGCGGGCGGCGCGGACCCGGTCGCGGTGGGCACCCGCCTGCTGGAATTCTTCGACCGGCTCGACAGTGGCCGGGGCGTGGTCCTCCTCATCGACGAGGCGCACTGGGCCGACCTGCCCTCGATGCAGGCGGTGGTCTTCGCCCTGCGGCGGCTGGTGGCCGACCGCGTGCTGGCGATCGTGGCGGTCCGGGACGACCGCGCCGCCGACCTGCCGGACAGCCTCGGCCGGCTCGTCGCGGGACACCGCGGGACGGTGCTGCGGCTGCGCGGGCTCGACGAGGTCGACCTGCACGACCTCGCCGGCGCGATCGGGGTGCCCGGCCTGAGCGCCAGGGACGCGCGCCGGCTGCGCTACGGAACCCAGGGAAATCCGTTGCACGCCAAGGCGTTGCTCGAGGAGTTCCCGCTGTCCGAGTGGGGCGATGACGGCACGGGAGAGGACCAGCCGCTGCCGCCACCTCGGTCCTTCCGGCGCCTGGTCCAGGATCGGTACGCGCGGTGCTCGCCGACCGCCCAGCGACTCATCGACGCGGCCGCCGTCCTCGACCCGCACTGCCCGCTGCCGCAGGCCGCCGCGATGGCCGGGATCGAGCAGCCGCTGCCCGCGCTCGACGAGGCGACGGCCGCCGACCTGCTCGACACGTCCCGCTCGGAAACCCCGTGGCGGCTGTCCTTCCCGCACCCACTGGTGCGGTCCGCGGTCTACGAGGGCATGCGCCCGGGGCGCCGGCACGAACTGCACTCGGCGGCCGCCGTCCTGGTGGACGACCGAGCCACGGCCCTGCGGCACCGGGTGGCCGCCGCCACCGAGGCCGACGACGACCTCGCCGGCGACCTGACCGCCTTCGCCGACGCGGAGGCGCGCGCGACAGGCCTTCCGCAGCGGCGCCGCCCATCTCGTCACCGCCGCCCGGCTCAGCTCGCGACCCACGAGCGGCGCACGAGAAGGTGCTCCGCGCGGTCGTCTGGATGGTGCTCCGCGGCGACGCCGCCACGGCGACCACCTTCGCCTCCGAGATCGAGACCTACGACGACGGGCCACTGCGCGACCTGGCGCTCGGGTCGCTGGCGATGGCGTCGGACGACCCCCCGACGGCGGAGGACCTGCTCGGCCGCGCCTGGGGCGCGCGCGCGGGGATGGCCCCCGAGGAGCGCGCGATCACGGCGCTGATGATCGGGATCCACTGGTTCGGCCGGCTGGATGCCTCCGCGACTGTCGAATGGTGCGAGCGGGCGCGGGCGGCCGCCGACCCGGCGAGCCCGCTCTACGCCGTTGCGATGAGCTACCTGCTGCACGGCCTCGGCTACGCCGGGCGCCAGGAGGACGCCGTACGCGCCGCTGTGGTGGCCGAGGCGCGACCCGGAGATCCGATCCACCGCTGGATGAATCCGCGTTCGGCGCGTGGCCTGATCCACCTCGTCGACGACGACATCGACGCCGCCCGAACGGACTTCGCATCGGCGGCGACGGCCGCATCCGGGCTGGGGATGATGAACACGGCCGCCTTCTCCTGGGCGTACCTGGCGCGGGCGGAATGGACGGCCGGCGCGTGGGACGACGCCGTCGTGCACGCCGATCGCGCGCTGTCCATCAACCTGGAGTCGGACTTCGGCTTCCAGCACTCGGCGATCACCGGCATCGCGGTGCTCGTGCCCGCGGCCCGCGGGGACTGGGAGACCGCCGACGGCCACATCAGGGCGATGCTGCAGCACGACGTCCGGTACGAGCGCGCGGTGATCGCCGCGGCGATGGCCCAGGCCAGGGTCGGTGAGGCGCGGGGCGAGCCCGCCGCGGTGATCGCCGCGCTGGACCCGGTGCGCGCCCTGGCCTTTCGGGACGGCGCGGACGAGCCCGGCTTCTGGCCCTGGCCAGACCTGTACGCCGACGCGCTGGTCGCCACCGGGCGCGTCGAGGAGGCCGACGACTTCCTCGTGCCGCACGAGAAGCTCGCGGCCGATCGCGGCCGGCGGATCGTGATGGCGCGGCTCGCCCGCTCGCGCGGGCGCGTCGAGGCCGCGGCGGGCCGCCCCGAGCGGGCGGATGCCGCCTTCACCCGCGCGCTCGAGCTGCTCGAGGGCCTGCAGGTGCCGTTCGAGGCCGCGAGGGTGGAACTCGCCGCCGGCGCCGTGTTCCGCCGGCTCGGCCGCCGCCGCCGGGCCGCCGACCTGCTGGCCGCGGCGCAGGACCGGTTCTCGGCGCTCGGCGCGACGCCCTACGCCGAGCGATGCGCACAGGAGCTGGCGGCCTCCGGGCTGAACCCCACGCGCCGGATCGGCCGGGACCGCATCGGGCTCACGGCGCAGGAGCTGATCGTCGCCCGGCTCGCGGCGGATGGCAGGAGCAACCGCGAGGTCGCCGACGAGCTGGTGGTGAGCATCAAGACGATCGAGTACCACCTGCGGAACGCGTTCGGCAAGCTCGGCATCACCTCGCGCCGGCAGCTGGCCGACCGGCTCGCCGAGGTCGGGGACGGCTCGTGACGGCCTCCCGGACTGCCGCCGACGCGGCGGCGCAGGCCCCCGCGGAGAACCCGTCCCGCGCGCTTCCCACTGCCCGGAACTTCGCGGCACCGCGCTTGCACGACGCGCGGCGGCCGGAAAGCCTGCTGAGGTGCAACCCGTGGCCCTTCACCAGCAACTCGCCGACGAACTCTGGGAGGCGGACCGCAGCGCGAAGCCGGTCGCCCCGCTGACCGAGCGGCATCCCGACCTCGTCCTCGACGACGCCTACGCCATCCAGACGATCAACATCGACCGGCGCGTCGACCAGGGGCAGCGGGTGATCGGGCGCAAGGTCGGCCTGACCTCCCGCCCGATGCAGAAGCTGCTGGGCGTCGACGAGCCCGACTTCGGCGTGCTGACCGACGAGATGTTCGTGGAGGACGGCGATCTGATCGATCTCAACCGGCTGCTGCAGCCTCGCGTCGAGGCCGAGCCGGCGTTCCTGATGGAGCGCGACCTGGCCGGGCCGGGCGTGACCACCGGCCGTGCCTTGGCCGCGATCGCCGGCGTGATGCCGTCGGTCGAGATCGTCGACAGCCGGGTCGCCGACTGGAAGATCAAGCTGGTCGACACCGTCGCGGACAACGCCTCGTCCGGCCTGCTCGTCGTCGGGGGACGGGTGTCCAAGCTCGACGACCTCGACCTGCGGCTCATGGGGGTGGTGGTCTCGCGGCACGGCGAGGTGATCGACACGGGGGCGTGCGCGGCGGCGTTGGGCAACCCCGCCCGCTGTGTCGCCTGGCTCGCGAACAAGCTGGGCAGCTTCGGCGGCGGCCTGCGTGCGGGCGACATCGTCCTGCCGGGGGCGCCGCACAAGATGGTGGCGGTCCAGCCGGGCGACGTGTTCCGGGCGGACTTCGCGCACGTCGGGGCCGTCACGGTGCGGTTCTCGGCCAGAGACCAGGAGGCGGCGTGACAGCCACCGCAGTCGATCCGGAGCGGCTGGCCGGCACGCTCATCGCGGCCGAGCGCGAGCGGCGCGAGGTGCCGCCGTTCAGCGAGTCGGAGCCGATCCCGGACGTCGCGGTCGCCTATCGGGTGCAGCAGGCGTTCGTGCAGTCGAAGCTGGATGCCGGCGACACGCTGGTCGGCTACAAGCTCGGGCTGACGAGCCGCGCCAAGCAGCAGGCGATGGGTGTCGACGCCCCGCTTTACGGGCGGGTCACGAGCGGCATGATCGCCACCTACGGCGAGCCGGTGGACCTCGCGCGGTTCATCCACCCGCGGGTCGAGTCGGAGATCGCGTTCCTGCTCGCCCGGGACGTCGCCGCGCCCGCGACGGTGACCTCCGTGCTGGCCGCGACCGACGTCGTGTTCGGCGCCGTCGACGTCCTCGACTCGCGGTACGAGGACTTCCGCTTCGGCCTCACCGACGTCATCGCCGACAACGCGAGCGCGGGGGCGTTCCACCTGGGCCCGATCGCGCGCCGTCCCGACGACCTCGACCTCCGCCTGCTCGGCTGCGTGGTCCGGGTCGACGGGGACGTGGCGATGACCGCCGCCGGCGCGGCCGTGATGGGCCATCCCGCCGCCGCCGTGGCGTGGCTCGCCAACCGGCTGGCGGAGCAGGGTGAGTCGCTGCGCGCGGGGCAACTGGTGTTCTCCGGCGGCGTCACGGCCCCGGTCCCTGTGCTGCCCGGCGGCAGCGTCACGTTCGAGTTCGACGGCCTGGGCGTCATCGAGATCTACGCCGGCTGAACCGCTCTCGAGGGGAGTTCGGATGCTCGTGTCGACCGCGGTGGTGATCACGGACGCGCCGGCGCGCTACGCCAAGCAGTTGCTGGCGCATCTCGGGCACAAGGTCATCGTGGAACCGATGGCGGACGATCCCCAGGGCGGCCGCCTGCTCTTCGCGTACGGCACGGGCACCGTGCACGTTGCCGGCGGCAGCCTGGTGATGGACGCCCGGGCGGAGGACGCGGAGTCGCTCGCCCGCGTTCAGGACGTGCTCGCCCGCCACCTGGTCCGCTTCGGTGCCCGCCGCGAGCTGGAGGTCGTCTGGTCCGACCTGCAGCCCGCGCCGGACCGGCCGGAGTCGTGAGCGGGCCGTCGGCCGGCGCGCGGCGCCCCGCGATCAGCGTCATCCAGACCGACGGCGCGCCACCGCATTCCGGGCCCGTCCCGCAGGCCGTGGCGGCCGGCGGGTGGATCTTCGTCTCCGCGCTGTTCGGCGCGGATCCGGCCGACCACGCCATTCCCGCGGACGCCCGCGCCGAGGCGGAGCGGCTGTTCGCCAACCTGGAGGCCATTCTCGGGGCCGCCGGCACCGGCCTGACCGAGGTGGTGCGCGTCGGCATCGTGATGCGCGACCTGCAGCGCGACCGGCCGATCTTCAACGAGGTCTGGCGGGAGCGGTTCGGCCAGCACCGGCCGGCGCGATCCGCGATCGAGTCCAGCGCCTTCGGCCGCCCGGGGGAGAACGCCCGCTACATGATCGAGGTCACCGCCTTCCGCGGCTGACTACCCCCGAGCCCGTGTTGATCATGACGATATTCACCGGGAAATCGGGCAAACGGTGCCCAAAGTCGTGAAAATTGCCATGATCAACAGTGACGGAGGCGCGCGGAGTGACCACGAGCGGGCGCCGCGGGGAGGGACGCTCAGGGGGCGGTGCCCCGCCGGGTCAGCTCGCGGCCGACCGCGAGCGCCGCGGTCCGCACGGCGGGGCCCACCCGGCGCAGGTCGAGGGTTCCGCTCCAGCCCGACACGGAGATCGCGCCGATCGGCTGGCGGGCGGCGGAGAGCACCGGGCTGGCCGCGCAACCCACGCCGTGCGCGGATTCCTCGTGCTCGTAGGCGATTCCGGTGTCGCGGATGCGGCGGAGCTCGCGCAGGAGCAGTCCGGGGGCGGTGATGGTCCGCGGGCCGACCGCGGGCAGCCCGCGCTCGATCACCGCCTCCAGCACGTCGGGCGGCGAGAAGGCGAGCATCGCCTTGCCGACCGCGGCGGCGTGCGCGGGCAGCCGGCCGCCCACCTCGGAGGGCATCCGCGGCCCGCCGGTGCTGCGCACGATCTCCACGTAGACGACGTCCGTGCCGATGAGCACCGCGAGGTGCACGGTGTGCCGGCTCACCTGGCGCAGGTCCGCCATGTAGGGCAGGGCGACCTCGCGAAGCTCGCGCTCCCCGGACGCCAGGGATCCGAGCTGGAACAGCTTGTTGCCGAGCGTGAACGCGCCGCCGTCGGTGCGATCGAGGAAGCCGTGCCGGACCAGATCGGCGGCGAGCCGGGCCGTCGTGGTCTTGGGCAGACCGGACCGGCGCGCCAGCTCGGACACCCCGATCCTCGGGTGTGCGGCGTCGAAAGCGTCCAGCAGCGCGGCGATCCTGCTCAGGACGGAATCGAACTCGTTCCGCTCACCGGTACGCACCGGGCGATGATCCCGGTCGCCGCGCGGGCCGGGCAAGCCGGCCGCGAGGCCTTCCGTCGACCGGAAGTCGTGCTGCGACCCGACGGGGGTGATGTGCGTATGGCCGTACCGCTCACCGGGACGACCGGCTTGGTCGTCGCCCGGCTGCCTGTCACCGTCGTTGTCAGGCGATGCATCAGCGCTCGCGCAGTGGACCGAGGCAGGACATCGCTCTCGACGGAGGAAACGACATGGGACACCAGGATTGTCACGCGAGCGCGGCCGCTCGCCCACTCGCGGACTCCGCCGTCGGGCGGACCGGTGCCCGGTTGCGCCAGGTCCTGCAGGACGTGCCGTTCCCCGCCGAGCGCTGGCAGCTGGTCGCGTGGGCCGATCACTACGGCGCGGACGCGACCACCATGCAGGAGCTGCGGTCGTTGCCGGCCCGCCAGTACCTGTCGATCGAGCACGTCCTGCATCGGGTGGCCGACCCGGCCGGGCTGGCGGATCGCGATCGGCACACCAGGGTCTGAGCCGCCCGTCGGAGCCGCGGGCGGGATTCGCAGGGTCAGCCCGGGGTTCCGCCACCCATCCGGAAGGCCCGGCTCCGCGGGTGTTCCAGCATCAGATCGATCATGTCGGACCAGCGGCCGGCCCGATCGGCAATAGCGTCACCGTCGTCCCCGCCGGTTCTCCCGGTTCCCACGGCCGCGTCGGGGGCGTCGCGGTCGGGGCCGTCGGCCACATCAGAGCGATCGGCCGGGCCGGCGGCCGGCCGGTTCGAGCCGACGGCGACGGGCACGTGCACCGGCAGGGTGGCGAGCAGACCGGCGCCCGATTCCTCCGTCAGCCCGTCCAGCTCCTCGGCGAGCACGCGGAGGTATCCGAGCTGCTGCCCCGCGTCCAGGAACAACGACTCGATCTCCTCGGCGCTTCGCCCGCAGTCGACCGTGAGAACCGTTGCCCCGCCGACTCTCCGGTTGACCGCCAGGGCGGACTCCGGCGTGTCGACGACCGTCCCCGGACGGAGCACGAGCAGGGGAATCACCTGGTAGGGCTCCGCCCGCTCCACCAGCGCACCGAACTCCTCCGCGATCGCGGATCCGGACGCTTCAGGAGCGGCGAACGCCGTCACGTGCCGCGCGCCCAGGCGCCCGGCGAGATCCAGGACGTGCCGGCGGGTCTCGTCGGAATCGCGGCCGAGTTCGAGCTGGCCGACATCCAGCACCGACACCCGAAGCGTGAGCAGCTGGTCGACCATCTCGCGCAGCCCCGGGCCGCCGCGCCCAGCCGCCACGCGTCGCCGCGGTCCGTGTGCGCGACCCGCAGGCCGACGGAGTGAAAGCGCGCCCGGTGCGCCAGTGCGACCAGCTGCGCCGGACTGAGCCGCCGTGCGGCGGATTCCTGGATGGCCAGCCTGTTCATCACCGGTGACTATAGGCACCGGGCTCGTGGTCGGCGTCCACGGCTCGACCCCGGCGACCCCGATGCCCGGGATCCGCTTCCTCTGGTCCGCCTCCAGGAGTCTCAGGCGTCGTCAGGCAGAGCCCTCGGCGGGCTCCGCGGGGGCATCCCGGAGCGCCCGGTACACCACCAGCAACGCCTCTCGCCGGGCGGGCGGCAAGCTGCGATCGCGCGCGATGGCCAGCTCGAGGTCGTCGCTCGCGCGGCTCTCCGGTTCGGATTCCTCCTCGGGCCAGCCGAACTGGGCGAGCACGGAGGCGGGGGACAGGTCCAGGGCGCGGGCGATCCCGCCCAGCACCTCGACGGAGGGCGAGTAGTGACCGCGCTCGAGCTGACTGAGATAGGAGTCGGAGACGCCGCTGGCCTTGGCGAGCTGCCGTTGGGAGATCTGCGCGAGCTGCCGCTGAGTCTTGACGAATGCGCCGAAGGCGCCGGCCATGTCCTGCGACTTCTCCATGAGGGCCATCGTAGTTCGTGCGTGGCATGTCGCGCATACCTACGGCCGATCGGCGATCGGCGGGAGCGGTGTGGGCGAGGACACACCGTTGAGCGGGCCCATCAGGCCTGATCACCAAGCTGTTTACGCAGGTGGCAGGCCTGTGCGTAGCGTGCAACGCAAGTGCTTGACGAACAACGCGCTGCGTGGCAAACTAAGCAGCAGCACCGAAGCAGCACCGAAGCAGCACCCAACAACCGAAAGGAAGACATCATGTCCGCCACCGTCATCAGCCAGTCCCGCGAGGCCGGCGAGCAGGTCCTGAGCGCCATCACCCAGGCGCAGGACGCGACCGTCGAGGCCGTCTCGGCGTTCGTCGCCGCGCTCCCCGAGGGCGTCTCCGTCCCGGCGACGCCGGCCGACGTGCCCTCCGTGCCGGAGATCTCCGCCACCTACTTCGACTTCGCGCAGAACGTGCTGGCCAACCAGCGCGCCTTCGCCGACCGCCTCATCGCGGCCGGCTCGGTCGCCGGGTCCTGACCCGGCACCACCCGCCGCAACCGGCGTCGAAAGGCCCGGGAATCAGCCATGATTCCCGGGCCTTTTGCCGTCCCGTGCCCGGACGGGCGACGCAGGTTGCGCGTCGATTCCCTTTTCCGCCGACGCCTTGATCACAGCGGAACCAGCCGAAACCGATGGTTCCCGGTGAGATAATGGATGCAGGTGCAGTACCCCACCGGGCCGCTGCATCGGCACGGAAAGTCAGCCGCCGCAGGACAACTGGGCGGTGGACCGTCCACCCGGGGGGGTCGGGCGAGTTGGCCGATGAGCACTGAATCGGCCGGCGGCTCCGGCCTCTCCCGACCTGATGAGGTGAAGGAGATCAGAATGAATGAAATTCGCAAGGTACAGGTCGCCGGTCTGATCACCGGCATCGTTGTCGTCGCGGCATCCACCGCGCTGGGCCTGCTGGGCCTCGCGATCGGCCTCTGACGACGAGTTGAACGAAGGCGCCGGGTCACCACGTGGCCCGGCGCCTTCGCCGTTCCCGGCCGCACGTGGGCGGCACCGCATGCCGGGAGATGAGAGGGTCAGCAGCCAGGTCCCGCCCCGACGCCCGAGGAGTGTCATGCCGGCACCCGAGAACAGGTTCCTGCGCCGCCTGCGTGCGCGCGAGCAGCAGATCGGCATCTTCAGCACGCTCAACAGCCCGGCCGTGCTCGAGCTGCTGGCCGGGTCCGGATTCGACTGGATCCTCGTCGATACGGAGCACTCGCCCAGCGAGGTCCCGGACGTCATCGCCCACCTGCAGGTGCTCGCGGCGTTCGAGGTGGGCGGGCTGGTCCGGCCGGCGTGGTCCGACCCCGTCCTGATCAAGCGCCTGCTGGACGCCGGCGCGCAGTCGCTGCTCGTGCCGTACGTCGAGACCGCCGAGGCGGCGGCGTCGGCGGTGGCCGCGACGCGGTACCCGCCCGCGGGGGTGCGCGGCGTCGCCGGCGGCTCGCGGGCCACCGGCTACGGCCGGCGGACGGACTACCTGCGCACCGCCGACGAGCAGATCTGCGTCCTCGTCCAGATCGAGACGCTGCGCGGCCTGGAGAACCTCGAGGCGATCGCGGCGGTGCCTGGCGTGGACGGCGTGTTCATCGGGCCGAACGACCTCGCCGCGTCGATGGGGCTGCTCGGCCGGGCGACGCACCCGGACGTGCTGGCCGCGGTCGACGACGCCTTCGGCCGGCTGGCCGCGCTGGGTGCGGCGAGCGGCTACCTGACGACCGATCCCGACGAGGCGGCGCGACGCACCGCGCAGGGCGTGCATGTGATGGGCATCGCCACCGACACGTCGATCGTCAACGCCGGGGTGGCGGTGACGCTGGAGCGCTCGCGCCCTGCCCGCCTGCCCCCGGCCCGTGGCGCCGCGGTGCCGGCCGCCGACCGACCGCCGGTCGGGTGATCGGCCCGTCGGGGACTCTCGGCCGACCCCGGACCGGTCTACAGTTCTTCCGTGCGTGTGGTGTCGTTGCTGCCTTCGGCAACCGAGATCGTCTACGCACTCGGGCTCGGCGACTGCCTCGTCGGCGTCACCTTCGAATGCGACGAGCCGCCGTCAGCGCGTCTCGAGAAAACCGTGGTGGTCGGCGGTCTCGACACTTCGGGGATGACCCCACGGCAGATCGACGAGCACGTGCGCCGGCGGATGGCCGCCGGCGAGGACCTCTACACGCTGCACCGCGGCGCGCTCGCGAACCTACGGCCCGACCTCATCCTGACCCAGGACCTGTGCCGGGTGTGCGCGATCCCGACCGGTCAGGTGCAGTCGGCGCTGGATCACCTCGGCTGTTCCGCCGATGTGCTGCCGCTTGATCCGCACTCGCTGGACGACGTGCTCGCCTCCATCCTGGCCGTCGGCGCGCGGACGGGTCGCGAGCCGGCCGCGCGGTCACTCGTCGCCGACCTGCTGCGCCGGCTGTCCGGGCTCGCCGACGCCGTGGCGCACCGGCCGCGCCCCAGGGTCGCCGTGGTCGAGTGGGTGGATCCGCCGTTCGCGGCCGGGCACTGGGTGCCCGACATCGTCCGCGCGGCGGGCGGCATCCCGGTCGCGGCCAGGCCCGGGCTCCGCTCCGTGCAGACGTCATGGGAGGCGGTGCGGGCGGCGGAGCCGGACGTGGTGATCATCGCGCCCTGTGGCTTCCACCTGGACGGCGCGGCGCACCAGGCGACGCTCGCGGCGCCGCAGTTCCCGGGCGCCCAGGTGTGGGCGATCGACGCGGACGGGCTGATCGTCCGACCCGGGCCGCGTCTGGTCGCGGGCGCCGAGGCGATCGCGTCCGTCCTGCACCCGGACGCGGTGCCGCGCCGCGCCGACGTGGTCGCGCGCGTGGCGTGACTCAGGGGCGCCGCTCCGGCGTTCGCCCGGTCACCAGCTTGTAGATCCCGGTAATCACGATCGCGCCGACGATCGATCCGATGATGCCGCTCGGCCGGATCGCGAGGCCGTCGCCGGAGATCAGGCTGATCAGCAGGCCGCCCACGAAGGAGCCGATGATGCCGACGACGAAGGCGACGGTCCAGTCGATCGGCTTGCGGTGCTGGCGGAAGATCAGCTGGGCGGCGCCGCCCGCCAGCATGCCTATCAGGATGATCGCGATGATCAGCAAGGTGAGCGCCCTTCGGAGAACCGACAATTCGACTGCTGGGTCAGTATGCCGGTACTTGCTGGCCCCCCGGCGCACCTTCCGTCTACCCTGACCCGCATGCCGTTCCGTTGACGCAGTCGTTCGATGGGCCTGCCGCCCGCCGCTCGCCGCCTGGCCCGCCTCGCTGTGGGCTGGGCGTTGCTGTCCGACTTCGTGCCGCTGTACGCGCTCTACGCGTTGTTCTTCGCCGACGCCGGCATGTCGGACGCGCAGATCTCGGCGCTGTTCGCGATCTGGTCGGTGGCGGGGATTCTCGCCGAGGTGCCGACCGGCGCGCTGGCTGACCGGTGGTCGCGGCGGAACACGCTCGCCTGCGCCGGCCTCGTGCAGGCCGCCGGCTACGCGGTCTGGATCCTCGCGCCCGGCTTCACCGGATTCGCGGCCGGGTTCGTGCTGTGGAGCATCGGCGGGTCGATGGTCTCGGGCGCATTCGAGGCGCTGCTGTTCGACGGGCTGCTCGACGCCGGCGCCGCTGACGAATTCGGCCGCGTGCTGGGCTGGGTCAGGTCGGCGTCCCTGATCGCCCAGCTGCCCGGCGCGGCGGCGGCGACCGTGCTGTTCGCGATCGGCGGGTTCCCGCTCGTCGCGTGGGTGAGCGTCGGCTGCTGCCTGGCGGTGGCGGGATACGCCACCCTGCTCCCCGAGCCCGCCCGCAGCGGGATCGAGCCGGACGCCGACGCGCCCGAACCGGCCGCGGTCGGGGGTGCCGCGGGCGGACGGCCACCGTCCTCCGCGCAGGACGCGGTGCCCGTCCCGGGCGCCGCCGCGGAATCCACCCCCGCAGCGGACGGCTACCTCGACACGCTGCGGGCGGGACTGCGGGAGGCGGTGCTGCACCCGCCGGTGCGGGTCGCCCTGCTCACCGTGGCGGCGCTGACCGGGGTGGACGCGTTCGAGGAGTACATCCCGTTGATCGCCGAGGACTGGGGGGTCGCCGTCGGCATCGTGCCGCTGGTCGGGCTGGCGATCACGCTGGCCGGGGCGGCCGGCGCCGCGATGGCCGGGGCCGCGAACCGGCTGGGCGCCTGGGCGCTGACCACGGTCTTCGCCGCCGGGGTCCTCGCGGTCGCAGCGGGCGCGGCCATCGGCACCCCGGTCGGCATGATCGGAGTCGGGATCTTCTACGGCCTGCACCAGATGGTGATGGTCGTCGGCGAGACGAGGCTGCAGCAGCGGATCAGCGGGCCGGCCAGGGCGACCGTCACGTCGGTCGCCGGGCTTGCCACCGAGGTGATGGCCCTCGCGGTGTTCGCGGCCTGGGCGCTGGGCGGGATCTGGTGGGTGATCGCGCTCAGCGTCGTCGTGATCCCGTTCCTGCCGGGCGGGCTGCGCGCGTCGGGGCGCGCGTGATCGATTCGCCCTGCCCCGGACCAGGGGCGTGCCCGATCCGTTCGCCCTCCTCGCTACGGTGAGGGCGTGCCCAAGATCGACGCCCCCGCCGCCGCGCGCGCCACCCTCGCCGCGCGCGCCGACGCGGAGCTGGCCGCGGACCTGGTGCGGGAGGCCGGCACCCTGGCCTCCCGGATGCGGCACGACGGGCTGACCGTGGCCCAGAAGACCAGCATCAGCGATGTCGTCTCCGACGCGGACGAGGCCGCGGAACGGCTGATCGCCGGGCGGCTCGCACAACTCCGGCCCGACGACGGCGTGCTCGGCGAGGAGGGCGCCGCCTCGCCCGGCCGGCGGACGTGGGTCATCGACCCGGTGGACGGCACGTTCAACTTCGTGTCGGGGCTGCCGGCCTGGTGCTCGGCCCTGGCGCTGATCGACGGCGCCGACCTGCTCCTCGGCGCGGTCTACCAGCCGACGACGGACGAGCTCTGGCTCGGTGGGCCCGACCTGCCCACCACGCTGAACGGCGTCCCCCTCGGCCCGCTGCCGGACCGCGGGGTGCACGAGGTCGCCATCTCCATGTACCTGCACCCGACCAGGGTGTCCGACGCCCCGCTGCGAGACGGGTTGCTGCGGGCCATTTCCGCCGCGGCCTCGGTGCGGATCATCGGGTCCGGATCCGTCGAGCTGGCCGCGGTCGCGGCCGGCCGGCTGGGCGTGTGGCTGCACGCGGACACCCCCGAGTGGGACTGGCTGCCGGGTGCCGCGCTGGTGCAGGGCGTCGGCGGCGTCACGGACGTGTTCGAGTACGGCGGCCACCGCTGGCACCTGGCCGGCCCGGCCACCGCCGTCGCAGAGACGCGGGCGGCCGTCCTGTCGTAGGCCCGGGCTCAGTTCGGGAAGTACTGGCCGCGGGAGAACTCGGCCGCCGGGCGCGTGGCCAGCCGGGTCACCAGCACGGTCTCGCGCCTGAGCAGGTCGGCCTCGAGCCGCAGCCTGTCGTCGACCGTTGCCGCCTCCAGCAGCCGCTGCTTGTCGGTCAGATCCAGGACGGTGGCCGCCGCGATCAGGTACGAGCGCTCGACGGGGTCGGCCGGGAGTTCCGGGTCGTCGCCGGGGTCGGCGCTCTGGGCGGTCAGCACCGCCGCGCGGTAGGCGAGGAACAGCCGGCCCGCGGCGGCGGACAGGTCCGCACTGCGCTCCGACACCGCCTCCGGCAGGAATTCCACCTCGCCCCTGGTGAGCTCGCCCGGGTGCACCTCGCCGAGCCGGAAGCGGGACCCACCGACGGCGACGATGTCGTAACGGCCGTCCTGGTAGGCCTCGACCCGCCGGAGTTCCGCGGTGCAGCCGACGCCGTACAGGTCGTCGACACCGCCGGCGCCGACCTCGCGGCCGGCGCGGATCGCGACCACCCCGAACCGCCGCGGCTGCTCCGCCTGGTCGAGGAGGTCGCGGACGAGCCGCCGGTAGCGTTCCTCGAAGATGTGCAGCGGGAGCGCGATCCCGGGGAACAGCACGGTGCCAAGCGGAAACAGTGGCAACGAGGTGGTGACCACCGCCTCAATCTACGGGCCGAATCACGGCCGAACGGCGGTGCCGGTCACGTGATGGACACCGAGCACTTCTACTGATCGGCCGCGCCCGCTGTGTCCGCACTGGCCCGGGAGACGGCACGGGAGGTGTCGGCAGGGTGCGACCGAACGGCACCAATGCGGTCGTCCGGTCGCCGACTCTCGGCTCACGTCAGGTCAGGGACAGCGTCGCGATGTCCCGCAGCGTGGGATCGTCGCGCGGGCCCGCCTTCTCGAGCAGCACGTCGGCCGATCTGCCCCGGAACTCGAGGGTCATCAGCTCGTTGCCGAAGAACGGACCGGCCGTCCGGTCCCACTCCAGGATCATCGGCGGGACCCGCGCCAGCGCGCCGAGGAGCACGCGCACCGTGTGTTCCGCCGCCCTGCTCCACGACACCCGGAATGCGATCTTCATCGCCCGCGGCACGAAGTTGTGCAGCGGCGAGCAGGTCAGCTGGAACACCGCGGCGGGGCAGACCCGGTCGGCGAATCGCACGCGCGCGGCGTAGGCGTGGTGCACGTCCCCGGAGAGTACGCAGACGGTCGCCGGCGGGTCGGCGCCGTCCTGCGCGTAGTCGCCGCACGCGACGTCGCGGACCAGCTCCGCGAGCCGGTCGAAGGAGCGCCGGAACGATCCCCAGTGCTCGAGATCGGCCGCGCGCCGGAGCTTTTCCGACCAGCGCGCGATCCGCTCGCCGCGGGCACCGGAGCACAGCTCCTCGTTCCACGACTCCAGGTCGTGCAGCGCCCTGGGCAGCAGCCAGGGCAGCGAGGTGCCGATCAGCAGGTGGTCGTAGTCGCCGTGCGCCTGCTGCTCGATCCACTCGAACTCCGCGTGGCTGATCATGGACCGGGAGTCGTCGTCGAGGATCCGCCCGCACCGGGAGTCGATGACGATCAGCCGGACGTCGCCGAAGTCGCGGCGGTACGACCAGCGGGCGCCCTTCCGCCCGTCGGCCTCCGCGTCGGCGTCGACCGCGAACTGGCGGACGAGGGCGGCGGCATCCCCGTCGGCGCGCCGGACTCTTTGGTAGAGCTCGTCTTCCGCGAGCTCGCCGGGGGACAGGTTGCCCAGGTGCTGGTAGACCCAGTAGGACTCCAGCGCCCCGATGATGCGTTCGGGCCACCAGGCGATGCGCTTATAGTCCTGCCGCCAGCCGCGGGACGTGTTCCAGTCGTCGTGCACGTCGTGGTCGTCGAAGATCATCGACGTCGGCACCGTCGCGAGCAGCCAGCGCACGGCGGGATCGGTCCAGGACTCGTGGTACAGCCAGGTGTACTCCTCGAAGTCCGCGACCTGGACGCCCGCCCCGGCGTGGATGTCGCGCCGCTCGGCGATCCGCCGCTGCGTGGCCGGGGAGGTCTCGTCCGCGTACACCTGATCGCCGAGCAGGATCAGGGCCTCCGGCCACTGCTCGGTCGGCAGCTCCGCCACCCGCCGGGCGTAGCAGTCGAGCGCGTCGGCGTCGAACCGGTCGTCGTCCGCCGTCGCGTCCGACCGCGCGTAGCGGCAGGAGCCGAACGCGATCTGCACGGCCGCGCCCGGCTCGTAGGTGCGGATGTGCGGCGGGGGCCGGGTGTCGTCCGACTCGGGCCAGACCCCGTCGCCGTCGAGGCGCACGTCGTAGGCCGTGGCGCTGCCGGGATCGAGGCCCTCGACCAGAACGAGGGCGTAGTGGTGGCCCTGCACCGTCCAGGTGTGCTCCCGATGCCCGAGAATCTCGACGACGCAGGGCTGGTCCGTTTCCACCCAGATCGTCGCGTCCGTCGTACCCACGTGCCGCAGCAGAGGTCCGAGCAAGAGACGAGTCACCGCATGTGTCTACACCGCCGGCCGCCGGGTGCGCGAGCTACCGCTCGATCTGCACCGAACCGGGCTCGTCGCTCGGGGTCGGCTCGACCGCGCCGTCCACCACCGCTCGGTCCCCGTCGGGCAGCGCCGTGTCCAGCGGGTGCGCGATCTCGTCGGCGCCCAGCCGCGCGATCACCAGGGCGCCGATCGCGATGAGCGTGGGCGCGAGGCCGACGACCAGGAAAGTGGCTGTCAGGCCGACGCTCTCGCCGATCGGACCGGCGAGGGCCATCGACACCGGCATCAATGCGAGGGACACGAAGAAGTCCATGCTCGAGACCCGGCCCAGCAGGGCGGGCGGCACCCGGCGCTGCAGCAGCGTCCCCCACAGCACCTGCGCGCCCGAGAACAGGAACCCGGTGACGAACAGGGCGATCACCATGACCCAGAGCTGATCGGTGAACCCGATGATCGCCATCGGAGCGCACCCGACGCCCCAGCCGAGGATCATCAGCGTGAGGTAGCGGCGGGGGAGCCGGAAGGAGGCGACCACCAGAGAGCCCACCGCGCCGCCGACGCCGAACGCGCCCAGCGCGAACGCGAAGGCGCCCGCACCGCCGCCGGTCTGGTCCTTGACGGCGAACGGCAGCAGCACCTCGATCGGGCCCATCACGACCAGGATGAGCACGGTGGCGAACAGCAGGACCGTCAGCAGCCAGCGGGTCTGCACCATGTACCGGAAGCCGTCGCGGATGTCGCGCAGGCCCGCGACGATCGCGTGCACGTCACGGTCGACCTCGCGGCGCACGGCCGTGGTCCGCATCGCCGCCAGCAGCGCCACGGCGCCGAGTTGCAGCACGCCCATCACCAGGAAGGCGGCGCCGGGCGAGGCGATCGCGATGATCGCGCCGGCTGCCGCCGGCCCGGCCGCCTGCATGATCGTCGGCCGCAGCATGCCCTCGATCCCGTTGGCGGCGAGCAGCTGATCCTCGTCGATCAGCGCCGGCAGCCATGCGGAGTACGCCGGATAGAAGAACCCGTCGCCGACGCCGAGCGCGAACGCGATGACCGCGAGGTGCCACACCTGGATCGTCCCCGTGAGCGCAAGCAGCGCGGCCACGCCGTAGGCGATCGCCCGCAGGAACTCGACGGCCACCAGGATCCGGCGCTGCGGCACCCGGTCGGCCACCACGCCGCCGACCAGGACGGCGAGCACGAGCCCGATGCCGCCGCCGGTGGCGACGACCGACAGGTCGGCCGGCGACCCGCCGAGCTGGATGACCTGCCAGACCGAGGCCACCACCCACACGCCGACGCTCAGCAGCGACAGCACGAGTGCGGCCGCCAGCAGCCGGAACTGGCCGTTGCCGAACGGTCGCAGCGCCCGCGGCAGTCGCGTGGGGGCGGCCTGCTCGGCCATGGGAACGACCTCCGTCGAGAGAGCGCTCGCGGCCGATCCGGTCGGATCCGCGGGCGGGGGACACGTGGCGCCCATTCTGCCCACGGCCACCGACAGCGTCCCCTGATTTCTCGCGGTCGGGGAGCGGCGGCCTACCTCACGGCAGCAGGACCAGCTTTCCGCGGACGTGGCCGTCCTGGCTCAGCCGGTGGGCCTCGGCCGCGCGGTCGAACGGGAACGTCTGCACCTTGATCACCAATTGGTTCGCGACCAGGCGCTCGGCGACCTCGGCCAGCGCCGCCCGCTGGTCACCCTGTCCGCCGGACGTGACCCTGGCACCGCTCGCGCCCGCCTGGAAGTTCGCGATCGTGACCACCTGCGACGGCGTCGGCGCCAGGCTGATCAGGTCCTCGATCGGCGTCTTCCCGGCGACGTCCAGCACGCCGCTGACGCCGTCGCGTCCCGCCGCCGCGCGCACCCGGTCGACGACGCCGGCGCCGTAGCGGACCGGCGTTGCGCCGATCTCCCGGAGGTAGCCGTCGTTGTTCTCGCTGCCGGACGCGATGACCCGCGCCCCGCGGGCGACGGCGATCTGCACGGCGGTCGATCCCACGCCGCCGGCTCCGCCGTCCACGAAGACGGTGTCGCCGGTGCCGACGCCGAGCAGGTCGAGGCCGCGGACCGCCGTCTCGCCGACCACCCCGGCCGCCGCCGCGACGGTCCAGTCGATCTGCGGGGCCTTGGCGGCCCAGGTCTTGAGCACGGCGAATTCCGCCTGGCCGCGATCGGCGAGGCCGAACACCTCGTCGCCGACGGCGACCCCCGTGACTCCGTCGCCGATCTCGTCGACGTACCCGGCCGCGTCGAACCCCAGGATCACCGGCTCGGCCGGCGCCGCTGCGTCCGCCGTGCGCCCGCTCCGGATCTTCCAGTCCATCGCGTTCACGCTCGCCGCCTTGACCCTGATCCGGACCTGACCCGGCCCGGCGTGCGGTTCGTCGACCTCCGCCACCGTCAGCACGTCGGGATCGCCGTACCGGGTGAACTGAACGGCCTTCATGGCGGACCTCCGAGGGTGCGGTGCGCGGCTGGGGTGCGGGCGGGGCGGCGGCAGCCGTTGCCGGGCCTCACGCCCGACAACATCGCCGGCGCGCGCGGTGTTCCCGGTGCAGCATGCGCTCGGTCGGCTCACGATCGGCACAGCACCGCCGCGCCTGCGCGGGGTCAGGCCCAGAACGCGTCGCTCTCGGCGGGCTTGGCGTCCACCATGTGCAGCTGGGTGATCTCCCCGTCGGCGATCTTCAGCAGGTGCGCGGCGTAGTTCACCAGCGTGCGGTCGCCGCGCCGGGCGTGCACCTCGACCATGATCAGCGTCCGGCCGTCACCGACGGACACCGGCGGCTGGGTGAGTGCGACCGAGTAGTCGACGGCCGGCAGGTTCATCGCCTCGATCGCGGCGATGTAGCGGTCCGCGCCGTCGACTTCGCCCGACGACCCGTCCGGCCCCGTGACGTAGGCGACGGCGTCGTCGGCGAGAGTCTCGCGCATGGCGGCGGTGTCGCCCGTGTTGAACGCGGACAGGAAACGGTCGACGATCGCCGCCGCCCGGCCGGGGTCATCGCTCACGGTGCCTCCCGCAGTGCCTCGTGGGCCCGGCGCGCGCGGCAGGGCTCGGTGATCAGAGACGCTAGTCGCATCCTGGGGCGGTGCAGGGCGCTGAGGACGTCGAGTGCATGCCGGCCGCACCCGGAATGCGCAAAGGCCGCCCGACGCGGGAAGTGTCGGGCGGCCGAAGCGGGGACGGTCCCGGCCAGTGCGCCTCTCGGCACGTGGTCGCTCGCGGCGACGAAGGGGGTGGAGCCCGGGGCATGGATCCGGGACCGACGACCTCTACAACCGCGGTGGCAGGTCAACTGTTCCCGGGATGTCCGGTGACCCACGCCACAGCCGCCGGGATCCCTCGGGCAACCGTTCCGGGCGCAGGCCAATGCCGATGACGCGGGCGGGAAGCGCCTGCAGTACCGGAAACCGGGCCATCAGGCGCAGGGGCGCCGGCGCGCCGACCGGACCGCTGCCGGCCAGCACGTGGCCGACCAGCGCGCGCTGACCGAGCCGCTGCAACAGTTGCGTGCCGACCGTCGGTAACAGCCGCCGGCGCTGGATCGCCCGCAGCACCCCGCTGTGCAGGCGGCGGGTGCGCACCGGTTTCGCCAGCGCACGCGCGGCCGCCACGGCGTCCTGCACGGCGAGGTTGATGCCGACCCCGCCGATGGGCGACATCGCGTGGGCGGCGTCGCCGATCAGCAGCAGGCCGGGCGCGTGCCAGGCACGGGCGCGGTCGATGCGCACCGACAGTGTCTTGACGTCGTCGAGATCGGCGATGTCGCCCACCCGGTCGGCCATGTCCGGGGCCAGTCGCGCGATCCGGTCCCGGAAGCTCGCCAGTCCGGCCGCCCGGATCCGCTCCGCGGACCCCTTGCCGATCACCAGCGCCAGCTGGAAGTAGGTGCCGCGATCGATCGCCAGGAGCAGGTGCCCCCTGCCGACCCGCATGTCCAGGCCCTCGCCGTCGGAATCCCGGCGCGACATCCGGAACCACAGGACGTCCATTGGGGACCCGAATTCCCGCACCGGAAGGCCGGCGCGCTCACGCACGACCGAGGTCCGGCCGTCCGCGGCCACGGTGAGTGCCGCGCGCACCCGGACCGTCTCGCCCCCGGACCGCGCCAGCACTCCGGTGACGATGCCGCGCTCGCGGGACACGTCGAACACGTCGTGCGAGCGCAGCAGGGTGTACTCCGGATGGCGCGCGGCCGTGGCCGTCAACAGGTTCAGTAGGTCCCACTGGGGCAGGAACCGGATGTAGTTGTGCGGCGGCGGAAGTCGGGAGAAGTCCGCCAGCGTGAACGAGCCGTCGGCGAACTGCACCCGGATCGTCTGGACGTCACGGTGCGGCAGGGCCTCGAGCGCCTCGCCCAAACCGAGGTTGTCAAGAAGGTCGAGGGTCGACGGGTGCACGGTGTCGCCGCGGAAATCGCGCAGGAAGTCCGCGTGCTTCTCCAGCACGACGACCCGCACACCGCGCCGGACGAGCAGCAGCGCCAGCATCAGCCCCGCGGGGCCCCCACCGACAATGCAGACGTCCGAGCGGATCTCCGCATCCGGCATGCGACACGCCTCCCGGTCAGCGCCTTCTCACTCGTCCGTCAGTTCTATCTGCGGGTACTCCGGTCGCCACATGGCCGCATACACCTGCTGGATGGGGTCGTGCAGGGTGACCTGGGCCAGTCCTTCGTGCTCGGCGGCCGCCGCGACGGCGAGGGCGACGGACGCGGACACGGTGCGCAGGTCGTCCATCGGCGGGAGCAGCGGTGCGCCGGGCCGCCTGGCGTCGGACATCCGGGCGACCGCGTCCGCCGCCGCGGCGATCATCCCGTCGCTGATCCGGCTGGCCCTGCTGACGGTGACGCCCAGGCCGAGGCCGGGGAACACGAGCGCGTTGTTGGCCTGCGCGATGTGGTGGTCGACGTCGTCGATGCTGACCGGGTCGAACGGGCTGCCGGTGGCGACCAGCGCTCGGCCCTGCGTCCAGGTGAGCACGTCCGCGGGCAGCGCCTCGCACTTCGAGGTGGGGTTGGACAGCGGGAAGATGATCGGCCGCGCGGTGTGCGCGGCCATGTCCCGGACGATCGCCTCCGTGAACGCGCCGGCGTGCGTGGAGGTGCCGATCAGGACCGTGGGATGCGCATTCGACACCACCTCGGCCAGGCCGATCCCGCCATCGGGCCGGGCCCACCCCGCGACCTCGTTCTTGTCGCGCGCGTAGGGCTGCTGGAAGTCCAGCAGGTCGGGCTGGTCGCTGATCATCAGCCCCCGCCTGCCCAGCGGGTAGAAGCGGCGGGTCGCCTCGTCCGGGGTGAGACCCTCCCGCACCATCTGGTCCCGGATGATGTCGGCGATGCCGAGGCCGGCGGTGCCGGCGCCGTAGATGACCACCCGCTGGTCGCGCAACCGGGTGCCGGCGGCGCGGACCGCGGACGACACCGCGGCCAGCACGACAGCCGCCGTGCCCTGCATGTCGTCGTTGAACGTGCAGACCTGGTCGGCGTACTTGTTCAGGATGCGGCGCGCGTTGCCCGCACCGAAGTCCTCCCAGTGCAGCATCGCGTTCGGGAAGAGCTTGCTGCAGGCGGCGACGTAGGCCTCGATCAGATCGTCGTACCGCTGGTCGCGCACCCGGGCGTGCCGGGTGCCCAGGTACATGTCGTCGTTCAGCAGCTTGAGGTTGTCGGTGCCCATGTCCAGCACGACGGGGAGCACGCGGCGAGGGTGGATGCCGGCGGCGGCCGTGTAGACGGCGAGTTTGCCGACCGAGATCTCGATCCCGCCGATGCCCTGGTCGCCGATGCCGAGGATGCCCTCGGAGTCGGTGGCGACCAGCAGGTCCACGTCGTCAGGGCCGAGACCGGTGTTCCGCAGGGCGGTCTCGACGTCCTCCGGGTGATCCACCGACAGGTAGACGCCCCTGGTGCGGCGGAATTCCTGGCTGAACCGCTCGATCGCCAGGCCGACCGTCGGCGTGTAGACGACCGGCAGCATCTCGGACAGGTGCTCGGACAGCAGCCGGTAGAACAGCACCTCGTTCCGGTCGCGGAGATTCGCGAGGTACACCCATTTCTGCAGGTTGCTCGACTGCTCGATGTACTGCGCGTAGACGCGTCGCAGCTGGCCTTCGAGGGTCGTCACCCCGGTCGGCAGGAGACCGGTCAGGCCGAGGGCCCTGCGCTCGGATTCGGTGAACGCGGTGCCGCGGTTGATCCCGGACGCGCCGAGCACGGCGCTACCCCTCAGGTTGATCCGGGCGGTGACGCCGTCCGGGGTCTGGATCAGTTCGTAGGGTGCGACGGTCATTTCGGGCCTCTTCCACGACGGTGTGCAGGTTCGGATTGTCTCGTGTTCGACCGGAAACGGCCGGATGGTCGCGATGGACCATCCGGCCGTCCCCCGAGTCGATGGGTGTGTTCGTCGACGTTCGGATCGGTGGAGCCCGTCGATTTGGGTTCCTCGACGTGATCCGTCGACCGACTGCCGGCTAGTGCGCGACGAGCTCCTTGGTCTCCTTGTGCTTGTAGGCCTCGACGTCCGCGCGGTGCTCCTCGGCCGAGTGCTCGTCGAGCATGTCGGTGTCGTCGAAGGGGTCCTCGCCGGAGAACACCCGCTCGGCCTGCGGCCGGTCGATCTCCTTGGTCCAGTGTCCGATCACCATCGTCGCCACCGCGTTGCCCGAGAAGTTGGTCAGCGCGCGGGCTTCGGACATGAATCGGTCGACGGCGACGATCAGACCGACGCCGGGCACCAAATCCGGCCGGTGCGACGCCAACCCGCCGCCGAGCGTGGCGAGGCCGGCCCCGGTGACCCCCGCGGCACCCTTCGACGCGACGATCATGAAGATCAGCAGGGACAGCTGCTCCGGCCAGGACAACGGCATGCCGAGGGCGTTGCCGATGAACAGCGAGGCCATCGTCAGGTACATCGCGGTGCCGTCCAGGTTGAACGAGTAGCCGGTCGGCACGACGATCCCGACCACCGGCCGCGAGACGCCGAGGTGCTCCATCTTCGCGATGAGCCGCGGCAGCGCCGTCTCGGAGGACGAGGTCGCGACGATCAGCAGGTACTCCTGGCGCAGGTAGTACAGCACCTTGAAGATCGAGAACCCGGTGGTCAGCTTCAGCAGCGCGCCCAGGATGACGATCACGAACACCGCGCACGTGGCGTAGAAGACGCCCACGAACAGGCTCAGGGAACCGATGGCGGACCAGCCGGCGTTGCCGACGACGCCGGCGATGGCGCCGAAGGCGCCGATCGGGGCGAGCCACATGATGCCGGCGAGGATCTTGAACACCAGCCGCTGGAGCACCGTGATGGCGTTCAGCACCGGCTCGCCCTTGCGGCCCAGGGCCTGAACCGCGAAGCCGACGATCAGGGCGACGAACAGCGCCTGCAGCACGGACCCGCCGGTCAGCGCCGAGAACAGGGTCGTCGGGATGATGTCGATGATGAAGTTTCCGGACGACTCGACCTCGGGGACGGTGTAGGTCGCCGATTGCGCGGCGGCCTGGAGGCCGTCGCCGGGATGGATCAGGTTGCCGACCAGGAGGCCGAGCCCCAGGGCGAAGGTCGACATCGTGATGAAGTAGAGCAGCGCGATGCCGCCGACCTTGCCGACCTGCGACGCCTTCCGCACCGATCCGATGCCCAGGACGATGGTGCAGAAGATGATCGGCCCGATCATCATCTTGATCAGACTGACGAACGCCGTACCGATCACGGCCAGGCCGGCGGCGTCCTTGCCGAAGATCAGGCCGACGGCCGTCCCCGCCACAACGGCGACGATGACCGCGACGTACAGCCAGTGGGTGCTGACCTTCTTCCGCCGCGGCGGGGAGTCCGGCGCGGTGTCCTGCTTCGAGGGCGGTGGTGCCGTGCTGCTCATCGGCGCTCCTTGGGTCGGGGATCAACTGTGATCGCCCGCAGAGCGTGTCTCAGCGTGAGCGCGTGGTCACGATTACGTACATAAGGAAAGTCGGAACCGGCGCCTAGCGGGGTCGCGGGCGACCCGCGTCGACCATCCCGGGGACGCGTCCGGGGAGTGCCCGAACGGCCGGGATCAGCGCGGATCGGGCTGGATCACCGACTGCTGTTGCCCGATGGCCGTGTCCGGCGGGGGGATCTGTCCGCGCCCCCGCCCGCGAGCGGCGCGCGGCGGCGGCGTGCGCGGCTCGCGGTCACCCGACTCGCCGTCGTCGCGCCGCAGGTCCAGGACCACCCCGTCGCCGCGATAGCGCTCGGCGCCGGCGGGTGGGTGCTGAGCTGCCACCTGCCAGCGGCCCGACTCGAGGAGCTGCTCGATCGGCGCCGGTAGGTCGTTGATCGACACCACGACTCCGGCCTGCTGCGCCCGCTGCAGGACCGCGCGGACGATCATCCCGTCGAAGTCGGGCACGGAGATGGGATCGGGGGGAAACGGCCGGAAGGCGGTGAGGTCTCGCTTGCCTGCCAGGTCGCGTCTGCCGGGCATCCGGTCCTCCTGACATGCACTGTGCGCTCGATGCTCTCGACGCTACCGCGCGCGCTGGCGGCGAAAGACCGTGTTCGCGGCGGGCGAAGACCGGCACGACCTGGTCACCGCCCCTCCCCGCCATCCGCAGCCGGGCGTCGGCTGCCGTCGCGATGGCGGGCGGGCGGGGGACCGGGGACCGGTCGTCTCCGGCGTCGGGCGTCGACGCGGCGAACTGCTGCGGTGGTCCCCGGTGGCGTGGTGCTCGTGCCGTCACCCAGGAATACGGAGCCGAAGGCGCGACGGTTCGCCGGTCCGCCGACATTTGCCCCGAATGCGCCCATTGGTGCGGCACGCTTCGGACGTGATTCGTCGCGAGGACGAAAAGTGCGCGATCGAATCACGGGCGGGATGGACAATCTGGTGATGGGCGAACCGCTGATGGTCGGCGACGTGGGCGTCACCATCCGCGAGGCGGAGGTGTTGACCGCGCTGGGTGAGCACCTGACGAACGCGGAGATCGGAGCGCGGCTGTTCATCTCGATCCGCACCGTGGAGAGCCACGTGTCCTCGCTGCTGCGCAAGCTCGGCGTCAGCGATCGCCGCGCGTTGGCCTCGCTCGCCGGATCCCTGCGGGAGCCGCAGACAGGCCCGCGGGTCGCGGTCGATCGCGCGTCCGTGGTCTCGTCCCTGCCCGCGCCGCTCACCTCGTTCGTCGGCCGGGTCGACGAGCAGTCCGCCCTCACCGCTGCGCTGGCGGAGCACCGGCTCGTCACCGTGCTCGGCCCCGGCGGGGTCGGCAAGACCCGCATCGCGCTGCGGGTCGCGGCCGAGGTCACCGACCGATACTCCGACGGCGCCTGGTTTCTCGACCTCGTCCCGGTCACGGACCCGGCGCTGATCGCCCGTGCGGTCGCGGACGCGGTGGGGCTGGGCGAACACGCGGGCCGGTCGGCGGAGGACACGATCGCGGGTTGGCTGGCCGACCGCGAGGTCCTGCTGGTGCTGGACAACTGCGAGCACCTGCTCGACGGCGTCGTGGTGCTGCTCGAGCGGCTCCTCGCCGCCGCGCCGGGGCTGACCGTGCTGGCGACGTCGCGGGCCCGCCTGTTGGTGCCCTTCGAGTGGGTCTTCGCGTTGCCGGGGCTGTCGGTCAGCGCGTCCGGTGACGGGCCGCCGGACGCCGTCGAGCTCTTCCTCGGCCGGGCCGCTGCGGGTGGCAGCCTGCTCGACACGGCGGACTGGGACCGGGTCGCAGCCGTGTGCCGGGCGTTGGACGGCAGCCCGCTCGCCATCGAGCTCGCCGCCGCCCGGTACCCGTCTCTCGGGCTGGACGGCCTCGAGGCGGGGCTGAGTGACCGGCTGGGTCTGCTCACCGGCGGCCGGCGGCGGGACGACCGGCACCGTTCGCTGCGGTCGGCCATGGACTGGAGCTACCAGCTGCTGGACCCGCGCGAACAGGCCGTGTTGCGCCGCGTGTCGGTGTTCGCGGCACCGTTCACCGCTCCGATGGCCGCGGATCTGCTGGCCGGCTGGCCACCGGCCGGCGCGGGCGTCGCGGGCGTGCTCGCCCAGCTCGCCGACCAGAGCCTGCTCGTCGCCGGTGGCCGACCCGGCCGGCACCCGCTACCGCGCGCTGGAGATCATCCGGCAGTACGGCGCGGAGCTGCTCGACGACGCCGGGTGAGGCCGCGGAGGCCGGTCGCCGGCATCTCGAGCTGGTGCCTGCGCGCGGCAGCCGGCGCTGGACGCTCCGGTGGACGAGCGAGATCGGCGCGTGGCGCGCCCGTTCGACCGGGTCGCCGACGAGCTCCGCGCCGCGCTGGCGTGGGTGGCGGGTCGAACCGCAGCTGCGCGACCGGGCGTACGAGCTCGCGCGCCGGGCTGGCCGAGCTCAGCTTCCTGCGCGGGTTCGTCGGGGAGTCCCAGCGGCGCTACGAGCAGGCGGCCGCAGTTCGCGGCCGACGACGCGGCGCGCGCCGCGCGCTCGGGCGCGGCGGCCGGCGCGGCGGAGTCGCGGCACTTCGGCGACGACGCGCTGCGGCTGCACCGCGAGGAGGCGCGAGGCCTTCCTGCGCGCGGGCGACCGGGTCAGCGCGGCCGATGGCGCTGGCCGTGATCGCCGAGCGGATCAACCGTGCGCCGGGCCTGATGGCGACCCGGCCGCCCGCGTGACGAGGTCGACGCCCTGCTGCGCCGGGCATGGTCGCTGGCCGCGCGGCGACCCCGCCGCGGAGGCGCGCACGCATGACCGCCGAGGCGTTCGCACGGCGCCGAGCGGGACCCGGCTGACCGTCGAGCTGGCCGAGCGCGCGATCGCGCTGTCGCGCCGGGCGGGCGACGCTATCGGGGAGAGCGCGGCGCTCGACCTGCTGACCGCGGTCCAGCTCGCCCGACGGCCGAGCTGCGGCGGCCGCCAGCGCGCTGCTCCGCAGCGGATCGGCTGCTGTCCGCGCTGCCGGTCGCCGCCCACATGGGCATGGAGACTGTCCGACGGCTACTGCATGGCCGCCGAGTGCGCGCATCGCGGCCGGCGATCTGCGCGGCGCACGATCGCTCGCCGAGGCGGTGCAGCGACCTGCCGATGCACCGGGAGGAGGCCCACCTCGGCGACCGCCCGGCTGATCGTCTGACCGCGCTGACGGGGGACTGGGACGAGACGGTCGCGCTCGGCGAGCAGTTCCGCGAGGGTTGGATCCGGGCCGGGCGGCCGCGGGCGGGCAACCTCAGCCGCGGCGCCTACGCGGTCGCCGCCGTGCACGGGCTGCGCGGCGACGACGCCGAGCGCGGCGAGTGGCTCGACATCGTCGACGCGCTCGCGACCCCGGGCCGGCCGCTCTCCGCCGATGCACTTCGGCGAGTTCTTCGACGCCTGGCTGCTGCTGCATCGCGGCCGGAACGGCTGAGGCGTTGCGCAGTGCTGTCGACGCCGCCCGAGCCTTCCAGGCCTGGCACAACGGCATGTGGCGCCCGTGGTACGCGGCGCTCTGGGCGGAGGCGGCCGTCCTCACCGGGCATGCCGACGCCGCCGCCCGCATCGAGCGGGCCCGGCTGGTCACGCTCGACAATCCGGTCGCCGAGCGCGGTCGTCGATCGCGCGGCGGCGTGGGCGGCGGGCGACCCCCGGCCTCGCCGCCGCGGCGGCCGGCTGGCGCCGCGGGCGCACGCTACGAGTGGGCGCGCACGCTGATCATGATCGGGGGACCGCGGCGGGCCGAGGGCGATGCGATCCTCGCCGCCATGGGCGCGACGCCGATGCCGTGGCCGGTCGACGGGGGCTGACGCCCGCGGGGCGGGGCGATCGAACCCGCACGAACGGCTCCTTCGCCGGCCCGCAAACAGCAGTTCGTGCGGGTTCGACGGGCTTTTCGGTGATTCGCGTCCGCGTCGGCTCGATGGTGCCCGGCGGTCGGTCCGTGCTCACCACGGAGCCGCCACGGAATCCGGTCGGTTTCCGTGCTCAGCGCGGATGTTTCCGACGGGTGCGGCGACGACCGTGAGAGGCGACAGAAAACCCGTCACCGCCCGAGGAGACCGCGATGATGCCCTACCTGACCATCCAGTCGCTGGCCGCCGACCACCACCGGAGCCCTGCTCGCCGAGGCAGCCAACGACCGGCTCGCCGCCCAGGCCCGCCGCCACCGCAGCGGCCGCCGTGTCGCCACCGGCCGCCGGTCCCTGTGGAACTGGGTGCAGGGCCTGTCCGCGCCGCGGCCCGCCGCAGACGGTTCGGCCGCATGACGCACCCTGCCCCCCGCGACTCGCATCGCGGAGGGCAGGGTGATCGACGGCGCCGGGAGGGTCAGGCAGCCGCCCGATCCGACATCGCGTCGACCGCCGCGGCATTCGCCCGCCCGTGGGACTTGCCCGGGGAGCGCTCGCCGTTCACCGTCGAGGTATCGAACGCGAAGGTGAGAACCGCCGTCGCGATCGCGTCGGAGTTCACGTCGAGGGCTCCGACGTTGATGTTGCCGACGAGGTCGTAGTCCTCGCGGAGCGCGTCGTACAGGGCCACGGGCTGGCCGTCGCCGGTCAGGTTGTCGCAGAACGCGTGGTAGCAGGGGTCGTACGCCGCACCGGCGACGCCGCCGTACAGCGCGGCCTCGGCCGCCGTCTTCGGCACCTCGGCGCCGGTGAACAGGCCGCCGGCGGGGATGTCGACGGCGATGAACGGCCCGTAGTCCGAGCGTCCGGAGAACTCGCTGTCCTGGGAAGGAAGACCGCGGCTGTCATAGAACTCCTCGAAGACGTCCTCGATCTCGGCGGAACCCGGCGGGATGAAGCCCGGCGCTGCGGTCCCGCCGGAGTTGTCGCCGTCGTAGATGCCGAACATGTAGTTCGGCGAGGCCACCATGTCGAAGTTCAGGTAGAGCGCGATGTTTGCGATCTCCTCGTCGGTGAGCTGCTCGACGTAGTACTCGGACCCGAGCAGGCCGGACTCCTCCGCACCCCACCACGCGAAGCGCACGGTGTTGTTGGGCTTGACCTTCTGCATCTGGATCGCGGTCTCGAGCAGCGCGGCGCTGCCCGAGCCGTTGTCGTTGATGCCCGGGCCCTCCTGCACGCTGTCCAGATGGGCGCCCGCCATCACCACGTTGTCGTCGCGCCCGTCGCTGCGTCTCGGCGAGGACGTTCCAGGCGGTCCGCTCGTCCGCGGTGAATTCGACCGTGACGGTCACCGTGGCGCCGGGCGTCGACGTCAGATCAACGCCGGCCGCGAACGTGGTGAAGACGGCCGGGATGGTCAGCCCGGTGGCGTCGCCGATCATGTTCACCAACCCCGTGCGCCCGGGCTGGCCCTCGTTCATCACGATGACGGCCGCCGCGCCGGCCGCCTGCGCGTTGAGCACCTTGATCGTTGAAACCGCAGGTTCCGCGCTGAACGAGAGCGACCGACCCCGGCGGGCATCCCGGCGAAGTCCGTCGCCTCGCAACCGCTGGTGCTGCTGTTCGCCGGAGCGTCGTCCGGGACTCAGCACGAGGCCGACGGGGAACAGTGTCCCGGTCGCGGTGCCCTCCGGGGTCCCGGAGTCGAACGTGTTCCGCAGGAAGTCCGTCCCGTTGACGAAGTCCCGTCGGATTCGGGCTGATCGCGGATGCAGTTCCGAATTCTCGTCGAAGAAGTCAAAGTCGAAGGACTGCACCACCGGGTCGTACCCCGCGCCCTCGAGTTGCTCGACGACGTAGTCGACGGAGGCTTCGTAGCCCGGCAGACCGGCGGCGCGGTTTCCTCCGTTGTCGTCGGCGATCGCCTGGAGCGCCTCGAGGTGGTCGAGCACGCCGTCCGCGGTCACGGCATTGGTGAGCTTCTTGACCGAGTTGTTGTTCGGCGCCGCCGAGACCGGCAGCGCTGTCGCGGTGGTGACGAGGGCAGCGGCGGTGACCGCGGCCAGGATCGTCTTCACCCGCCTTGACACCATGGGCAGGACCCTTTCTGAGGGAGTTGCGGTCGCGGACGCGACCGAAATTGTTCCTGGTGTGCTAACGCTGGTTAACCAGGACGGAATCGGCCTGATCAGACCAGATCTCACCGACGGGCGCGAGTTGATCACGGTCGGAGCGGTGCTGACTCGATTCACCGGAGTCCGGCGGCGGGGGATCGGGGGACACGCCGCTGGCACGTCGCCTGGGCAGACCGGTGTGACAGGTGAGACAGTTTCCTCACACCGAGCCCGAGCGACCGGGCAGCGGCAGGGGTGCCGGCGAGGAGGGGCATGAACCTCGAGAAGGTGATCTTCGGGTTCTTCGTGCTGCTCGCGGCGACCCTGAACTTCGGCTTCTTCATCGGCGACATCTCGAATCCCGAGCTGCACAACATCTACGAGCTGTTCGCGGCGCTGGCCGTCAGCCTGATAGCCACCGTGCTCAAGTTCGGCGACCGCACGCAGATCGGCGCGGTCCACCTGGCGACCAGCCTGGTGGCCGACCTCCAACTCGTCGCGGCCGGCGTCGTCTGGATCTGGGCGGAGCAGATCTCCGAGCACGGCCTGACCGCCAGCGCCACCGCCAGCGTCGTCTCCCTGTCGGGCGGCGCGCTCCTCGCGAACCTCGTCTCCGTCGTGCTGCTGGTGACCGAGACCGTCACCTTCCACCGCGGGTGAGTGGACCCGGCCGATGAGCAACCCGCTGCTGATCTTCTGGTCCCAGCTGTTCGGCCGCCGCGAGCCGCCGAATCGGGTGCCGTCGCTTGCGCACATCGAGTCGTCGCGGCAGGCCTCGGCGACCATCTTCCTGATCATGCGGCGGATGCGCGCGCCGCTGATCATCCTGATCGTCATCTTCTCCGTCAGCGTGGTCGGGCTCGCGCTCATCCCGGGCATCAACCCCGAGGGCCAACGCGCGCGCATGAGCCTGTTCGACTCCTTCTACTTCATGAGCTACACGGCGACGACCATCGGCTTCGGCGAGCTGCCGTGGCCGTTCACCACGGCGCAGCGGCTGTGGGTGACCTTCTCGATCTACCTGTCCGTGGTCGGGTGGGCGTACGCCATCGGCTCCCTGCTGACCCTGCTGCAGGACCGGACCTTCCGGCAGGCGCTGGCGCTGCAGCAGTTCACCCGCAAGGTGGCGCGGCTGCGCGAGCCCTTCCTGCTGATCGCCGGCTACGGCCGCGCGGGCGAGCTGCTCGGCAAGGCGTTCGACGCGCTCGGGCAGCAGATCGTGGTGATCGACGAGACCTCGGAGCGGATCGACGCCCTGGAGCTCGCGGCCTACCACGCGGACACGCCCGGGCTGGTGGCCGACGCCGCCAACCCCCACCACCTGAGCGTCGCCGGGCTCGACCATCCTTTCTGCACGGGTGTTCTCGCCCTGACCAACGACGACGAGACGAACCTGGCCGTCACCATGACGGCGGCGCTGCTCCGTCCCGACCTGCCGGTCGTCGCGCGCACGGTGTCGCCGGCGATCGCCGAACGGATGCGCGCCTTCGGGACGCCGTCGGTGGTCAACCCGTTCGACCGCTTCGGCGATCACCTGCGACTCGCGCTGAACGCGCCGGCGTCCTACCAGCTGCTGACCTGGCTCGAGGCCGGGCCGGGCGCCGAGCTGCCGAAGCGCGGCCATCCGCCGACCAGCGGCCGGTGGGTGATGTGCGGGTACGGCCGGTTCGGGCGCGAGCTCACGGCGGACCTGCGCGCGCAGGGACTCGAGGTCACGATCATCGAACCCGACGAGCGCGGCACGCCCGAACCGGGGGTGATCGTCGGGGACGCCTCGGATCCGGATGTGTTGGAGCGGGCCGATCTCCGCGCCGCCGTCGGCCTGGTGGCGGGCACGGACAACGACACGACGAACCTGTCCATGCTGGCCTCCGCCCGCCGGATGAACCCGAACCTGTACCTGACGGCCCGGCAGAACCGGCCGACCAGCGCGGCGCTGTTCGAGGCGATGCGGGTCGACGCGCTGCTGGTCCCGACCGAGGTCGTCGCGCACGAGGTGTACGCGCAGATCAGCACGCCGCTGCTGTGGCGGTTCATCCAGGGCATGCCCGCCATGGGCGACGCCTGGGCATCGGAGTTCCTCCGGCGGCTGCTGCGCAACTGCGGCCGCGCGCTGCCCGCGCTGTGGAAGATCAGGCTGAACGCCGAGCAGGCGCCGGCGCTCGACCCCTGGCTCGGCGACGGCCGGGTGGTGCTGGGCGAGCTGCTGCTCAGCCCGGAGGATCGGGAGCGGCGGCTCCGGGTCGTGCCCCTGTTGCTGCGCCGCGGCGACGACGCGATTCTCACCCCGGACGACGACACGGTGCTGGCCCCGGACGACGAGCTGTTGTTCGCCGGCCAGGGATCCGAGAGGCGCGAGCTGGAGAGCACTCTCGTGATCGATGCCACCGCCGAGTACGTGCTGTTCGACCGCCACACCCCGTCGAGCTGGGTGTGGCGCAAGCTGTCCCGGAAGACGTTGACGCCCACCTCGTGACGGTGCGCCGCGTCCGCGTCCTGAGCGGTGCGGCGGACCGACACGTCGAAGGCGGTCCGTGGCAGCCCGTTTGGTCCGCGGTCGCGGCGGGCACGTCACTGGCATGACGATCGGCTACTTCCTGTCCAGCGAGGAGTACACCCCCGCCGAACTGATCGACCAGGCCCGGCTGGCCGAGCAGGCCGGATTCGAGGCGCTCTGGATCTCCGACCACTTCCACCCGTGGAACGACGAGCAGGGCGAGAGTCCGTTCGTCTGGTCGGTGATCGGCGCGATCTCACAGGTGTGCTCCCTGCCGGTGACGACGGCGGTCACCTGCCCGACGACCAGGACGCACCCGGCGATCATCGCCCAGGCCGCGGCGACGAGCGCCGTGCTGCTGGACGGCCGCTTCGTGCTCGGTGTCGGCTCGGGCGAGGCGTTGAACGAGCACGTCACCGGCGCGCGCTGGCCCTCGATCCAGCAGCGACTCGAGCAGCTCGAGGAGTCCGTCGAGGTGATCCGTGCGCTGTGGTCGGGCGAATTCGTCACGACGCACGGCGAGTACTACACGGTGGAGAACGCCCGGATCTACACGCGGCCCGCTGAGCCGCCGAAGATCTACGTCTCCGGGTTCGGCCCGAACGCCGCCGAGCTGGCGGGGCGCATCGGGGACGGCTTCATCTCCACCTCACCCGACGCGGAGAGCCTCGCGACCTTCCGCGACAGCGGAGGGGTCGGCAAGCCGACGCAGGCCGGCTACAAGGTCTGCTGGGGACGCGACGACGAGGCCTGCGTCGCCACCGCGCACCGGCTGTGGGCGAACTCCGGTGTGCCGGGCGAGTTGTCGCAGGTGCTGCCCAGCCCGAAGCACTTCGAGCAGGTGAGCGCGCTGGTCACGAAGGAGATGACCCGCGACGCGATCGCGTACGGCACCGATCTCGACCGGCACGTCGAGGCGTACCGGCCGTTCGCGGACGTCGGCTTCGACGAGATCTACGTCTCGCAGATCGGCGGCCGCGAGGAGAACAGCGACTACCGCGGGTTCTTCGAGTTCTACGGCGAGCAGGTGCTGCCGAAGCTGCGCGCCTCCTGAGGATCTCGCACGCCCTCCGCCGGCCGGAACAACGCCGGTATCGTGCTGCGGGCCCACACCGGGTCCGCGCGGGCATACCGCGGCGTGACCCACCCGTCAGGACACGGAGAGCGCGTCCGGGGCGGAGCGACGCAGCGCGACCCGGCCGGGCCTTCGCCGCTATGCCGCCCGGCCCAGGACCGCCCAGGCCCGCGCGGTCAGCGCGATCGACCCATCGGGCGCCGTCGGCAGGCTTCCCCGCAGGTCGTCACGGATCTTCGCGCGCACGTCCTCGGCCAGCCGCATCGCGTATGCGGGTGCCGCGCCCTGGCCGCCGAGGAACGGCCGCCAGTAGTCGTCGAAGTCCCGGAAGACCGTGTCGATCTCGATCGACCGGCTCCGCACTTCCTGGAATCCGCACGCGCGCCAGAGCTCCTCGAGCCGATCCGGGCGGCACAGCGGGAACCGCGCACCCTCGTCGAGCGCGGCGGCAGCTGGGTCGACGGCGGCGGCGGCCGCCCAGAACCTGGTCATCATCTGCATGCCCTCCGCGTAGTCCCAGACGTACGCGGCCACCGTGCCGGCCGGCGCCGCCGCACCCATCGAGCGCACCGCAGCCGCCGGGTCCGGCACGAAGTTGAGCATCAGGCCCGAGACGACGACATCCGCGGCGCCGTCGGGCAATTCCGCGGCGTCGCCGACCTCGAATCGCGCCCGCGGATCGGCGATCCGCTGCCGGCACCACTCCACGTAGCCGGCCGAGGAGTCGACGCCGGTGACCGATGCGGGAGCGCACCGTTCGAGCACGGCGGACGCCAGGGCGCCGGTCCCGCAGCCGACGTCGAGCCAGCGCAGCCCGGGCGCGGTGGCCAGTCCGTCGAGAAAGTCCACAGCGACCCGCCGGCTCCATCGACCGACGTAGGGCTCGTAGGCGTCACCGCTGGACCAGACATCGCTCATGGCGGCGAAACCTAGTCCTCGGGCGATCCTTCGGGCCAGCGCCAGGGTGGCGGCTGTCGGTCTCCGGTGCTTCCCTTGGGGATGCGGGCCGGCCCGCGCCCGGCTGCGAGGAGGACGAGATGCCCGAGAAGGCGCCGATTGTCGAATTCAACGGCGAGTTCAGCCAGCCGGACGCCGATCCGCCACCGTGGTCGGCAGTGGTCGACGTGCTCGCGTCGTCCGAGATGTTCTGGCTGTCCACGGTGCGGCGCGACGGGCGCCCGCACGTCACTCCGCTGCCGGCGATCTGGCTGGATGGCACGCTGCACTTCTGCTCAGGGCCGCTCGAGCAGAAGACGACCAACCTGCGGTCGAACCCCCGCTGTCTCCTGACCACCGGCACCAACGAGCTGCATGCTGGTCTGGACGTCGTGGTCGAGGGCAGCGCCGTCCGGGTCACCGACCGCTCGCGCCTCACGGAGCTGGCGGCGCTGTGGAAGTCCAAGCTGGACTGGGACTTCGAGGTCGGCGACGACGCCTTCCGCGACCCCGAGACCGGCGGCGACGGATTGGTCTTCGGCGTCACGCCCGACAAGGTCCTCGGATTCGGGAAGGATCCGTACACCCAGACGCGCTACCGGTTCAGCTGAGCCGTTCGTGCCCGATCCCGTCGATGCCCGGAGGCTCCGATGACCACCGCCACCACCATCGATGCGCAGCAGGACCTGTGACGGCGATCGGGTGGTCAACGACGCACGGTGGCGGTCCGAGGACGACTTCCGAGCGATGCTCGGCGATCCGGTGGCCGCGGACCACATGGACAGGGCGCGCGACCTCGCCCGCGCGGAGCCCCGGCTGTACCGCGTGCTGTCCACCCACCACGCCTAGGTAGCGGCCCGCAGGAAGTCAGCCGCGGCCGCGGCGACGACGTCCGGCGCGCCCCATGCGTCGCGGTTCTGGGTCGCGGCGTGGTTGGTCCCTGGGCAGGATGGCCAGCCGCGCGTCCGGCAGCGCCGCTCCGAGCGCGTCGACGGCCGCGCGCAGGTAGGGGCGCGTCCGGCTGCCGGCGAGCAGGAGCACGTCGGCCCGTAGTGGGCCGAAATCGTGGACCCGACCGGCGTTCTCGCGGACGATCCGCATGTCGCCGGGCAGCGCCTGGGCCAGCTGGCGAACGTGTGGTGTTCCGGCGGGCAGATCGCGGGCGTCGTCGCGGGCGAGCATGCGCCGGGTGACCGCCCGCAGGAGCCGGCGAGGGAGGTGCAGCATGATCGGCGGTCCCATCTCCGCGGCCAGCATGGCGGTGACCATCGCCCCCACCAGATCGCCCGCCGCGTACTCGCGATCGAACCGATCCACCAGGTCGGTGCTGACCGACGCGCCGACCCCGATCGGCGGCTCGAAGGCGACGACCCTGCGCACGTCCGGGAGCGAGAGTGCCGCCCTGAGCGCGAGAATCGCCCCCGTGCTCACGCCGAACACGTCGCGGGCGCCCGTCGCGCGGAGCACCGCGGCGACGTCGCCGACCTCGTCCGGCGCCGCATCGCCCGGGGACCCAGGGCGCTCTCCGCGCTCGCCCCGCGCCCGCGCCGATCCATCAGGTGCACGGTGTGCCGGTCGGCCAACAGGGCGGCGAGATCCCACTGGCTGCGGCCGGACTGCATCGCGCCGTGCACGACGACCAGGTCGGGGCCGTGGCCGAGCGTCCACCAGCCGATCGGCCCGCCGTCCGCGGTCGTCGTCGACGCCAGCCGCAGGAGGGCGCGGGTCGGAACCACTCGTTCGCTCATCGTGTGCCAATCTTCGGTTGCGAGGACGAGACTAGCTTAGCAGGTAAGATACTGATTGAGTGAGGAATATGGCCGGCGCGACGGACGGGGACGCGGAGCGCGCCGCCCTGATCGAGCGGCTCCGCGACCTCGGCGAGCGGGACGCGACGGAGACCGCGCAGTTCCAGCAGGTCGCGGCCGCCCACTACGGCCTGGGTGTCACCGAGATGAAGGCCCTCGGAGTCCTGCTCCGCGAGGGGAGCGTGACCGCGGGCCGGCTCGCCACGGAACTGCACCTGACGACGGGCGGCGTCACGGGTGTGGTGGACCGGCTGGCGCGGCGCGGGCTCGCCCGGCGGCTCGCCGACCCCACCGACCGCCGGCGCGTCGTCGTCGAGCCCGACCTCGCGGCGCTGGCCGCCGGCGAGAACGTGTACCTGGCGATCGGGGAGGCCTTCGCCGACCTGCACGCGGGATACACCACCGACCAGCTGCGTTTCCTGGCAGCGCATCTCGAGCGGTCGATCGCACTCACCCGGCGGGAGACCGACAAGCTCGCGGGCAGGCCCCGGCCATGACGCGGCCATGACACGGCCGCCCGCGACGCCGCGGCCCGTGGGCGGTCTCGCCGGACCGGTGGTGATCGGCCACCGCGGCGCCTGCGGATACCGACCGGAGCACACGCTGGCGAGCTACGAGCTCGCCGCCCGGCTCGGCGCCGATTTTCTCGAGCCCGACCTCGTGTCGACCCGGGACCACGTGCTCGTCGCCCGCCACGAGAACGACATCACGGGCACCACCGACATCGCGGACCATCCGGAGTTCGCGGACCGCCGGACAACCAGGACGATCGACGGCGTGGACGCCGACGGCTGGTTCACGGAGGACTTCAGGCTGGCCGAGCTGCGCACCCTGCGGGCGCGGGAGCGGTTGCCGCACCTCCGCCGGCGCAACACGATCTACGACGACCGGTTCCCGATTCCCACGTTCGACGAGGTGCTCGCGTTACGTGCGCGGCTGAGCGCGGAGCTCGGCCGGCAGATCGGCGTGTATCCGGAGACCAAACACCCCAGTCACTTCCGATCGATCGGGCTGGAGTTGGAGGCGCCCCTGGTCGCCGCTCTCGACCGGGCGGGCCTGTCTGATGCGGCGTCGCCGGTGTTCATCCAGTCGTTCGAATGGGGAAGCCTCGCCCGCCTGCGCGCCGACTTCGGCGTCGCAACGGGATTGATCTTCCTGACCGGCCCCTCGGGGTCGCCGGTCGATCTGGCGGCGGCCGGGGATCCCGGCAGCTACGCCGGCCCGACGAGCACGGACGGGCTGGCCGCGGTCGCCGCCACGGCCGACGGCATCGGACCCGACAAGGATCAGGTGATCCCCCGGGACGCGTCCGGGAACCTCGGCGAACCGACCGCCCTCGTCGACGACGCCCACGCGGCGGGGCTGCTGGTGCACCCGTACACGTTCCGCGCGGAGAACCGTTACCTGCCGGCCGGTCTCCGCTCGGGGGCGGACCCCGCCGGTTACGGGCGGATGCTCACCGAGCTCGCGGCGTTCCTCGCCGCCGGGATCGACGGCTTCTTCACCGACCAGGCCGACATCGGCGTGCTGGCGCGGACCCTGTTCGCGCGCGGGCGCTGACCCGGTCGCTCGACTATCGCCGGTGGCCGCTATCGCTGTGGCCGCCGTACCCGCCGTGCTGGGCCCACCGGCGCCGCCGGTCGGCACCCTTCGCCAGGAACAGCAGGATCAGCCCGATCCAGAGCAACGGGAACGGGAAGAAGCCGTGGCTGAGCGCGCCGAGGGAGACGATGACGGCGAGCACCATCAGCACCACGATCAGGCCGAAGATCCGTGGCGGGCGGCCGCCGCGAGGCCCTGGCGGGAAACGGCCGGGACCACCCCAGCCTGCGCCGGCCCCGATCGACTGCGGACCGCCGGGATACGCCCAACGGCCGCCGGGTCCGACGCGCTGCACCGGCGGCGGCTCCGGCAGATCCGCGAACAGCGCCGGCAACTCGTCGAGATAAGTTGCCGCGTAGGCGGTGCCGACGCGCTGATCGAACTCGGCGGCGTCCAGCCGGCCCTCGGTGAAGTGTTCGGACAGCCGGTCGACGGCGGTCTGCCGGTCGGTGTGCCCCGCCCGGACGCGCGGCGCGGTCACGGCCGGTCGTCCTCGTCCGGTTCGTCCCGGTCGCCGAGGATGCGGTAGAGGTCGGCCCTGGTGCGCATCAGCACCTTGCGCGCCTCGGAGAGCTGCTCGGGTGAACCGGTGCGGGCGACGTGCACGAATGCCGCGCCGACCTGGAACACCAGGTCGCCGAGCTGGGTGTCGTCCTCGCTCGGGGCGACGCCCTCCCAGAGTCCGGCGAACTCATCGGCGCGCTCCCGCGCCAGCTGCTCGCCGTCGTCGGTGAGGTGGTACACCCGGCGCCCCTCCTGCTCGGTGGCGTGCACGAGACCCTCGTCCTCGAGCTGCTGCAAGGTCGGGTAGACCGACCCGGGACTGGGCTTCCACGACCCGCCGCTGCGCCGGCTGATCTCCTGGATCATCTGGTAGCCGTGCATCGGCTCCTCGGCGAGCAGCGCGAGCACGGCGGACCGGACGTCGCCGCGGTTGGCGCGCGGCCCGCGCTGGTGCCGCTGGCCCTTGCCCCACGGATCCCCCCATGGCCCGCCCCAACCCCCGGAGCGGTGCCCCTGCCAGGCCCCTCGGGGCCGCGGGCCGCCGAATCCGCTCTCGGAGAACGTCTTTCGGAGCCAACCCGGGAGATCCCAGTCGCCTCCGCTGTCCCACGCGTATGCGGTCATCGCATCCTCCTGTGACTGGTCGCGATACCTCGACGATATATCGCGATAGTCCGCTGTCAAGGAGAATCCGGAAGAACTTCGGCGTGCCAGAGTGGGCGCATGTCCAGCGTGCGCCTCGCGATCCTGGCGGACACCCACGTGCCGGTCCGGGCCGGGGATCTGCCACCCGAGCTGTGGGCGGCGATCGACGCCGCGGACGCGGTGGTGCACGCGGGGGACTGGGTCGCCCCCGTGCTGCTCGACGCGATCGAGGCGCGGGCGGCGCGGCTGATCGGCGTCGTGGGCAACAACGACGGTCCTGAGCTCCGGAGCCGGCTGCCGGAGATCGCCAGGGCGATGGTGGGCGGTCTCCGGATCGCCGTCGTGCACGAGACGGGCGGTCGGGAGGGCCGCGAACGACGGGCCGACGCCGCCTTTCCCGACACGGACGTGCTGATCTTCGGGCACAGCCACATCCCGTGGGACACGGTTTCGCCGTCCGGCATGCGGCTGCTCAACCCCGGTTCGCCCACGGACCGCCGCCGCCAGCCGTACGGCACCTACCTCACCGCGCTGGCTGCGGACGGGGTGCTGGGCGACGTCGTCCTGCACAGGCTGCCGCGGACCGCGGTCGCTCGCGTCCGGTGAGCCCCGTCACATCCGGGCCGTGCGAACCGATCCCGCACTCCTGGCGTACCAGTGCGCGGGATCGGCCGATCCCCACGACGCCGGAGAGGATCCGCGATGAGCACGAACACGACCGATCCGATCGACAAGGCTGCTGAGCGAGCCAGGGCGATGGCGCGCCACCCCAGCGCGTTCCGGCGCGCGGGCACCGGTCTGGCGAACGCCGGCCGGGTCACCGTGACGGACGACCCTCTCGGCTCGCGATCGGGGACGCGCCGGCGTCCGACGGTCGACGACGGCGGGGCGGCCGCCTGACGGCTCCGGTCACCAGGCGGTCGACGTCCAACGACCCGAGCGCGGCCCGCGATCACTCGGCGGACAGGATGCGCATCAGCTCGTCGCGCAGCCGGGCCCTGGACCGGCGCGTGGGTGGGATCGCGCCGGGTACCGCCGCGGCGAGCTGCGCGAATCCCAGGTACGCGGCGTAGGCCAGCTCGGCCCGCCGGCGCGCCGCACCCCGCGGCAGACCCTGTGCGCGCAGCAGTCCCGCGACGTAGTCGATCCGGCGCGACGTCGCCCGTGCGAGCGCGTCGGCGACCAGCGGGTGCTCCGCCCCGGCCAGCAGCCGGAGCTCACCGCGGTGGCGCAGGGCGTCCTCGGTCACCGACCCGAAGAGCGCGCCGAGCTTCTCGATCGGCGTTCCGGTCATGTCGTCGATCCGGGCGATCACGTCGTCGGTGTGCAGGGTGGTCCAGCGCTCTAGCGCCGCGGCCAGCAGCTCGTCGCGGCCGCCGAAGTGCCAGTAGAACGAGCCCTTCGTCGTGCCCAGTGCGCGCGAGAGCGGTTGCACGGCAACGGCGTCCGGGCCGTCGGCGAGCAGCGCGGCCGCGGCGGCGGCGACCCAGTCGGCTCGGGTCAGGGTGGCGGTCGGCATGACCGTACGCTAGCGTATGGCGATCATCCATACGCCAGCGTACGGAGGTCCCAGTGTCGCACGCCTACGATGTGATCGCCCGTCCCGACTGGGCGGGTCGCACGACCATCAGCGCTCCGGGGGTGGGCGCGCACGACAGCAGGGACTGGGCGGCGGCGATCTTCGACACCCGCAGCGTGCCGCTCGTCGTCAAGGCGCTGCTGGGCGCGCGGGAGGTCGTCGCCCTGCTGCTGCGCATCCCGCCGGGCGAGAAGTCGATGCTGCGGGTCGCGCGGGTGCAGGACGACGAGGCGATCATCGACACCGACGACAAGCACCTGCACTTCGTCGCGGGCGTGCGGACGGATCCCGAGCGAGGCCTGCTGCACGTCGAGACGGCCGTTCGGTTCAAGGGAGTCACCGGTCGGCTCTACTTCCTGCCGGTGCGGCTGCTGCACGATCCGATCACCCGGTCGATGATGGCCGGCGCGGCGCGGCGGCTGCGCGCGGCCTGACCTGGCTCCAACGCCGGCCGGGGCGCCATGAGCTCAGCTGAACGCACGTGGCGATCACTCCATGCGGCGGCCCGGAATGTCCGGGGATCGGTGTCCGCGATCGCCGTGACTCCGGCGTGACGGGGGAGTGACGGCTCTTCGCCAGACTCCTCGCCATGGGCAGCTTTCCGGGTAGCCCTCGCGCACTCCGCGGGGCGCTGGTGGCTGTCGACCTGCGGAGTCCGCTGTCACGTCTGGTGATCTTCCAGTACAACCCCGACGAGGTCACCAGGCGGCTCAAGCCGCGCGGTCCCGCCGGCGACGCGGGAGGCGGAGCGTCCGACGCGCACCGGATCTGGGGTGCTCCGGTGGAGACGATCTCGATGACGGTTGAGGTCGACGCCACCGACGGCCTGGAGACGGGCGACCCGATCGCGGCAGTGTCCGGCATCGCGCCGCAGCTGTCCGCGATGGAGATGCTGCTCTATCCCAGCAGTGTCAGCGTCATTGCCAACGCCGCGCTGCTGCTCGCCGGGACGATCGAGATCCTGCCGCCGGAAGGGCCCTTGACCGTCCTGGTGTGGGGGCCGGGCCGCGCCGTGCCCGTCAGGGTGGAGAGCCTGGAGATCACGGAGCAGGCGTTTGCCCCGGCCACCCTCGTCCCGATCCGCGCCTCGGTCGCGCTGACGCTGCAGGTCCTCACCTACGACGACCTGCCGGTGACCGATCCGGGCTATGCCCTGTTCCTCGTGCACCAGGTGCTGAAGGAGACCATGGCCACGATTGCCGGTGTCTCCGGCGCCATCTCGGCGGTCCAGGAACTCGCGGGCGCCTGACGTGGCCGGGCGCAGCCGCTACGACGGCGCCGGTCAGGCACTGGTCGAGGTCCCCGACGGGACCGGTGGCCAACGGGAGGTCGCCTACCTGCTGCCGCGGGTACCGGGCGACCCCGCGTCCACTCGTCCGCTCGCCTGGCACCGGGTGGTGTCCGACGACCGGCTGGACCTCGTCGTCCACCGATACCTCGGCGATCCGCTCGCCTTCTGGCAGGTGTGCGACGCCAACGCCGCGCTCGATCCGGATGCACTGGTCGGCGGCGACGCCGAGGGCAGCGTGATCGTGATCCCGGTGCCGGGGCCCTGACGTGTCCCTGGTCGGCGCGCTGCTCACCGTCCTGGCCGGACGGACGATCCCGGTCCCGCTGCCCGAGCCGGTGATCTCCCGGCTTCGATCCGTCTCCGTCACCGAGACCGATGAAGAGCGCTCCGTTTTCACCCTCGGCCTGGACGCGGGACGCTCCGGGCCCGGCGCTGCGCTCGACACCCCGTTGCTCACCACGTCGCCGCTGACCGTCGGCGCCCGCGTGGTCCTGGTCCGTCACGCTCGGAGTCGTTCCGACCGTACTCATGGACGGGATCGTCACCGACGGTCGAGCTGACCGCCGGCGACGAGCCCGGCAGCCGCGACGCTCACCGTCACCGGCGAGGACGTCTCGCTGCTGCTGGACCGCGAGGAGAAGGACGTCGAGCACCCGGCCCAGGACGATCACCTCCAGGTGCTGGCCATCCTGGCGCCGTACGCGGGCCAGGGGATCGTCCCGATGGTCGATCCCGCCGCAGGTCATGGACCCGCCGCTGCCGACCGAACGGGTGCCGACCCAGCACAACACCGATCTGCGCGCACCTCGCCTCGCTGGCGCAGCGGCACGGTCACGTCGCCTACGTCATCCCCGGACCGCGTCCCCGGGCACGAGCACGTTCTACTGGGGACCGCCGGTCCGGGTCGGGCTCCCGCAGCCGGCGCTCTCCGTCGACCTCGGCCCGCAGACCAACGTGCTTACGCGCCCCGACTTCCGCATCGACGCCCTGTCGCCCGTGATGGTCGCCGGGCGAGGTCCAGGACCCGCAGACGGGCGACCGTCACCGCCGTGGCGGCCGACGGCCAGCCTGCGGCCTCCGCTCGCCGCCCTGCCGCTGTGGGCGACCAGCCGCCACCTGCGCACCCGGCGTGCTGCGGGAGAGCGGGACGGGGACGGCGAGCGCCTTCGGCCGCGCACAGGCCGAGGTGGACCGGCTCGCATCGACGCGGTCGTCGGCGAGGGCGAGCTCGACGGCGGCCGGTACGGCGCGGTCCTCCGCCCGCGCGGCCTGGTCGGGGTGCGCGGCGCCGGCTGGTCCGCACGACGGCCTCTGGTACGTCCGCCGGGTCGTCCACGACCTGGCGCCCGGCGCTACACGGCAGACGTTCACCATCGCCCGGGAGGGCTACGGCGTCGACGGTCCCGGTGGTGGTCATATGACCGTCCGGTTCTACGGCAAGTACCGCGGCACGGTCGTCAACAACATCGACCCGATGGATGCGGGGCCGGGTCCAGGTGTCGGTGCCCGGCGGTCCTCGGCGACGGGCCGCCTGAGCTGGGCCGAGGCCGTGCGTGCCCTACGCGGGCGACCAGGTCGGCTTCTTCGCCGTACCGCCGGTCGGCGCGAACGTGTGGGTCGAGTTCGAGGGCGGCGACCCGGATCACCCGATCCTCGCGGGCTGCTTCTGGGGGCAGGGCCAGGCGCCCGGCGACCGGCCTGCCGACGACGAAGGTCCTCAAGACCGACGGCGTCACGCTCACCCTCGAGGACCTGCCCGGCGGCGGCGGCCTGACGATCGAGGTCGGCTCGCCGGCCGTCGGCGTTCCGATGAAGGTCGCCTGCACCGCCGACGGCATCGAGCTGAGCATCGGCGCGTCGAAGATCGCTGCTGAGCGCCACCTCGGTGTCGATCAACGACGGTGCGCTGGAGGTGACGTGATGTCCGCGCCGCTGGTCCAGCAGGGCGCGACAGTGATCTGCGCGCACGGCGGGCAGGCGCAGCCGACCGCCCCGAATCCGCGGGTGAACGCTTTCCGGGCAGGCCGACGTGTCCCTCCCGCGCCGTGGACGGTGGCCGGCTGCACCGCTGCCGCCGAACGCCGGCGGCCCGTGCGCGACGGCGCACCTGGACGTCCGGCACCGTCCGGGTGACTCGATGGGCCAGCCGCTGGTGCTCCAGGGCGGCTCCGCGACCTGCGTGCCGACCGGCGTCCCGCTCACAGGTGGTGGTCGCGCAGCCGCGGGTGAAGGCGACATGAGCGTCCGACCGGATCAGGCGGTACCTGCACGTCCTGCTCCCGCTGACCCTGGACGCGCGGCGGCGCACGGACCGCCGTCGCCGACGACGAGCGCTACCTGCGCGGGCCTCGTCGAGCAGGTGCTGTTCACCCGGCCCGGCGAGCGGGTGAACCGCCCGACTTCGGCAGCGGCGTCGACGCCCTGGTGTTCGCCCCCGCCGGCGACGAGCTCGCGCAGCGCCACCCGCGCGCTCGTGCACGGCGCCCTGCAGCGCTTCCTCGGCGAGCTGATCCGGGTCGACGAGGTCGACGTGGTCGCCGTCGACGACGCCACGCTCGAGGTCACCGTCGTCTACACGCCGCTGCGCGCGCCCGCCGGGACGCCGCAGCCGCGTGCTGCGGTGTCAGCGGCAGCGCGGGGCCTGTCGGAGGCCGGTCGTGACCGCGGCGACCGCTGTTCGGCGGCCGACGCGTCGACCGGGAGGCGCGGCGCGCGCTGGTCGAGGGCCGGCCGGCGCTGGACGGGATCGACTTCGTCGAGGTGCTCGGCAACGACCCCGGCGCGCCGGGACACGTGCCGGGCGCCCCGCGCCAGCGCACCCTCCTGGTCCACCTGCTCAACCTGCCCGTTCCCGGCGACTGGGACGCCGCCCGGGTCCGGATCAGCTGGCGGCGTCCGCGCCGACCCGCGGGTCAACCCGGTCGGCGTCGAGTGGGCGTACCCCGCGCTCGCCGTCGCCGGGCCGGACGGGACGCCGGACGGACCGCTGCCGCCGGGCGTGCGGCCGCCGACCGGACGCTGGTCGACCGGCGCGCTGCCGCCGCCGGTCGGCGCCCGGGAGCGGGTGCTCGTCGTCCGGACCACGACCAGCGGCGACTGGTCGACCTACCGCTGTACCTGGTCGGACGACGGCGGCGACGGGTGCGCCGGCCGGCTTCGACGAGCCGCTCGCCCAGGCGCCGTTCACGCTTCACGGTCGACTGCCCGAGCGACCTCGACTGCGCGGTGCCGGCCGACGCCGCCGCCGCGGCCGGCGCGGCTCCGCCGCTGCAGGACTACCTGGCCCGCGACTACGACGCGCTGCGCACCCGGCTGCTCGACCGGCTGTCGACGCTGCTGCCCGGCTGGACTGACCGCAGCCCCGCCGACCCGGCCGTGATGCTGGCCGAGCTGTTCGCCTACCTCGGTGACCGGCTCGCCTACTGGCAGGACGCGGTCGCGTGCGGAGGCGTACCTCGGCACAGCGACGGCAGCGGACGTCCGTCCGCCGGCACGCCCGCCTGCTGGACTACGCCGTCCACGAGGGCTGCTCGGCGCGGGTCTGGCTGGCCCTCGGGACCGACACGGCGACGACGCGTCCCGGCCGGCGCCGCCGGTGTGCCGACGCGTTCCGGCGGGCGAGCCACTGCGCCGGTCGCAGGCGCACGAGATCGGCGCGACCGTGTTCGAGACCGCCGCCGACGTCGCCGCTCGACCCCGCTCGCAACCGCCTCGACGTGTACTCCTGGGGCGACCCGGACCACGTGCTCGCACGCCGGGACGACGTCGGCGTTCCTCGCCTAGCCCGCCGGCGCCGGCGACCCCGGCCTGGGCGCCGGCGACGTGCTGGTCCTCGCCGACTGCCCGGCCGGGTCCGCCGTGGCCGTCGAGAGGGGTGACCCGGCGCACGTTTCGCCGTCCGGCTGCGACCGGGCGCCGAGCGTCCACGCCGATGCCCTGCGTCCCGACCTCGGCGTGCTCGAATGCACTGGCACGCCGAGGACGCACTGCCGGGCCCGCTTGCGGGTCGAGCGAGCCGGGTCCCGACGGCCGGCCCCCTGGTGCGCGCGGTCGCGCTGGCGCAACGTGGTCCTCGCCGACCACGGCGCGACCGTGCCGGACGATCCGCTCGACCCGTCGCAGCCGCCGGAGTGGCGTGCCGTACCGCCCCGGCTCTCGCCGCCCGGGCTGGCCTGGGCCGCAGCCGGTTCGACCCAGCCGCTGCGACGTCGAGCGCCGCCGGCCATCGGGCGACCGGACCCCGAGCCGCCGGCGCCAGCTGGTCCTCGACGACGGCGAGCGGCTGTGGCACGCCGCGTCCTGACCTGCTGGCCAGCGGCCGTCTCGACGCCGCACGTCGTGGCCGAGCGCGGAGTCCGACCGGGTCGCCGCGGCTGCGGTTCGGCGACGGCGTCACCGGGCGTGCCCGCCGGCGCGCACTCGACCGTTCTCGCGCGCTACCGGCTCGGCGGCGGGACGCCGCGGCAACGTCGGCGCCGGGCGGCTGACCGCCTGGCTCTCCCGCGCCGGACGGCTCGCCGGCGATGGTCCCGGGCGTGCACGCTGCACGTGTGGAACCCGCTGCCCGGCCGCCGGCGGTACTGATCCGGAGCCGCTGGAGCAGGTCCGCCAGCTCGCTCCCTGCGCCTTTCCGCCGCCAGCTGCGGGCCGTCACCTCGGCCGACTACGCCGCCGCCGCCGAGACCGTCCCCGGCGTGCAGCGCAGCGTCGCCCGTCGCCGCTGGGCCGGGCTCGTGGTACGCCGCAGGAGGTCACCCTCGACTGCCGCAGGCCGCACCGACCGACCCAGGCCCTCGCGGCGCCGTGGCCCGCGTGCTCGACGTCCGGCGGATGGCCGGCGTGGACGTCGAGCTGGCCCGACCGGTCCACGTGCCGCTCCTCATCGTGCTGTCCGGCTGCCTCGCGCCGGGTTACGTCGCCGGCGATGTCGAGGCGCCAGCTGCTGGCCGAGCTGTCCGCGCGGCGGCTGCCGGACGGCCGGCTCGGCTTCTTCCACCCCGACCGCTTCACGTTCGGCCAGCCGCTGTACCTCAGCGACCTGGTGGCGCCGCGATGGACGGTCGCCGGGCTGGCGTGGGTGGACGTCCGCGGGTTCGCCCGGCTCGGCGCGCCCGAGGGCGGCCAGCGCGACGCGCTCGCCACGGGCCGGATCGACGTGCAGCCGCGCGAGGTGCTGCGCTGCGACTCCGATCCCGACAACCCCGAGGCCGGGCGCGTCGAGGTCGTGCTGGCGGGTGGCTCGTGACCGGCGACCGAGCTGCGACGCTGCCGGACCCCGTGGCGAACCCGCCCGGGCAGCCCGGCGGCTGCGGCGCGGCGTCGGGACGCACGCCCGCGCGCTGGCCCGGATGCGGGACCGCGCTGGGCGCCCGGGCCGACGACCTCGGCGCTGCGCGGCGCTCGCCCGGCTGGGCACCGACGACCCGCCGATCGCGCTGCTCGACGCGTGGGCGGTCGTCGCCGACGTCGTCGCTTCTACACCGAGCGGATCGCCAAGGAGGGATTCCTGCGGACGGCGACCGCAGCTGCGCTCGGTCCGCGAGCTTGCCCGGACGCTCGGCTACGAGCTGCGACCCGGCGTCGCCGCCCAGGTCGACCTCGCGTTCACCGCCGAGACCGCGCCGGGCGCGCCGGATGTCGGTCGACCGTCCCGGCGGCACGCCGGTGCAGTCCGTGCCGGGACCGGGCGCAGCTCCCGCAGACCTTCGAGACCGGCGAGGCGCTGGAGGCCCGCGGGGCGTGGAACGCGCTGCCCGTCGCTCGGACGCACGGCCGCAGGCCTTCGGCCGGGCGTCGACGAGCCGGGTCTGGCGTCCGCGGCGAGCCGTCCGTGCGGTGCGACCGTCGGCGACGCGGTCCTGCCTCGTCGCCGGACGCGCTCGACGAGAGCAGCCGGGTGGTCGCGCAGTCGTCGAGGCGGCCGAGCCCAGCGCAGATTTCGCCGGGCTGGATCGTCGACCTCGACTCGGGATCCGGCGCGACCGGGATCTCGAGTCGCGCGGACACGACGTCGACGTGCTCGCCTTCCGGGAGCGCCTGCGGCTCTTCGGCTGGAACGCACCAGACCCCAACCGCCTGGTCGCCGACGGGCGAGTGCCGGCCCGTTCGGATCCGACGAGATCGGCTCGAACCTGGATCCGCCCACTTGCGTTCTGGCTCGACTACGAGGTCGGCCGAACCCGCTGGAGCTGGACGGCGACCGGCCGGCGTGCTCGTCCCGGACTCCTGGCTGGTGCTCGAGGGGGTCGACGCCCCGCAGGCGGCGTCGGTCGTGGCGGTCACTCCGGGCGGTGCCACCCGGTACGCGATCAGCGGCCCCGCTGACGACCGTCACCGTCGACGCGCTCGTCGGCTACGGCACGGGCGCGCGCCGGCGATCTGGTGCTCCACGCCGTCTCGGAGGCGCTGCCGCACGGCACAGGAGCCGGACGACTCGCCCATCGCCGCGCGGATCGCTCGTTGTCCGGCCGACCGACCCGCCGCTGCCCGCCGGGCGCCCGGTCATCCTCGCGCGGCACCGTCGCCGCGACGGGAGCAGGCGGAGACGGCGTTCGCCGTGATCGACGTCCGCGGTCGACGGCGGCGACGGCGTCACCCTGACGCTGGACCGCGACGTCCCGGCGTTCTCCCGTCAGGGCCTCGTCGTCAGGGGCAACGTCGTCGCCGCCACCCACGGCGAGAGCGTCGCAGCAGGTGCTCGGCAGCGCGGACGGACGTGCCGCCTTCGCCACGTTCCGCCCGCGCCGCGCCCCGCTGACCTCACGTGCGGGCCAGCACGCCCGCCGGCGCTCGACGCCGAGCTGACCGTGCGGGTCGACGGCGTGGCGTGGAGCGAGGTCGCCCGATCTGGCCGGCGCGCTGCCCGCACGACCGGGTCTACGCGCTCCGCTCGGACGAGGACGGCGCCGTGCGCGTCGTGCTCGGCGACGGTACCCACGGGGCCCGCCCGCCCAGCGGGACCGAGAACGTCACCGCCAGCTACCGGGTCGGTATCGGCGAGGCCGGTGCGGTGCCCGCGCGCGCGCTGTCCATCCTGGTCCGCCGGCCGCTCGGGATCCGGGAGGTGACGAACCCCGCGGCCGCCGCCGACTGGGCGGCCGCGGAGACACATCGACGACGCCAGGACGAACGCACCGCTGCGCGTGCGGACGCTCGATCGCGTCGTCTCGCTGCCCGACCACGAGGATCTCGCCCGCGGCTACGCCGGCATCGGGCCTGCCCGCGCGGATCTTGTGTGGGACGGCGCGGTGGATCGGGTGCTCCTGACGGCGCTCGCGGCGGAGGCACGGGAGCCGAGCGACGCCCTGCTGAACGACCTCCTCGCCACCATCGAGGCGGTCCGGGACCCGGTGAGCCCGCTCACCGTTCTCGCGGGAGCGGTGGTGACGTTCCGGCTGGAGGTCTCTCTCGCCCACGATCCCGCCTACGAGCGCGACGCCGTAGTCGCCGCGGCGACCGACGCGCTGCACGCCGCGTACGGAGCCCCGTTCCGGCGATTCGCCGAACCGGTCACGGCCGCCGGGGTTCTCGTCGTGGTGCGAGGCGTCCCGGGGGTGCTCGCCTGCACGCTCCCGCTGCTCTACCCGCAGCAGAGCCGGCCGCTCGCCGTCCGGCGGCGGGGCAGGCTCCCCGGCTTCTTTCCGCCCGCGCCGGTCTTCTTTCCCCCGCCGCCCCCGCCGCCCCCGAGCGACGTTCTCCAGGCTCAACCGGGCCGTTGGGACGCCGGCCCGATGGCGGCGCAGCTGCTGGCCCTGGCCGACGACGGCGTGACCATCGGGGTGATGACGCCGTGAGCCCCGCGTCCGGAAGTCCCGGCGAGCGTGTCCTCGACCGTCTGCCGGTGCACGTCCGCGCCAGGGACGAGGTCACGGGCGGCCTGCTGCACGCGCTCGCCGACGCCATCGGCGCCGAGCTGGAGCTGCTGGAACGGGATACCGACGAGCTGTACGCGTCGTGGTTCATCGAGACGTGCCCGGAGTGGGTGGTGCCCTACCTCGCCGACCTGGTCGGCGTCACCGACCTCCCGCCCGACCTGACCGGCGGCGGGGCGAGCGCCGGCGGAGCCGCGGTGAGCCGCCGGGCCTTCGTCGCGAACACCATCGCCTACCGCCGACGCAAGGGCACCGTGGCGGTCCTCGAACAGGTGGCCAGGGATGCCACCGGGTGGCCGGCCCGGGCGGTCGAGTACTTCCGTCTGCTGGCCGCCGCGACACACGTGAACCACGTGCACGCAGAGCGGCCCGCGACGGCGAGCGTGCGCACCCCGGTCGCCGAGAGCGGGCCGCTCGAACTCGTCCCCCCCGAGGTGGCCGGGGCCGCCCTCGACGCGACCGCGCACACCGTGGAGGTCCGGCGGATCGCCTCGGGCCGTGGTCGCTACGGAATCCGGAACGTCGGGGTCTTCCTGTTCCCGGATCGGGTGTACGAGACGGGGTGGGCTCCCGCACGGCCGCCGGCGGGCACCGGCGACGGGTGGTCGGTACACCCCCTCGGGCTGGGCACGCCGCTGTTCGCGCCGCCGGCCGCGGAGGACGCCATCGAGCACCTGGCCACCGAGGCGGACCTGCCCGTTCCGCTGCGCCCGCGCCGGCTGCTCGCCCTGCTGGCGGCCGCCCGCCGGCAGGGCGGCGAGGTCCTCGGTACCGGCGCGCCGCCCGCTCTGCCGGTCGCGGTGCGGATCGACGGTGCCGAGCTGGACGCGGAGCGCACCCGGGTGTGCGGCCTGGAAGACATCGCCACCGACGCCGGTGGGGGAGCGCTACCCGGCTGGCAGGTGATGGTGGACGCGGTGTCGGGGCGGCTGTTCCCCTACGAGTCCGGCGTGCGGGCCGAACCGCCGTCGCTCGAGGTGCGGCACAGCTACGGCGCAACCGCCGACGTCGGCGCCGGCACCTACGACCGGACCGCGATGCACGAGGCGGCCCTGGCGGCGGACCCCTACCGCGGCGACCCGGAGCGCGGCGGTCCGGGCATTGCCGGGCAGGTCGTCGTGCTCGCCGACCGCCCCTGCGGGCTCCGACGACTCCGTGGTGCCCTCCGTCGCGGCCGCGCTGGCGCGCGCCGAGGAGGCCTGGGCCGCACCGCAATCGCCGGCGGGCGCGACGTTCGTGATCGCTGTCGGCGACAGCGGGACGTATCCGGGCAACCTCACCGTCGCGGTCCCCGAGGGCAGCCGGCTGGTGATCGTGGCTGCCGCCGCGAACGGGCTCCCGATCGCGCCCGGCGAAGCCCTGCCGCCCGGCGTCAGCACCTACGCCCCCGCAGGGTCTGCGACCGCACGTCCTCGGCCCGCTGACGATCACCGGCGAGGGCGGCAGCAGCGTCGTCGTCGACGGGCTCGTCGTCGAGGGCGACCTGCTGGTGACGGGCGGAGCGCTCGCCTCGCTCACGGTGAGCCAGTGCACCGTCGCCGGGCGATTCGGGATCGGCGTCGGCGGCGGCCGGCAACCCGGGCATCGCGGTCGCGTGCGTCCGCAGCGTCACCGGGGCGGTGGTGTTCGGCGACGCCGCAGCCACCCTGCAGGTCGACGACGGGGTGATCGACGCCGTCGGCCCGGCGCCCGGAGCGGGCGACCCTCCGACCGCGGTCGTCGGGGCGGGCGTGCATGTGTCGGTCGCGGGCTCGACGATCCGCGGCGGCGTCGCCTGCCGCACGCTGGAGGCCTCCAACGCGATCCTCGACGGGACCGTCGTCGTCGAGCACCGGCAGACCGGGTGCGTGCGCTACAGCTTCGTGGAGCCGGCCGCCCGGGTGCCCGCGCCGGTACCGGTGCGCCCCGGCACCCGGCGCCGACCGGCGATGCGCCCGGGCTACGCCTCGCTCGACCCCGGCTCGCCCGCGCTACCTCGCGCTGGCGCCCGGATGCCCGGTCGCGATCGCCGAGGGCGGCGAGGGCGGCGCCGAGATGGGCGTCCACCACCACCTCGCGCCGGCCCGTCCGGCTGCGGGCCGCGCGCCGGCTGCTCGCAGCCCTACCTGCCGGTCGGGCTGGAGACTCGGGGTCACCGCACCGGTGGCGACGGCTCCGGTGGCCAGCCGGAAGGGACTGACCGATGCACGGCGACTTCTCGCGACGGACGTTCGACCAGCTCGACGGCTACCGTGCCGTCCTGCTGCAGCAGGGCCGGGTGCTGCTCGACGCGGACTGGAACGAGCAGGCCGACATCACGGCTCACCACGACGAGGTCCGCACCCTCGACACCGTCGGAATCAGCGGCGGACCGGCGCCGGCACCCGGCGCGACCGGCGTGCAGGCCGCGGGCCCTTCGCGATCGTCAACCCCGAGGGCGGCCCGCCGGACGAGACACCGTGGCAGGACCTCAGGATCGCGCCGGGTCGCTACTACGTCGGCGGGGTCCTCTGCGAGAGTGCGGCACCGCCGCGGCCGGACCCCACGGACGATCCGGCTGGGGTGGCCGCTCGACCGATCAGCCCCACCTGCCGCGCTCCGGGGTTGGCCGAACCCGAGGGCAAGGGCCGGTTCGCGCTGTACCTCGACGTCTGGGAGCGGCACGTCACCGCCGACGAGGACCCCGCCCTGCTCGAATCGGCGCTCGGTGGCCCGGACACCACGACGCGCTCGCGGACGGTGTGGCAGGTGCGGGTCGCACCGGTCCCCGACGGCCTGGCGTGCAGCGACCTCCGCGGGACCGGGCTGCTCGGGCAGCGGCCCCGGCGGATGGCCGCGGAGCTCGCGCCACCGGACGCGTCGGCCGACCCCTGCCAGATCACGGGGAGCGGCGGATACCAGCGCCTGGAGAACCAGCTGTACCGGGTGCAGGTGCACGAGGGCTCGGGACCCGGGGTGACGCCACGCTTCCTGTGGTCGCGGGAGAACGGCAGCGTCGTCGCCGGGCTTGACGGGATCGCGGTGGTCGACGAGGCCGCAGGCACCGCCGTGCTCACGGTGGACCGGATCGGGCGCGACGAGGAGCTGTCGATCCGGCGAGGGGCACGTCGTCGAGATCACCAGCACCGATCGGGAGCTGCGCGGCTTGCCCGGCCTGCTGGCCACCGCCGGTGCCCCGACCGGGCAGCAGGTGCCGGTGACGTGGCTCGACCCGCCCGGCGCGCCACGACTGGTGGACGACGCTGGGGGCGGTGCCGATCGTGCGTCGCTGGGAGGGCGGTCCCCTCCCGATGACCGCCCGACCCGACGGACCTCGAGGGCGGGATCGCGGTGCGGTTCCCCGAGGGCGGCCGGGCTGAGACGGGGGACTACTGGTCGGTGCCGGCGCGCACCGTCCGGCTCACCTACGGCCTCGATCAGACCAGCGGCACGATCGAGTGGCCGCCGGGAGGTCGGGGCGACGTCGAGCAGCCGCCGGCGGGCCCGCTGCACCGGTTCGCGCCGCTCGCCGTTCTCGACCCGCGAGACGGGCGTGGTCCCTCGAGTCGGACTGCCGGGCTGCTGTTCCCGCCGCTGACCGGACTCGTGACGATCGATCTGGCCGGCGGCGACGGGCAGGAGGCCATGCCGGGGAACGCCCTTCCCGAGCCGGTCCGGGTCGCGGTCCGCAGCGGCGACCGTCCCGTCGTGGGAGCCCGACTGACGGCGACGGCGAGCCACGGCGGTCACCTGTCGATGTCCGGCCCGCCCTCGACCACCGACCCGGCGGCGCTGACCGCAACCACGGGTTCCGATGGCGTGGCGGAGATGTCGTGGCTGCTGGGCGTCACAGGTGCGCCGACGCAGACCCTCACGATCCGGCGACTGGACGACCACGACCGGCCGCTGGACGTCCCGATCATCGCAACGGCCCGGCTCAGCGTCGCCGGCCAGGTGCACTGGGACCCGGTGTGCGATCGGTTCGCCAAGACGAGAACGGTTCAGGACGCCCTGGAACTCATCGTCCGGACCGTCCAGCTGCGATTCCTCGGCGGGGACGGGCAGGAGGTGACCCAGGTCGGCGACGTGGTGCCCCGACCGATCCGCGTCGGCGTCGTCGACGGGTGCGGCCCGGTCGCCGGCGTGACCGTGGTGGCCTCCGCCGAGAGCACGATCACCGGCCCCGGGCGCGTGACCCCCGCGAAGGACGGGGAGGCCACGCCGGATTCCCTGCCGGGCGCGACGCCGCCGCGAGCCGTCGCCACCACGGACAGCAGCGGCGTCGCGGCCTTCTGGTGGCAACCGTCGTTCGGCAACATGCGGTGGTCCGTCCTGGACATCCAGCGGTCGGGGTCGGACGACGCACCCGTCCGCGTGACTGCCCGGCTCGACCCGTCGAAGGGCGGGCAGCCCCGCGCCGCCGGAATCCACGTCGTCAAGCTGGCCTTCGGCGGCGGTGCCCCGTTCCTGAACGACACGCTCATCGCTCGACAGTCCATGGCGTCGGGAACCGACGTGACCCTCGACGGCCCAGTGCTCCGGGAATCCGTCCGGGGAAAGCCGGTCTGCCGGGTCCTGCTCGACCTGCCCTGGCCGCTGGCCAAGGAGGACCTGCTGTGGTCCGACCGCCCGATCGGGATCCGCACCGTCGAGCTGGCAGGGTCGGCGGACGCGGACGGCGAGCGGATCACCTGGCGACCGGCGGACGACACCGGCCGGTGGCTGACCGACACGCTGCCCCGAGTGCTCGACGACAACAAGTGGCAGGCGGACCTTCTCGGGCGTTTCGTGCTCGACGGGTGGATGATCGTCGGTGCGAAGGACCCGGCACTGCACGTGAACGGCCATGCGCGCACGGCGGTCCAGGACGGCGCGGGCGGCACCCGCCTCCTGCTGCCGACCGACGACGAGGTGGCGGGCGGGCAGTTCGTGCAGTGGTTCCGGCTGGACGTGGTCCCTGACGGTGGCCGCGCGCGGGTCGCCGTGCCCGATGTCATCGGCAGAACCGAGGCCGTCGCGGTTCGGGAACTCGAAGCGGCGGGACTGGTCGCCGACGTGCAGATCGAACCCAGCGCCGACGTCCGCAAGGGGCAGGTGATCCGCGTCGAGCCGGCGGCGAACATCGAGCTGATCCAGGGGTCGTCCGTGACGGTGGTGGTCTCCGCCGGCCGTCCGGTGTGATGCCGAGGAGAGCTCGGCTCTCGCCGCTACAGCTCCTTCGGAGCTAGCCCCAGGATCTGTCGCAAAGGTGGCCACAGCGTTTCCGGCTGGGCGAGTGATCTCACCCTGTCATAGGTGCCGACCCAGAGGATCGTCCCCGGCTCGTACCTCTGCGGAATGCCTCCTCGAAGGAACTCCAGATCGACGACCATCTTTCCTTTTAAGCCGTTCTGAACCGTTCCCATCAGCTGTCGGTAGGCCGCGGCGCTTGCCCCTTCGATGCGCGACGCCCTCAGTGCCTTGTCGGCGACGAGATCGTGCAGGACGTGGGTGATGACGCCATGCTCTCCCGCTCCCTGCTCGAGCACCGCGAAGTCGAGGATCGCCTCACCCCGCTGGATCACTTCTCTCATGAAGATGTCGTCGGGCACGAAACCGTCTTTCGCCGGCAGGATCTTGGGAACGCCAATCCGTCGTCCCTGGCCGTCCCGTCGGATGAGCCAGACCTCGGTGGGGCTCTTCTTGTGTATTTCGACGACGCCGCGGTCCCCGGCGAGTTTCTTCACTGCCGCGATGTATGCCGCTGCCTCGTCCGTCAGGTCGGTGCCCAAACCGGGCGCGATTCGTTTCAGCTCCTTCAATTCGTCCAGCTCGGCTTTGATTTCTATTCCGGTGATCTGACGACGGTGTTCGAGAATGAGCCGCGCTGCCTCGGCGAACTCCGCGGGCTTGGCGAACGCATTGACCACCGCATCGGTCATGTTTCGGATCCGATCCAGAGTGTCGGCATCGAAACCTGCCTTTGTCAGTTTCCGCAGGGCCAAGGAGATCGCTTTGCCCTCGTGCGGAAGCGCCCGCAGCGCCGCATCCTCAAGCTCCTTTTTCGCTTTCGCCTGCTTCCGGGTCAGGTCGTCGGTAGCCTTTTCGGTCGTCTCCTCCAGAAGTTCGTCGGTCGTTTCACCGGGGAGCTTTTCGGTGACGTCATCGGGGCCGACCTTGGGGATCTCTTCGGTGACTTCCTCCGTCAGTTCCTCGGTGACTTCCTCCGTCAATTCTTCGGTGACTTCCTCGGTCAGCTCCTCGGTCACCTCCTCCGCGATCTCCTCGGTGCCCTTCTCAATGGCCTTGGGAGCGGCGATTCCGAGACGCTTGGTGAGATAGTTCAGTGCCTCCTGCGCCAGCCTCTGGATCTCCGCGAGTGCCTTGGGCAGGGAGTCGGCAGCGAACCTCTTCATCTCGTTGAGCGTGGCGAGCACGGTCGCCGCCTTGCTCAGCAGCGCGGCGGGCAGGCCGCTGAGATGGCCGATGAGCAGGTCGAGGCCCTCGATGAACTTCGCGATCGCCCACGGCCGCCAGCTGTCGGCCTTCGCGAGCAGCTCGGTGACAGCCTCGAGTCCCGTCTCCAGCACCTTCGGACCGCTCGGCAGCATCCGGAAGGCGGCCTCGAGGCCGGCCAGCGCCACGTCGCCGAGGCCCTTGAGCACCAGCTTGACGACTCCCTTGATGGCGGAGCCGAACGCGGGGAACAGCCCGACCAGGGAGAGACCGACCGTGAACCACCACCCGACCGAGACCAGCTTCGTCGCCGGGTCGAGCACGCCGTACAGCAGGTTGGCGGCGAGATCCTCGACGTCCGCTGCGGTGTCGAGCCCGGGGATCAGGGTCAGCAGCGTCCGCAGCACGATGGCCAGCGCGGTGGGATCCTCGACGAAGTCGCCGGCGACTACGTCGCGCAGCGTGATGGCGACGTACCACCCCGCCGACGTGGCGAGTTCGGCCACGTTCAGGCGCCGCAGGCACACGAAGAGCCAGCCCGCGAAGGCGGCGGCCTGCATCAGGACCGGGTCTTCGTTCTGCAACTCGCTCAGCAGGGCGTCGAGGTCGGCGCCGCGGAGCTTCTCGGTGACCACGAGGTACTCGGCGACCTGCGTGCCCATCTCCTCGTCGGACTGGTTCTCCGCCGACGCGACGAACGCGCGCAGCCGGTCGTGGATCCGTTCCTTCTGCGCGATCGAGACGACGGACGCGCCGGCGGGCGCGGTCGCGAGGTCCTGCTGGGCGACCTGCGCGGCCTGGGGCTCCTCGACCCCCGGCTCGACGGCGAGGGATGCTGCCACGTCCCGGCGCAGCGTCGTGTCCGCGGCGGCGGGGCCCGCCTGGACGACGTGGGTGAGCTCGTGCGCGAGGAGCTCGCGGCCCCGCGCGCTGGACAGGGCGGGCGCGCCCGCGCCCAGCACGACGTCGGAGCCGGACGTGAAGGCAACGGCGCGCAGGGATCTCGCCGCCTGCGCGGCCCGCGGGCCCGCGTGGATGCGCACCCGGCCGAGATCGTGACCGAGCCCCCGCTCCATGAACGACCGCGTCGCCTGATCCAGCGGATGGCCGGTGGACGCGAGCTCGTCGTCGACCGTGGCGGGCGTCCGGATGTGGTCGATGGCCGCGGACGGGGACGCGCCCGCGGCGACGGCGGAATGGGACGGAAGCGGTGTCGACGCGGGGCGCGCGATCCGGGCCGCGAACGCGTCCGCCGAGCGTTCCTCGACATCGCCCGGTCGGCTGATCGCGCGGGTCGCGGCGGCCGGAACCCGCGGTTGGCGACCGCGCCCGCTATCGGCCACGCGGGCCGCCCGAGGTGGTCGAGCGCCCGGACTTCGCGAACTCCCACCGGGCGGCGGTCCGGACGTGCTCCTCCCGCACGATCCCGCCGTCGGCTGCGGCCAGAAACGCAGCCGTCAGCGCCACCGACGCGATCCCGCCGCCGGGCAGGTCGAGTGCGGCCAACCGTTGCGCATCGAGACCGGCAACCGGCGTTGCGGCTGGAAAAGCTCTCTTCCAGAGCCGCTCTCGCAATGTCGGATCGGGATAGGGGAACGTCACGACCGCGCGCAGTCGTCGCGTGAACGCCGGATCCAGCGCGCCGCGGGCGTTCGTCGTGAGGATCGCCAACCCCCGGAACGACTCCATCCGCTGCAGCAGGTAACCCACCTCGAGGTTCGCGTACCGGTCGTGGCTGTCGCGGATCTCCGTCCGCCTGCCGAACAGCGTGTCCGCCTCATCGAAGAGCAGCACCGTGCCGCCGTCCTCGGCGGCGTCGAAGACGCGGCGCAGCTGCTTCTCGGTCTCGCCGATGTACTTGCTCACCACCTGGCTGAGGTCGATCTGGATGAGATCGAAGTCGAGTTCCCGGGCGACGACCTCGGCAGCAAGGGTTTTCCCCGTGCCGCTCGGCCCGGCGAACAGCGCGGTCGTCCCGAGACCGCGCGCGGTGCGGGCGTCGAATCCCCAGCCGTGCAACACCCGGCCGCGGTGCCGGACCGAGGCCACGAGCGCGCGCAGCTGGTGGGTCTGTGGGGGCGGCAGGACGAGGTCGTTCCAGGTTGCGCGCGGCCGGACGACCCGGGCGAGGTCGCCGACGGTGCATCGAGACGACGCCCGGCTCGCCGACCAGAGCGATGCTCCCCGGCGGACCTCGGTGGCACACGCCTCGAGATCGTCGATCGAGAGGTCGAAAGCCGCTGCAGCGGCGTCCACGTCGGCACCTGGCGCGGTCGCACCGGCTTCGGCGAGCGCGGCCGCCAGCGCCGCGCGCCGTTCCCCGACGTCGAGCCGCTCGACCCGGATGGCCACCGATCCGGCCACGGATCCGGTGGGGGGTGCGGAGGCGAGCATCGCCATCGGCCCGCGGAACCCCACCACGGAGGGCAAAGCGCCGACCCCGCCCTCCGGCCGTTGGTCGTGGAGATCAACTGCCCATGCGGTGTTCTCGAGGACTGCCTCGCGTTCCAGCCGCCGCAGCAGCCGATCGCGCGCAGCGGCATCGCGGGGCAGGTCGTCGTACGCGACGACCCGGAGCGTCCTGTCCGATCCGGCCGCCGCGGCCGCCACCACCGCGCGCAGGTTGGCCACTTGCGGGCCGTGCACGAGCGGCACGCTGCCGCGCACCCACGCAGCCGCGACCCGGTGAGCTGCTCGAACCAGCGTCGGCGGGAGCGCGACCGGGGCGGGGCAGCCGGGCGCGAGGGCCGAGATCTCCCGGTCCGCCTGCCGCACCCCGGCGATGTGGTGGAGCACCCGCTCGTGCACCGCCAGCGGGCTGCCCGTCGGGCTGAGCGGATCGAGCAGGTGCAGCAGCTCCCAGTGGCGCAGGGGCGCGGCGGGAGTCAGCGCGCTCCAGTGCGCCTCGGGCACGAGGGCGAGGGCGGCGCCGAACGTCAGCCGGCGTGCTCCCGTCGCCGCCTCGAGTTCGTCGCTCACCGCGGCGACCAGTTCCGGTGCGGCGGCCAGCAGGAGGACCGACCGCTCGAATCCTGAGAGCCCGAAACCCACGGCGATCTCATCGAGGCTGCTCCGCGTCCCCAGCCGGGCGGCGGCGGCGGCGAAGCGGTTCTCGGCCCGGGCCACCTCCCCGCCCGGCGCCCCCCGAACGAGGGAGCGCAGGACCGCGAGCTCGGCGAGCACGGCGTCCCGGTCGGCCAGCTCGCTGTCGAAAGCCGCCGTCGCGCCTGCTGGATGCGCGGTCATGGCATCGGCGAGACGTCGATGAGCGGTTCTTGGACCGGCGGAGCGGACGTCGCGACGACGTCGGCCTCGAGCAGCACCACGGTCGCCGAATAGGTGAGCGACAGCAGGTAGGGGGTGCCGAGGACTCCCCAGAGCTTGGACAACTCCTCGAGGGAGAGCGGAGACGGCGCCAGCTTGACCAACTCCACCTGGTCGCCGAGATCGGCGTCGGTCAGGAATGACGTCGCCGTGTCGTCGCCGTACTCGGCCATCGCGTCGGCCACCAGGTCGCGGGTGAGGACCGGGTTGGTGGCGAGCGCAAGCACCGTCCGGCCGAGCAGCCGGTGCTGGTCGAGCTCGCCATCGTCCCCGTAGAAGCTGATCAGGTAGTGCAGGTCGATGGCGGTGGTCGGGCGCTCCGCCAGGGAGCCGTCCGCGCGCCGCGTCGGCAGGTCGGTGAGATTCCACGCGTGGTTCGGGGTGACGTTGTACAGGTAGACGTTGATGCCCTTGGAGACGTCCGCGCCGCCGTTGTCCGAGAGGCTGACCGCGTCCGGGCGCGACGTCGTCACGCGCGCTCCGCCGATCGGTCCGGGTTGGCTGTCACTCAGCGCCCGCTCCAACAGGTAGCGGATGGTCGAGGTCACCGCCGCAACCGCCAGTACGTTGCTCATCGGCGGTCCTCGCGGCGGCGGGCGAGGTAGGCGTCGTGATCGGGTGCCGCGCTCTGCCGCGGACGCCTCGGCGGCGCAGGCGCCGCGGCGGGTGCGGGCGGCCGGACGTCCACCCGCCCGATGTGTACGTGCACGTGCGTGCCGGCGTCCGCGCTCACCGGACGTTCGACCCGTGGCTCGTCGGGAAGGCTGACCACCGCCTGCCGCTCCCGATCGAGCGTACGGCCGGCAGGCGAACGGGTGGACTCGCCGGGCAGCTCGAGCTCTATCCGGGCGGACCGCGGGATCACCCGAGACGCGATGAGCACCGGAACGACGTTGTCCCGCACCAGCTCCCGGACCGACGGGCCTTTCGGCGGGACGTCGGGATCCGGGCCTCGCGGGCGCGTCGGGACATCGGGCGCTCGCCACACCGCGGGGGATGGTTCGGGCGACGGGGTCCGGCCTGCGGGCGGGGGTCCGCCGCGGTCGGGTGCGGGCGATGCGACCTCTCGCTCCTGCGGGGGAGGCGGATCGGGTCCCGGAACGGACGCATCGTCGGGGCCGCGATCGCGGTGCCGGGTCCGGTGGTCCGCGGCCGCGGTGCCCGCGCTGCGCGCTGACGACCCGGGCGGCCTCGCCGATGGTCTCGGCGGGGCGATCCAGCTCGGTACCGTCGTCGGCACCGACGACGGCACCCGGGGGGACGCGTCCTGGCGTACCGCCGGCGTCGCGGTGTCGGCGAGATGCGATGCGGCGACGGGGACGTCGGCGGGGCTGCGCGGGTTCGGAATCGTCCGGGGCGATTCCGGCGGGTCCGACCAATCAGGGGGCGACAGGAGGGTGTCGATGGCCGGGTTGCGCGAATGTGGTTGCTCGAATCGGGACGGCTCGCGCACTCGCACCAAAGTGGCGGTGCCGTCGGCACGGGCCGCGAGCCGGTCGAGAAAGCCGGTCATGCCCGTGCCAGCTCGAGGTATGCCGACCGGCGAGAAGCGGGCATCGCCAGGATGTCGCGTTCCGTCCAGCCGAATGCCGCTGCGAGCGCAGCGACGTCGCGCAGCAGGGCCGGCGCCGTCCGATCGACCTGCGTCCACAACAGGTCCGCGGGGTCCACCACGCCTTCCACATCCGCGCCGCAATCGGGGCACGTCGTGTTCAACGCGGGCAGCGCCGTCCCCGCGAGGCGCTCGAGACCGTCCTCGAGCCGCCGCCGCTGTTCGGTCGACAGCTGGTCGACCTCGACGGGGTCGCCCTCCGGGCCACTCGCGCACAGCCGGACCAGCACGCCGCGCACATCGGCCTGCCCGGTCGCCGCCAGCAGGTCGCGCGTGGACGGCGCTCTGATCGTGAACTCTGCGTCGCCGAGTTCGGCACCCGAGCGAGCGGAACCCGGCGGGCTTCCGTCGCGATCTGCGGTCAGCTCGATCGGAAGGTCCAGCTCCATCGAGCAGCCGCACGCCGGACAGGTGAGTACGCACTCCATCGAGTCGCCGAAGGTGGCGGACAGGCAGTGGGCGGCCAGCCTGCCGAGCTCGCCGAGGGGCAGATCGAGCGCACCCTGTTCGGGGCAGAGGCCGGCGGCCTGCAGGACCACGGCGCCGCGCGCGAGGGGCGGCGCGGCGGCGGCGGAATCCCAGGAGGCCAGGAGCGTGGCGGGATCCGCAAGCGCGCCGACACCGGCGCGGGTCACGGCTCGACGAAGGACGGTTCCGTGGGCTCGCCGACGTCGTAGTCGCGTTCCCAGCCCTCGTTCTCCAGCTTGATGCTCTGGATCGCGATCGCGTTGGCGTTGGCGTCGAGGTCGGGCAGCGCCTGGAACTCCGAGACCCAGCAGCGATAGACCTTGTACGACTGCACCACCTGACCGGCCTCGTTGTAGACCTCGATGATGATGTCCTTGCGGAAGTCGGCGAGTGAGGTTTCGGCGCCGAGGCCGGACCCGTAGTTCCAGACCTTGTTCGCCCACTGTTCGAACGCCGGGTCATGGGTCACGCCGCGTTCGAGGGTGACGGCGTCGTACTCGGTGCGGCCGGGGGACTTCCGGCTGCTGCTCGGATCACCTCCGCTGCGGTGCGGCACGACCTCGGTTGACCGCTTGAGCAGCCCGACCTTGCTGACACCGGCGACGTACACGCCGTCCCATTTCACCCTGAACTTGAAGTTCTTGTACGGGTCGAACCGCGTCGCGTTGACGATGAACTGAGCCATCGATGTCCCTCCCCGCTCGTCAGGCCGTCGCCGACGCGGTCTTCTGCTGGAGTCCGATGACGACGAACTCGGCAGGTTTGAGCGGCGCGAAACCGACGATGATGTTGACGGTTCCGCGGTCGATGTCGAGCTGCGTCGTGGTGTCCTTGTCGCAACGGACGAAGTAGGCCTCGCGAGGCGTCGTCCCCTGGAAGGCGCCCTTGCGGAACAGGTCCTGCATGAACGAGCCGATCGAGACGCGGATCTGCGACCACAGGGGCTCGTCGTTCGGTTCGAACACCACCCACTGCGTGCCTCGGAACAGCGTCTCCTCGAGGAACAGTGCGAGGCGGCGGACGGGGACGTACTTGTACTCGTCGGCCAGCAGATCCGACCCGCGCAGCGTGCGCGCTCCCCACACGACCGGACCGATGCCGCGAAGGGTGCGCAGGCAATTGATGCCGAGCGGGTTGAACTGGCCGTTCTCGTTGTCGGTCAGGGACTGCGACAGGCCGACCACGCCGGCCAGCCCGGCGTCGGTCCCGGCCGGCGCCTTCCACACCCCGCGGCTTCCGTCGGTGCGGGCATAGGTGCCGGCGATCGCGCCGCACGCCGCGAACGTGGCCGTGGCCCCACCGCGCAGCGGGTCCGGTCGCCGGATCCGCGGGAAGTAGAGGGCGGCGTTGCGCATGTTCGACCCGGTCAGCGCCGCGGCGCCGGTCCAGGTCGTGATCGCGTTGACGTCCCCGGTCGGCGGCGCGTCGACGATCAGGAAGGCACGCCGCTGCGTGCAGAAGGCCGCTGCGGGGGCCCACACCGAGGGGTCGAGATCGAGGCCGAGGGTGGGTGGCGGAATGCACAGCAGGTTGAACAGGTCAGCCTTGAGCAGCGCGTGCATGCCGGTCTTCAGCTCCGCCGACCCGATGAAGTCGGTCGCCCCCGGGACGTCGCCGTCGACACCGGCGATCGGGACGGCCGCCGCGGGAGCCTGCTCGGAGGGCCGGTCGGCCGGCAGGGTGCCGGCGACTCGCGCGAGCGCGGATTCCTCGGCTAGCACCTGGTCGACCCGCCGCGGCCCGTCGACGACGGTGAGGAACTCGTGGCTCTCGGACAGCGCGCTCGTCGTCAGGGTCAGGGTGAAGAGGGCGCCGACGTCGACCCCCTGGTCGCCGGCCGCCTGGTCGGCTTCCGGTCCGGTGGGGTGGACGACCTGTGCCCCGAGACCGGCGGCCCAGGCGCTGACGTCCCGGGCGAGGAGGGTGAGGCCCCCCAGGTCGAGTCCGGCGACCCCGTAGCTGCCGGCGGCCGGCCGTGGGCCCGGCACGCCGGCGACGACCCGCACGAGCGTCGATCCCGCCAGCACGAGATCCAGGGGCCGCGGTCCGGCACCCGCCGTGACATTGACGTAGGTCTCGGTCGGCACGTCACCGCCGGCCCCCTCGCGCACCACGACGTTGAACAGATCCGAGACGGAGACTCCTTGCGCCGCAGCGATGTCCAGCGCATCAGCGTCGCCGCCCGCGGGGTGCGTGACGTCGACCTCCAGCGCGTTCCCCCAGGCACCGGGCCCCGTGGCACGCAGCGTGATGTCGCCCACCGCGACCTCCGCGGCCGCCGCGCCCACATCGGGGGTGTTCGGATCGCCGTCCGCGGTGTGCACGACCCGCACGACGATCGCCTGGCCGCCACCGTTGAGGAAGAAATCCAGTACCGCATAGCCCAGTCCGCTGTCCCGCGACAGACCGCCGAACGCCCGCTCGAAATCGCCGAACCCGAAGATCATGACCGGTTCGTCGATCGGACCACGCGGCGCCGTCCCGACGAACGCCGTGATGGAGGTCGCGACGCCGGTGATGGGGCGATTGCCGCTCGGGATCTCGTACAGGTAGACACCCGGGTAGGTCGGAGTGACCGTCATGCTCGCTCCTCACAGGGGCCGACGCCTGGCAGGAGTCTTTCGCCGTCGTGTCACCGCGCCGTCACGGGTTCAGCGGGCGAGCACCCGGGGCCGCAGGAGGGTGACGGCATGCTCGGCCTCCCGCAGGCAGGCCCGCAGGCCCGCCGAAGGCTCGATGCCGAGCTCGCACCGAAATGTCTCGCGGCAGAACCGGTATGCCCGTCTCGCCTCCGTGACATTGCCCTCGCAGAGGTGCGCTTCGATCAGCGTCCGGTGAGCGCTGTCGCGCAGCGGATCGGCCGCGACCACGGTCATCGCCGCCTCGACCGCCTCGGCGTGGCGACTGCGCGTCGACAGCTGGCGGCTCATGGCCTCGAGTGCGTGCAGGAGCCGCTGGCGGACGCGCTCGCGCTCGAAGATCACCCAGTCGTCGCACCAGCCGGGCAGGAGGTCCAGCGCATCCCGCGGTAAAGACTCGAGCTGGAGATCGGTTGCGGTGGCCCTGCCCTCGATCACCCGGAACGCCCAGGAGCACAGGATCTCCAGGTCCACCACGGTTCCGGTGGAGAGATTCAGGGTGCGTCCGTCGGATTCGAGAACGTCGATGCCCGCGCTGCGCAGCCGCCAATGGGCGGAGCGCAAATTGCCGGCCGCGCGGGCCTCCTCGACCTCCGGCCAGAGTTGCCCGGCCGCCTTTCGGCGCTCGACCCGGCCGTCGCTCAGCGCCACCAGCACAAGGAGTCGCTTGCTGCCTTCCGGAACGTCCTGCGACACACCACCGCGCAGGACGCGGGGGCCGCCGAACAGTTGAATCGTGCTGTCGCCGTTGACACCGTCGGCGCCGCCTTTTCCCACCCTCCGCGGGCCGGTGGCGGACGTTGCGGCGTCAACCCGCGGCAATTCCGAGATCACAGTAACCACGGGCCCTCCCGGCTCGACATTATCGTCCACGGTCGGCTGCACGCCAACGGTTTCCGAGAAATGGATAGCGGTCCCACCCCGCCGGTGCCCGGCGAATCCGCTCTATCACGGCGTCTCATCGGTCCTGTCCAGAAGTTGCGGGCCGGCTTGGATCTGCCGGGCCAGGCTGCGCACCGTATCGAGAACGTCATCGATATCGAGGGTCGTGAACTCAGCCTGCTTTCCGCGCTGGTCGACGTCGTGACTCGTCTTCACCGTCATGGCGACGGCGCGCCCGCGCCGCTGGAAACGGATGACGCACAGAGCCACCGGATCCGGTCGCATTCCCGTCCGCCTCCTCAGCCCGAGAACGCACCACCCTGGCAGGCGCGCGTCACCACAGCGTTGCCGGACGCCCGGCGCGGCCGGCGGGCTCCGGACGGGCAGGAGCTCCGAGTGTCGGTCCCGACCGGCCGGCCCGTGCCGCGGCATGGCGAGAACGGGAACGGTCATCAGCAGGCATGTGCGATGCCACAGTCCCTAGCGGTGTCGCCCCCTAGCGGTGTCGCGCCCGGCCAGCTCGAGGGTGTTCGAGGGATCGCGGTGCACGCCGGCGCCACCGACGTGCTTGTCGCCGATGCGCGCGCCGTTCTTGATCACGTACACCAGCGCCATCGCGTGGCCCCGGCCGAGGCCGAAGTCCCGCTTGAGCCAGTCGACGATCAGGGCCGCCCTGGTCGCCGGCGCGTCGTAGCCCAGCGCGTGCGCGAGGGCGACGAACTCCGCCGGGGTGGTGCCGGTCTTCTCCTCGATGTTGTCGAGGTAGGCCTGGAACGACATGGCGCTCTCCGATCTGTCGGCGGCCGGTCCGTGCCGGCCTCCTCCGTGTTGTCCCCTGTCGTCGGATGGCTCGACGGCGGATCGACATCGGCGCCGAGAATTCTTGCTGGGATTTCTCGCTGTCGATCCGGGGTCGCGATGCAACGTTCGTGCAGCGTTGCGCTCCGTATGGTGCGGCGCACGGAGAGCCACGTTCGGTGCACACGCGATCGGAGACCCGACGCGGCCGGACGGGAGGACAGGGGACAGGCATGAAGGCAGCAGTCGTCGACGACTTCACCCGGACATTGCGGATCGGCGAGGTGGCGGCCCCGACGCCCGGCCCGGGCGAGGTGCTGGTGCGGGTTGAGACCTCGGGTCTGTGCCACACCGACATCCACGCGGCGCACGGCGACTGGCCCGTGAAGCCGTCCCTCCCGTTGATCCCCGGGCACGAGGGGGTCGGCATCGTCGAGCAGCTCGGCGCCGGCGTCGAGCGCGTCAGGGTCGGCGACCGCGTCGCCATGCCATGGCTGGGCCAGGCCTGCGGGGTGTGCGAATACTGCGTCGACGGCTGGGAGACGCTGTGCCAGGAGCAGGTGAACACCGGATACGGTCGCGACGGCGCGTACGCCGAGTACGCGACCGCCAGCGCGGACTACGTGGCCCGGGTGCCCGAGGGCATCGACCCGCTCGACGCAGCCCCGCTGACCTGCGCGGGCGTGACCACCTACAAGGCGGTGAAGGTCGCCGGAGCGCGGCCCGGCCAGCTCGTCGCGATCTTCGGCATCGGCGGGCTGGGTCACCTCGCGCTGCAATACGCCAAGATCTCCGGCGCGACGGTTGTCGCGGTCGACGTCGTGGACGACAAGCTCGAGCTCGCGCGGGAACTCGGTGCCGACCACGTGGTGAACGCGATGGTCGACGATCCGGTGGCGGCCATCCGCGCCCTCGGTGGGGCACACGCCGCCGTGTCGGTCGCGGTCGCGCCCCGCGCCTTCGAGCAGGCGTACGGGTCGCTGCGGCGCGGCGGCACCCTGGTCTTCGTGGCGCTGCCGGCCGACAACTACGTCAAGCTGCCGATCTTCGAGACGGTCCTGAACGGGATCACCATCGTCGGATCGATCGTCGGCACCCGCAAGGACCTCGCGGAGGTGTACGAGCTGCACGCCCAGGGGCGGACCAGGGTGATCCGCGAGACCCGCACACTCGACGAGGTCAACGACTGCTTCGAGGAGGTCGAGAAGGGCGCGGTGCAGGCGCGGATCGTCTTCGACCTGCGCTGACCGCGCGGTCACTCGGGCGCGCCCCGCCCGCGGAGCGCCCGCGCCAGCACGGGGAGCAACAGCAGGATCACCAGCAGCCGCAGCAGCTGGATCGCCATGACGTACGTGACGTCGGAACCGGTGTCGGACGCGGTCGCGAGTACCGCGAACAGACCACCGGGGGTCGTCGCCAGATAGGCCGTCAACTGGTCGACGCCGGTGGCGATCGCGAGCAGCACACCCATCCCCGCCGACAGCGCGACGACGGCGACGACGAGCAGCAGCACCAGCGGGAGCATGCGGGCGATCGACGCCAGGCTGTGCCGGCTGAACCGGAGCCCGACCTGGACGCCGATCAGCGCATAGCCGGCCCATTGCAGCGCGACCGGCACCGTGACGTCGCCGAGCCAGCCCGTGGTGACCAGTACGGCGGCGACCGCCATCGGTGCCAGCAGGCTCATCGTCGAGACGCGCACCAGGCGCGCGGCGAGCAGGCCGACGACGAGCGAGACGGCGACGAAGGCCAGGTCGGTGCCGAGCCGGGTCGCGCCGGCCGGGGGAGCCCCGAGCGAGCGGTCGGGACGGAACACGAGCGTCGTGACCACGGGCATCGCCAGCAGGACGACCACGACCCGGAGGTACTGCACGACCGTCACCACGCGGTCGTCGGCGCCGAGATCGCGGGACACCGCGACGACGCCGGCCGCGCCGCCGGCGATCATCGCGAACACGCCGGTGACCAGCGACACATCGCGCCGCCTGGCCATCGCCCAGCCCGCGGCGAGGCTCAGGAGCAGCGTGCCGACCGTCACCACCGTCACCGCCACCGGATGAGATACCGCCCGCCGCAGGGACTCCACGGTGACCAGGGCGCCGATCGTGACACCGATCAGTCCCTGGCCCACCTTGAACGCCACCGGCGGGACCTTCAGGTCGTCGGGGGAGGTCAGGGCGTGCGCCATCCCGCCCAGCAGCGAGCCGAACAGCACCGCCGACGGCAGTCCGACGAGTTCGAAGACGACGCTCGCCGCGACCGTCGTGCCCACCACCAGCGCCCAGGAGGCGATCGGGGAGCGCGCTGCCGGCATGCGTGCCTCGTCAGGTCGGAATGATCGTTGGCGGGGTGATCGTTACCGTCGCTCATCCTGTCGGTCGTGGATGAGCGGGGGGGCGGCGGGCCCGCCCGCCGACCTGTCGGCGCCCGGCACGGGCGAGCGCCGCGCGGTCGCGGCCGCGATGCCCTGTTACGAGCGAGGAGGCCGTGTCCCGTCGCCGCCGGGCAGGGCGCGACCGCCGGCCGCCGGGGGTGGCCGATCGCCGCCCGGTGGCAGGGGCACGGCGCGCTCGGACTGCACCTCGATCTCGACCCGGGGCCGGTAGGCGGCCGGATGCCAGATCTCGTCCACCGCCCCGAGAACGGCACCGCCGGCGCGGCGCCCGCGAGCACGGGAGGCCACCCAGACCAGGCCGGCCACGATCAGGGCCAACCCGCCGAGGACCACCACGGCTTCCACCCGGACAGCGTACGTCGCGGGCCAGGGCCGTCCGGCACGACCGAACACGCGCGGACGGTCCGCTTCGCGGCGGGTTGTCTGCTGTGCGATTTCTTCTACGAGATCTGCGCGAGATTTCGTAGCCTCGCGGGATGGAATCCGGGCCCTGCATGCTCTGCCACGTCGACCTCGCAGACGCGCACTTCGGCCGGGTGCGGCTCTGGGAGAACGACCTGTGGCGGTTCTCGGCTGTGCCGCGCGGGGCCGTCGCCGGCTTCGGCCATCTCGAGACCCGGCGGCACGTCCCGTTCGTCACCGACCTGGACGGCGACGAGGCCGCGACGCTCGGTTCCGTACTGGCGTCGGCGACGCGACTGCTCCGCGACGCGGCCGGCGCCGAGAAGATCTATGTGGCGATCTTCGGCGATCACGTGCCGCACCTGCACCTGAATCTCGCTCCGCACCGCCGCGGCGACGCCCTGCGCGGCGGCCCCGGGCTGATCGCGCCGGACGCGGCCGACCTCGCGCCGGACGTCCATCTGGGTGTGCTCGATCGCGCGAGGGGTCTCGTGGGCGATTTCTTCTGAGGCCGCAGTTCTTCTGAGACCGCGGGATCACGAGGGTGGCGCCGCCCAGTGGTTCACCAGGCTGTCGACGAACTTGACGATCCAGCTCAGCACCAGCGACGCCGCGATCACGATCACGGCGATGCTCCAGATGCCCTGCGCGTTGAAGGCCTGCTGGAAGCGGGCCTCGTACGCGCCGAGCCCGATCACCGCGATGAACAGCTGTCCGATGATCATGCCCTTCATCGCCCGCCCGATGCCGAGGTAGAGGCCGGTGAAGATCAGCGGGGACGCCGCCGGCAGGATCACCCGGCGCAGCGTCTGGGCACGCGTCGCGCCGTAGACCTTCGACACGTCGAGCAGGCTCGGGTCCACCTGCGCGACGGCGGTCCGGCAGTTGACCGCGATGACCGTCGCCGAGAAGACCACGATCACCGCCAGCAGGGTGGTCTTGGACAATCCGAAGATGATCAGGAAGATCGGTGCCGTGACGATCGGCGGCACGAACAGCAACAGGTCCAGGTAATAGACGAGCGCCCAGTCGACGTACCTGCTCAGCCCCATCGCGACGCCGGCCAGCCCGCCCAAGACGACCGAGATCGCATATCCGAGAACCGCATCGCCGAGACTTTCCCACAGCGCGCTGCGGAATGCGCGGTCCTGGAACAGCTCCGCACAGGTGGCCAGCACGCCGGTGAAGGTCGGTAACCACGCGGCGTCGATCAGCAGCGCCAGCAGCTGCCAGAACACGACCCCGAGCAGGATGGCCGCCAGACTGACCAGCACGTCGTCGCGCAGGAACAGCAGGCCGGCGCGCGCCAGCCGGCGGGGGAGCCCGGCGGAATCCTCGGCCGGCACCGAGGTCTCGGCGGGCATCTGCGCCGGGGTGACGGTCACGATCGATGCTCCAGCCAGCCCCAGACCTCGTTGCGCAGGGCGAGGAAGTCGGCGCTCTCCTCGACCTCCCGATCGCGGGGCCGCGGCAGGGTGACCGGGACGTCGGCCACGATGCGGCCCGGCCTGGCGCCCATCACGAGGATGCGATCGGACAGGATCACCGCCTCGTCGACGCTGTGCGTGACGAACAGGCTCGTCTTCGACTCCGCCGCCCAGATGCGCAGCAGCTCGTCCTGCATGTGCCGCCGGGTGATCTCGTCGAGCGCGCCGAAAGGCTCGTCCATGAGCAGGATCTCGGGATTAACCGCGAGCGCCCTGGCCAGCCCGACGCGCTGCTGCATGCCGCCGGAAAGCTCCCGGGGCAGGTGGTGCTCGAAGCCGGCGAGGCCGACGAGGTCGATCAGCTCCCGCGTCGTGCGGCGCACGCGATCCGAGCTCGTCCCGGCCAGCCGCAGCCCGAACGACACGTTGCCGACGACGTCGAGCCAGGGCAGCAGCGCGGCGTTCTGGAACACCACGGCGCGATCCGGTCCCGGCTTGCGCACCGGGCGTCCACCGACCGACACCTGACCGCTGTCCGGCCGCAGCAGGCCGGCGACCATGCGCAGTACCGTCGTCTTCCCGCAGCCGCTCGGACCGAGCAGGCTGACGAACTCCGATCGCTGCACCTGGAACGAGACGTCCTGCAGCGCAAGCAGGTCCTCGGACTTCCCGGCCCCAGCGCGGCGGCGCGCGGCGAAGCGCTTGGTCACCCCGGACAGCACGACGTGACCGGGCGGGCCGGTCGCCGGACCCGCCACCGCGGGCTGCTGCTCGGTCACCGTCGCGTCCGCCCCTGCGAGACACGCACCTCGAGGGCACGCAGCAGGCTCATCACCACGACCGACTGCACCACGAGCAGCGTGACGAACACGAACAGCTCCGCGGACTGGAAATGTGATTGGTAGACGATCATCTGGCGACCGATGCCCAGCGCGATCAGCGTCAGCTCCACGGTCACCAGCCCGGTGAGCGCCTGCGCGAACCCGAGCCGCAGCCCGGCCACGATCGCCGAGACCGAGCCGGGCAGCAGGACGCGGCGCCACACCTGGAGCTCCCGCGCGCCGAACACCCTGGCCATCTCGCTCCACTCGGGCAGCACCGTCCGTGCTCCGGTGCGCGCGGCGATCACGATGAACGGCAGGGCGAACAGGATGATCACCGCCACCTGCGCCTGCCGGGTCAGGCCCAGCGCGACCAGCACGACCGGCATCATGGCCGCCATCGGCACCACCACGGCGATGTCCAGGTACGGCCCGAGAACCCGGTCGACGAGGCGGTTGCGGGCCATCACCAGGCCCGTCGGCACCCCGACGAGGACGGCCACGCCGTACCCGATGGCCAGCGTGACGTCGCTGGTGGCCAGCGCGCGCCACGGCTCCGGTGACGTGAGCACCTCGGGGATCGCGGCGAGGTACTCGGCCGGCGACGGCATCAGGAAGTTGCCCTCGCGGGAGGCGTACCAGTTCCAGATGACGACGACGACCACGAGGACCGCCAGCGGGGCGATAATCCGCAGGGGGCTGAAGTAGCTGGACCGGGCCCCGACGCGGGAACCGAATCGTCCGGGGCCCGCCGCCACCCCGTCCTGCTCCTGCAGCACTACCATCCGCCGCGCTCCGCCACCGGGCACCTCCCTGGGCACGTCTCGCCGCGTGGGTGTCGCATCATGCTCAGAACTCCGTGGCGTCCGAGGTGCCGATCACGGCGATGGTCGCGTCCAGCGGAGCGGTGTCCTGCAGGTCGTCGGGCGAGCCGGGCAGGTCGAAGGCCTGCAGCGTGTTCTGCAGACCGGGACTGCCGAGACCGCCGTTCGCGTACCAGATCTTGTCGTCCACGAACTGCTGCGCCACCGAGGTGTCGGTCACCGACGGCAGGTACTTCTTCACCAGGCCGTCCAGCGACGCCGGGTCCTCGTAGATCTGCCGGATCGCCTCGAGTTGGGCGGTGAGCAGCGCCTGGGCGATCGCCGGATGATCGGCGAGCGTGGCCGCGTTGGTGTACACGTACTCGTCGCCGACGCCGGGCAGGTCCTCCTTCAGCGGCACGACCACGAAATTCTTGTCCGGGTACTGCTTCTGCAGGGCCAGCGCGTCGGACAGACCGAGCGCCGTGCCGGCGAGGTTGCCGGTGGCGACCGCCTGCGCGCGCACGGGCGAGTCGGGGATCGTGACGTACTGGGGATTCACGCCGGGGCAGTTCTTCTCGAAGTAGAGCTTCATCAGCACCGTGTAGCCACCGGTCTCCGAGTAGATCCCCACCGGCTGACCCTCCAGCTTGGAGCAGTCCTCGTACGCGGCATCGGCCACCCAGACGACGAGGTTCGCGTTGCGGGTCCCGATGATCTTGATGGGCGCCCCCTGCGCCACGCTCAGCGCGCCGGGTGGCAGGGAGTCCGCCGTGAACTGGATCGCGTTGGTCGCCATGCTCTGGAAGCTGATGTCCGAGCCGGACAGGGTCTGCGCCTGCACCGAATAGCCCTGCGAGTTCAGGTCGTCGATCGCCATGAGCAGGGGGAGGTACGCCTCGTCCGGGGTCGAGTTCCACGCGATCGTCACCGGCGTCGGGTCCACCTCGGGTGCGGCGGCGCCGCCGGAACCAGCGGCCGACGCGCCCGCGCCGGAGGTGCCGGAACCGGACGCGGCGCTCGTCGCGGACGATGGCGCGGCGGAGCTGGACGATGCCGAACTGCTGCCGGCCGACGAGCCCGCCGCCGCGGACGTCGAGCCGGCGGTGCCACCCCCGTCCGAGGATCCGCAGCCGGCCAGCACCATCGCCGCCGCCACGATGATCGTGGCGAACGCACGCCGTGGAAGGTTCATGCCACGTGACCTTTCGTCGGTTCGAACGCGTAGGCGGCCGCCGGTTCGGGTTCGAACGGACCATCCGGATCGGCCACCGGCGCGCTGGAGAGAGTCAAGGATATGGGATCCAATGTGCAGGATCAAGAAGAGGTCGGCTCAGACCCGCGCGCTGCGGGATCCGTTCCCGAATTGTGATGGTGGTCTGAGCCGTCGCCGCAGGGACGCGAGATCACCGTGCGCACAGCGCAATCCGTACGGAACCGCGGCGCCCCGCCGAGCACGGACGCCGACCTCGCGGCGGGTCCGATCGATCGGCTCGCCGTCCTCGGGCCAGATGCCCGATGAATCTGGATACGATAACACCCGGCCGCAAGCGGCCACCGCGCCGCGACCCGTCAGGTGCCCAGCGCCGCGAGCTCGGCGACGGCGCGCCGGAGGTGCCGGTCACGGGTCGCCGGCGTCCGGGTGGTCACCAGGTCCAGGATCACGGCGTACTGAGCCGTGCGCCCCAGGGTCCCGAACCCTCTTGCGGCGGCGGGGTTCTCGGCGAGTGCGGCGGCCAGGTCCGGCGGCACGGTGGCCTCCCTCTGCGACTCGTACGCCGCGTCCCAGCGGCCGTCGGCCTTGGCCGCATCCACCTCGGCGATCCCGGCGGGCCGCATCCGGCCGGCCGCCGTCAGCTCCGCCACCTTGCGGACGTTGACCTGCGACCACCGGCTGCGCGGCCGACGCGGAACGTACTTCTGCAGGTAGTACTGCTCGTCGAGGGCCCTGCGCTGCCCGGAGATCCAGCCGTAGCACAGGCCGACGTCGACGGCCTCGTCGTCGGTCAGCGAGGGGATGCCGGAGGCCCTCTTGGCGATCTTGAGCCAGACACCGGCGGTCGATCGCACGTTGTGCTCCAACCACGCCTCGAACTCGCCTGCGTCACGAAACGCGATCACCTCGGCATCGTCCGGTTCGCCTCCGCCCGCCATGCGCCGACCCTAACCGCCGGCCGGCCCACTGTCCCGAGCGGTGAAGACTGGAGGCATGGAATACACGCGTCTCGGCGGGTCGGGCCTGCAGGTGTCCCGGCTCATCCTCGGCTGCATGAGCTACGGCGACCCCACGCGCAACTCCCCGGACTGGGCGGTCGCGCATCCGTGGGCGTTGTCCGTCGACGACTCCCGGCCGTTCTACCGCGTCGCGATCGAGGCGGGAGTCACCGTGTTCGACACCGCGAACGCCTATTCGCAGGGCGCCAGCGAGGAGGTGACGGGCCGGCTGATCCGGGAGTTCGCGCGCCGGGACGAGGTGGTCATCGCCAGCAAGCTCTTCTTCCGCGCCGGGCCGGGTCCCAACGGCGCCGGGCTGTCCCGGGGCGCCGTGATGACCCAGATCGACGCGTCGCTGCGGCGGCTCGGCACCGACTACGTCGACCTGTACCAGATCCACCGCTGGGATCCGGAGGTGCCGATCGAGGAGACGATGCAGGCGCTGCACGACGTGGTCCGCGCCGGCAAGGCGCGGTACCTGGGTGCCTCCTCGATGGCCGCCTGGCAGTTCGCCAGCGCGCAGCACGTCGCCGAGCTGAACGGGTGGACGCCGTTCGTGTCCATGCAGGACCAGTACAACCTGATCATGCGGGAGGAAGAGCGGGAGATGCATCCGTTCTGCCTCGCGACGGGGGTCGGGGTGATTCCCTGGAGCCCGATCGCGCGCGGTCGTCTCGCCCGGGAGTGGGACGCACCCGCGACGAACCGGAGCGAGCAGGACGCGCCCGGGCTCGATCGGTACCGGCAGGACGCGACGGCGGACAGGGCGATCGTCGACGCCGTCGGTGAGATCGCGCGTGAGCGGGGCGTCAGCCGGGCGCAGGTTGCGCTCGCCTGGGTGCTGCACCGGCCGGTGGTGACGGCGCCGATCGTCGGTGCGACGAGGCTGCCGCAGCTCGAGGAGGCCATGGCCACGGTGGACATCGCGCTGTCCGAGGACGAGATGGCCCGGCTGGAAGGCCCGTACACCCCGCGGCGCCCCGAGGGGTATTGACCCGCAACGACTCTCGGATCATCGGAGACGTTCGGCGAACCGGGGGTACAGTCCGCAGGGTCCACCACGAAGGGATCGTCATGACCGTCGACCGAGGACTGCTCGCACTGCTGGAGGCCAAGCCGGGGAAGGGCGGCGAGCTCGCTGCGTTCCTCGAACAGGGTCGTGCCCTCGCGGCGGCGGAGGAAGGGACGGTCACCTGGTACGCGTTCAGGCTCAGCGACACGACCTACGGGATCTTCGACACCTTCGAGGGCGAGGAGGGCCGGCAGGCGCACCTCGGCGGCCGCATCCCCGCGGCGCTCGCGCAGGTGGGCGCGGAGCTGCTCGCGCGCGATCCGGACATCCGGATGGCGGACGTCATCGCGGTCAAGTAGCACCTGCGCCGGCGTGCCCTCCGGCGCCGGCCAACCGCGGGCGGCGTCGATCAGCGACCCGTCGACGTCGGATCGGCTGCGGCCTGCGGCCCGAGGGCCGACCAGCTGCGCGCGTCCGCCCAGGTCGAATCCGGATCCACGAAGCCGCGCAGCAGGGTGGTCACCTCGGCATCGCCCTCCCCGGCAAGCTCCAGCAGTGCCTGCCGGCGGGCGATCCCCGCCAGCAGGTCGGCGACCTGCACGCGCGGGTCCGCCCTCGAGTCGACGAGCCGCACGTCGGCGAGGCGGTGTCCGGGGTGGCGGGCGGCGAAGGTGTCGGCGATGTGCCGCATGCGCGCGGGCGTGAGCGCGGACTGCTCGTCGTGCACGACCGAGATGCTCTCGCCGAGACGTCCCCACACGTCGACCGCGTGCGCCAGCGCGGGCAGCACCGGTTCCGTCAGCGGCGGCCGCCGGGGGTCCGCCTCGTGCCTGATCTTCGCGGTCACCGCCACGCCGCGGGAATGGCTGATGCGGCGCACGGCGTCGACCACCGGGCCCGTTCCGGGCGCCCGTGCCATCGCGGCGGCCGCGTCGAAGAACGCGTCCAGCGCCGCGCGGGACCGCCGGGGCTTCCTCGTCCGCATGAGATCGGTGGCGCGCACGAGGAACTCCCGCCACGGTCCCGCCCCGTACACCGCCGGACCGCGCTCGTACAGCAGCAGGGCCACCGCACGGGTGTCCGCACGTCGGCCCGGACTCGTGGCGCCGTCGACGATCTCGGGTCCGAGCAGCAGGTCGACCAGCCGCGCGACGGCGAAGAACTCGGTGTCGGTCAGGTGCACCCGCGCGCGATCACGGAGCGGTCCGTCCGGGTGCAGCAGCCAGACCACGACCGCGCGATGCCGCGGTCGATGCAGCTGCGCGGACTTCAATTCGGCAACGGGGGCGCCGACCCGACCCCGGATGTGCTCGACGAGCGCCGTCGCGGCGCCGGGCTCGAGCCGCACGCTCGCGTGCGAGAACACCGTCCCCGGACCACCGAAGAGGCTCCCGCCGCTGAACCCGGATTCGTCGCAGGCGATCTCGACGTGGGCGTGGGCCGAATCCGTCGCCGGGAGGGTTCGCTGCCGGCCGGCCGTCTGCCGACCGCGCTGTCGATCCGCTTCCGCAAGCTCCTGGTCGGGCACGGACGTGTCCTCTCCCGCGATGGTGGCCATTCGACTGCCCTGTCACGGTGTGCAGCCCGGTGGCGTCGTCCGCCGGCATGGGGTGAGTGCGGTCAACCTACAGCCAAGCGCGGGCGGGCCGGGGACGATTTCCTGGCCGGTGCCCCGGGCGGGCATCGCCCGTGTCGGGCGGGACCCGCGCTGGGCGCACCGGGGCCGGCGGCTGTTCAATCGAGCGATGGCCAGCTGGAGGACGGATCGGCGTGGGGGAGGGCCGATCGTCGCCGCCTCGGCGATCTCCGCGGCCGGACTGGTGACGCACAACATCGCCGACCTCCCGGGCCAGACGCCGCTCAGCCCGGAGTCGCTGTACCCGACGCTGGTGACCCTGGCGCTGGTGCTCGCATGGTTCACCCCGGCGCGTCGCGCGGCGACCTGGGCGCTCCTGGCGTGGGGGGTGCTGAACCTGGTGGGCGGAGCTGTGCTCAGCGTGCTGCCACTGCCGATCCTGCCGTTCGACCCCGAGCAGTCCGTGCGGCACTATGCGTTCCACCTGCTGTACGCCGCATCCCAGGTCCCCCTGATCGTCGTCGCGATTCGCTGGCTGCGCCTGCACCCGGCGCACAGCCGGGTTCCACCCCCCGCCTGACTGCGCAGTCTGCGCAACGGTTCTCGCACACGGCCGGGCAGATCACGCGCGGCCCGCGGCGTCGCGACCGATCAGCGGATGGGGCCGAGGTCGGCGAGCCCGCGCAACAGCAGGCGGCGCTCGACGTCGCTGGGGGCCAGATCGACGGCCAGCGCGTACGCGCTGCGGGCTTCGTCCACCCGGCCGCGGAGCGGTCCTGGAAACTACGTGGCCGTGGGGACGGGCCACCCGGACGGGGTGGCCTTCTGGGCGAGGTTCGTCGAGGCCGTCACCGCGGCCGGCTACACCGGCCCGCTCTCGATCGAGAACGAGGACTACACCCTGGGTCAGGGGGAGTCGGTCGCGCTCGCCGCCGACACGCTGCGCCGGGCGCTCGCGTTGAGCGCGGCCGCGCGGTAGCGGCGCCGGGGCTGCGGGCGGGCGCCGATGCCGGCTCGCCCTCCATGTGCAACTGATGGTTGCGCGATGGCCGGCGGTCGGCTAGCGTGATGTGCAACCAAACGTTGCAGGAGGTACCGGTGGAGTTCGGAACCATCGAGCGCGAGGTCTATGTCGACGCGTCCCCGGAGATCGTCTTCGAGGTGGTCAGCAGCCCCGACCATCTCGAGCACTGGTGGCCCGACGAGGCACGGTACGAGCCGACACCGGGGTCGGCGGGGGAGCTCGTGTTCGGCGACCGCGCGGCGGGCGGGGTCGTGGTGCCGTTCACCGTCGTCGACGCGCGCCCGCCGCGGACGTTCACGTTCCGGTGGACGCACCCGGCCGACGAGGTCGCGGCGAGCGGCAACTCGCTGCTGGTCACCTTCGACCTGGTCCCGTCCGGCCGGGGCACGCTGCTGCGGATGACCGAGACCGGCTTTCGCGAGAGAGGCTGGGAGGTCGCCATTCTCGAGGAACAATACCGGGAGCACGGCACCGGCTGGGACTACTACCTGCCGCGGTTGACGTCGTATGTGGCGACGATCGCGGTGCGGCCGTGACCCGCTCAACCGTCGGGGTGGTCGACGACGACCTCTGGTCGGCGATCGGCGACCCGACCCGGCGGCGGATGCTCGACCTGCTGCTCGTCGACGGTCACGGCACCGCGACCACGCTCGGCGAGCAGCTGCCGGTCACCCGCCAGGCGGTGGCCAAGCACTTGGGCGTCCTCGACCGGGTGGGCCTCGTCCGGGCCACGCCCGTCGGCAGGGAAAGGCGGTATCGCGTGGACGAGGCGCAGCTCGCCCGCGCCGTCGCCCAGCTCGCGTCGGTCGGATCGGCGTGGGACGCCCGGCTGCAACGGATCAAGCGCATCGCGGAGGCGATCCAGCGCGCCCGGCAGAACTGATTCAGCACACGAGAACACACACGAGATCACACACGAGAAGGAGAGAGTCGAGATGGTGGACATCCTGCACAGGATCGGTGTCGAGACCGCGTCACCGGACAAGGTGTACGACGCGCTGACGACCGTGGACGGCCTCGCCGGGTGGTGGACCGATGACACGAAGGGGAGTGGCGACCTCGGCGGCGTGCTCGAGTTCCGTTTCCCGGAAGGCGGATTCGACATGGAGGTGGTCGATCTCCGGCCGGCCGAGCGGGTCACCTGGCGGGTGGTCGGCGGCCCGGAGGAGTGGATCGGGACCACGGTGGACTGGCAGCTCCGCCAGGACGGCGACTACACGATCGTGCTGTTCCAGCACCGGGGCTGGAAGGAGCCGGTCGAGTTCATGCACCACTGCAGCACCAAGTGGGGCACGTTCCTGATGAGCATGAAGGCGATGATCGAGACTGGTGACGGTGCGCCGGCCCCGCGGGACGTGCGGATCAGCGACTGGCACTGATGGGGCTCGCGGCCGGTTGCCAGAGCAGTTGTCGGCCCAGCATCCACACGAATGCGAGGGCAACCGCGACGCCGGGAACGTCCCGGAACCAGCTCAGCGCGGTGAGTTGATCCAGCAGGGCGACGATCTCGTCGGGTGATCGGCCCGCCGTGCCCAGGGCCCGCTGCAGCGGGATCGCGAACACGCCGGTGATCACCCCGACGCCGATCTGGAGCGCGAGGACGACGGCGATGGCGGCGATCGGGACCGCGGCGGGACGCCAGCGCAGCATCAGAGCGGTCAGCACCGTGGCCACCGCGAGGGGGATCGGCAGCCACGGCAGAAGGCGGAGGCCGAAGGCGGCGTGGTACTCCGCGAACCCCTCGAAGGGCGCGAGGTCGTACCAGGACGGGTACACGACGTGGCCCTCGAACAGACCGATACCCGTCACTGCGAGGGTCACGGTGACGGTGGCGGTGAACAGTGTCGCGACGCCGTGCGAGCGACGGGTTGCCCGGGAGGGCAGGATGGCGGTGGCGGTTGACATGGCTAGAGACTACTCAATTCAATTGAGTTGTCTCTAGTGAATTACGGCGGTGACGACTTACGGCGGGTGACATGGCCTCACGCAGGTACGGGAGCCCGGTGCGGGACGAGGCCGCGCGGGTGACCCGGCGCAGGGTGGTCGAAGCGGCGCTGGTGAGCTTCCTCGCCGAGGGGTACGCCGGCACCACGATCAGGGCGATCGCGGCCGCGGCGGGCGTCTCCGAGCAGACGGTCTACGCGCGCGTGGGGAACAAGGCCGCGGTGCTCAAGGCCGTCTACGACAGCACGCTCGCCGGCGACGACGAGCCCATCGCCATGGCCGAGCGTCCCGAGGCCCGACGGATGCGCGACGCACCGGACGCCAGGAGCCTGCTCGCGGCTTACGCCCACGCGGCGACGACGATCTCGTCCCGGCTGCGGCCCCTGCTCGAGCTGGTGCTGGGGGCGCGCGCCGTGGAACCCGACCTCGATGCGCTGGCCCGGACGGGAGCCGACGAGCGCCGGGTCGGCACCACGATGTTCGCCACGAACTTCGTCGACAGGGGTTTCGCCCGCGCGGGGCTGAGCGTCGAGGACGTCGTCGGGCTGGTCTGGGTGCTGAACGCTCCGGAGGTCTACCTGCTCCAGGTGCGCGATCACGGGCTGACCGATGCGGCGTACGAGCGTTGGCTCGCCGTCACCCTGGAGTCGTGTCTGCTGCCGCGTTGATGACCGCCGGGCTGACCTGACCTGTCGGAACTGCGAGAGAGCATCGGGCGCGAATTGATTGACATAATGTCGCTTATCGGCATAACGCCCAGTGTGTCGAGAGCAGGGCGCGGCGCTGGACCGCACCCGCCTGTCTCAACCGCCGACCGCGAACTCAGCGGGCCGCGCGCCGTCGATGCGGCGGGCCGCCTGGATCGCGGGAGGCTCGCCCGTCGAGTGCACCGCCACCGGTCAGATCCCGGCGATCGGGCCCCGGAATGACCGGTCACGGTTCATTCGACGGTGCGAGGAACGGCGCGCGGAGCACTCGGCGGGTGCGAGACCGGCGCGCAGCACCGGGGTCTCGCGCCGGCGTGTCACCCGTTTCCGTCACTGTGACGTATCGAGGAGTTGTCGAGCCAACCGGCGCCCCGCGTGACCCGCACGCCGAGGACGACGCATAAGGCTTGCCGCTGGCCGGCCGGGATCGGCCGCTGCACTGGGCGATCAGCCGGACCAGCCATATCCGCCCGATCTTTCCCCAGGCGGGGACCCCCACCTCGACATCGAGGGTGTTCCCGACCCGAACGCGTCCCCTGGATCGACCCGACCCATCCGGCCTGACGAACGGCCCGTGTCAGCGGCTTCACCGATCAGAAATCCTCCGCCACGTCGTCAGTTCTGGTAGCCCCCTCGCACCGGTGGAAGGATTGATGACCATGACCGACGCCAGACCGCTGGGCGCCGACGAGGCCACGTTCATAGCGGCGGTCCGCTCAGACGACACGGCGCGGTTCGCACTCATCACGGAGCGCCACCGGCGTGAGCTGCAGGTGCACTGCTACCGGATGCTCGCGAACTACGAGGACGCCCAGGACATGACGCAGGAGACGTTCCTGCGGGCGTGGAACAAGCGGGAGTCGTTCAAGGGCCGCGCTGCGCTGCGGACCTGGCTGTACCGGATCGCGACGAACGCCTGCCTCGACTTCCTGGAGAAGCGCAACGACCGCACACCCGTGCCTGCCGAGCTGCCGGGCGCGGGCTCGGAAGTGCGCTACCTGCAGCCCTACCCGGACCGGATGCTCCCGGAGGACCCGCAGGAATCGGTGGTGGCGCGGGAGACGATCGAGCTGGCGTTCATCGTCGCCGTCCAGCACCTGCCGCCGCGGCAGCGGGCGGTGTTCATCTTGCGCGACGTCCTCGGCTGGCCGGCGTCGAAGGCCGCCGACGCCCTCGAGCTGACCGTCGCATCGGTGACCAGCGCACTGCAGCGGGCGCGCGTGACGATGCGCGAGCAGCTGCCCGACCGCCGCCTCGACTGGCGGAGCCCCGCCACCCACGAGCTGTCGGATGACGAGCGCGGCGTGGTGAAGTCGTATATCGACGCCCATGAGCGCAACGACCTCGACGGGCTGATGTCCCTGCTGCGCGACGACCTGCGCTTCGCGATGCTGCCCGAGCCGGGCACCTTGATCGTGACGGCCAAGGACGCGGTGGACGGCTGGGTCTCCGGTGGGCTCTTCCAGCGCGGCTACGACGACTGGCGCTGTATCACCACGACGGTCAACCGCATGCCTGCCGCCGTGCTGTACCTCCGCACCCCCGACGACCCGGATTACCGTTTGTTGAACATCGCGGTCCTGCACATCGTCGACGGGAAGGTCGCCGAGCTCACCGGATTCGACGCCACCGACAAACCATGGCTGGGCCTGCCCGCGACGCTGTGATCAGACAAGTCCCAATCGTCGACGAGTCCAGCGCACGGGCCGGCGTCACCGACGTCACCGCGGAATGAGCACCCCGACCAGCTGAACACCAACGCGGCAACGCGAACACCACCGCCCCGCCGGCGTTGCCGGCGGGGCATCTTTATGCCCGAAGAACATCGTCACGATCAACGAGGCCGTCGTCCTCATCTTCAGCGAGTCGGTCAACAGCTCACTCGGAACGCAAGGTTGGGCCCGGGGAAGGTTCCCTCATAGCCGAGGGTCACGGTGAGCACGCCAGGAAGGATTTCGACCTGGCCTCACGAGCCGAGCATCTGGCCCGTGCTCATCGCCTCGTCTCGTATCGGGTCAGCACGACGCCGCCGGGAAATGTCCGCGTCTCGACCAGGTTCAGGTTCACCCAGCTGTCCAGCGCGGTGAAGAACGGCGTGCCGCCGCCCACCAAGACCGGAACGGTGACCAGCGCGTACTCGTCGATCAGCCCGGCCCGCATGGCCGCCCCGGCGAGCGTCGCGCCGCCGATGTCCATCGGGCCGCCGTCCTCGGTCTTGAGCCGGGCGATCTCGGCGACCGCGTCGCCGGTGACCAGGCGGGTGTTCCAGTCGACCTTGTCGATCGTCGATGAGAACACCACCTTCGGCATGTCCCGCCAGAGGCGCGCGAACTCGATCTCCGCCGGGGTAGCGTTGGGCTGCTGGTCGCCGGTCGGCCAGTAGGAGCTCATCGTCTCCCACAGCTTGCGCCCGTACAGCGACAGATCGCTCGCCCGCATCTGGTCGTACCACCACTGGAACAGCTCGTCGCTCGGCGACGAGTCCGGTCCCTCCCCCCCACTCCAGCCGATGTCGTCGCCGGTCGCGGCGATGTAGCCGTCCAGGGTCACATTCATGCCGAAGATCAATTTCCGCATCGTGCCAGCCTCCCGTGAGTCGATCTCACACGTACAGACGGGCGCGGCGCGGAAACCTAATCGGTGCGCGATCTGCGTCCGCAGGTAGTCCTCGCGTTCCGGACTCAGCACGGCGTACTCGGCGGGCTCGAGCACCACCGACCGGATCTCGATTTCACCCTCGCAAACGCCTGGTCACACAGCTACAGCGCCGGGCCCTCTCACCGCGCTGGAGATCGCCAAGCAGTTCCCGACGCTGGGCATCTCGCTCGGCGACCAGCGGCCGTGACGTATCGAGGAGTTGTCGAGCCAACCGGCGCCCCGCGCGCCCACGGTCGTGCATCGCGCAACCGACGCTCACGCGCCGACGTACGCCGCCAGGTGCTGCCCGGTCAGGGTCGACCGCTTCGCGACGAGATCGGCGGGCGTGCCCTGGAACACCAGCCGGCCGCCGTCGTGCCCGGCGCCGGGGCCGAGGTCGATGATCCAGTCGGCGTGCGCCATGACCGCCTGGTGGTGCTCGATGACGATCACCGACCGCCCGGACTCGACCAGTCGGTCGAGCAGACCGAGCAGCTGCTCGACGTCGGCGAGGTGCAGGCCGGTGGTCGGCTCGTCGAGGATGTAGACGTCTCCCTTCTCGGCCATCTGCGTGGCGAGCTTGAGCCGCTGCCGCTCGCCGCCGGACAGCGTGGTGAGCGGCTGGCCGAGGCTGAGGTAACCGAGCCCGACGTCGACGAGCCGGTCGAGGATGGTGTGGGCGGCCGGCGTGCGCGCCTCGCCCTCGTCGAAGAAGTCCTCGGCCTCCGTGACCGGCATCGCGAGCACCTCCGCGATGTTCCGCCCGCCCAGCGTGTACTCGAGCACCGACGCCTGGAACCGCTTGCCCTCGCAGTCCTCGCAGGTGGACTCGACGGTGGCCATCACGCCCAGGTCCGTGTAGATGACGCCCGCGCCGTTGCAGGTCGGGCACGCGCCCTCGGAGTTGGAGCTGAACAGCGCCGGCTTCACGCCGTTGGCCTTGGCGAACGCCTTGCGGATCGGTTCGAGCAGGCCGGTGTAGGTGGCCGGGTTGCTCCGCCGTGAGCCGCGGATGGCACCCTGGTCGATCACCACAACGCCGTCCCGGCCGGCGACCGAGCCGTTGATCAGCGAGCTCTTGCCGGATCCCGCGACGCCGGTGATCACGCAGAGCACGCCGAGCGGGATGTCGACGTCGATATTCCGCAGGTTGTGCGTCGACGCCCCGCGGATCTCCAGCGCCCCGGACGACGACCGCACCGCGTCCTTGAGCGACGCGCGGTCGTCGAGGTGGCGGCCGGTGATCGTGTCGGTCCCCCGCAGGTCGTCCACCGTGCCCTCGAAACACACTGTGCCGCCGCCCGTACCGGCGCCGGGACCGAGATCGACGACGTGATCGGCGATATCGATCGTCTCGGGCTTGTGCTCCACGACGAGCACGGTGTTGCCCTTGTCGCGGAGCTGGAGCAGCAGGTCGTTCATCCGCTCGATGTCGTGCGGGTGCAGGCCGATCGTCGGCTCGTCGAACACGTAGGTGACGTCGGTGAGCGACGAGCCGAGATGGCGGATCATCTTGGTGCGCTGGGCCTCTCCCCCGGACAGCGTGCCCGACGGGCCGGTCCAGCGAGAGGTACCCGAGCCCGATGTCGGCGAACGAGTCGAGCAGGTGCTGCAGCCCGCCGAGCAGCGGGGCGACCGTCGGCTCGCGCAGACCCCTGATCCAGTCGGCCAGGTCGCTGATCTGCATCGAGCAGACGTCGGCGATGTTCTTGCCCTTGATCTTCGAGGACCTGGCCTCGCCGCTGAGCCGGGTGCCCTCGCATTCGGGGCACGTCGTGAACGTGACCGCCCGCTCCACAAAGGCACGGATGTGTGGCTGCATCGCGTCGACATCCTTGGACAGGAAGGACTTCTGCATCTGCGGGATCAGGCCGAGGTAGGTGAGGTTGATGCCGTCGACCTTGATCTTGGTGGCCTCCCGGTAGAGCAGGTCGTGCGTTTCCTTCTTCGTGTACTTCTTGATCGGCTTGTCCGGGTCGAAATAGCCGCAGCCGCGGAAGATCCGGCCGTACCAGCCGTCCATGCTGTACCCGGGGATCGTGAGCGCGCCCTCGTTGAGCGACTTGCTGTCGTCGTACAGGGCCGTCAGGTCGAAGTCGGTGACGGAACCCATGCCCTCGCAGCGCGGGCACATGCCGCCGAGGCGGGTGAACGTGGCCTTCTCGGCCTTCGTCTTGCCGCCGCGCTCGATGGTGATGGCGCCGCTCGCCCGCACCGACGGGACGTTGAACGAGTACGCGTTGGGCGAGCCGATGTGCGGCTTCCCGAGCCGGCTGAACAGGATGCGCAGCATCGCGTTGGCGTCGGTCGCGGTGCCGACGGTGGAGCGCGGATTCGAGCCCATCCGCTCCTGGTCGACGATGATCGCGGTGGTCAACCCCTCGAGCAGGTCGACGTCCGGCCGCGCCAGCGTCGGCATGAAGCCCTGCACGAACGCGCTGTAGGTCTCGTTGATCATCCGCTGCGATTCGGCGGCGATCGTGCCGAACACCAGCGAGCTCTTGCCCGATCCCGACACGCCGGTGAACGCCGTGAGGCGGCGCTTCGGGATCTCGACGCTCACGTCCTTCAGGTTGTTCACCCGCGCGCCGTGCACGCGGATCATGTCGTGACTGTCGGCGGCCTGCAGCCCGGTCGGCTGCGTGTCCGTCATCGAGGCCATGCTGTCGTCTCTCCATCCGTCGGCGGCCCGGTCCGGTCGCGATCCCGGGCGAGGCGCCAGACTATCCAGTCACCCGGACACGGCCCGGGCGCGCGGAATCGCGCCCGGCTCAGCGGAGCTCGTTGATGCGCACCATGTTGCCCGCCGGATCGCGGACCGCGCAGTCGCGGACCCCGTACGGCTGCTCGGTCGGCTCCTGGGCCACCTCGACGCCGCTGGCGGCCAGCCGCTCGAACACCCCGTCCAGGTCGGCGGTGGCCAGCGTGACGGCCCCGTAGCTGCCCTTGGCCATCAGCTCCAGGATGGTCTGGCGCTCCTCGTCGGTGATGCCCGGCTCCGCGGCCGGCGGGTGCAGCACGATGGACGTGCCCGGCTGGTTGGCGGGACCGACCGTGAGCCAGCGCATCCCCTGGTAGCCGACGTCGTTGCGGACCTCGAATCCGAGGGTGTCGCGGTAGAAGGCCAGCGCGGCGTCCGGGTCGGTGTGCGGCAGGAACGCGTAGTGGATGGTGATGTCGGTGATCGTCATGCCCGTCACGCTAGGTCCGGCTGCGCGACCCGCGCTTCTCGATTCCTGACCGGTCTCGTGACCTGCTTCGACTGGCACGCCGGTATCTCCGCCGGCGCCTGCGCGGTCCGGGCCCGGTAGACGCTGGGCGGCACCCCGACCAGCTCGGTGAAGCGCGTGCTGAAGGTGCCCAGCGACGAGCAGCCGACCGCGAAGCAGACATCGGTGACCGACAGGTCGCCGCGCCGCAGCAGGGCCATCGCGCGCTCGATCCGACGCGTCATCAGGTACGCGTACGGCGACTCTCCGAAGGCGCGGCGGAACTCCCGGCTGAGGTGCCCGGCCGACATGTTCGCGCCGCGGGCGAGCGCGTCGACATCCAGCGGCTGCGCGTACTCGCGGTCGATCCGGTCCCGGACGCGGCGCAGCCGCGCGAGGTCGCGCAGGCGCTGCTCCGCGGCACTGCTGGTCACCCCCCGATGGTGCCAGGTGGACAGGCACGGTGTCGCCGGGCGCGTGCTTGACTCGGCCGGTGGCCGGGATGCACGAGAACGCGGGGCAGGTGATCACCGAGGTGCTGGCCGATGCCCGCCGGACGGGCTGACGCTCACCGACTCTCGACGGGCCCGAGGGACTCGGGCGGCGCGACCGTGGTCCCGGTGCCGGCCTCGGCACCAGCACGGGCGGCGACTCCGGTGTCGATCCGGGAGTCGTGACGGAACTCGTCCAACCGCACGGCGGCCACCCCGAGCAGGATCAGCGCACCGCCGACGAACTGCACGCCGACCGGTGCCTGGCCCAGCGTGAGCCACGCGATCAGCACCGCGAACAGCACCTCGGTCAGGCCCACGAAGGACGCCAGCTTGGCGCCGAGCAGCCGCGCGGCGGAGATGCCGGCGACGTACGCGATGGCGGCCGCGACCAGCGACAGGCCGATCACCGGGACCAGCCAGCTGACCTGGCTCTGCAGGAAGGTGACGTCCCCGAAGACCATCTCGAACGGCACGATGCCGACCACACCGGCGAGAAAGAGCACGACGGCCCCGATCGCCATGCCGGCCCACGCCATGGCGATCGGCGGCAGCGAGTCCTCCGTGCGCGCCGACAGCATGAAGTACACGGCGAGGCCGACGGCGGCCAGCAGCCCCCAGAACACGCCGATCGGGTTCACGCTCGAGCCGCCGAGGTCCAGCACCAGCACCAGGCCGGCGATCGCGCTGATCGAACCGATGACCGTGAGCCGGCGCGGTCGCTGGCCGTGCCGGACCCAGAGCCAGCCCACGATCAGGATGACGCCCAGGTACTCCAGCAGCAGCGCGACGCCGACCGAGACGTAGGAGACGGCGGTGAAGTAGAACAGCTGGCAGCCCGCGACGGCGACGAGGCCGTAGGCGGCCACGGTGAGGAAGTTGCGGCGCAGCAGCGACCACTTCCCGCGGAGCGCGAGCACCGCCGGGATGGTCAGGATCAGCGCGGCCAGGGCCACCCGGATCGTGACCGCGGCGGCAGGCGACCAGCCGGCGACGATCAGCGAGGTGGCGAAGGCGCCGGAGGTGCCGAAGCACAGCGCCGACAGCAGCGCGATCGACAGGCCGAATCCGGTCCCCCGCGGCCTGCCGGCCGGTGTGCCCGAAGTGCCATCCCCGGCGCCCGGCCGGGCACCCGGACCGACACCCGAATCGCCGCGAGAGGTCTGCATGTCGTCCCCGCCTTCCCGGCTCCGCCCGAAACGCGCCTGTAAGGACCTAAATCGCGTATGGTTGTGACCACTGCGACCACCCTAGGCGGCGGGTGCGTAAGGAGTCAAGATGCTTTTTGCCCATGACACCGAGGTGGCGCTCGCCGCGGCCGCCGCGCTGGTGAACACCGGCCACGAGGCCGTCGACGAGCTCGCCACGCAGGACGGCCTGGATGGGTTCCTGACGTTCTGGGAGTTCACGGGTTCGCGCACGCACGACGAGTCGGAGCTGCGTGCGGTGCAGCAGCTGCGCCCGGTGCTCGAGCGGCTCTGGCAGGTCGACCGGGACGAGGCAGTGGAGATCGTCAACGGGCTGCTGCGCGACGCCAGGGCGCTGCCCTACCTCGTCCGCCACGACAGCTGGGACTACCACCTGCACGCGACCTCGCCGGAGGCGCCGCTCGCCGACCGGATGGCGGTCGAGGCGGCCATGGCGGTCGTGGACGTGATCCGGATGGACGAACTCGAGCGGATGCGGGTCTGTGCCGCCGACGACTGCCGGGACGTGCTGGTCGACGTGTCGAGGAACCGGTCGCGGCGGTTCTGCGGGGCGACCTGCGCGAACCGGACGAACGTGGCGGCCTTCCGGGCGCGGCGCCGGCAGGCGTGACACCGCGCGGCCCGGCGCGTCTGGGGATCACCCGGTGATCACCCGGTGATCACTCGGGATCACCGGCGAGCCAGCGGCCGTCCCGCATGAGGACGCGCCCGCGGAGCTCGTTCGCCTCCCGCCAGGCCAGGACGCGGACCGGCCGCAGCCGGTAGAAGCGCCACCCCGGACCCAGCGTGCGCGGGTCGAAGCCGGTGGCGACGGCGAAATGATCGCCGACGTCCGCGGGGAGATCGGCGATCTCGAGCACCTCGACGTCGTCGGCGTCGATCAGCACGACGTCCCGGGTCTGCCCGATGCCGAGCCGGACCGCGCCGCCCGCCGCGAGATTGCGGGCGGTCGGCCCGGAGTCGACGGTCGACAGCAGCAGCCGCTCCCCGTCCCAGGTGAACGACAGCGGGACCAGGCACGGCCTGCCCGTCGGGGTCCGCGGTGGCCACCCAGGCGTCGATGTCGGTCTCGAGGCGCCGCAGGGTGTCTCGGATGCGCTGCCGCAGGGGGCGCGGCGGCGGGGGCGTTTCCGTCATGGAACCTCGGCTCTGTGCGGTCGTCTCGGACGGCGGGTCACGGTACCGGCACGGCGCGGCGAGCTCGCGGAACGGGTCCCGCGGCGGCTAATCGGTTGCCGAACCGCTGCTGATCGGAGCATTCTGGCCACGAATCATTGTCGATGACGGGGGGGTCATCGTGTACGAATCCAAGCGGTATGCGCGCGTCCTGCTGAATCTCACCCATGGCGAACACGCCGTGGTGGAAGAGGAAACGGACCCGGCCGCCGACACGACCACCGTGGCCGCCGCGACGGGCGAATCGGAACCGACCACCAGTCGATTCGATTACCTGTTCAAGGGATTGCGCGACTTCTATCCGGGCGCGCATCTCCCGGTCGATCCCGCCAGCACGGTGGTGACGGCCCTCAAGGCGCTCGGCTCGGCGATGGTCGAGCAGGCCCAGGAGGACCCTGGCGACGACTCGACGATCCCGCCCGTGTACACGTACTGGGGCCAGTTCGTCGACCACGACCTGACGGCCAACACCGACCGCGACTCCAGCGTGAGTATCGTCGATCTCCCGCTCGAGCCGATGCAGCCGGAACGCGTGCGCAAGGACCTGGCGAACCTGCGCCAGCCGCAGCTGAATCTGGATTCGGTGTACGGCAACGGTCCTGACGCGTCCGGCCAGCCCGGCCAGGTGCCGTACACGGCGGCCGGGAACTTCGTGCTGGGCGCGCTGGTGGCCGGCCCGCCGGTCGCGCTGCCCGGAGACGACCTGCCCCGCGACGTCTCGGCGGACACCGTCGACGAGCGGCGGAAGGCGCTGATCGGTGACGGCCGGAACGACGAGAACCTCGTCATCGCACAGCTGCACCTGTCGTTCCTGAAGTTCCACAACGCCGTCCGGGCGTGGTTCGCGGCCAATCCCGGCAGCCCGGTGACCGGTGCCGGAGATTTCGACCGCGCCAAGCAGCTGGTGCAATGGCATTACCAGTGGGTGACGATCCATGATTTCCTGCGCAGAATCGCCCGCACCGACGTGGTCGACGGCCTGCTCGACGACCCGACCACCGCGATCTTCAATCCGCCCGCGGACGATCCGTTCATGCCGCTCGAATTCTCCATCGCGGCCTACCGTTTCGGGCACAGCATGGTGCGCGGCAGCTACGACTGGAACGAGAATTTCGGGGCACCCAACGCGACGGTGCCCTCCGCCCGCTTCGACCAGCTGTTCCAATTCACCGGCAACGGCCGCTTCATCGGCCCGCTGGAGGCGCTGCCCAGCAACTGGCCGGCCCGCTTCGAGCGGCTGACCGGCGCGGAGCCGACGCCGCCCGGCAGCTCGCCGCTGACGCCGCCGCGGGTCGCCCGCAAGATCAACACCCACCTGGCGCCGCCGCTGAACGACCTGCGCAACGAGGGGTCCGCTGCCGATTCCGTCTGGGTGCAGCGCATTCTCAAGCGTCTCGCGGTGCGCAACCTGCTCCGCGGCTACCGGCTGGCCCTGCCCACCGGTCAGGCGGTCGCGGCCAGCCTCGGCATCGTGCCGCTCACCGCCGAGCAGATCCTGGGCGGCGCCATCCAGGTCAAGGACGCCCTGATCGACGGCGGCTTCGTCACGGACACGCCGCTGTGGTTCTACGTGCTCCGCGAGGCCGAGGTGCTGGAGGGCGGTGACCGGCTCGGGCCGGTCGGCAGCCGCATCGTCGCCGAGACGATCATCGGGCAGGTGCGCGTCGACCCGGACTCGTTCATGAGCGCGGGATGGACGCCGGCGCAGGGCGTCACGCTGCCGGACGGATCGCCCGTGGACAGCATCGCCGGCTTCCTGCGGTTCGCCGGCATGCATCCCTGAGCCGGCCGGTCAACCCGTTCCCGATCGCGACGGCGGAGGACCGCGCCGCCTGGCGCCGGGTCCTCCGCCGTCTGCTTGCGCCCGCTCGCACCGCAACCCCCGAACGTCGAGAACCACGGTCACATCCGCCTAAGGTTGGTTCGTCATCCGGGCGAGGGCCAACGACGGGCGTGCCGAAGGGCTGGGGCGATGGACGAGTGGTTGGCGATCCGGTTCGAGGAGAACCGCGCGCGACTGCGGGCGGTGGCCGGCCGCATGCTCGGCTCGTCGACCGAGGCCGACGATGCGGTGCAGGAGACGTGGCTCCGGCTGTCCCGCGCCGACACGGGCGACGTGCAGAACCTCGGTGGCTGGCTCACCACGGTCGTCTCCCGCGTGTGCCTCGACATGCTGCGCTCCCGGGCCGCCCGCCGCGAGGATCCCTTCGCTGCTGAGTCGATCGATTCCTTGTCGATCGATTCCGTGTCGATCGACTCGGCGTCGAACGATTCGCGCTCGGGCGCGACCGGATCGGGATCCGTCGGGACGCCGGTGCCGGACCCCGAACGTGAGGCGCTGCTCGCCGACGCGATCGGTCCCGCCCTGCTCGTCGTGCTGGACACGCTGACGCCCGCCGAGCGGCTGGCGTTCGTGCTGCACGACCTGTTCGCCGTGCCGTTCGACGAGATCGCGCCGATCGTCGGTCGCTCCCCCGCGGCCACGCGGCAGCTGGCCAGCCGGGCACGGCGGCGGGTGCAGGGTCGCGCGCAGAACTCCCCGGGCGACCTCGGGGTCGAGCCAGGCATCGACACGGGGACCAACGCCGGGAGCGAGACGCGGATCGATGCGGGGGTCGATGCCCGAGTCGATTCCGGGTCGATTCCCGAGTCGATTCCCGAGTCGACACTGCCCTCGCCGCAGCGGATCTCGCGCGGCGCCGGCAGATCGTGCAGGCATTCCTGAACGCGTCGCGTCGCGGTGACTTCGCGGCGCTGCTGGCGGCGCTCGACCCGGACGTCGTGCTGCGCGCCGACGGGGCGGCGGTGCGGACGGGCGCCGAGGCAGAGGTGCGTGGCGCGCTGGCCGTCGCCGGAACCTTCTCCGGCCGGGCGAAGGCTGCCCGGCCCGCCCTCGTCGACGGCGCACCGGGCCTGGCGTGGGTGCAGGGCGGCGCAGCTCGGGCGGTCTTCGCCTTCACCATCGACGGCGACCGGATCGTCGCCATCGACCTGCTCGTGGAGCCGGACACGCTGGCCCGCATGGAGCTCGTGCTCGGCCGCGGCTGAGCGCGCGATCGGTCGCCGCCTCCCGGGCGCGCCCGCAGCCAGGTCGCGGGCTAGAGTCCGAACGCTCGGGCACACCGGTGTGCACGTTCCGAAGACGCGCACCTGGTGCGCGACGGCCTGGTCATGCTGCGGCGTGAGGGAGAGAACCGTGTCTGCACCCATTCCCGCCGCACCCATTCCCGCCGCACCCGTTCCGGAAGCGCCCGCTCGTGCCGGGGCGCCGGGCAGCATCGGCGTCCTGACGAGCGGCGGCGACGCCGGCGGCATGAACCCGGCGGTCCGCGCCGTGGTGAGAACCGCGCTGCACCACGGCATCGACGTGTACGCGGTCTACGAGGGCTACCGCGGGCTGGTCGACGGCGGGCCGGCGATCAGGCGGATGGAGTCCCACGACGTGGGCGGCATCCTGCAGCGCGGGGGCACGGTGATCGGCACCGCGCGGTCGAAGGAGTTCCGCACCAGGGACGGCCGGCGGACGGCGGCGCGCAACCTGCTGGAGAACGGCATCGACGCGCTCGTGGTGATCGGCGGCGACGGGAGCCTGACCGGCGCCAACCTCTTTCGGGAGGAGTGGCCCGAGCTGCTCGCCGAGCTGGTGGAACGCGGCGAGGTCAACCGCCAGCTGGCGGACGCCCATCCGGTGCTGCGCCTGGTCGGCCTGGTCGGCTCCATCGACAACGACATGTTCGGCACGGACATGACCATCGGCGCCGACACCGCGCTGCACCGCATCATCGAGGCGCTGGACTCGATCAGGAGCACCGCCTCCAGCCACCAGCGGACGTTCATCGTCGAGGTGATGGGCCGCAACTGCGGGTACCTCGCGCTGATGGCCGGCCTCGCGTCCAGCGCGAACTTCGTGCTCATTCCCGAGCAGCCGCCGGAGGACGACAGCTGGGAGCAGGAGATGTTCTCGGTGGTCCGGGAGGGCCGGGCGAGCGGCCGCCGGCAGAGCCTGGTGCTCGTCTCCGAGGGCGCCCAGGACAGCAACGGACAGAAGATCGACGCAGAGCGGATCAAGGGCCTGCTCGAGTCCGAGCTCGACGAGGACGCGCGGATCACCATCCTCGGCCACGTCCAGCGCGGCGGTGCGCCGAGCGCGTTCGACCGCTACCTGTCCACGCTGCTGGGCTCGGCCGCGGTCGAGCGGTTGATCGAGGACGACCCGGACACCGCGCCGCAGCTGATCGGGCTGCGCGGCAACCAGGTCGTGAGCTCGCCGCTGATGGACTGCGTCTCGCAGACCCACGCGGTCGCCGAGCGCATCAAGGCGAAGGACCTCGAGGGCGCGATGATGCTGCGCGGCGGCAGCTTCAGCGAGTCCTACAAGATCCTGCGCACGTTGCAGCAGGCGGCGCCGCGACCCACGGCGCGTGGGCGGCGCCGGTACCGGCTCGCCGTGGTGCACGGCGGCGGCCCCGCGCCGGGCATGAACACGGCCGTGCGTGCGGCGGTGCGCCTGACGCTCGACCACGGGTACACCGCACTGGCGATCCAGAACGGCTTCCTCGGCCTGCTCGAGGGCGACGTCGAGGAGCTCGGCTGGATGAGCGTCAGCGGCTGGGTGGCCGACGGCGGCGCGGAGATCGGCACCAACCGGTTCGTGCCCGATCACGAGGACGTCGGCCGCATCGCGAAACAGATTGCCCGGCATCGGATCGACGGCATCCTGATGGCCGGCGGGTGGGCGGGCTACCAGGCCGCGTACGAGCTGTACGCGCACCGGCGGCAGTTCCCCGCGCTGGACATCCCGATCGTCTGCATGCCCGTGACGATCAACAACGACGTCCCGGGGACCGAACTGGCCGTCGGGAGCGACACCGCGCTGAACAGCATCATGGTCGACGTCGACAAGATCAAGCAGTCGGCCGTGGCGTCCCGACGCTGCTTCGTCGTCGAGGTGATGGGCCGGGACTGCGGCTATCTCGCGCTGATGAGCGGGCTGGCGACCGGCGCCGAGCGGGTCTACCTGCCGGAGGACGGCATCACCCTGGAGAGCCTGACGTCCGACGTGCGCTCGCTGACCGCCGGGTTCCGCGCCGGCAAGCGGCTGGGCCTCATCATCCGCAGCGAGAACGCGGATCGCGTGTACGACACCGAATTCATCACCTCGCTGCTGGAGAAGGAGGGCGCCGAGCTGTTCGACGCCAGGGAGGCCATCCTCGGGCACATCCAGGAGGGCGGCGATCCGTCGCCGTTCGACCGGATCCAGGCGACCCGGCTGACCTCCCGCTGCATCGACTTCCTGTCCGAGCAGGTCGAATCGGGCGGGCGGGCCAGCGCGATGATCGGGTTCCAGTCGGGCCGGCTGCAGTTCACGGACCTGATGTCCTATCCGAACATGATCGAGAAGAACGCGCAGCGTCCGCTCGACCAGCGCTGGCTGACGCAGCGTCCGCTGGCGCAGATGATGGACGTCTTCTAGCCCCGGACCCCGGCTTCGGCGCTAGCGTTGGCACCGTGCTCGATTGCGTGGTGGTCGGCGCGGGTCCGGCCGGCCTGGCCACCAGCCGGGCGTTGACGGATCGGGGCGTCGACCACGCGGTGCTGGAACGGGACCGCGTGGGCGCGAGCTGGCGGAGCCAGCGGTGGGAGTCGTTCCGGCTCAACACGCCCGGCTGGTGCAACCGGCTGCTGGGTGCGGATCAGGACGCCGACCATTTCGCCGCGCGCGCCGAGGTCATCTCGCGGCTCGAGGCGCTCGCCGCGGTGGCGCCCGTGCGCGAGCACAGCGCCGTCACTGCGGTTCGGCCGGTCGCCGGCGGGTTCGAGCTCGACACCACCGGCGGCGTGCTGCGGGCCCGGACGCTCGTCGCCGCGACCGGCGATCAGAACGTGCCCCTGATCCCCCCGTCGGCCGCGGACCTCGCGCCGGAGGTCCAGCAGCTGCACGCGGCCGGGTACCGCGCACCAGGTCGGCTGCCGCCGGGCGGCGTGCTGGTCGTCGGCTCCGCACAGTGCGGCGCGCAGATCGCCGAGGACCTGCGCGCCGCGGGTCGGGACGTGTACCTGGCGACCAGCCAGGTCGCGCGGCTGCCGTGGTCGTACCGCGGCCGCGCGACGTTCGACTGGCTGGCGGATGCGGGCTTCTTCGACCAACGACCCGCGGACCTGCCCGACCCCGCGATGACGCGGGCGCCCCAGCCCATCGTCGCGGCCGGCGGCCGGAGCCTGAGCCTTCGCTCGCTGGCACGCACCGGGGTGACCCTGCTCGGACGGCTGACCGCTGTTCGGGGGCACCGGATCTCGTGTTCAGCCGGGCTGGCGGCCGCCGTGGCGGAGGGCGACGCTGGTGCGGCCCGGCTGCGGGCGGCGATCGACGGCGTGATCGCGGCGCGAGGCCTGACCGCGCCGGTCGAGGAACCGGACCCGGACGAGGAACTCGCGCCCGCCCTCCCGGCGCCGCCGCCGGAGCTCGACCTGCGCGACCGCGGCATCGGGGCGGTCGTCTGGTGCACCGGATTCGCCGGGGACCTCTCCTACCTCCCCGCCGAACTGCTGGCCGACGACGGCTCTCCGCGCTGCGATGGTGCTGCCTCCATCGCGCCCGGCCTGTGGTTCGCGGGACGGAAGTGGCTGGTGCGTCGTGACTCTGGGATCATGCTCGGCATGGACAAGGATGCGGTGCTGGTCGCGGGTGCCGTCCGCGACCGGCTGACGGCATTCGCGCGCTGAGCGGCGGGCGCCTCATGGCCGATTCTGCGCTGACCCGGTGGCTGGACCGGCACGACCCCGAGCGCTACGCGCTGCTCCGCGCCGTCCGCACGGCCATCGTGGCGACCGTGGTGCTCGCGCTGGGGGAACTTATCGGCAATGCGCAACTGACGACGTTCGCATCGTTCGGCGCGCTGGCCATGCTGCTGTTCGCGGACTTCCCGGGCGACCGGAGCGCCCGGCTCGGCGACTACCTCGGCCTCGGCGCTGTCGGCATCGTGCTCATTCCGTTGGGCACGATCATGGCCGGGTCCGCGTGGCTCGCCACCGTGGGGATGGTCGCCGTCGGGTTCGTGGTGCTGTTCGCCGGGGTGCTCAGCTCGGCGATGGCGGCCGGCGGCCGGGCCGCGCTGCTCGCGTTCATCCTGCCCGTCACGCTGGTCGGCGGCCCCGGGGACATCCTGTCCCGGTTGGTCGGCTGGCTGATCGCGCTGGTGATCGCGGTGCCGGCCGCGCTGTTCCTCTGGCCGCCCCGCGACCACCACGCGCTGCGCACCAGGACCGCCGCCGCCTGCGACGCGCTGGCCGATCGGCTGGTCGCGCTCGCCGACGGTCGCGAGATCTCCGCCGACGGCGATGCCGATGCGGTCGCGGACGCGCTCCACGCGCTCCGCAACCAGTTCCACAGCTCGGTCTCCCGCCCGATGAGCCTGACCACCGGCGGCCGGCTGCTGGTGCGCGTGCCCGACCAGGTGGAGTGGCTCAACTCCGCGATCGCGGCGCTGACGCCGGCCGGGGTTGCGGCGACGCAGCCGCAGGCCAGGCAACTCCTGCCCGACGCCGCGGCGGTGCTGCGCGCGTGCGCCGAGGTCATGCGGGGGCCCAGTGACTCCCGCCGGGCCGCGGCGGTCGAGCGCCTCGGGTCCGTGCTCGCGGGTCTGCGAGCGGGACGGAACCGGGTCGCCGGGTCGGTCGTCGAATCGATGGCGAGCGGACGTCCCGACCTGACCGGCCTGCCGCGCGAGATCCACGAGATCACCTACGCCGCACTGCTGATCGGGCGGACCGTGGAGGCGACGTCCGCGGCCGACGCCCGGTCACTGCCCGATCGCCTGCTCGGCCGGCAGGTGCCGGGCTCGGTGGACGCACCGATCGTGGCCGCGCAGCGGATCGCCACCGGTCACCTCACGCTGCGGTCGGTGTGGTTCCGCAATAGCGTGCGCGGCGCGCTCGGCCTCGGGCTCGCGGTGCTCCTCGCTGAGCTGACCGGGGTGCAGCACGGCTTCTGGGTGGTCCTCGGGGCGCTCTCGGTGCTGCGCACGTCGGCGCTGTCCACCGGTTCGACCGCGCTGCGCGCGCTGCTCGGCACCGTCCTCGGGTTCGTCGTCGGCGCGGCGCTGATGTGGGTCACCGGGGTGAACCTCGTGGCGCTCTGGCTGCTGTGGCCGGTGGCTGTGTTCTTCGCCGCGTACGCGCCCGCCGCCATCGGGTTCGCTGCCGGGCAGGCGGCGTTCACCGTCACGGTCCTGGTGATGTTCAACATCATCCAGCCGGTCGGCTGGACCCTCGGGCTGGTGCGCATCGAGGACATCGCGATCGGCTGTGGGGCCGGGATCGCGGTCGGCCTGCTGTTCTGGCCGCGCGGCGCGGCGGCGCAGATCACGACGGCGCTTGCCACCGCGTACCGCCGGTCGTCCGAGGCCTGTCGCGCCGCGGTCGCCCAACTCGCCGGCGGGCAGGCGGACGCGCACGCGATGGAGGAGGCGCTGAGCGAGGCCAGGGCCGCCGCGGCCCGGCTCGACGACGGCTACCGGCAGTACCTCGCCGAGCGCGGCAGCAAGCCGATGCCGCTGCACGAGCTGACCATCGCCAGCAACGGGGCGAGCCGGCTGCGTCTCACCTCCGAGGCGATCGGTGCGCTCGCCCGCCTGCACCCGGGGCTCCCCACACCGGCCGCTGCGCACCAGCTCACGCCGCCGCTGGAGCGGATGGCCGCGGTGGCGCAGGATCACGCCTCCCGCAACGGCACCTGGTTCGAGGCCGCCGCGACCGTGCTCGATCGCGCGCCCGCGCCCGATCCCGAGCTGCCGCCGGCGACCACGGCGGACGCCGGGGAGCGGGCGGTCGATGCTCTCCGCGCTGACCCGGCCGGCGTCCGTGACGTCGAGCACGCCGCCCTCGCCCGCCTGCTCTGGGCGGCGTGCATGTATGTGGACGACATCTCGACCATCCAGCCGCGGGTCGGTCCCGCGCTCGTGGTCCTCGCCTCCCCGGCCCCCGCCCGGCAGGCGCCGGAGCCCGTCCCCGCCCCGGCCGCGGGCTGACGCGTGCGCCGATCCGGCCGGGCGGCGTTCCTGGCCGTGGTGCTCACCGTGCTCGCGCTGCTGCACGTCGTGCCGTGGCTGCTGCTCGTGCTCGCTCCGGACTGGCCGGCGCCGGTGACCGTCGCCGGCACCGTGCTGCTCGGCGGAGCGCTCGTGGCTTTTCCCGTCGCGATGATCGTGGGCCACGGCCGGCGCCACCTGGACGCGGCGGCCATCGCGGGCGACATCTGGCTGGGCGTCGTCTGGCAGCTCTTCGTGTGGTCCCTGCTGGGCCAGCTGCTGCGAGTCGCGCTCGTGCTCGCCGGCGCCGACGAGCCCGCCGCAGCGCGGGCGTCCGCGATCGCGACGGTGGTGCTGGTCGCCGGGCTGTGCGGCTGGGGCGCGCAGCAGGCCATGCGGGTACCGCCCGTCCGCCGCACGGAGGTCGTCCTCGACCGGCTCGGCGCCGGGCTCGACGGGCTCCGCGTGGTGCTCATCGCCGACACCCACTACGGGCCCATCGACCGCGTCGCCTGGTCCCGCCGGCTGGCCGCACGGGTCAATGAGCTCGACGCCGACATCGTCTGCCACGCCGGGGATCTGGCCGACGGATCGGTGCCGGACCGGCGCGCCCAGGTGGCCCCGCTCGGCATCGTGACCGCCGGCCTGGGCCGCGTGTACATCACCGGGAACCACGAGTACTTCTCCGGCGCCGAGCAGTGGATCGAGGAGATGGACCGGCTGGGGTGGACGGTGCTGCACAACCGGCACGTCGTCGTCGAGCGCGCCGGGTCACGGCTCGTCGTCGCCGGTGTGGACGATCGGACAGCGGCCGGCTCCGGGCTGCCGGGTCACGGCGCGGACATCGCCGCGGCCCTGCGCGGCGCGGACCCCGACCTGCCGGTCGTTCTGGTCGCCCACCAGCCGAAGCAGGTCGCCGCGTCGGCCGCCGCGGGCGTCGACCTGCACCTGTCCGGGCACACCCACGGCGGCCAGATCTGGCCGTTCCACCTGCTCGTGCGGGCCGAGCAGGGCGCGCTGCACGGCCTGCGACGGGTCTCGGCGCGCACGCAGCTGTACACGACCCGCGGCAGCGGGTTCTGGGGACCGCCGTTCCGGGTGTTCGCCCCGAACGAGATCAGCCTGCTCGTCCTGCGCGCACCGCGCTGAGCCGGTGCGGCCCGCCGAACCGATCAGCGAATGCGTTCGGCCGACCGGGCGGCCGCGAGCAGCTGGTCGACCAGGTCGAGAAGCTCGCCGCGGTCGGCCGACTCGCCGAGAGCGGTGGCGACATCCTCTGCGGCGCAGCGCACCTGGTACAGCCGATCGGCGAGATCGTCGCGCTCCAGCCCGCTCAGCACCACCGCGTCGGGCGGCAGGCTGCCGCGTTCCAACGCGTTCCGGTTCTCGTAGGCGCGCTGCCGGCAGGACTGCGCGCAGTAGCGCCGCCGGCGCCCGATGCCCTGGGCGGCGGGCAGCTCGCGGCCGCACCACAGGCACCGCGACCGGACCGCCCTGGCGGGCGCGGCCGGGCCGGTCGACGTCGCCGGGGACCCGGCGAGCAGCGCGGAGGACACGCCAGCGACGGTATCCAGCGCCGCCGCGTCCGCCGGCCCGCGACACGCCCGGCGCACCCGTGAATCCGTCGTGCCAGACTGGCGCCGGTGAGCGGCAGGCACGGCTATCTCAGCGGCGACGCACCGCGGGCGTTCGCGCATCGGGGCTGGCACACCGGCGATCTCGCGGGCATGGAGAACACCATGGCAGCGTTCGGCCGCGCCGTCCGGGAGGGTTACCGCTACCTCGAGACCGACGTGCACGCCACCTCCGACGGGGTGCTGATCGCGTTCCACGATCCCCGGCTGGACCGGGTGACCGATCGCGCGGGCCGGATCGCCGACCTGCCGTGGAGCGAGGTGCGGCAGGCGAGGATCAACGGCACCGAGCCGATCCCGCTGATGGCCGACCTGTTCGAGGAGTTCCCCGACGCGCGCTTCAACATCGACGCCAAGGCGCCAGGGGCGGTGCAGCCGCTGATCGACCTGGTCCGCTCGGCCGGCGTCGTCGACCGGGTCTGCCTGGGGTCGTTCTCCGACCGCCGGCTGGCGACGCTCCGGCGCGCCCTCGGCCCCGGCGTCGCCACCTCGCTCGGCCCGCGGGAGACCTTCGGCCTCGTCCGCGCGGCGACGCTGCGCCGCCGGTTCCGCACGCCTGCCGTCGCCGCCCAGGTACCGGTCACCTGGGGGCGGATCCGGATCGTCACCCCGCGGTTCATCGACACGGCCCACGCGAGCGGCCTCGAGGTGCACGTCTGGACGATCGACGACCCGGCGCAGATGGGGCACCTGTTCGACCTCGGGGTGGACGCGATCATGACCGACCGCCCCGACCGGCTCAAGGAGCTGCTCGTGCACCGGGGCGCCTGGGACTGAGCGCGGCCGCCCGGCGATACAGTCCGGCGCATGCGGGCCGGACCGGACGTGGACGCGGAGCGGGACGGGCCCGACCAGGGCGCGCTGTCCGCGGTGCCCGCCGCCGGATCGGGCCGCGGCCGGCTCGCCGGCGGCACGGTCAAGTTCTTCCACGGGCCGATGGATTGCGGGAAGTCGACCCTCGCCCTCCAACTCGACCACAACCACGGCCGGCAGGGCAGGCACGGGCTGCTCCTGACCCGGCTCGACCGCGCGGGCCCGGCCCGGATCAGCTCGCGGATGGGGCTCCAGAAGCCGGCCATCGAGGTCACCGACGACCTCGATCTCGGCGAACTCGTCCGCGGCCGTTGGGCGTCCGGGCAACGGGTCGACTACCTGATCGTCGACGAGGCGCAGTTCTTCACGCCCGACCAGATCGACCAGCTGGCCCGGCTCGCCGACGATTTCCAGGTCGACGTGTACGCGTTCGGCATCACCACCGACTTCCGGGGGCGGCTGTTCGACGGCACCGCGCGGCTGTTCGAGCTCGCGGACGAGGTGCTGCCCGTCCAGGTCGAGGTGCTCTGCTGGTGCGGCCGGCCGGGCCGGTTCAACGGGCGCGTGGTGGACGGCCGGCTGGTCCGGGAGGGCGCGACGGTGATGGTCGCGGACACGGAGCGCGCCCGCCAGACCCATGTGCGTTACCAGGTGCTGTGCCGCCAGCACCACCGCTCCGGCGAGCTCGGGGGCGGTCCCGCCGACGCCGTGCCGCGCGGACAGGTCGCCGGATGAGGGGTCGGCCGGCGGCAGCGTCGGTGGCGTGCGGGCGGCGCGACCCGCGCGGAATGCGGCGGCCGGCGAACCCGTTGAACAACTTTGCCGATCCGCGTCACCGGAGCCGGGTTCGTGCGTCTCATCATCGGTTCCCTCATCCGATGACCCGTCGCGAGGAGTATTCGTTCTCAGAGGTGACCCAACCGACAACGCCGTGGGAACGAACACCTCCCGAATGGCGTTACCCACCGGTAGGGTACGGCCCCGACGCGCGGGCCCTCCGGACGCACCATTCAGCACGTGCCGAGAAGTTTTCAAGCAGTCAGGCTCAGCGTTAGGGAAGGAACACCATGGCCGACCGCGTCCTGCGCGGCAGCCGACTCGGCTCGACGAGTTACGAGGCAGACCGCAATCACGACCTCGCGCCCCGGCGCACGGCCACGTACCGCTGCCCGCGGGATCACGAGTTCGCCGTGCCGATGGCCGACGACGCCGAGGTGCCGGCGGTCTGGGACTGCCGCATGCACGGGCTCTCGTCCACGCTGGTGGACGGTTCCGCGCCCGACGGCAAGGTCGTCAAGCCGCCTCGGACCCACTGGGACATGCTGCTCGAGCGCCGGTCCATCGCCGAGCTCGAGGAGATCCTCAACGAGCGGCTCGTCGAACTGAAGAGCCGCCGCACCGCCTCCTGACGTCCCCCGCCGTCCCGTCGATCTCGACGGCCCGGCCGTCCCACCCACCACTGCCGTCCGCGGAACCACCGCCGGGCGGCAGTGTTCTTTTCCCGGGTGTTCTTTTCCCGGGTGTTCTCTTCCCGGGTGTTCTCCCCGGGCGCTGCCGTGCCACCGGTTCGGCGGCCGCGTCAGCCGCGGTTCGCCGGCTCGCTGCCTGAGGTGTCCCGGGTGACGAGCGACTTCAGCTGGTGCAGCCGGTGCCGCGCGCCCCACGCCGTGACCTTCAGCAGCGCCTCGCGGACGATGTTGCCGCTCATCTTCGACGTGCCGATCTCACGTTCCGTGAACGTGATCGGCACCTCCACGACGCGGTAGCCGGCCTGCACGGCGCGCCACGCCAGGTCGACCTGGAAGCAGTAGCCCTGCGACTCGACCTGCCCGAGGGCCAGCGCGCGCAGCACCTCGGCCCGGTACGCCCGGTAGCCGCCGGTGATGTCCTTGAGGTCGACGCCGAGGGCGAGCCGCGAGTAGAGATTGCCGCCGCGGGACAGGATCTCGCGGCTCTTCGGCCAGTTCACCACGGAACCGCCCGGCACGTAGCGGGACCCGAGGACGACGTCTGCATCGGCGAGCGCGTCGAGCAGCCGCGGGAGCTGCTCGGGTGCGTGCGACCCGTCGGCGTCCATCTCCACCAGCACCTCGAAGTCACGCTCCAGGCCCCAGCCGAAGCCGGCCACGTAGGCCGCCCCGAGGCCGGCCTTGGCGCTGCGGTGCAGCACGTGCACCCGCTCGTCGGCGGCCGCGCGCTCGTCCGCGATCTCCCCGGTGCCGTCCGGGCTCCCGTCGTCCACGACGAGCACCGACGCGTCCGGCACCGCGCTGCGCACCCGGTCCAGGATGCGCGGCAGGTTCTCCTTCTCGTCGTAGGTCGGGATGATCACGAGCACTCGCGGCGAGTTCTCGGCGGTCACGTGGTCGGGTCCTCCCTGCGGTCGGTGCCGGTCCGGTCCCCCGCGTCCGATCGGACGGACCGCCTGCGCCGGGTGCCGATCAGCACCACGACCAGCGCCAGGGGCGTGGCCACGGCCAGGACCCACTCCAGTGGGCCGCCGATCACCGTACCGGGAGTCGTGGCCGTGATCAGCGGGACGCTGGGCGTCATGACGCCGGGGGTGAACAGCGGCACGCTCGACTCGACGGTGCCGTCCGGCCGGATCACCGCCGAGACCCCGCTGGTGGCCGCGATCAGCACCTCGCGGCCGTGCTCGACGGCCCGCACCCGGCTCATCGCCTGCTGCTGGTAGGTCTCGTTCGTGTACCCGAAGGTGGCGTTGTTGGTCTGCACGACGAGCACCTGGGCCCCGCCGTCGATCACGTCCCGCACGATGTCGTCGTAGACGACCTCGAAACAGATGACGTCGCCGATGTTGACCCCCGCGACGTCCAGGTTCCCCGGCCGGTCCCCCGGCAGGAACGTGCCGCGTTGCAGGTCGACCTTGTCGGAGAAGATCCGGAAGAACGACCGGTACGGCATGTACTCGCCGAACGGCACCGGGTGCCGCTTGTTGTAGATCTCCCCCGAGCCGGTCACCGGGTCCCAGACGATCGCCTGGTTGTACTGCTCCCCGCGCACGTCCGTCTGCACGACCGCGCCGACCAGCACCGGCACGCCGATGTCCCGCACCGCGGCCGTGATCACCGCGTTCGCGTCGGCGTTGCGGTACGGGTCGATGTCGGTCGAGTTCTCGGGCCAGATCACCAGGTCGGGCCGCGGCGCCGTGCCGGCGCGCACGGCGGCGGCCAGCTCGTGGGTGCGGGTGGCGTGCATGTCGAGGACGGCCCGGCGCTCCTCGTTGAACTCCAGCCCCGGCTTGGGCACGTTGCCCTGGACGACGGCGATCGTCCGCCGCGGATCGTCGGTGCCGTGCTGCACGGCGGTCAGCCCCAGCAGCCCGATGATCAGCGGGGCGACCAACGCGGCCGCCGCGGCGGCGATCCGGCGGGCGGACCTGGCCTCGACCGCGAGCGCGCGCACGAGCGCGGCGAGGCCGAATCCGGCCAGGGCGGTGAGAAAGGCCAGCCCCACGGCGCCCGTCAGCGCGGCCGCGGGCAGCAGCGGCCCGTCCGGCTGGGTGAACGCCACGCCGCCCCACGGGAAGCCGCCGAAGGGAAACCGGGCCCGCAGCGCCTCGCCGGTGATCCACGCCGCGGCCGCCCACAGCGGCCACGCCGGCAGCCGACGGGTCGACGCGGCGATCAGGGCGCCCACCGGTGCGGTCAGCAGCGCCTCGGCCAGGGCCAGCGCCATCCACGGCAGGTCGCCGACGTACATGTTGGTCCAGACGAGCAGCGGCAGGTACAGCGCGAGGCCGAACACCAGGCCGAGGCCGAAGCCGGACGGCCAGCTCCGGCCGTGCGCGGCGAGACCGAACAACGCGAACCCGACGATCGCCAGCCACCACCAGGTGGAGGGCGCGAAGGCGCCGAACACGGCGAGTCCGCCGCCGGCCGCGGCCAGGATGCGCAGCCCGCCGAACCCGAGCAGCGCGACGCGCCAGCGGGTGATGCGGGAGGGGCGCGGTCGTTCCGACGGACCGCTGCCCGCGTCGGCCGTGTCCACCGTCGGGGACGCCACCCGGTCAGCGTAATGCGCATTCGGTCGGCCCCGGCCCGCTCCGGTCGGCGCGAGCGCGGGGCGGCGGGACTGTCGGTGTGCCGGAGTAGGCATGGGGCATGCAGACAGTGCAGCGCCGGGCGGACGCCGTGCGCATCGGGGATCGGGTGCTGGACGCGAACGGGCACGAGTTCCGGGTCGTCTCGGTCCGCCTGGAGGGCGCCGGCGGCGGCGTGGTGTCCTTGGCGCTCGCCGGCAGCGGCGGGCGAGCGGTGCTCGCGCCGGGGACGCTGCTCCAGGTGCGGGTCGGCGGCGGGGACCCGCACCGATCGCCGGTCGATGCCGGCGGGTCGCGGGTGCGACCGGAGGCGGGGCTGCGCTGACAAGGCCGGGTGCGCGATGTGCGGCCGAATCGGTCCGGTTCTGGCTGCACGTCCCGCGGTCGACCGGCGCGCACGTCACCCGCGAACGGCCGGGCCGGCTTGCGCGGTGCGATTCCCCGCGTGCGGGTCGGCGCGCGCCGCCGGGCTCAGCCGAAGAGGCCCCTGTCGGAGACCACGTCGCCGCCCACCACCGTCGCGAGCGTCTCCGGCAGCTCGACGCCGGGCGAGAGGTCCGGCAGCAGCGGCACTCTCGAACGCGGGTCGGTGGACCAGCGCTGCACCAGCGGGTCGGCGGCGGGCCGGACCAGCTCCCCGGCACTGACGATCGCGAGGTGCGCCGGCGCCCCGACCGCGAGGGTGCCGACCCCCCGGTCGGTGCGCCGCGCGGCGCGGTGACCGCCGCGGGTGTGTGCGGTGAACGCCGCCCGCGCCGACAGCCCGCTGCCCGCCGTGCGGTGGTGCACCGCAGCGCGCACGGCCGCCCACGGCTCGGCCGGCGTCACGGGCGCGTCCGAGCCGAACGCCAGCGTCACGCCCGCCGCGGCCAGCGCCGCGAACGGGTTCATCCCCCTCGCCCGCTCGGCGCCCAGGCGCTGCGCGTACATGCCGTCCCCGCCTCCCCACGCGGCGTCGAACATCGGCTGCATGCTCGCCACCGCGCCGCTGGCCGCAAGGGCGGCGATCGTCTGCTCGTCGGGCATCTCGGCGTGCTCGACCCGGTGCGCGCAGCCGGCGAGCCGGACCGTGCCCTGCGGGCCGAGCCGCGCGGCGGCCTCGACGAGCGCGCGGCCCACCGCGCCGACCGCATCGTCGCCGATCGCGTGGAACCCGGCCTGGATGCCGGCCTCCGTGCACGCCACGAGATGGTCGCAGATCTGTTGCTCCGTGAGATATCTCGCGCCGCGGGAGGCCGGCTCGTCGTGATACGGCGCCCGGAGCGCCGCGGTCCGCGAGCCGATCGCGCCGTCCACCGACAGGTCCCCGCCCAGGCCGTGCGCGCCGCTCTCGGCGAGCGCGGCGGTCGCCTCGGCCGCTGTGCCGACCGCGACGGCCAGGTACCCGCGCACCGGGACCGGCGAGGGCAGCGCGAGCAGCGCGGCGAGGTCGGCGCGTCCTGGCTCGTCGCCGGCGGCGCACTCGTGCACCTCGACGATGCCGCGCGCCGCGCACCGGTGCAGGAACGCGAGCTGCGCCTCGGTCCGCTGCGCGTCGGACAGCACGGACCGGGCGAGCGCGCGCATCTCGGCGTGCGCCGCCCGGGTCAGCGGCCCCGAGCCGTGCCACCCGGCCAGCCCGGTCCCGCCGGTCAGGCGGGCGGCGAGGGCGGTGCTGACCTGTGCCGAGTGCACGTCGATGCGGGCGAGGTAGGCGGCCCGGTCGCCGACCACCGCGTCCAGCTCGGCGCGCGACGGCGGGCGGTTCTCCGGCCATGCCGTCTCGTCCCAGCCGTGCCCCCACAGCAGGCCGCCGCCGACGGTCGCGGCGTGCCGGGCCACGAGCGCCAGGCACTCGGCCAGCGAGCGCGCCGAGGACAGGTCGAGTCCGGTCAGCGCCAGCCCGGCGTCGGTCGTGTGCACGTGTGCGTCGACGAACCCGGGCACGATGAGCGCGCCGTCCAGGTCGACCACCCGGTCGGGCGTCCCGGCCACCGCGACGGCGTGCTCACCGCCGATCCAGGCGATCGTCGAGCCGTCGATCGCCAGGGCGCTGGCCTCCGGGTCGGCCGCGGTGTGCACGCGCCCGTTGCGCAACAGGGTCAGGGACATCGGCGGTTTCGGACCTCTCCGGCGTCCGCCCGCGGCGCCCTGCGGCCCGTGCGGCGTCGCCCGAATTCGGCGGAATGTGTGTGTCGATCTCTGTGTCGATATCTGTGTCGATCTGGGGGGTGCATCTGACACAGTAAGCACGTGAGCAGCACACCCGGGTCGGCCCAGGTCGATGATCGTCCGGCCGGCGACACCGGCCTGACCGCGGCGGAAGTCGCCGAACGGGTCGCCGCCGGGAAGACGAACGCCACGAGTCAGGCGTCCTCCAGGCCGCTCTGGCTGATCATCAAGACGAATGTCTTCACCCGGTTCAACGCCATCCTCGGCGCGCTGTTCGTCCTCATCCTGATCACCGGATCGCTGGCCGACGGACTGTTCGGCGTGGTGCTGGTCGTCAACTCGGCGATCGGCATCGTGCAGGAATACCTGGCCAAGCGGAAGCTGGACCGGCTCGCCCTGCTGAACTCGCCGACCACCCGGGTGATCCGGGACGGGGACATGGCCGAGGTGCCGACCTCGGACGTCGTGCTGGACGACCTCATCGAGCTGCGGACCGGCGACCAGGTGCCCGCCGACGGCAACATGCTCACCTCCGCCGGGCTGGAGATCGACGAATCGAACCTGACCGGCGAGGCGGACGCGATTCCCAAGTCGCCCGGCGACGAGGTGCGGTCCGGCACCACCGTGGTCGCCGGCATCGGCCGGTTCCGCGCCGCCGCCGTCGGACCGGACGCCTACATCAACAAGATCGCCGCCGAGGCCAAGAAGTTCACCAAGACCCGCTCGGAGATCCAGGAGTCGGTCAACCGGCTGCTGAAGTACATCACCTGGGTCATCGTGCTCGCCCTGCCGCTGCAGATCTGGTCGCAGTGGCGGGCGATCGGCGAGCAGGGCTGGCAGCAGGTCATCATCCGATCGACGGGCGGCCTCGTCGGCCTGGTGCCCGAGGGCCTGGTGCTGCTGACCTCGGTGGCCTTCCTGCTCGCCGCCGTGCAGCTCACCCGGCAGCAGGTGCTGGTGCAGGAGCTGCCCGCCGTCGAGGGCCTCGCCCGGGTCAACGTGGTGTGCCTGGACAAGACCGGCACGCTGACCGTCGGCGACATCGCCTACGAGGACTGCGAGCCGTGCGGCGACCTGACCCAGGACGAGATCAGGGAGGCGCTCGGCGCCCTCGCCGACGATCCGAACGCGAACGGCACGCTGAAGGCGCTCGCCGCCGCGCTACCGCCGTCGGCCGGCTGGCACCGGCAGGTAACCATCGCCTTCAACTCGGCCCGCAAGTGGAGCGCGGCGTCCTTCACCGACCGCGGCTCCCTGGTCTTCGGCGCACCGGATGTGCTGCTGTCCGCCGCCGACCCGCTCCGGGCGCGGGTGAGCGAGCTGGCCGCGACCGGGCGGCGGGTGCTGCTGCTGGGGCGCACCGACACCGCGCTGGCCGGCCAGGAGCTGCCCGCCGGCGTGCAGCCGATCTCGCTGGTGACGCTGACCGAACAGGTCCGCCCGGACGCCGAGGAGACGCTGAACTACTTCAAGGACCAGGGCGTCCGGATCAAGATCATCTCCGGCGACAACCCGACCACGGTGGCGGCCATCGCCCGCCGGGTCGGCCTCGAGCTCGGCGCCGACTCCGTGGTGGACGCCAGGACGATCGGCGAGGATCCGGAGGAGCTGCGCGAGATCGCAGAGCGCACCATCGTTTTCGGGCGGGTGTCGCCGGAGCAGAAGCGGGCGCTGGTGCAGGCGCTGCAGCGCAACGGCCACGTGGTGGCGATGACCGGCGACGGCGTGAACGACGCGCTGGCCCTCAAGGACGCCGACATCGGGGTCGCCATGGGCAACGGCGCGCAGGCCACCAAGGCGGTCGCGCAGCTGGTGCTGCTCGACGGCAAGTTCTCCCACATGCCCTCGGTGCTGGCCGAGGGTCGCCGGGTGATCGGCAATGTCGAGCGGGTGGCGAACCTGTTCGTGGCGAAGAACGTGATGAGCCTGATCGCGATCGTCACGGCCGCGCTGTTCACGCTGCCGTTCCCCTTCCTGCCGCGGCACCTCACGCTGGTGTCGGCGGTGACCATCGGCATCCCCGCGTTCTTCCTGGCTCTCGGCCCGAACAAGCGCCGGTACATTCCCGGTTTCCTCCGCCGGGTGCTGCGGTTCGCGGTGCCGGCCGGCGCCGTCGCCGGCGTCGTCGTGATCGTCTCGTACCTGTGGGCGCGCGAGGCCTTCAACGCCCCGCCGGCGTCGGAGTGCGTGGTCCGCACCGAATCCAACGGCGCGCCCGTCGACACCGCCTGCTACCTCGCCTCGACCGGCGCCACGATCGCGCTGCTGGTGACCTCGTTCTGGATCCTCGTCGTGCTCTCCCGGCCGTTCCGGCTGTGGAAGGCGCTGCTCGTCGGGTCGATGGTCGCGATCGCCGCGCTCGCGTTCATCACGCCGCTGGGCAGGAACTTCTTCGACTTCGCCACCACCCCGTCGCTGGTCTGGCAGTCGCTGCTGGTGGGCGCCGTCGGCGCGCTGGCGATCGAGATCATCTACCGCACCGAGCCGGCCATGCGGAACGCCGCGTCCGCCTGACCGCGCGAGGCGGCTCTTTGACACGCTGCCGGGCGGGCCTTACAGTCCTTGCGACCGGCCTGCTGACCCGTTTCAGCATGTCGACCGCTGCCGAGATCGCCAGGCTCACCAGGTGTCCGAGCGCAAGGAGACGCTGTGTCGTCGTCGACCAGGAACTCCCCGCGTGCCGGCGGTCCGTGCCGGGCCCGGGAATCGCGGTGAAGATCGGCGAGGTGTCGCAGCTGACGGGCGTGCCGACGCCGCTGCTGCGCTACTACGAGAAGCGCGGCCTGCTCGGCCCCGAGCGCAGCCCCAACGGGTTCCGGTCCTATGCGCCGGCATCAATCCTGCGGGTGGAGACCATCCGCCGGCTGCTCGACCACGGCCTCGGTACCAGCCAGATCCGCGAGCTGCTCCCCTATCTCGAGCCCGACGGGGCGCCAGTGCTGTCCGGGCAGGCGAGCGCGATGCTCGCCCAGTTGGTCGCCGATCTGGACCACCGGATCGCCGACCTCAGCGCGGTGCGCGAGGGCATCGCGCGGCACCTGGCGACCGAGATGCCGGTCGTCGCGGGCTGAGCGCGGCGCCGGTTCATGCGGTCCCGCGGGGACGTCCAGGCCCGTGTGCGCGGCGGCGAACGCGAGCTGGTCGGCGTACTCGTCGGCGAGGGCGCCGAGCGGCTTGCCCATGCCGTGGCCGGCGCGGGTCTCGACGCGGACCAGCACGGGCGCGGGACCCGCCTGGCAGTGCTGCAGCTCGGCGGCGAACTTCAGGGAGTGCCCCGGGACCACGCGGTCGTCGTGGTCGCCCGTGCAGATCAGGGTCGCCGGGTACGCCGTGCCCGGACGGAGCCGGTGCAGCGGGGAATAGCGCAGGAGTGTCGCGAAATCCCCGGCATCGTCGGGGTTGCCGTACTCGGTCATCCACGCCCAGCCGATGGTGAACCGCTGGAAGCGCAGCATGTCGAGCACGCCGACGGCCGGCAGCACCGCCGCGAACAGATCGGGCCGCTGGGTCATCGCCGCGCCGACCAGCAGGCCGCCGTTGGACCGGCCGTGGATCGCCAGCTGCGCCGGCGTCGTCGTCCCCGAACGAACGAGATGCTGCGCGCAGCCGATGAAGTCGTCGAAGACGCGCTGCTTGTCGTGCAGCATGCCGGCGCGGTGCCAGTCGGTGCCGAACTCGCCGCCGCCGCGCAGGTTGGCGACCGCGAGCACGCCACCCGCCCGTACCCACGACGCGAACAGCGCGGAGAACGCCGGCAGCACCGGAATGTCGAACCCGCCGTAGCCGTAGAGCAGCGTCGGCCGCGGCCCGTCCGGCAGGTCGTCCCGGCGCAGCACGGTCATCGGCACCTCCGTCCCGTCCGCCGACGCGGCGCGCTCGCGGCGCCACCCGACGCCGCGCAGCGGCGGGGGCCCGCCCGGCACCGGCAGCTCCCGCACCGCGGCGGCATCGGCGCCCACCCGCCAGTGGTAGCCGACCGTCGGGCGGGTGAAGGACGACACCGCCGCGAAGACCTCCGCGGATCCCGGGTGCGCGTGCACGGCGGTGACGCTGATGGGCGCCGGCAGTTCGGGCGCCGGCATGGCGGCGCCGGTCAGGTCGACCATCTCGATGCGGTGCGCCGCGTCCGCGGACCAGGTCAGCACGAAGCTGCCGGCAGCGGCCTCGGCGGACACCAGCACGTCGGTCGGATGCTCCCCGACGACGTCCCGGAACCGGGTGTCGGGCCCGGCCAGGTCGACCGCGACCAGTCGGCCGCGCCCCGCATCGCGCTCGGTGCGCAGGAACAGCGTGTCCCCCGCCGACCCGACGACGCGATGGGCGTCCGCGAGATCCTCGACCACGGCGACGGTCTCGTCGGCCACGACGATCCGGCCGGCGGCATCCGGGAGCAGCCGGCGGGCGTGCACGGTCGTCCGCGGATCGGTTCCGGGGTTCGCCACGAGCACCAGCCAGCGCCCGTCGTCGGCGATCCACGGCTCGGCCACCCACTCCGACAGGTCCGGACGCGACCAGACCACGGCATCGGCCGCCGGGGCGTCGCCGAGCCGGTGCAGCACGAGCTCACCGGCGCCCATCGCCGCCGTCAGCGCGGCCGATCCGCCGTCCGGCGCCGGATAGCGCCAGTACAGGAAGCCCGACTCGTCCGGGAGCCAGGTCGGGTCGATCCACTTCGTCCAGGCCAGCTCGTCCGGCAGATCCGCGCCCGTGGCCACGTCCCTGACCCGGATCGTGCGCCAGTCCGAGCCCCCGTCGGACAGCGCGTATGCGACGAAGGATCCGTGCGGGCTCGCCTGCGCCGCCGTCATCGCCACGGTGCCGTCCGCGGAGAGGTCGTTGGGGTCGATGAGCACCTGCGGATCGTCGAGCAGGCCGTCCAGGGAGTCGGCGGTGTAGAGCAGGTCCTGATCCAGGTCCCCCGGATTGCCGAGCGCGAAGTACCGGCCGCCGCGCTCCCACGGCGCCCCGCGGCGCGGCGCCGAGAGCAGGGCGCCGGCCAGCGCGAGGAACTCCGCCGTCCCGGGCAGCGCGGCGAGATAGGGTGCGCTGACAGTCGTTCTGGGCCGCGACGAAGGCCCGGGTGCGGTCGTCGTCGGGATCCTCGAGGTAGCGGTAGGGATCGGTGACCGACACCCCGTGCAGCACGTCGACGACGTCGTCGCGATCGGCGGGCGGCGCCGCGGTCAGCATGCGGGGAACCGGGCGCCGGGGGCGGTCAGCTCCATGCGCCCGCGTCGTCCGGATCGGCACCGGCGTCCGCTGTGCCGACCCCCGAGTCGCCCCGCGCGTCGACCGGGGCCGGCTCGGCCGGGATCACCGGCGCAACGGTGCGGGCCTCGAACGGCGTGGACAGCACGACGGTCGTCCGGGTGGACACACCGGCGGTGACCCGGATCTGCGCGAGCAACGACTCCAGCGCGGACGGCGAGGCGACCCGCACCTTGATGATGTACGACTCGACGCCGGCCACCGAGTGGCACGCCTCGATCTGCGGCAGGCCCGCGAGCGCCAGCGGGTAGTCGTCCGGCGCCGCCGGGTCGATCGGCGTGAGCGAGACGAAAGCCGTGAGCGGCAGCCCGATCTGCTCGCTGTCCAGGTGCGCCGAATACCCCCGGATCACCCCGCGCTTCTCCAGCCTCCGCACCCGCTGGTGCACGGCCGACACGGACAGGCCCACCCGCTCGGCGAGATCGGTGTAGCTGCAACGCCCATCGGCGGCCAGCACGGCGGCGATGCGCGCGTCGATCTCCTCGAGCATGTCAGACCCTCCCTGTGTGCCGTGCGCCGTCAGCCGACCGTGGTCAGCTCGGTGGGCGCGTTGTTCATCAGCAGCGGGCCGTCCTCCCCGACGACGACGACGTCCTCGATCCGCACCCCGAACTCGCCCGGCAGGTAGATGCCGGGCTCGACCGAGAACGCCATCCCGGGCTCCAGCGGAATCGCGTTGCCCGCCACCATGTACGGGTGCTCGTGCACCTCCAGGCCGATGCCGTGCCCGGTCCTGGTGATGAAGTACTCGCCGTAGCCGGCACTCTCGATGACGGACCGCGCGGCCGCGTCGACGGACTCGGCGGTCGCGCCCGGACGGACGGCCGCGACGCCCGCGCGCTGCGCCCGGCGCACGGTCTCGTAGACCTCCCGCACCCGGTCCGGCACGGCGCCACCGCCGCCACCGGCACCGCCGCTGCCCACGAGGTAGGTGCGGGTGCAGTCCGAGAAGTAGCCGGACGGCATCGGCCCGCCGATGTCGATCACCACCACGTCGCCGGGCTGGATCACCCGGTCGCCGGCCTCGTGGTGCGGGCTCGCGCCGTTGGGTCCCGACCCGACGATGACGAAGTCCGCCCGCGCGTGACCCTCCGCGACGATCGCGGCGGCGATGTCGGCCGCGACGTCGTTCTCGGTGCGGCCGGCGACCAGCCACTCGCCGATGCGTCCCTGCACCCGGTCGATGGCGGCACCGGCGCGCGGCGAGCCCGTCGACCTCGACGTCGTCCTTGCGCATCCGCAGCTCGGCGATCGCCTCCCCGGCCAGGGTCAGCTCGGCGCCGGGCACGGCGAGCTGGGCGTTCAGCGCGTGCACCGCGGGCATGTGGTAGTCGACCGCGAGCACGCGGGCCGCCGCCGGCAACGCGGCCGCCAGCGCGGCATACGGGTCCTCTCCGTCGGTCCAGGTCGGCATCGGCGAGGCCCAGCGACTCCACCGGGGTGCCGGACCAGCCGGGCCGCTCCAGCGTCGGCACCAGCAGGCTCGCCTCCCCGTCCGCGGGGACCACCAGGCAGGTCAGGCGCTCGTGCGAGGCGACGGAATGGCCGAGGAAGTACGTCATGTCCGCACCCGGCGACACCAGCACGGCGTCGGACCCGGCCGTCGCGGCCTGCCCCGACAGCCGTCGCAGCCGGTCCGCCAGCACGGCGACGGGATCGGCGACGGCGGTGCCCGCCTCCCCGACGACTCCGGAGACGGCTCCGGACACGTGCTGCGACATGGTCACGGAGCCTAGTCGGCGTGCCCCGACGGCCGCCGACCGTACGGAATCATCGCGCCGCCGCGGCGAGCCGGTAGCGTCCTCGACCATGCTGCAGCTGCTCGACTTCGCCGGCATCTACTTCCGGGCGTTCTTCGCCGTGCCGGCGTCGATCACGGCGCCGAACGGCCGGCCGGTCAACGCGGTGCGCGGCTCGCTGGACATCATGGCCGGGTGATCACCGACGCCGGGCCGACCCGGCTGGTCGCCTGTCTCGACCTCGACTGGCGGCCGCCGTGGCGGGTCGAGCTCATCCCCTCGTACAAGACGCACCGGGTGGCGACCCCGCAAGTCGCGCTGAAGCAGCCGAAGATCGCCGTCGGCGGCGAGGCTCCCGCGAAACCGGCGAACCTGGAGGCGATCCCGGACGAGCTGTCCCCCCAGGTGCCCATCCTGCTGGACGTGCTGGCCGCGTTCGGCATCGCCACCGCGGGCGCCGACGGATACGAGGCCGACGACGTGATCGGCACGCTGGCGGACGGCGAGCGCGCCGACCCGGTCGAGGTCGTCACCGGCGACCGGGACCTGTTCCAGGTGGCGCGGGACGAGGACCCACCGGTGACCGTGCGGTACATCGGGGCGGGCATGAGCAAGGCGAAGGTGTACTCCGCCCGCCGACGTGGCCGAGCAGTACGGCATCCCGCCGGGCGCGTACGCCGACTTCGCCGCGCTGCGCGGCGACCCGTCGGACGGGCTGCCGGGTGTGCCCGGCATCGGCGACAAGACCGCGGCCACGCTGATCGGCCGGTTCGGCTCGCTCGACGGCCTGGTCGCGGCCCTCGACGACCGGTCGTCGGCGATGACCGGCTCCCAGCGCGCGAAGCTCGCACCCGCCCGCGACTACCTGCTCGCCGCCGGGCGGGTGGTGCGCGTGGCCGCCGACGCCGAGGTCCTGATCAGCGGCGACGACCGGCTGCCGGCCGAACCGGAGGACCCGGCCGCGCTGGGGAGGCTCGCGGCGAAATACGGCGTCGAGAACGCCGTGCGCCGGCTCACCGAGGCGCTCGCCGCGACGGGCGGCTAGCTCGAACGCGCCCGGTCGATCACGACGCCGTCCGATGCCTCCACCGCGCTGAGGAACGCTGCGGCCCAGGTGCTCTCACGACGACAGCGATCGACGATGTCCCCGCCGACAGGCGCCGGGACCCGGCGCGCCGCGGTCAGCTCGGCGGGCTCACCTCGTAGACGCCGCTCGCGGGTCCGCCGCTGGATGCGGTGCTGTCGTCGCCCTTGACGCTGACGGTGACGGTGCGATCCGCGCCGTCGACCTTGAGCGTGCACTGGAAGCTGGTGCCCGCCTTGACCTCCTGGCCCGAGGGGCACGACACGTCGGAGACGCCGGTGAGGCCGTAGCCGCTCGGCGGCGCGCCCGTGAGGATGCTCGTCACGCCGTCCGACACCTGGCGCTCGTCGAACACCTTCTTGTTCAGGAACCCGGGCCAGACGAACAGCGCGACGGCCACCAGTGCCGCGACCACCACCACCGCGACGAGGCCGATGATCAGGCCCTGGTTCGACTTCTTCGGTGCGGCAGCGGTTGCCGCGCCCGCCGCGGCGGTCCCGCCGGCGTACCCGGCGTAGCCACCGGCCGCCGGCTGGCCGTAGGACGACTGGCCGTAGGCGGACGGCTGGCCGTAGGACGACCCGGACGGCGGATATCCCGGCTGGGCGTATCCGGACTGGCCGTAGCCCTGCTGCGCGTAGTCGGCCTGGCCCGGCTGGGCGTAGTCGGCCGCGCCGGGCTGGGTGTACGGCTGCTGCCCGGCGGTCGAATAGCCCTGCTGGCCGTACCCGGGCTGACCGTATCCGCCGGGCTGGCCGCCCTGCTGCGAGTAGTCCTGCGGGTTGTAGGACTGCTGGCCGTATTCGCCCTGGCCGGGCTGGCCGCCCGATCCCGGTTGCCCGTAGGCCTGCTGGGGGTAGCCCTGCTGGGAGTAGTCCGGCTGCTGGCCGTACCCCTGCTGGGGGTAGCCCTGCTGCCCGTAGGACGGGGGCGGATAGCCGCCCTGACCGCCCTGGCCGTAGCCGCCCTGCTGCGGGTAGGACTGCTGGCCGTAGGACGGCTGCTGCCCGTAAGGGTCGCCGGCGTCGGCTCCCGCGGGTGCCGAGGATGGTGCCGACGCGCCGGACGGCGACTGCCCCGACGACCCGCCCTGTGCCGCCGCCTGCTGTTCCGACCGGGCCTGGTCGGCGAGGTCCTGCGGCCGGTACACCGTTGTCGCGCCCGCATCGCCTGCGTCGCCGCCGTCGGCCTCCGGTTGGTTCGTCCCCCACTGCTGCCGATCCTGGTCGTCCCCGGAGCCCGACTGACCGCCCGGCCCCTGCGGCGTGCTCATCACGTGCCTCCCGAAAAGACGCCGGGCGCCATGGCGGTGCGCGGCAGCGACGGGACGGCCGAGGTGATCCGGCGCATCCCCTGGCACAGATCAAACCACGCGACCGGTCGTGCGGCGCAGACATTCCCCGCCGGTCGACGCGGCGCATGGTGGTCGCTCAGGTCGTGCCCATCGCGACGACGCCCCGGCGCAGCGCGGTCACCCCGGCACGGGCCACCGGGCCCACGGGTTCCGGTGCCACGACGGCGATCTGGTCGAGCAGGTCGACCACCTGCCGGCACCAGCGCACGAAATCGCCTGCGGAGATCTCGATTCCGCTCGTCGCGGCGACCGACAGCGCGTCCGCGAGGGAGCCGCCGCGCGCCCACTCGGCCACCGCCGTGGCGAACCCGTAGTCCGGTTCGCGGGTCGGCGGGAGCCCGAGGGAGCGCTCCTGGGCGGCGATCTCGGCCCAGATGCGGACCGTGGCGGTGATCGCCGGCGCCGCGTCACCGGCGGGCGGTCGAGCGGGACCCGGGTTCTCCCTGCGGGACTCGAACAGCAGGACGGACACGGCGGCGGCGAGCTCCGCGGGGCCGAGCCCGTCCCACACGCCACGCCGCAGGCTCTCGGCGACGACCAGGTCGCTCTCCGACCAGATCCGGGCGAGCATCCGCCCCGCGGCATCCACGGTGTCGCCGTGCACGTACCCGCGGTCGGCCAGCAGCGCGAGGATCCGGTCGAGCGCCTGGCCCAACGAGCTCCGTGCGTGCGCGACGCGGGCGGCGAGCGAGTCGTTCTCCTCCCGCAGCCGCCGCCAGCGGCGCGCCCACTGCAGGTGCTCGTCGCGGTCCGCGCAGCCGTGCACCGGATGCGCCCGCACCGCCCGGCGCAGCACGGTGAGGTCGACGTCCTCGTTCTCGGCCGGGCGGCGGGACTGCCGGGTCGGCGCCGTGATCCCGGACGAGGCGAGCGCGGACGCGACGTCCCGGCGGACCCGGGGCGAGCGATGGTCGGTGAACTTGCCGAGCCGGATCCGGCCGAGCGACGGCACCGGCCCCCGGAAATCGGCCGCCGACAGCCGGCCGGCCCAACGCCCCGCGGTGATCACCAGCGGTCGCGCGCCGCCGTCCGCGTCCACGCCGGGGTCGAGCACCACGGCCAGGCCGGACCGCCGACCGGCCGGGACCGAGACGACGTCGCCCCGCTTCAGCGCGACCAGATCACCGGTGGTCTGGTCGCGCCGCCGGCTCGACGCGGCCTTCGCGGTGGCCTTCTCCGCGTCCGCCAGCTCGGTCACCAGCGCCAGGTACTCGGCGGTGTCGCCGAGATGGCAGTGCATCGCGCGCTCGTGCGCCTGGATCGCCTCGGCGTTCTTCGCCACCTGGCGGGCCATGCCGACCACCGCGGCGTTCGCCTGGAACTGGGCGAACGACTGCTCCAGCAGCTCGCGGGCCTTGTCCCGGCCCAGCCGGCCGACGAGGTTGACCGCCATGTTGTAGCTCGGCCGGAACGACGACCGCAGCGGGTAGGTGCGGCGCGACGCCAGGCCGCCGACCGCCGCGGGTCCACCCCCGGCGCCCAGACGACAACCGCGTGCCCCTCGACGTCGATCCCGCGGCGGCCGGCCCGGCCCGTCAGCTGGGTGTACTCCCCCGGCGTCAGGTCGACGTGACCCTCGCCGTTGAACTTGCTCAGCTTCTCCAGCACGACGGTCCGGGCGGGCATGTTGATGCCGAGCGCGAGCGTCTCGGTCGCGAACACCGCCTTCACCAGGCCGGCGACGAACAGCTCCTCCACGGTCTCCTTGAACACCGGCAGCAGCCCGGCGTGGTGCGCGGCGATGCCCCGCTCCAGGCCGTCCCGCCAGTCCCAGTAGCCCAGCACGCCGAGGTCGGCCTCGGCCAGCTCGGCGGTGCGCCGGTCGACGATCTGCCGGATCTCCTCGCGCTCCTTCTCGGTCGTCAGCCGCATCCCGGAGCGCACGCACTGCAGCACCGCGGCGTCGCAGCCGGCGCGCGAGAAGATGAACGTGATGGCGGGCAGCAGCGCCGGCGCCGTCGAGCCGCTCGATGACGTCCACGCGGGCCGGCGGCCGCCAGCGGGGCACGCCGCGGTAGCCCTGCGGGCCGCCGCCCCTGCCCCGCCCGCGCCCGGACGGGCCGTACCGGTCGGCGAGCGCCTCGGCGTCGGCGACGGCGCGGGCGAGCGCCGGATCGACCCGCACCCTGGCCGTCGGCGTGCCGTCGACCGCGTCGATGTCGGCGGTGGAGAACAGGTCGAACAGCCGGCGGCCGACGAGCATGTGCTGCCACAGCGGCACGGGCCGGATCTCGTCCACCACGACCGTGGTGCGGCCGCGCACGGTCTGCAGCCAGGCGCCGAACTCCTCGGCGTTGGACACGGTCGCCGACAGGCCCACGACCTGCACCTGGGGCGCCAGGTGCAGGATGACCTCCTCCCACACGGCCCCGCGGAACTTGTCGGCGAGGTAGTGGATCTCGTCCATCACCACGGCGGTGAGCCCGGCCAGGTCGCGGGACCCCGCGTAGAGCATGTTGCGCAGCACCTCGGTGGTCATCACCACCACCGGCGCGTGCGAGTTGATCGACGTGTCGCCGGTGAGCAGGCCGACCCGGTCGGGGCCGTACTGCGCGACCAGGTCCGCGAACTTCTGGTTCGACAGCGCCTTGATCGGCGTCGTGTAGAAGCACTTGCCGCCGGTCGCCAGCGCCCGGTGCACCGCGAACTCGCCGACGACGGTCTTGCCGGCGCCGGTCGGCGCGCAGACCAGCACCGCGCCGCCCTCCTCCAGCGCCCGGCACGCCTCGACCTGGAACGGGTCGAAGGCGAAGGGGCGGGTGGCGGCGAACTCCGTCAGCAGCCGGTGCGCCGATCGGTCCGCAGCCCGGGCGAACCGGTCCGCGGGCGAGAGCTCGGCATCCGCTGTGCGCGGGTCTGCGCGGAGGTCCGCGGGCAGTTCGGGGAGGCCGTCATGGTCGAGGTCACCACCCGGTGAGCCGCGCCGGTCGGTCCCCTCCAGCCGGGTCGAGCGGTGGCGCGTCACCCGTCCAGCGTGTCACAGGACCCGGCGCGCCCCGCCGCACCGTCCGGCCGGACCGGCGCCCGGGCGGCGGGTCAGGTGGCGTCGCCGAGGTCGTCGGCGCGCGGCGGCGGTGCGGACGACGGCCGCGGCGAGGGGGCCGGCGCGGCGCGCGGGGCGGGCTCCGCAGCCGGGATGGGTGCCGACGCGCCGACCGGGGCCACCTCCCCGACGTCGCCGGGCGAGGTCGGCAGCGACGACGCCTCGTCGTCGTCCAGCTCACCCTGCCCGCCCGCGGCCAGCCGGCGCGCGAGCCGGCGGTCGTGCCAGCGGGCCACCTGCACCGCGATCTCGTACAGCAGGCACAGCGCGACGGCGAGCGCCAGCATGGTGATCGGGTCGTTGCCGGGCACCACCAGGCCGGCGAACACCACCAGGCCGAACATCGAGTAGCGACGCCAGCGCGAGAGCTGCGCGCCCTTCACCACCCCGGCCAGGTTCAGCATGATCAGCAGCAGCGGCAGCTCGAAGGACACACCGAAGATCAACAGCATGGCGATCAGGAAGGAGAAGTACGAGTCCGGCGACAGCGCCGCCGTCGCGGTGTCCGCGCCGAAGCCGAGCAGGATGGTCAGGCCCTCGGACACCACCACGTAGGCGAGCACCGCGCCGCCGACGAACAGCAGCGAGCCGGCCACCACGAAGGTGATGGCGAACCTGCGTTCCCGCGAGTACAGCGCGGGCGTGATGTACGCCCAGAGCTGGTAGAGCCAGAGCGGCGACGACAGCACCGCGCCCGCGAGAATGGCCGCCTTGAGCCGGATCTGCAGGATCGAGAAGGGCCCGGTCGCGAGGAGCGTGCAGCTGTTCGGGTCGCCGAAGGTCTGCCGGGGCGGGGTCGGCACCGCGCAATACGGCGCGATCAGGATGTCGCCGAGCGACCTCAAGCCGATCGCCGGGATGCCGTAGGCGTACCAGACGAAGCCGATCACGGACCCCAGGAACAAGCCGAGCACCGCGACGAACAGCCGGCGGCGGAGCTCGTACAGGTGCTCCATCAACGACATCGTGCCGTCGGCCGACTTCACCGCCTTGCGGCGTCGCAGCTTGGGCACTCGCAGGGGCACGGGGTTCCTTCTGGTGGTCCGACCGGCGGTGTCCGCGCCGGGAGTGGTCACCAGCAGTTCGGATCTGCCGGTGCCTTGGATCGTACGCAGTGGCCGACGACATGCCCGGCCGTGCCGATGCGGCCGACGGGCCCCGTCCGCCGGGAACTCGTATGACGGTGACGCCTCCCGTATGACGCTATTGCGTCATACGAGAGCTCCTACGGTCATACGGGTCGGCACGGGCCGGCACGGGCCGAGCCGGACGCCTGGGTCAGTCGCGGTAGGCGGTGAGCGCCTCCTCGGCGCGGCGGGCGACGAGTTCGGTCAGGTCCGGCCGGCCCTCGAGCACGGCGTCGCCGCCGAGCGACAGCACGAGCCGCGCCAGCCAGTCGTCGCGCGCGGCGCGCATCTTGACCCGCAACCCGCCGGGCGGGTCGTCGACGTCGGCGACCTCCTCCATCGGGTAGTACTCGGCGACCCAGCGGGCCGGCGGCGCCAGCCGCAGCGTCACCGGCGGGATCTGCAGGTCGGGATGGAAGATCCGCTCGGGGATGTCCTCGTCCACCCAGAGGGTCGGCTGGGCGGGCTCGTCCAGCACCCGGGCGTCGTCGATGCGGTCCACCCGGAAGTGCCGGATCGACCCGGCCAGGTGGCAGTACGCCTCCAGGTACGCCCGGCCGTCCGTCACGATCAGGCGCAGCGGGTCGACGGTCCGCTCGGTGACGGCGTCCCGGGACGCCGTGTAGTAGCGCATCCACAGCCTGCGCGACCGGGCCAGCGCCTCCCGCACCGTGCCGAGCGCCGGCGCCGGATCGGCCGGCGCGACCCGCACGTTCTCGGCGCCCTGCGCCCCGGCCCGCTCGAGCTTCTTCAGCGCCGAGTCCACCGCGGCCGTGTCCACCAGTCCGGGGAGCTCGGCGAGCGAGCGCAGCGCGACGGTCAGCGCGAAGGCCTCGTCGGCGGTGAGCCGGACCGGTCGCTCGATGCCGGCGTCGAACGCGATGGACACCGTGCCGCCGTCGTCGGACAGCACGACGTCGATCAGGTCGTCCGGGTAGTAGCCGGGCAGGCCGCAGACCATCAGCAGGTTGAGGTCGTCGCCGATCTGGTCCCGCGAGACGCCGAACTCGGCGGCCAGCTCGGCGATCCCGACGCCCGGCCGGCGCGCGATGTACGGCACCAGGCCGAGCATGCGGGCCAGCCGCTCCGTGGCCGATTCGCTCACCGGATCGCCCCGCTCGCCGCGCGGCGGTCGCCGCTCGCCGCCCCGGCGGCGCCCGTCAGCAGGCGGATCACCGCCTCGCGAAGATCGGGCGGCGCCTCCACGACGACGTCCGGCCCGTTGCCCGCGATCCGGCGGGCGGTGTCCCAGAGCGAGCCGAGCGGGACGGTCACCAGGTCCCAGCCGGCGGCGTCCTCGCTGGGCACCGACGCGAGCGCGGACCTGCGCAGCCCGGCCGCGAGCCCGGCGCGCACCCGCAGCGTCGCCGTCCGGTCCACGACCGGCTGGACGCTGGCCGCGACCTCGGCGAGCAGGTCGACGCCCTCCGGCGGGGTGACCGCGCCGGCGGCACCGACGGCGCGCACCGGGCCGGCGATCCGCGACACCCGGAACGTGCGGCGGTCCTTCCGCGCCGCGTCGTATCCGACCACGTACCAGCGGCCGTGATAGGACACCAGCCCCCACGGCTGCAGGGATCGCGGCTCCGGCGCGTCGGTCGGGTCCTTGCGGTAGTCGAACGTCACGGCGCGGCGCGCGCGCACCGCGGCGAGCAGCGGCGCGAAGGCGGGGTCGGAGGTGCGCACCCGCGGCTGCAGCAGGGTGACCGCGCCGCTGTCGTCGCGATCGTCGACCGCCGGCCCGTTCGCCCGCCCGGCGGTCGCAGCGGGCTGCGCGTCCTGCGCGTCGCGGATCTTGCGCAGCGCGCCGGACCCGGCACGCTCGAGCGCCGTGGTCGCCCACAGCCGCCCGGCCAGCGCGAGGGCCGCGGCCTCCGCCGGGGTGAACGACAACTCGGGCAGCGCGAACTCCACCGGCGGGATGCGGTACCCGTCCGATCCGTCGGTCGGCGTCTGCACGGGGATGCCGAGCTCGCGGAGCTCCTGCTTGTCCCGCTCGAAGGTGCGGAAGAACGCCTCGTCGGTGGGCGCGTCGGCGTACCCGGCGACCTTCTCCCGGATCCAGGCCGCGGTGCGGTAGCGCGGCGAGTTGACCAGGGCGATCACCAGGTTCAGCAGCCGTTCCGCCTTCGCCGTCGCCACGGCGACCAGCGTGTCACACCGGCGGGCCGCGGCGGCTTTCCGCAGGTCGGCGACGCCTTTCGGCGCGTCCGTCAAACCCAACCAGCGCCGAACCCGTACGCAACGCTGCTTCCGCCCGGAGGGAGCACGCCGTGCGGGATCGATCGTCGGCGGGCGGCTACATCGACTCGATGAGCCGGCTCACCCGCTCGTCGCTGGCCCGGAACGGGTCCTTGAGCAGGACCGTGCGCTGGGCCTGGTCGTTGAGCTTCAGGTGCACCCAGTCGACGGTGTAGTCCCGCCCCGCGTCCTGCGCCGCGGCCACGAACTCGCCGCGCAGGCGGGCGCGCGTGGACTGCGGCGGCACGGTGGTGGCCTCGATGATCCGATCCTCGGTGACGACCTGCGCCGCGCGGCCCTTCGCCACGAGCAGCGAGTGCAGGCCGCGGCCGGCCCGCACGTCGTGGTAGGTCAGGTCGAGCTGGGCGATGCGCGGGTGCGTCAGATCCAGGTCGTGGCGCGCTGCGTACGCGTCGATCAGCTTCTTCTTGATCACCCAGTCGATCTCGGTGTCGACCCCGGACAGGTCGTCGGCCTGGACGCACTGCAGCGTGCGGCGCCAGAGGTCGAGCACCCGTTCCGTCACCGGATCGGTGCCGCGCTTGCCCACGTACTCCTGCGCGCGCTCGAGGTAGTCCAGCTGCGCGTCCAGGGCGCAGATCTCGCCGCCGCCGGCGAGCCGGACCGGGCGCCGCCCGGTGATGTCGTGGGAGATCTCCCGGATCGCCCTGATCGGGTTCTCGAAGCTGAAGTCCCGCAACGGCACCCCGGCCTCGATCATCTCCAGCACGAGCGCCGCGCTGCCGACCTTGAGCAGGGTCGTGGTCTCGCTCATGTTGGAGTCGCCGACGATGACGTGCAGCCGCCGGTAGCGCTCGGCGTCGGCGTGCGGCTCGTCGCGGGTGTTGATGATCGGCCGGGACCGGGTCGTCGCGCTGGACACGCCCTCCCAGATGTGGTCGGCGCGCTGCGACAGGCAGTAGGACGCGCCGCGCGGCGACTGCAGCACCTTGCCGGCGCCGGCGATCAGCTGCCGGGTGACCAGGAACGGGATGAGGCCGTCGGCGATCCGGGCGAACTCGCCGCCGCGCGCGATGAGGAAGTTCTCGTGGCAGCCGTACGAGTTTCCGGCGGAGTCGGTGTTGTTCTTGAACAGGTAGATGTCGCCGCCGATGCCCTCCTCGGCGAGCCGGGACTCGGCGTCCACCACCAGCTCCTGCAGGATCCGCTCGCCGGCCTTGTCGTGGGCGATCAGCGTGGGCAGGTCGTCGCACTCCGCGGTGGCGTACTCCGGGTGCGAGCCGACGTCGAGGTACAGCCGGGACCCGTTGCGCAGGAACACGTTCGACGACCGGCCCCAGGACACCACGCGGCGGAACAGGTAGCGCGCGACCTCGTCGGGGCTCAGCCGGCGCTGGCCGTGGAACGTGCAGGTGATCCCGAACTCGGTCTCGATCCCCATGATCCGGCGCTGCATGGGCCGAGACTATGCCTCTCGCGCGGCCGTGCCGGTCGCCGGCCGCGGCCCGCGCCGGGTCGCGTCGCGGATCTCGCCGACGAGCGTCTCGATGGCGTCCTCGAGCATGACGAGCCCGCCCCCGGCGGCGGCCGGATCCACGGGGGCGCCGGCGTCCCGGCCGCCCGCGTCGGTCGTCCCGATGGCCTCGGTCCCTGCTGCTGTCGCCCGGGCGGTGCCGCCCGAAGCGGTGTCCACCCCGGCCGGCGAGCGGTCGGGCGCCGGCAGGGCGTTGACGGTGCCGTCCGCGCCTGCGTCGACGGCGGGGTCGACCTCGGCCAGGTGCGCGCCGATCCGCCGCATCCGGTCGAGCGCCGTGCGCAGGTCGGTGCTGGGCGCCACCTTCGGCAGCGCCCGGATCTTCGACGTGGGGACCGGGTCGTCCCGCCGGTTCGCCGGGATGTCGACCACGTCGCGGATGTGCAGGTAGCCGCAGTACCGGCCGTCCTCGCCGCGGATCGGGAAGCGGGAGAAGCCGGTGCGCGCGCAGATCCGCTCGATGTCCGCCGCGGTGGCCCCGGCCGGCAGCGAGACCACCTCGGGGTCCGGCACCATGACGGCCCCGACCGCGGTGACGTCGAAGTCCAGCGCCGACGTGATCCGCTGGTGCTCCTCCGCGTCCAGCAGCCCCTCCGCGCGCGACTCCGCGACGAGGTCGGCGACCTCCTCCCGGGTGAACGAGGACGTCACCTCGTCCTTCGGCTGCCGGCCGGTGGCCCGCACGACCAGGTTCGCGAACGCGTTCAGGAAGCGGATGATCGGGCCGATCGCCCTCGCGATCCCCTGCAGCGCGGGGGCCAGCGCCAGCGCCGTCCGCTCGGGCCCGGCGATCGCGATGTTCTTCGGCACCATCTCGCCGAGCGCGACGTGCGCGGACACCACCAGCAGCAGTGCGATCACCAGCGCGACCGGATGCAGCCACGCCTCGGGCACGCCGAGCGCGGCGAACACCGGCTCGAGCAGGGCCGCCACGGCCGGCTCGCCGAGGGCGCCGAGCAGCACCCCGCACAGCGTGATGCCGAGCTGCGCGCACGCCATCATCAGCGACACGTTCTCCATGGCGCGCAGCGTCGAGCGGGCGCGCCGGCTCGTCACGGCCAACGGCTCGATCACCGTGCGGCGGGCCGCGATCAGCGAGAACTCGGCGGCGACGAAGAACGCGCTGGCGGCGAGGAGGACGAACACCAGCAGGAGCAGGAGCCAGTTGAGGGTCATCCGCGCGCACCCGCCGACCGGTCGTCGCCCTCGAGTCCGACCGCCGACAGCCGGACCGTGTCGATCCGCCGGCGCGCGCGGCGATGCACCGTCAGCCGCACCCGCGCGGCGCGCGGCAGGTCGTCCAGGAGCTGCAGGTCGATCGGCCGGTCCCCGGGATGGTCGCCGACGCCGTCGCGCGCGACGCCGAGCGAGGTCGCGGCGCCGATCGTCGCCCCCACCTCGACGGAGTCGAGGTTCTCCGGCATCCGGCCCAGCCGGGCGATGAGCAGGCCGGCCACCGTCTCGTAGGCGCCGGACTCCGGCAGCCGGACGTCGATGATCTCGGCGATCTCGTCCGGCCGCAGCGTGCCGGGCACGAGCCAGGTGCCGTCCGGCAACAGCTCGGCGCGCGCGGCCGTGGGGTCGTGCTCGTCGGTGATCTCGCCGACCAGCTCCTCGACGACGTCCTCCAGCGTGAGAATGCCGGCGGTGCCGCCGTACTCGTCGGCCACCACGGCCATCTGCAGGCCCTGCGCCCGGAGCTGATCGAGCAGGTCGTCCAGCGGGATGGTGCCGGGCACCACCGGCACGGGCGCCATCAGCTGCTCGACCCGCACGGTGGACCGGTCGTCCGGCGGGATCGAGATCGCCCGCTTCAGGTGCACCAGCCCGACGACGTCGTCCGAGTCCTCGCCCGACACCGGGAAACGCGAGTGGCCGGTCTCCGCCGCGGCGGCCAGCACGGCCTCGGCGGTGTCGTCGGCCCTGCACGAACCGCACCCGCACCCGCGGGGTCAGGACGTCGTCGGCCAACTTGTCGGAGAAGGCGATCGACCGCGCCAGCAGGCCGGCGGTCGGAGCCTCCAGCGTGCCCTGCGCCGCGGACCGGCGGACGAGCGACTGCAGCTCGACCGCGGAGCGGGCCGACCGCAGCTCCTCCTGGGGCTGCACGCCGATCATCCGCAGCACCCCGTTGGCGATGCCGTTCAGCACCCAGATCAGCGGGTAGAAGATCATCGAGGACACCCGCATCGGGGTGATGACCGCCTTCGCCGTGGGCAGCGGCTCCGCGATGGCGATGTTCTTCGGCACCAGCTCGCCGAACACCATGGACAGCACCGTGGCGACGACCAGCGCCACGACGACGCCGATCGAGTCGCCGACCTCAGGCGCGACGCCCAGCCACTGCAGCGGGGTCGACACCAGGCTGGCCAGCGAGGGTTCGGTCACGAAGCCGAGCGCCAGCGTGGTCACCGTGATGCCGACCTGGGCGCCCGAGAGCTGGGTGGACAGCGAGCGCAGGCCGATCATCAGCGACTTCGCCTGGGTGTCGCCCTCGGCGGCCTGCCGGGCGACGGTGGCGCGATCGACGGTCACCAGGCTGAACTCGGCCGAGACGTAGAGCGCCGTGCCCGCGATCAGGATCACGCCGACGGCGAGCAAGATCCACTGCGTGATCACTGCTCAACGCTCCAGACGGGTCGGTGCACGGCTGCTGGTCGGAAGGGTCGGCGGGCGGGGTCGGGGCAGCGTGGGCTCTCGCACGACGGTATCCGATCTGCCGGCCCTTGCCCGGGCGACGGACCTACAGGCCGGCACCGAAGCAGGTGAACGGCGCAGGGTCCTCGTCCTGCTCGGCCACCTCCTGGATCGCGCCGGCGAGCGCGACGGCCGGCGCGTCGCCGGCCCGCAGCCGCCGGTGGTAGCCCGTCATCGCGGTGGCCGCGACGGAATCGGAGATCCGGCTGGTTCCGGCGATGACCGTCGACACCCCGCTGCGCAGCAGGGCGGCGACCAGGCCGAGCGGCTCGCCGCCGGGCCGGTCGTCGGTCCGGCCGACGTCACAGCTGGACAGCACCACGTGCGCCGGTAGGGCCGGGTTCGGCGCGACGTCGTACCCGTACAGCAGGCCGTCTGCCAGCAGCACGCCGGAGAACAGCGGGTTGTCCTGCTCGTGCTGCCCGTGCGCGGCGATGTGCACGAGCCCGTCCGCGGGCATGGCGTCCAGCACCGCCCGACCGGTCGCGCCGGACCCGGTCAGCATCGTCGCGCCGTCGTGCACCTCCGCCACCGCGGCGGCCTCCCGGAACCCGTGCGGCACATCGGGTCCCGCGACGGCGAGGACGCCGTGCCGGTGGTCCTGCCGGCGCACCCCCAGGCTCGCCATCGCGGCGGTCACCGAGGTCGTCACCGAGACGGCGCGCCCGGCGAGCCCGGGCAGCAGCGCCCACGGCACGATCGCGGCCGCGCCCGCGGCGGCGATGATCACCGGCCCGTCGTCGACGTACGGCTGGATCGGGTCGACGATCGCCGCCGCCACGCCGCCGACGCTCGCCTGCAGGGAGCGGACCGCGACGGTCCGGAGCTGGGCGCGGATGCGGTGGTCGGCCAGGATGTTGAGGTCGCCGACCATCCGGTGCAGCAGGTCCTCGAGGGCGAAGTCCGGGTCGACGGCGATGTACCGAGCGGTGTCGGCGGTGATCACCAGCGCGTGGAACCGCCCGCGGCCGCGGAACGGCGCCACCACACTCACCCGCGGCGAGGTCTCGGCCAGCCGGCGCTGGACCGCGGCGAGGGTGATCGGCCGGTGCACCGCCCCGCTGCCGCCGGCGGTCCAGGAGCGGGACCGGACGCGGCGACGCAGGTCCTCGACGATCGCCTCCAGCTCGCGGTCCGGCGCGCCCGACCGGGACGCGAGCCGGGCGCGGTAGGCCGCCACCCGGAGCCGGCTGAGGTCCCTGGCGAGCGCGCCGTCGACCGGCGGGCGGACGGCCGGCAGCCGGGTCGACGCGCCGCGGGACCGTTCCAGCCACTGCAGGATCGCGGCCGGCGAGCGGGACTCGAGCGCGGTGCGCAGGCCCAGCCGGGTGAGCTCCGAGCCGTGCACCGCGGCGGCCGACTGCAGGTCCTGCGAGCCGAACTTCGCCTGGAACGCGGCGAGGTCGTCGAGGCCGCGGCGGACCTGCGACATGCCGGCGGCGGCGCGCCCGCGGGCCAGCTCGATGCGCGCGGCGACCAGCCGGCCGTGCAGCTCGGTGGCGACGGTCGGCACGGTCGCGGTGCGGGTGGTGGCCTCGCTGCGCGCCCTGGCCAGGGCCGCCTCGGCGGCGACCGGGTCGCCGGCGGCCAGCTGGGCGTCCGCCTCCAGCACCCTGGCGGCGCGGGCGTCCTCGCGCAGCCCGGCCTCGGCGAGCTGATCCGCGAGGCCCGCCGCCCTGGTGGCGTCCGCCCGGGCGCGCCGCCGGTCCGGGGAGCGGGCGACCACGCGGTCGAGGGCGTCCGCCCGCGCCTGCATGAGCCGCGCGCCGAGCACGCCGCGCGAGTGATGCGCGGCGGCGTAGATCCTGGCGGCGCGGCTGGCGGCCATCGCGGCCCGGCTCGGCCGGCGGTCGATCAGGTCGATCTCCGCCTGCACCAGCAGGGTCTCGGCCAGGTCGACCCTGGCCCGTTCGGCCAGGAAGGTCTCCCCCGCGCGCCCGGCATACTCCCTGGCCTCGGCGGTCAGTCCCGCCGCGAGCAGCACCCGCGCCCGGTCGAGGGCGCGGAACCCCAGCCGGACGTCGGCGGGCTGCTCGTCGGCCTGGGACATCAGCTGCAGGGCACCGGGCAGGTCCCCGGAGACGAACTGCACGAGGCCCGCGGTGTGCGTCGCGATCAGCACCGCGGCGTCCATCCCCCGCCGTTCCCCCAGCTCGCGCGCCCGCGCGCAGTCCGCGGTTGCCTCGTCCAACCGCCCCTCGCTGAGGTTGAGCAGGCCCCGCCAGAGCAGCGCCCTGACCAGGTTGCCGCCGTCCGGCGTGGCCCGTTCCAGCTCGGCGATCGCCCCGTCCAGCTCGCGCCGCGACTGCCGCATCCGGCCGGTCCGGGCCAGCAGCACCCCGCGGGACGCGCGCACCACCGGCGCGATCTCCGGTCCCGCGGCCGCGGCGGATCGCAGCAGCCGCTCGGCGAGGTCGATCTGCCCCAGCTCGACGTTCGCGTCGGCCAGCACGAGCGTGATCCGCGCCCGCAGCATCTCGACGGCCGGATCCTCGGCCGCGTCGCGCGCGGGGCCGTGCAGATCGAGCTCGTGCAGGGCGCGCTCGGCCAGCCGGATGCCGGTGGCGGGGCGGCCCACGTCGACGCTGGCCCGCGCCCTGGCCCACAGATCGGAAGCGGAGGATCGGCGCCCCGACGAAGCGCCGTGGGTGGGGACCTGGGTGGGAACGCTGCGCTCGTGCTCACCCCGCGGCGCGCCGCCGTGCGGGGCACCACCCGACCAGTCGGCCGCGGGCGGCGTGGCGGATGCGGAATCGTCCATTCGTGCCGGAACGCCCGTATCCACCCGCTAAGCATCTCGGATTCGATGCGCTGCGTCACCCTCGGGTGACTCTCGTGGACCCCTGGACTCGTTCGCCCGCGGCCGCCGCCGTCGGACGGGCGCGCCGCGCGGCGGGCGGGTCGTGCCGATCGACGCCGGGCCGTCAGTTCGTGCCGGCGCCGAAACAGGTCAGTGGCACGGGGATGTCGCCGGCCGACCCGGCCACGGCGACCGCGTCGGCGAGCGCGCCGGCCGGGTCCGCCCCGCCCAGCAACGCCTGGTGATAGGCGATCATCGCCGGCGCCGCGACGTCGTCCGCGAGCCGGCTGGTGGATGCGATGACCGTGCGCACGCCGCTCCGGATCAGGGCCGCGACCAGTCCGAGCGGCTCGCCCCCCGGCCGGTCCTGGCTACGGCCGACGTCGCAGCTGGACAGCACGACGTGCGCGGGCAGCGCGGGATTCGGCGCCACGTCGTACCCGAAGAGCAGCCCGTCGGCGAGCAGCAGCCCCGAGAACAGGGGGTTGTCCGGCTCGTGGTGGCCGTGCGCGGCGACGTGCACGAGCCCGCCATCGGGAACGGCGGCGAGCACGGCGCGGCCGGACGCGTCGTCACCCGTGAGCAGCGTCGAGCGCGGGTGCAGGTAGGCGACCTCCTTGGCCTCCTGCTCCCCGTTGACGACGTCGGGCCCGCTCACCACGAGCACGCCGGTCTCGTGCGCGGGCCGGTGTGCCGCCAGTCCGGCGATCGCGGTCGTCACCGACGAGGTGACGGACACCGCGCGCCCCGCGATCGCCGGCAACAAGCCCCACGGCGCCGCCGCCGTGGGGCCCGCGTCGACGACCAGGAGTGGGCCGTCGTCGAGGACGTCCAGCATCGGCTCGATCAGCTGGCCCGACAGCCGTTCCAGGTCGCCGCACAGCGAGCCGTGCGCGACCCGGCGCAGCGGTGCGGCGATCCGCACGTCGGCGAGCAGGTCCAGGTCGGAACCGACCCGGCGGACGGTGGCCTCGGTGGGCGCGCTCTCCGCCAGCCGGCGGTAGTGCGCGCCGCGTGCGGTGACGGCGAGCGCGTGGTCGTGCCCGTCCCCGTGGAACAACGCCAGCACAGAGGTCCCTGGCCGGCCCGCGAGTGCCCGCCGGACCGCCGCCATGCTCACGGGCCGGTGCACGGCACCCGACGCGGCGGCCGTCCAGGATCGCGACCGGACGTGCCGCCGCAGGTCGGCCACCCGCCGGTCGAGAGCCGCGTCCCGGCGCCCGGCGAGCGCGGCCTGCCGCGCCTGGTCGAACGCGACACGGAGCGCGCCGAGGTCGTCGGCGAGCGCCGGGTCGGCGGGCGGCCGCACCTCCGGCAGCCGGGTGCTGACCGCCCGGCTCCGCTCGAGCCACTGCAGGATGGCGGCGGGCGAACCGCCGGCGACCGCCGTGCGCAGGCCCAGCCGGGCCAGGTCGCGGCCGCGCACCGCGGCGCCGGACTGCAGGTCCTGGGATCCGAACTGGGCCTGGAACGCGGCGAGATCGTCCAGCCCGCGCCGGATCTGCGCGAGACCCGCGCGGGGATCATGCCGTTCCAGGTCCACCCGGGCGCGGAGCACCCGGGCATGCAGCCGGGTGGCGAGATCCCCCGACCGCTCCGCCCTGGCCGCGGCCGCGGCGATCCGGTTCGGGGCGTCGGCGTCCTGCGCGTCGAGCATCGCCTCGCCCGCGAGCAGCGCGGCGCCCGTGGCGTCGTCGGTCAGGCCGAGGTCGGCCAGCCGGAGGGACAGCACCGTCGCGCGGCGGGCCGCCTGGCGCGATCCGGGGCGATGGCCGGGGGGTCCGCTGCGCCGCCGGGCGAGCGCCTCCGCACGAAGCTCCAGCACCTGCGCGACCGTGGCCGCCCGCTCGTTCCCGCGCCGCGCCGCGATCCGCGCCGCCCGCCGGGCGACGCGCCGCGCTGTTGCGGGATCACCCTCTGCCAGCGCGATCTCGGCGCGCGCGCCCAGAGCATCGACGAGGTCGGCCGTCGCCCTGTTGGCGGCGAAGTCGGCCAGGGCGACCTCCGCGAACTCCCGCGCCTCGCCGACCAGCCCGGCCGCGAGCAACACCCGCGCCCGGTCGAGTGCCGGCACGCCGACCGGCGCGATGGCGGACCCGTCGACGGGCGCGGCCATGATGTTGATCGCGCCGGGCAGGTCGCCGCGCAGGAACTCGATGAAGCCGATGTTGTGGCGGGCCATCAGCGCGAGCCGCTCTGCGTCGCCGGCCGCGGCGAGCAGGCGGTGCGCCTCTCTGGTGTCGGACTCCGCGGCGGGCAGCCTGCCGGCGGTGATCTGCAGCAGGCCGCGGTTGAGCAGCGCCACGCCGAGATCCCTGGGCTCGACGACGGCCGCGGGACCGCGCATGGCGCTGACGGCGGCGTCCAGGTGCACGATGCCCTCGTCCGGCCGGCCCGTGCGGATGAGCAGCATCCCGCGCGAGGCCTGCGCGTAGGGCGTCGCCGGGGCGTGGGTCACGGCCGCCTCATCGAGGAGCGCGAACGCGGCGTCCACCTCGCCGAGTTCGGCGAGGGGGTACGACATGCTGACCAGGATCCGCGCGCGCAGCGCCGGGTCGGGCGCCGCGTCGAGGGCGGCGAGCGCCGCCCTGCCGAGCGCCACGGCGCGCCGGACCTTGCCCTGATGGCCCAGCTCGCGGGCGGCGGTCCACAGCGCGTGAGCCGTCCGGAGCGTCGCCGGCGGTCGACTGCGTGCCACGGTTCCCCCCCGTACTCATGAAGCCCGCCGGACCGCCCCGCCCGCCGGACCGTTCGTCGCGCCTCAGGCCCGGCCGAGCGCCTCCGGCCGCAGCAGGTCCTGCACCAGGTCGAGCCGGTCGGAATCGCCGACCGTGACCAGGGCAGCCTGGCCGGCCCGCCCGGCCAGTGCCGTCAGGTACTGCCCCGCGAGTGCCGGGGCGGCGAAGCTCGTGCCGCTCCACAGGCCGAACGCGCCCCGGTAGCCGTCCGGGTCGATGGTGGCCCGTCTCCGCTCGCGGTCCCGGGGCCCCACCAGCGAGACCGCCGCCTGCCACGCGCCGGCGAATCCCCGCGGCAGCGTGCTCACCACGTTGGCGCCGGCGGCCTGCGCGGTCACCCAGGCGCCGTCGTTGGAGAACAGCGCGATGCTCCCGTCCGGGTTCTCCGCGGCGACCGAGACCAGAGGCAGGACGGCGCGTCCCGACGTGTCCGTGCCCCGGAAGCGCGCATCGACGGCGAACGCGGCCGGGTAGCTGGGCCGGGTGGTCGCGTCGTTGCCGGCGGCCACGAACGTGACGACGTTCGAGGCGGCCAGCCCGGCGAGCAGGGTGCCGATCGCCGAGTGTTCGCGTGCGTCGGCGCCGGCCGGGTCCGCGTCGTCCTCCAGGTAATAGCCGAGGCTGAGCACCAGCGCGTCGATCCAGTGGCCCGCGGCGTGCTTGATCGCGAGCTCGGTGAGCACGCCGGCCAGCTCACCCTCGGGGACGACGCCGTCGGCGTCGCAGATCCGCAGCGAGACGATCTGCGCGGTGGGCGCGGTCTGCCGGAGGATGCCGGTGATGAAGGTGCCGTGCCCGGCGCACCCGGGGATGCCGCCGGTCATCTCGTCGGGCGCGCCCCCGTCGCCCTCGGGGTCCGAATCCCGGCTGCCCGGCAGGTCAACGTCGATGCCGATCGTCGTGGTGCCGCCCTTGCCGTCCTTGACCTCGACGCGCCGCACGACCTGCTGCGCGGGGAACCAGCTGTGGTGCTGGTCGCAGCCCGTGTCGAGCACGACGACGACCGGGCCGGTCCCGCTCCCGGGCGGCGGCGGCAGCACGACCCGCACCGGAGTGCGCCCGCCGAAACCCGGCTGGGCGTACGACTGGACGCCGCTCAGGCCCGCGCCGAACGGGCTCAGCCCCGCCCCGAACGGACTGAGGCCCGCGCCGAACGGGCTCAACCCCGCCCCGAACGGACTGAGGCCCGCGCCGAAGGGGCTGAGGCCTGCGCCGAACGGACTCAGGTTGGCATTGCGGGTGACGAACACCAGGTGCTCCAGGCCGACGCGCTTGCCGAGCTCGGCGGTGTCCGGGTGGGACCGCAGCCGCTGCACCAGCTCGACAACGTCCACCGGGGGCGCCGGCATGCCGTCGACCTCCATGGCGGTGAGCGGCACCACGGCCGTCAGCGGCAGCCTGCGCTCGGCGTTGTCCGGATCGGCGTTGAACGCGATCACCCGCTCGAGCCGGTCCTGCTGACGCAGCCACTCGGTGTCGGGCTCTGTAGAGTCGTCGAGTTCCCCGGAGCCGCGTGACTTCTCGCGCCCCGTTGGATCCAGCGGGGTGGGATCGGTGCGCCGGAACGGGCCGTGGCGACCCGTGGCGTTGGTCTCCGAGCCGACCATGCCGTCGCGCACCTTGTCGATGGCATTCAGGATCTGCCGTAGCTGACCCTCGTCGGCCGCCGTCACCAGGAGCCGGTTGTTCCGGTAGACCGTCGTGCGCAGCTGTCCCCCCCGGCCCCCGCGAACCGCCGTCGACGGGTCCAGGACTCGCGCGTCGAAGCGCTCGAACGGATCGACGAGGCGCCGCGAGAAGCGGCGCGCGGGAGAGGATTCCGAGTCCGAGGGTGCTGTCACTGGCTTCTCCTGTGCGGTTGCCGGGCGGTCGACGCGGCGCGACCGGGGCCGACGCTATCGGAGCGGGGGTCGTCGCCGGGGCAATCGTGGGGGTCACATACCGGCGGGCGGGCGGCGCCCGCCGGGCGATGCCTACAGATGAACCGCCGGGGTCACGACCGGCAGGGTCAGCGAGGGATCCGACGCCAGCGTCGGGTGCAGCACGAGCTGGGCGGGTCCGGCCGGCACCGTCTCGAAGACGAATCGGCCGGAGTCGTCACATTCGGCGGTCAGGGTGTCGTTGCCCACGCGGAGTTCGGCGTGCAGCCGGCCGCCGGGAGCGGCCCAGCCGTCCAGCCGGACGGAGCCGTCGCGCTGCGGGTTGACCACGACCATCACGGTGAGGTTGTCGCTGGCGAAGGTCACCCTCCGGGCGTGCTCGACGGAGCGGGTGCCGCTGGCGCCGGACACGGCGAGCTCGGACTCGATGAGCCGCGCGTACTCGGCGTCGAGGTTCTGCGCGTCGAGGCCGAAGAGCACGAGGTCGGGCAGCATCTCCGGCGTCGGGTCGACCGCCTCGTAGATCGACAGCAGGTCGCTCAGCATCCGTAGGTCGCTGCGGTCCATGGGCGTGCCGAAGAGGTCGTCGGGAAGATCGGCGGACCCCGACAGACCCGCGCCGGTGTGTGGTGTGGTCATGACCACTCTCCCCCGTCGAGTCGGGCGCGCAGCTTGGCGAGACAGCGCCCCCGTGTTGGACCGATGGATCCCACCGGTATCTGCAGGTCGGCCGCGATGGCGGCGTAATCCGGGCGCGGCGCGAAGGCGATCACCGCGAGCAGGCGGCGGCAGCGCTCGGAAAGTTCGGAGACCAGCGCCCACAACCGGCGCTGCTGGTCGCTGAGGACGGCGGCGTGCTCGGCGGACGGCGCCCTGGGCAGGTCGTCGTCGGTGGGCTCGTCGTTCGAGCGCTTCGAGCTGGCGGCCTTCTCCCGCCACGCCAGCCGCCGCAGGCTGACGGTGAGCCAGCGGACGACGGCCAGCGGGTCGCTGATCGAGTCCTTGCTGCGCACAAGCTGCAGGAAGGTCTGCTGGACGGCGTCCTCGGCCTCCGCCGCGGTGAGCCCGCACTGCCGGGCGGTGTGCCAGAGCAGCGGGCTGACCAGCCGGACGAGCGTGTCGATGGCGCCCTGCTTGCCCTGCCGGTAATCCTCGAACGCCGTGCCGGCCCGGACGACCAGATCACCGACGTCCGGACGACGGCGCGGCGGAGCGGATCCGTCCGACCCGGCGGTGGGCGCGATGTCTGCGGCGGCGGCGGTGGTGGCGGCGGTGGCAGTGGCAGTGACACCCGCCGACGGCTCGGGCGGGTCCGCCGGTGCCTGCGCGGCCGGCGCGACGGAATCGACGACGGCCGTTCCGCCCCCGGGATGGGCGGTCGACGGCTCGGCGGCCTCCGAATGGGGGGCGGTCCGCAGCTGCGGACCCTCGTAGCTCTCGACCCCGGTCACGTCCCGGACCTCCTGTGCGCGGCGCGGCCACCCCGCGGGTCCTGTCGACCCATCGGTCGGATGAGGGAAAGCCGATGGGAGGAACCGTGTGTCAGCTGACGGAGCACGGAACCTCCCTGATCGACGCCTCGACCATCGCTGCCTGACTCGCGATCAGCAGCCTATGGGTGCACTGCGCGCCCGGGAAATGCCCGCACCCCTCGCCAGGCTTGCCCGAACGACCGTAGGAGTGCGGCGGATCTGTGCTGATACATGGATCGGTACGGACCGCGGCGAGACCCACTCACTGCGGTCCACGATAGCCCCGCGATCGGGGCGAAAGGTCAGGAGCCGGACGAATCGGGCTCGTCGTCGTCGCCCGCTGCGGGCGTCTTGGGGGCGTCGGGTGTGACCGACCCCTCGGCATCCGTATCGGGGAGAGATACCGATTCGGTATCTTGCGGCAATACCGATGCGAGCATGCCGGCGAGGGCGGCGCCCTGCAGCCGGCGGAACGTGCGGCCGCGCAGCGCGCGGTCGAGCACGGCGACCTCGAGCTGGGTCGGCAGCAGCGTCCGCGGCGCCCCCTCGCCCGCCGCGCCCAGCGCGGACACCGCCGCGGCCAGCGCGGTGGGCAGATCCCAGGCGGGCACGAACGATGCCTGCAGCGCGGTGACGACCGGCTCCGTCACGCCGCCCATCACCAGGAACTTGCGCTCCTCCACGATCGAGCCGTCGTAGGCGATGCGGTAGAGCTGGTCCCCCGTACCCGGCGTGGCCGTGCCGTTCTCCCCCGGCGCGGTGGGCGGTGCGACCACCGACTCGTCGCGCGGCGGGCCGACCTCGGCGACGCAGATCTCCACCTCGAACGGCTTCTGGTGCTCGGAGAAGATCGAGCCGAGCGTCTGCGCGTAGGCGTTCGCCAGCCAGCGCGCGGTCACGTCGCGCCGGTCGTAGGAGAAGCCGCGCACGTCGGCGAGCCGGATGCCCGCCGTGCGGAGGTTCTCGAACTCGTTGTAGCGGCCGGTGGCGGCGAAGCCGATCCGGTCGTAGATCTCGCTCACCTTGTGCAGGGCCGGGGAGTGGTTCTCCGCCACGAACAGCACGCCGCCGGCGTACAGCGTGACCACGACGCTGCGACCGCGGGCGATGCCCTTGCGCGCGTACTCCGAGCGGTCGCGCATGAACTGCTCGGGCGAGGCGTAGATCGTCGGCATGGTCACGGCGGGCGGACTCCTCGATGCTCGGACCGCTGGGGTCACAGACTGCTGGGTCACACGGCTGGGTCACACGGCTGGGTCACAAGGCTGGGTCACGGAAAGCGTGGGGCGGAGCGCCGCGGTGCGCCGGTCAGCCGCCCGGGTTGATCATCCGACCGGCGACGACGGCCTCGGCCACGGCGCCCACGGCCTCGTCGCTCCAGCGGAGCGCGCCGGCCGCGGTCACAACGGCGACGACCGGGTAGATCCGCCGCGTGAGATCGGGCCCCCCGGTCGCGCTGTCGTCGTCGGCGGCGTCGTACAGCGCCTCGACGGCGGCGCGGACGGCGGTGGCCAGGTCGGCGTCCCGCTCGTAGCGCTTCTTCAGCGCGGAGCGGGCGAACATCGAACCGGAGCCGACCGCGTAGTAGTCGTGCTCCTCGTAGCGGCCGCCGGCGATGTCGTACGAGAAGATCCGGCCGGCCGGTCCGCCGTCCGGGATGTCGCCGTCGGGCGACGTCGAGACGTCGACGCCCGCGAACAGCGGCACGACCGCCAGGCCCTGCATCGCCGCGGCGAGATTGCCGCGGATCATCGCCGCGAGGCGGTTCGCCTTGCCGTCCAACGAGAGTCGGACGCCCTCGATCTTCTCGTAGTGCTCGAGCTCGAGCCGGAACAGCCGGACCATCTCGACGGCCACGCCGGCGGTGCCGGCGATGCCGATCACCGAGTGGCCGTCTGCGACGAATACCTTCTCGATGTCGCGCTGCGCGATGATGTTGCCCATGGTGGCGCGGCGATCGCCGGCCATCACGACACCCTCGCGGCAGCTCACCGCGACGATCGTGGTCGCGTGCGGGAGCTCCGCGGCGGCGGCGTGCTCGAGGCGGCGGCCCGGCAGCAGCTGCGGCTCGGCGAGCGCGAGGAAGTCGGTGAAGGAGCCGGTGCCCGGCCGGAGATACGCGGCCGGAACCGCGGAGACCGGCCAGCCCGATGCCCGGTCAGGCGCCGTCACTGGCCGCCCTTCTGCACGTAGGACCGCACGAAGTCCTCCGCGTTGGATTCCAGCACGTCGTCGATCTCGTCGAGGATGTCGTCGGTCTCGGCCGACAGCTTCTCGCGGCGCTCCTGACCGGCGGCGCCCGACGCGTCCTCCGCGTCGTCGTCACCGCCGCCCTGTCGGGTGGTCTGCTCCTGTGCCATGTCGATCTCCGATCGCCGTCGCTGACGCCGACTCTACCGACGGGCACCGTCCCCGACCCCAGGCGCCGCCCACCGCGTCCCTGCCGGGCGGCGCCCCCGGCTCGGGATCAGCTCTTCCGGGTGAGCGCGTCCACCAGCTCCGTGGCGTCCGCGGCGGCGTCGAGCAGGGCGCCCACGTGCGCCCGCGTCCCCCGGCTCGGCTCCAGCGTCGGGATGCGGACGAGCGAGTCGCGCCCGATGTCGAAGATCACCGAGTCCCAGGACGCCGCCGCCAGCCGGTCCGCGTACTGCGCGACGCAGCGGCCGCGGAAGTACGCGCGGGTGTCGTCCGGCGGCAGCGTCATCGCGTCGAGCACGGCCTCCTCGGCGACCAGCCGCTTCATCGATCCGCGGGACACCAGCCGGTTGTACAGCCCCTTGTCCAGCCGGACGTCCGCGTACTGCAGGTCCACCAGGGCGAGCCGGTGCGCGCCCCAGGACAGCCCGTCACGGCTCCGGAAGCCCTCCAGCAGCCGGAGTTTCGCCGGCCAGTCCAGCTCGTCGGCGAGGTCCATCGGGTCCCCGGCGAGCCGGTCCAGGACGTCGATCCAGCGTTCGAGCACGTCGGCGGTCTGCTCGTCGACGTCGTCCCCGAGGGTCTTCGCGACGTACTCGGCGGCTGCCTCCGCGTACGCGCGCTGGATGTCGATCCCGGTGAACCGGCGCCCGTCGGTCAGCGGCACGGTCGTGACGAGCGTCGGGTCGTGCGAGATCTGGTGCACCGCGGCGACCGGGTGCGCCAGCTCGACCGCCGGCAGCGGCCAGCCCGCCTCGATCATCGACAGCACCAGCGCCGTCGTGCCGAGCTTGAGATAGGTGGCGATCTCCGCGAGGTTCGCGTCGCCGATGATCACGTGCAGCCGACGGTGCTTGTCGGCGTCGGCGTGCGGCTCGTCCCTGGTGTTGATGATGCCGCGCTTGAGCGTCGTCTCCAGTCCGACCTCGACCTCGATGTAGTCCGACCGCTGCGCGAGCTGGTAGCCCTCGGTCTGCCCGGACGGCCCGATGCCCACCCGGCCGGAGCCGGCGAACACCTGGCGCGAGCTGAAGAACGGGGTCAGACCCGAGATGAGGGAGGGGAACGGGGTGTCCCGGCGGCACAGGTAGTTCTCGTGGGTGCCGTACGAGGCGCCCTTGCCGTCGACATTGTTCTTGTACATCTGCACCGGCTTGGCCGCCGGCAGCGCGGCGGCGAGCCGCGCGGCCGCCTCCATCACCCGCTCGCCCGCCTTGTCGAACAGCACCCCGTCGAGCGGGTTGGTCACCTCCGGCGAGGAGAACTCGGGGTGCGCGTGGTCGACGTACAGCCGGGCACCGTCGGACAGGATGACGTTGGCCGCGCCGATGTCGTCGACGTCGGGCTCGGCCGCGCCGAACAGCGCGGACAGGTCGTAGCCGCGGGCGTCCCGCAGCGGCGACTCGACCTCGTAGTCCCAGCGCGGCCGGCGCGCGCGCGGCGCGGCCACCGAGGCCGCGTACGCCAGCACCACCTGGGTGGACGAGATGACCGGGTTGATTCCCGGCTCGCCGGGTACCGAGATGCCGTACTCCACCTCGGTGCCCATGATTCGCCGGACGGTCATCCCTCGAATCTAGTGACGATCGCGTGCGGCAGGATCGGCGGCATGGACGTCGGGACGACCGGCTCGGCGGCGGCCACCGCCGGCGAGGCCGGGCAGACGGGCTGGACGGCGCGCTGGAGACGGTTCCGCCGGCGCCGGCTGCGCGGCATCCGGCTGTCCGACCTGCTGAGCGTCGACCGGTCGGTGCTGGTGCAGGCGCTGAAGATCGCGCTGTCCGCGGGGCTGGCCTGGGCGCTGGCGCAATGGATCTCGGGCTCGCCCTCGCCGATCTGGGCGCCGATCACCGCGTCGCTGATCGCCGTCCTGACGGTCCGTGACTCGATCTGGGACGCCGCGCAGAAGGTGCTGGCCGTCATCGTCGGCCTGCTCGTCGCGATCTGGCTGGGCGGGCTGATCGGCCTGCACGCGTGGTCGATCAGCGTGATCGTCGCCGTCGGCTTCCTGGCCGGCAAGATGCTCCGGCTGCAGCCGGGCGCCGCCGCGCAGATCCCGATCACCGGGCTGTTCGTGCTCGCGCTGGGCAGCGACCTCGTGCCGGAACGGTTCCTCGACACCCTCATCGGCGCCGCCGTCGCCGTCCTGGTGAACCTGGTGATCGCGCCGCCGAACCACGTCAACGCGGCCGCGAAGTCGATGGTCGAGCTCGCGGACGACGTGGTGGACGAGCTCGCCGAGATGTCCGCGGGCATCGCGGCGCGCTGGTCGGCCGATCAGGCGGTGGGCTGGCTGGAGGCGGCGCGGCGGCACCGCGGGCCGGCGATGATGGCCGCCAACGACGTGCGCCAGGCCGAGCAGTCGCTGCAGCTGCGCCCCGGCCGCGCAGCGTGGACCCCGGCGCTGAACCGGCTGCAGCACGCCACGGACACGCTGCTGGTGGTGGAGGTGCAGGTCAGGGTGATCGCCCGGACGCTGCGCGACACCGCGGAGAAGGTACCGACCAGCGACGGCCGGCAGCCGCCGATGCCGATGGCGTCCGGCCTGCTCCGGGCCACCGCCGACGCGATCGAGGCGTTCGCGCACAGCGTCGTGGCGATGGGCAAGGACGTGCACCCCGAGGTGATCGGCGGCCCGGCGCGCCGGGCGATCGGGCTGGCCAGGGACCGGATCGACGCGATCAACGCAGACCTCGGCGACCTGCTCGCGGCCAACCTGTCCCGCGGCATCTACCTGGGCGCGCTCGTCGTCGAGACCAGCCGGATCCTGGACGAGCTCACCTCTGGCCTGGAATCCGTGTCGCCCGTGCCGGCCGGCGATGAACAGGCGGCGCGACCGGACGACGCGGCCCTCGAGGACGGCGCACCCTGGCGGGACACTGCGTAGCCGGGCCCGCCCGAGCTACAGGTACTGGCCGGTGTTCGACGCAGTGTCGATGGCCCGCGACCCCTCGGACTGCTTGCCGGACACCAGCGTGCGGATGTAGACGATCCGCTCGCCCTTCTTGCCCGAGATGCGCGCCCAGTCGTCCGGGTTCGTGGTGTTGGGCAGGTCCTCGTTCTCGGCGAACTCGTCGGCGATGGCCTCGAGCAGCTGCGAGACCCGCAGCCCGCCCGGGAAGCCCTCGCCGTTGACGATCCGCTCCTTGATCGCCGACTTCTTCGCGCGGTCGACGATGTTCTGGATCATCGCGCCGGAGTTGAAGTCCTTGAAGTACAGGACCTCCTTGTCACCGTTCGCGTAGGTCACCTCGAGGAACCGGTTCTCGTCGGTCTCGGTGTACATTCGCTCGACGGTGTGCTGGATCATCGCCGACACCGTGTCGTTGCGGTCGCCGCCGAACTCCGCGAGGTCGTCCGGGTGGATGGGCAGCTCGGTGGTCAGGTACTTGGTGAAGATGTCCCTGGCCGCCTCGGCGTCGGGCCGCTCGATCTTGATCTTCACGTCCAGCCGCCCGGGGCGGAGGATCGCCGGGTCGATCATGTCCTCGCGGTTGGAGGCACCGATCACGATGACGTTCTCCAGGCCCTCCACGCCGTCGATCTCGCTCAGCAGCTGCGGCACGATCGTCGTCTCCACGTCGGAGGACACGCCCGTGCCGCGGGTGCGGAAGACGGAGTCCATCTCGTCGAAGAAGACGATCACGGGGGTGCCGTCGGAGGCCTTCTCCCTGGCCCGCTGAAAGATCAGCCGGATGGTCCGCTCGGTCTCTCCGACGTACTTGTTCAGCAGCTCGGGGCCTTTGATGTTCAGGAAGTAGCTGGTGATCCGCTCCTGGCCGCGGGACACCGCCACCTGCTTGGCCAGCGAGTTGGCCACCGCCTTGGCGATGAGGGTCTTGCCGCAGCCGGGCGGGCCGTACAGCAGCACGCCCTTCGGCGGGCGCAGCTGGTACTGGCGGAACAGGTCGGCGTGCAGGAACGGCAGCTCGACCGCGTCCCTGATCTGCTCGATCTGCCGGGTGAGGCCGCCGATGTCGCCGTACTCGACGTCCGGGACCTCCTCCAGCACAAGGTCTTCCACCTCGGCCTTCGGCACCCGCTCGTAGGCGTAGCCGGCCTTGGTGTCGACCAGCAGGGAGTCGCCGGGCTTCAGGGGCACGTCCATCAGCGGCGCCGCCAGCAGCACCACGCGCTCCTCGTCGGCGTGCCCGACCACCAGCGCGCGCTCGTCGGACAGCACCTCGCGGAGGGCGCACACCTCGCCCACGATCTCGAACGAGCCGGCCTCGACGACGGTGAGCGCCTCGTTGAGCCGGACCTGCTGCCCGCGCTGCAGGCCCGTCAGGTCGACGGTGGGCGAGACGGCCAGGCGCATCCGGCGGCCGCCGGTGAACACCTCGACGGAGTTGTCGGCGGTGACCGAGAGGAAGACGCCGTAGCCGCTCGGCGGCTGGGCCAGCCGGTCGACCTCCTCCTTGAGCTGCAGCAGCTGGGCGCGCGCGTCCCGCAGCGTCACGACGAGCTTCTCGTTGCGCTCGGACAGGGCGTTGATGCGATTGGCCGACTCGGTGAGTTGACGCTCGAGCGGGCGGGTGTCGGTCGGCGCGACGGCGAGCCGGCGGCGCAGTTGCGCGACTTCGTCGTTCAGGACGCGGATCTGCGCGCTCAGCTGCGCGGGCGTCTGCCGGTAGCTCTCCTCCGGGCCCGACTCGTGGCCCGAGGACCGGTGCCCATCGGAACGCCCGGCATCGGATGATTGCTGGTCCGCCACCGTGCCCTCCTCCCACGGTCCGCCACGGGCGTCAGCCCGCGGACCCGTCGCCTCCGGGCCGCTGCCCTGCGACCGTCCTCGGATGAATCTCGGCGTGTCCCAAAGCCTACCTGGGGCATCCGACACGACCTCGGAGATTACGGCCACAGGCGACCCGTGTCCGGGTCCGGGCGAAACCGGCTCCGGCACGGGCAGTTCGGCGGAGTCCACGATGAGCAGCGGTTTTCCGGCCCGGCCTGCCCGCGGGGGCTTCGCGAGGGCACGCGGACGGGACGTCCGTGGACGCCAGATCGTTACACGGCGGTCATCGCGCCGACGCGGCGCGCAGGGGACTCAGCGGCCCGAGGCCGTGGGTCGCCGCTGCGGCCGGGGGGCCGTCACGCCGGGAGCGAGCCGGCGGGTGGTGAGCAGGAATGCGGTGTGGCCGATCATCCGGTGCTCGGGGCGCACCGCGAGGCCCACCAGGTGCCACGGCCGGTGCAGCGTCTCCCACGCGGACGGCTCCGTGAAGCCGCCGCGCTGGCGGATGTCCTCCGCGACGCGGGACAGCTGGGTGGCGGTCGCGACGTACACGGTGAGCACGCCGCCCGGCACGAGGGCCTCCTCGACGGTCGGCAGCACCACCCACGGCTCCAGCATGTCCAGCACCACCCGGTCCACCGCGCCGCGGTGCTCGGCGAGGTCGGCGATGGTCAGCGACCAGTTCGCGGGGCGCTCGCCGAAGAAGCGCTCGACGTTGCGCACCGCGTGCTCGGCGTGGTCCTCCCGGACCTCGTAGGAGAGCACCGTGCCCGCCGGCCCGACCGCCCGCAGCAGCGAGCAGGTCAGCGCGCCCGAACCGGCGCCGGCCTCGAGAACCGTTGCGCCCGGGAAGATGTCACCCCAGTGCACGATCTGCGCTGCGTCCTTCGGGTAGATCACAGCGGCGCCGCGGGGCATGGAGAGCACGTAGTCGGTGAGCAGCGGCCGCAGCGCCAGATAGGCGGTGCCGGCAGCGGAGCTGATCACGCTGCCGTCGGGCCGGCCGATGAGGTCGTCGTGCGCGAGTGCGCCACGGTGGGTGTGGAAGGTCGCCCCGGGTTCGAGCACGACCGTGTGCTTGCGGCCCTTGGCGTCGGTCAGCTGGACGCGGTCCCCGGGCGCGAACGCCCCGCTCACCGGCCGCTGCCCGGCTGCTCGGCGGTGCTGGTGCCGCCCGGCAGGCCGCCGGTCTGCGCGAGCGCGCGCAGCCAGTGGTCCCGGCGGATCACCCCGGACGGCTGGCCGGCGTGGTCGACCAGCAGGAACGCCGGCTCGTCGACCGAGCGCAGGCGCTCGAAGATCTCCTCCGGCTGGTCGTCGGCCAGCACGATGGCCTCGGGCGCGAGGCGTTGGGCCGCGGCCGCCGCGGGTGCCTGGGGGGACTCGGCGGCGAGCCGTCGTGCCACGTCGGCGTCGAGCAGGCCCCGGGCGATGCCGTCGGAGTCGGTGAGGATCACCTCGCGATCCGCGGCGACCTCGAGCGCCGCGGCGACCGGGGTCTCGGCGGGCAGCGGTACGACCGGGGTGATCAGCTCGGGCAGGGACAGTCGCGGCGTCCAGCCGGCCGGCCGGGGAGCGTTGCGCTCCTGCGTGGCGCCCACCACGACGAACAACGCCATCGCCACCGCGATGCCGGCCGGCAGCAGCCCCGCCGAACCCGAGGTGACCAGCAGCACGGCCGCCCAGCCCATCAGCCCGAGCGCTACGACGTAGCCGCCGAGAACCGCCGCCGTCGTGCCGGAGCGGCGATTGCCCGACGCCTTCCAGATGCCGGCCCGCACCACCCGGCCGCCGTCCAGCGGCAGGGCGGGCAGCAGGTTGAAGACGGCGACGACCGCGTTCGCGAGGGCCAGCAGGACGAGCAGCAGCCAGCTGACCGTCTGCCCGTCGACGCCCTGCAGGATCGCCCAGAAGATGCCGGCCAGCACCGCGGACACCGCGGGGCCGGCGGCGGCGATGATCGCCTCCTCGCGCGGTGACCGGGGCAGCCGGGCGAGCTCGGAGACGCCGCCGAGCATGTAGAGCCGCACCCCGAACACCGGCACCCCGAGCAGCCGCGCGGCGAGGCAGTGGCCCAACTCGTGCGCGAGGACGCTCGCCCCGAGCAGCAGCCCGAGCAGGATCGAGACCGCGATGGCGACACCGGTGCCCGTGCCGGGCACGACCTGAGCGACGACCGGCACGCCCAGCGCGGTGATCACGGCGACCGAGAGCACCCAGGACGGCGCGATGAAGATCGGGATGCCGGCGACGCTGCCGACCGGGATCCCCCGCCCGCCGGACAGCACCGACAGGGCGCCGGCACGGCTGTCGTCGCGGCGTCTCACCCTCGCAGGGTAGTGCCGCCCGGCAGACCGACTCACGGACGCCACCGCATCGTGACGTCCCCGTCCGACCTGCGGCCGACTCCGTTCGGCGGGGTGCACGCGCGATTCGGTCCCGGCGTTGTCGGGGCGCTGACCTACCGTGGGGTCATGACGGTCTCGGTGGTGGACGTGCCGGGGCATCTCGTCCCCGGGGCCGATCCCACCGACGCCGCGCACCCGGCCGTCCCGGCCGCCGGTCCGGTCGGGCTGGCCGGCGCCATCGTCGCGGCCGGCACCGGGGCCGGCGACGAGCCGGTCGCGCCGCCCGGCCCGGAGCCCGCGGAGCCTCGCCGCCCGCTCGCGCTCTCGCCGTCGCGCGCCAGCGACTTCAAGACCTGTCCCCTGCTCTATCGCTACCGCGCGGTCGACCGGTTGCCGGAGGCGCCGAGCGGCCCTGCCGTGCGCGGCACGCTCGTGCACGCCGTGCTCGAGCAGATGTTCGGGCGACCGAGCGCCGAGCGCACACCGGAGACGGCGACCGCGTCCATCGGCACCGTCTGGAAGGAGCTGACCGACGGCTACCCGGAGCTCGCGGGACTGGTGCCGCCGGAGGAGCTCGAGGCGTGGCTGGCGTCGGCCGAGGAGCTGGTCCGGTCGTACTTCACCCTCGAGGATCCCCGCCGCCTGACGCCCGAGGCGTGCGAGCTGGCCATCGAGGTGGAGATCGCCGACGGCGTGCCGCTGCGCGGGTTCGTGGACCGGCTCGACCTCGCGCCGACGACGGGCCAGTTGCGGGTGGTGGACTACAAGACCGGTCACTCGCCCGACCCGGACTTCGAGGCAAAAGCGTTGTACCAGTTGAAGTTCTACGCGCTGATGATCTACCGGCTGCGCGGCGTGCTGCCCGCGCAGCTGAAGTTGATCTACCTCGGCGACGTGCGCTCGCTGCAGTACACGCCGTCCGAGGCGGAGCTGCTCGCGTTCGAGACCGGGGTCATCGCACTGTGGCAGACCATCGGCCGCGCGCTCGACACGGGGAACTTCCCCGCCCGGCGCAGCGCCGCCTGCCAGTGGTGCGTGCACCGGGCGATCTGCCCGGAGTGGGGCGGCGCTCCCCCGGCGTATCCCGGCCGCCCGGGAGCCGCACCGCCCGACGGGTCGGCGCCGGACGAGTCGGCGCGGGTCGCGCCCGCTGCGCCCGCCACTCCGGCCTGACCTGGCGGCCCGATCTGCCCGCCTCAGAGCCGGCAGGACCGGATGTCCGACGCGAGGATCGCCCGCGCGCCGATCTCGTACAGCGCGTCCATCACGGGGTTCGACTCCTCCCGGCGCACCATGGCCCGCACCGCCGACCAGGCCGGGTCGGCCAGCGGCAGCACGGTCGGGGACTCCAGTCCGGGCGTGATCGCGGTCGCCCGCGGAATCAGGTCGGTCGGGCAGTCGTAGTCGAGCATCACGTACTGCTGGGCGAACACCACGCCCTGCAGCCGGCTGCGCAACTGCCGCTCGGCCCCGTTAAGCTGCGCGTCGACGCGGGCCAGCAGCACCGCCTCGGACCGGCAGATGACGTCGCCGAACGCGACCAGCCCGTGCTGGCGCAGCGAGCGCCCGGACTCGACCACGTCGGCGATCGCGTCGGCGACGCCGAGCTGCACGGAGATCTCCACGGCGCCGTCCAGGCGGATCACGTCCGCCTCGATGGAGTGCGCCGCGAGGTCCTGCCGGACCAGGTTCGGGTAGGACGTGGCGATCGTCGCGCCGCTGAGATCCGACACGTGCCAGTCTCGGTCAGCGGGGCCGGCGTACCGGAACGACGAGTAGCCGAAGCCGAGGCCGACCGACTCCTGGACGGCCGCGCCCGACTCCAGCGCCAGGTCGCGGCCGGTGATGCCCAGGTCGAGTTCCCCGGACCCGACGTAGACGGGAATGTCCTTGGCGCGCAGGAAGAAGAACTCGACGTCGTTCGCGGCGTCGAGCACGGACAGGTCGCGCGACTCGTGCCGCTGCCGGTATCCCGCCTCGCGCAACATCTCGGCGGCAGGCTCGCTCAGCGTGCCCTTGTTGGGCACGGCGACTCTCAGCATGATGGTCGTTCTCCTCGGGACGGCCCGCCGGTGGGCCGGATGCGGGCGTGGCGCCCGGGCTGGCGGGGATCGCTGGGCTGGTCGGGGTTCCGGTGCCCGCGCGGCGCGGCGGGACGTTCGCGCCGCGCCGCTCGACGGGTCGGTCTAGAGATGCTCGTACACCTGCTGCAGGGTGAGGCCGCGCCCGATCATCAGCACCTGGACCCGGTACAGCAGCTGCGAGATCTCCAGGGCGAGCTCGTCGTCGCTCTCGTGCTCGGCGGCCAGCCAGACCTCGCCGGCCTCCTCCAACACCTTCTTGCCCTGGGCGTGCACCCCGGCGTCGAGCGCCGTCACCGTGCCAGAGCCCGCCGGGCGGCTCTCGGCCCGGTCGACGAGCTCGGCGAACAGCGACTCGAACGTCTTCACGGGGAGCGATTCTCGCAGAAGCGGCCGACGCGCCCGGCCACCCGACCCGGTCACCGCCCGACGAGCGCGATCAGTCGAGCAGCAGGCGCTCCAGCGCGTCGACCTGCCACTCGCCGCACTCGCGGTCGGACCAGCCGCGATCGTGCTCCAGCATGTGCGCGATCGGCACGCTCAGGATCAGCCAGAGCACGTCCGTCGCCCGGGCCACGCTGACCCCCGGGCGCAGCGAGCCCTCGAGCGCGCGGGCGATGAGCGCGACGTCCTGGTGCCGTCGCCCGTCCAGCACCGCCCAGTGGGCCGCGAGCTCGGGGTCGACGGCGGCGGCGCGGTACAGCGCGTACATGATGGGCAGCGCCGACGGCTGGCGGCTATCGACCAGCTCCCGCAGGTGGCGCAGCACCTCGCGGCCGTTCGTCGCCTGCACCATGGCCCTGAACTCGGCGCGGTCCGCGAGCGGATCCTCCTCGTCGTCGTCCACGAGGGCGCGGTCCACGCACGCCCGCAGCAGCGCGGACTTCGTCCCCTGCGCGTACACACTCTCCACGGAAACACCTGCGGCAGAGGCGATGTCGCGCATCGTGGTGGACGCGAAGCCCTGTCGCACGAACAGGTCGGCGGCCGCGGCCAGGATCGTCACCCTGGTCTGCAGGGCCTGCCGATCGCGAAGGTCGGATCGATACTGCCTTGACCCGCCGCCGTTATTCGCTACAGTCAATGCGTCTCCAATCCAGTGCTACTGGATTCAACACTAGCATCGCAGGGACCGCCCATGACCAGCGTTCGGGAACCGATGCGGCTCGGAGTGATCCACGAGGTGCAGCGCGACGTGCCCGGCGATGCCGACGCGCTCTACCGGCTCGTCAGCGACGTCCGCCGGACGGGCGAATGGAGCCCCGAGTGCCGGCGGGCGCGCTGGCTGCGGGGCGCCACCGGGCCCGCGGTCGGCGCACGCTTCCGCGGGGTGAACCGGGCGGGCCTGTTCCGGTGGTCCAGGGAGTGCGAGGTGATCGTGGCCGAGCCCGGCGTGGAGTTCGCCTTCCGCACGATCCCGACCCGCGTCAAGCCCGACTCCACCGTCTGGCGTTTCCGGTTCGAGCGGATCGACGGCGGCACCCGGATCCGGCACTCCTACGAGATCGCCCGCCCGCTGCCGATGTGGGTGCAATCGGGCGATCGCGCCGCTGACGCCGCACCACTTCGACATGCGTCCGCACATGTCGCGGACCCTGGAGCGCCTCGACGAACTGTCGTCGGGCACCGACCAGGTGCTACTGCCGGGCCAGGCGGCGGCGCCGGACGGTCCGGTCGACCTGATCGGGATGTACGTCGTGCACCACGCCTTCCGCCGCGACCTCGCCGCGTTCGAGCGCGCGATCCCGGTCGCCCCCCTGGACGACCGCCCGGCGTGGGCCGCGCTGGAGCGGCGCTGGGAGCGGTTCGCGCACATCCTGCACACCCACCACACGGGGGAGGACGCCGGCCTCTGGCCGCTCCTGCTCGAGCGGGCGAGCCCCGACGGCGTCGCCACGCTGGACGCCATGCAGACCGAACACGCCGAGGTCGACCCGCTGCTGGAGGCCGTGGCGGACGGCCTGCACACCCTCGCCGCGCGGCCGGACGCCGCCGCGCGCGACGCCCTGGCCGCCGACGTGGGCGCGCTGCGGGAGCGGCTCGGCGCGCACCTCGCGCACGAGGAGCGGGATGCGATGGGACTCGTGCAGCGCTACCTGTCGGAGTCCGACTGGATGCGGATCGAGAAGGAGAACTTCGCCGACAAGTACCGGCCGAGCGACATCCCGTTCGCCCTGCCCTGGGCGCTGGACGGGTTGCCGGCCGATGTCCGGCGCCGGATGCTGGCGAGCGCCGGTGGCCGCCCGGCGGGGCTCGTCTCGCGGTGGCTGCTCGAGCCGCGCTACCGGCGCGGCGAGGCCGCCGTCTTCCGGCGCGCCGCTTGAACCGCCCCGGGGCCGGCGGGAGCGCTCAGAAGAAGTCGAGGATCGCCGGCCGCGGCCCGGCCATGATCGCGTCAAGGGCGGCGTCGGTCCGCTCGGGCGCGGGCCCCACCAGCCCGGCCCGGCGCATGGCCGCGACGGACGACCCGCCGGCCACCAGCACGGCAGCGCCCTGCGGCGTGATCCGCACGGCGCCGCTGCCGCCCGCGGCGAGAGTGCCTCGACCATCGGCGATCTCGAGCCGATGCCGGCCGTCGTTGGCGGGCAGCAGCGGGTCGGACAGCTCGACGTCGACCGCGACGTCGATGCCGCGGGGCCAGCCCGCCGACTCGATCGCGGCCCGCAGCCCCAGCACGCGGAGCATGTACGGCTGCACGGAGTCGACCGCCCACCCGGCGCCGGGCACCACCCACGGCACCGGGTCCTGCCCGGAGGTGCGGATGCGGACGGCCGGGGTGACCGCCTCGAACGAGCCGACCATCGCGAGCAGGGCGACGAGCGCCGGGGCGGTGACGGCGAGCAGGTCGCTCACCTCCAGCGCGGCGCCGCGGCCCCAGCCGGTCCCCCGCTGCCAGCTCGCGTAGCCCAGCACCGCGCCGCCCACGTCGCAGGCCAGGCTGATGCCGTCGAACGAGCCGACCATCTCCTCGTCGGTCGCGGCGAAGTTCGGCCCGGTCCGGGTCAGCAGGCAGGAGCCTTCGTCGACCACGCGCCCGTACACCGCCCGGATCGCGGCGGCGTCCGCGGCCGTGGCGCGCCGCCCGACGATTCCGTGTGGAACGCGCAGCCGGCTCAGCGCCCCGGCCGGGTACTCGCCGACGACCTGCTCCGCGACCTGCTCGTAGCCGAGGGCGCGGTACATCCCCGGCACGGTGCGAAAGAGGGTCGACACGGCGGCCCCCCGGTCGCGGGCGGCGCGCAGCGCGTGGGTCATCAGTCGTCCGGCGACGCCGCGGCCGCGGTACTCCGGCACCACCGCCACGCCGGCGATCCCGGCGGTCGACACGTCGCGGCCGCGGATCCCGCTCAGGTAGTCCCGGTCGTTCAGCTTGGCGACGAGGGTGCGGCCGTCGAACACCCCCCAGCGGCGGATTCCCTCGTGCCACTGCAGGGCGTCGACCGATGGCGACGGGCCGCCGAACGCCTCCCGGCTGAGCCGCACCATCGCCGGGCCGTCCTCGGGCGTCAGCGCGCGGATCTCCATGGGGTGGGCGGGATCTCGGTCAGACCAGCTTGGCGGCCTTGCGCCGCGCCCGCGCCGCCGCGGCGGTCGGGCCCGCGGCGGTACTCGCCCCCGAGCCCGCACCGGAGCCCTTCCCCGAGCCGTTGCCGGATCGAGCGCTTGCGGGCAGCGCGATCACGTCGGCGCCCTTCGTGCCGGTGCCGTTCTTCCCGGTGCCGCCGTTGGCGCGGGCCGCCGCCTGCGTCGAGCCCTGCGCGGCTCGGGCGGGCCGGCGCGCCGCGCGGCCGGCCAGGATGGGCGCGAGGAACTGCCCGGTGTAGGAGTCCGGGCTCGCCGCGATCTCCTCCGGGGTGCCCTCGGCGATCACCAGACCGCCGCCGGAACCGCCCTCCGGGCCCATGTCGATGACGTGGTCGGCGGTCTTGATCACGTCGAGGTTGTGCTCGATGACGATCACCGTGTTGCCCTTGTCGACCAGCCCGTTGATCACGCCGAGCAGCTTCTCGACGTCGGCGAAGTGCAGGCCGGTGGTCGGCTCGTCCAGCACGTACACCGTGCGGCCGGTGGACCGCTTCTGCAGCTCGGACGCCAGCTTCACCCGCTGCGCCTCGCCGCCGGACAGCGTCGGCGCCGGCTGACCCAGCCGGACGTACCCGAGCCCGACGTCGACCAGCGTCTTCAGGTGCCGGTGGATCGGGCCGATGGCCTCGAAGAACTCGGCCGCCTCCTCGATCGTGGTGTCCAGCACCTCGGCGATGTTCTTGCCCTTGTAGTGCACCTCGAGGGTCTCCCGGTTGAACCGGGCGCCCTTGCACACCTCGCACGGCACGTAGATGTCCGGCAGGAAGTTCATCTCGATCTTCAGCGTGCCGTCGCCGGCGCACGCCTCGCACCGACCGCCCTTGACGTTGAACGAGAACCGGCCCTGCTGGTAGCCGCGGACCTTCGCCTCGGTGGTGGACGCGAACAGCTTGCGGACGTGGTCGAACACCCCGGTGTAGGTCGCCGGGTTCGACCGCGGGGTGCGGCCGATCGGCGACTGGTCGACGCCGACCACCTTGTCGACCTCGTCGAGGCCGGTGACCCGGGTGTGCCGGCCCGGCACCATCCGGGCGCCGTTGATCCGGTTCGCCAGCACCGCGTGCAGGATGTCGTTGACCAGCGTCGACTTGCCCGAACCCGAGACCCCGGTCACCGCAATCAGCGTGCCCAGCGGGAAGTCGACGGTGATGTCGCGCAGGTTGTTCTCCCGGGCGCCGACGACGGTCAGCTTGCGCTGCCGGTTGACCGGCCGCCGGACCAGCGGCACCGGCGATCTCCCGCTTGCCGGAGATGAACGCGCCGGTGATCGACTCCGGCGGACGCCTCCAGGTCGGCGACCGTGCCGGACACGACGACGTTGCCGCCGTGCTCGCCGGCGCCCGGGCCCGATGTCGACCACCCAGTCCGCGGTCCGGATGGTGTCCTCGTCGTGCTCGACGACGATCAGCGTGTTGCCCAGATCGCGCAGCCGGGTCAGCGTCTGGATCAGCCGGTGGTTGTCCCGCTGGTGCAGCCCGATCGACGGCTCGTCGAGCACGTACAGCACGCCGACCAGGCCGGAGCCGATCTGGGTGGCCAGCCGGATCCGCTGCGCCTCGCCGCCGGACAGCGTCGCCGCCGGCCGGTTCGAGCGACAGGTAGTCGAGCCCGACGTCCAGCAGGAACCCGAGCCGGGCGTCGACCTCCTTGAGCACCCGCTCGGCGATCATCCGGTCGCGCTCGGACGAGCACCAGCCCGGGGAAGAACGCGGCCGCGTCCTTGATCGACATCGCGGACAGCTCGGCGATGTTCTTGCCGGCCGAGCTCGGCCGTGCTCGACGGTGACGGCCAGGATCTCCGGCTTGAGCCGGGTGCCGTCGCACGACCGGGCACGGCACCTCCCGCATGTAGCCCTCGTACTTCTCCCGGGCGAAGTCGGAATCGGTCTGCGCCGCGCGGCGCTCCAGGAACGGGATGACGCCCTCGAACTCGGCGTAGTACGACCGCTGCCGGCTGTACCGGTTCCGGTAGGTGACGTGCACCTGCTCGTCGACGCCGTGCAGCACCGCCTTGCGGACGTGCGGCCGGCAGCCGGTCCCACGGCGGTGTCCATGGAGAAGCCCATCACGCTCGGCCAGGCCCTGCAGCAGCCGGGTGAAGTACTCGCTGGTGGTGCCGGCCGACCACGGGTGGATCGCGCCCCGCGCCGAGCGACGCTCGCCGTCCGGCACCACCAGCTCGGGATCGACCTCCTTGCGGGTGCCGAGGCCGGTGCACTCGGGGCAGGCGCCGAACGGCGAGTTGAACGAGAACGACCGCGGCTCCAGCTCGTCGAGCGCCAGCGGGTGATCGTTCGGGCAGGCCAGCCGCTCCGAGTAGCGCCGCTCGCGCAGCGGGTCGTCCTCCTCGAGGTCGACGAAGTCGAGGATGACGCACGCCGTCGGCGAGCCCGAGCCCGACCTCGACCGAGTCGGTGATCCGCTGCTTCGCGGTCGCCCGGTTGACCAGCCGGTCGACGACCACCTCGATCGAGTGCTTCTCCTGCTTCTTCAGCTTCGGCGGGTCGGTGAGCGGGTGGACGACGCCGTCGATCCGGACCCGCGAGTAGCCCTTGCGACTGCAGGTCGGCGAACAGGTCGACGTACTCGCCCTTGCGCTCCCGGATCACCGGCGCGAGCACCTGGAACCGGGTGCCCTCCGGCATCTCCAGCACCCGGTCGACGATCTGCTGCGGGGTCTGCTTGGAGATCGGCTCGCCGCAGATCGGGCAGTGCGGATGGCCGATCCGCGCGTACAGCAGCCGCAGGTAGTCGTAGATCTCGGTGATGGTGCCGACCGTCGACCGCGGGTTGCGGGAGGTCGACTTCTGGTCGATGGACACCGCCGGCGACAGCCCCTCGATGAAGTCGACGTCCGGCTTGTCCATCTGCCCGAGGAACTGCCGGGCGTAGGACGACAGCGACTCGACGTACCGCCGCTGACCCTCGGCGAAGATGGTGTCGAACGCCAGCGACGACTTGCCGGACCCGGACAGTCCGGTGAAAACGACCAGCGAATCGCGCGGGAGAGTGATGTCGACGTTCCGCAGATTGTGTTCGCGGGCGCCGCGCACGATGAGGTGATCTATCACGTGCACCATGCTAGGCGTGACGATCCGACAGCCCCGCATTCTGCGACGGTCGGATCCGGGCCGACGGGAGGATGGCCGGATGGCCGACCGACGCAGCAGAACGGACATCCGTTTCGCTGGGCGCTCGCCGGGTACGGACGCGGGCGGCCGGATCTTCCACCGCCCGCTGATCACGTCGGCGCCCGGGTTGAGCTGGTCGCGGTGGTCACCGGCGTCGCCCGACCGGCAGGCAGCAGGTGCGGGCCGACCTGCCGGGCGCCGAGCCCGGTCGGCGACCTTGCCGACGCTGCCGGCCTCGGGGTCGAGGCGGTGACGATCACCACACCGACCGCCACGCACGCCGCGCTGGCGCACCAGGCGCTGGACGCCGGGCTGCACGTCGTGGTGGACAAGCCGTTCGCGCCTGACCGCGGCGGACGCCCGGGATCTCGTCGAGCACGCCGAGCGGGTCGGCCTGGTCGTCATGCCGTACCAGAACCGGCGCTGGGACAGCGATCTGCGACCGTGCGGCGGCTGATCGCCGACGGCGCGCTGGGCAGGTGCACCGGTTCACCTCCCGGATCGACCGGTTCCGGCCGGTCAAGGGCAGCTGGCACGGCGGCACCGTCGGAGAGGGCGGCGGCACGCTGCTCGACCTCGGGCCGCACCTGGTCGACCAGGCGCTGCTACCTGTTCGGGCCGGTCGTCGCCGTGCACGCCGAGCTGCGGACCATCCGGCAGGGCGCCGGCGCCGAGGACGAGATCGAGCTGCACCTGCGGCACGCCGGTCGGGGTGCGGTCCACGCTCGCCGCCGGCATGGCGTCCGCGGCGCCCGGGCCGCGGCTGCAGGTGAACGGCACGCGCGGCGGGTTCGTCATCGACGGCTTCGACGTGCCAGGAGGAGCAGCTCAAGGCCGGCGATTCCCCCGCCATCGCTGGGCACGGCCTGGGGCGTCGAGCCGGAGTCCGCCTGGGGCCGGCTCTACGACGGCGGACGGCGACGTCCCGCTGCCCAGCGAGCGGGGCGCGTGGGACACCTACTACCCGGCGGTGGCCGACGCGATCCGCGGCGCGGGAGCCGTCCCGGTCGACCCCTGGGACGCGGTGGCGACGGCGCGCGTGCTGGACGCCGCGCGCGAGTCGGCGGCGTCCGGCCGGGTCGTCGAGCTCGACGCCCGATGACGGCCGGGGTCGCCGGGGCGACGGCACCGTCGTCGCGCCGCACGGGATGGTCGCTCGCGTCGACCACCTCGCGTCCGCCGCCGGGCGTCGCGATGCTGCGCGCGGGCGGCAACGCCGCCGACGCGGCCGTCGCGGCGAACGCCGTGCTGGCCGTGACCACCCAGCACATGTGCGGGATGGGCGGCGACCTGTTCGCGCGTGGTCCACCACGGCCGGGACCGCAGCCGCACGCCCGTCGCGCTCTCCGCGGCCGGACCCGCCGGCTCCGGCGCCGACGCCGCCGCGATCCGCGCCGAGGGACTGACCGAGATGCCGTATGCTGCGGCGACATCCGGTCGGTGACGGTGCCCGGCTGCGTCGACGGCTGGCTCGCGTTGCACGAGCGGTTCGGCCGGCTGCCGCTCGCCGAGGTGCTCGCGCCCGGCGCGGGACTATGCCGCGACCGGCTTCCCGGCCTCTCCCCTGCTGGCGCTGGCCACCCAGCGGATCGGCGGCACGTTGCCGGCGCCGACGACTACCTTCCGCGCGGCGGCCTGCGGCAGCGGCGACCGCGTGCGTCGGCCGCTCGTCGCGGCCACGCCTTGGACGCGATCGCCCGCGACGGCCGGGACGGCTTCTACGGCGGCGCCTTCGGTCGCGGCCTCCTCGCGCTGGGCGGCGGCTCGTTCGCCGCAGGGCCGATCTCGCGCGATCGGTCGCCCGATGGGACGACCCGCTGCTGGTGCCGCGGGATCGGGACGATCTGGACGCGTGCCCCCCCGTCGCAGGGCTACCTGGCGCTCGCCGGCGCCCGGATCGCCGACGACCTCGACCGTGCCCGGACGACCCGGACGACGCGCCTGGGTCGCACCTGCTCTCCGAGGCGGCCAGGTGCGCCGGGCCACGACCGGGACGCGTGCTGTTCGATGGCGCCGACGGGCCGGCCCTTGCTCGCCGACGATCGGCTCGACGCCCGGCGGGCCGGCCATCGATCCCGCGCCGCCGCACCGCGCCGCCGGCGCCCGCCGCGGCGGGCGGCACCATCCACCTCTGCGCAGTGGACGCCGACGGGATGGCGGTCTCGCTCATCCAGTCCAACGCCTCCGGCTGGGGCGCCGGCATCTGGTGGTGCCGGGGACCGGGATGTTCCTGCAGAACCGCGGCATCGGGTTCACCCTCGAGCCCGGCCACCCGGCAGAATGGGCGCCGGGCCGCCGGCCGCCGCACACCCTGGTGCCGGCGATGGTCACCCCGGCGACGACGGCTCGTTCGCGGCGGCGCTCGGCACGCAGGGGGGCGACATCCAGCCGCAGGTGGTGCTGCAGCTGCTCTGGCCCGGATGCTGCAGCAACGGCGCATCGCCCGGACGCGCGGTGCAGCGCGCCGCGGTGGATCCTCGGCGACGGCGGGTTCGGAGCTGGGCGGGCGGCGGGCCGCAGGCCACCACCCTGGAGCACGCTGCGCCGCCGTCGTGGAGCGACGGCCTGCCCGGCAGGGTCATCCGGGTCGTCCGGTCGCCGGCCCGGCTTCAACGTCGGGCACGCCCAGGCGATCGCGGCCGACGGCGGCATGCTCGCCGGCGCGGCCGACCCACCGGGCGCTCACCGGCGCCGCGATCGGCTTCTGACGCGATCGGGACTCGAGCTCAGTCGATCCGCTCGAACTCCCGCAGCGTCCAGGTCCCGTCGAACCAGGGCTCGAGCGGCCCGTACAGCCGGACGATCGGGAACCAGGACTTCCCGGGGATCGTCTCCACCCAGTTCGACTCCTTCCCGCCCGGCGCCGCCGGGCCGAAATACAGGTCGTGCGAACCGTCGTCGTTCGCGCGCAGCGTGCCGGTGTTGCTGGCGAGCGCCGGATAGGGCGTCGACGGCACCTGGATCAGCGAGCGGGTCTGGGTGTCGTACACGTCGATCGACCAGAAGTTCTTCGCGGGCGGGTCCGGGTCGACGCGCAGCCGGTAGGTCCGCCCGCCGTCGAGCACGTCGCCGTTCGCGTCCCGGACCGTGTAGGCGTACGCCGAGCCGGCCCCGACCTGCGCGTGCGCCATGGCCGGCGTGATCACCGTCGCGATGTAGTGGAACTGGGTCCGGGCGTCGAGCAGCCGCGCACCGTCGCGGAGGAACTCGTAGCTGCCGCCGACGAACGCGTTCTGCCAGGAGCCGTGGATGGTGCCCGCCGGATCGCGCGGCGCGTAGGCGATCGTCCGCGCGATCCCGGCGCCGATCCGCGCGGCCCGCTCGAGGATGCCGCGCATCCGGTCGTCCGGCGCGAACGGCCGGCCCTTGACGATCCCGATCGCCGCGAGTTGCCCGGCCCGCTCGGCGTCGATGGCCTCGACGGGCTCCTCCTGGAGCAGCTCGTCGACCTCCTCGTAGAAGCTGAAATCGTTGGCGTGCACGGTGTTGAAGGTGAGCGCCGCGAGGTTGACGAACTCGTTCGCGGGCGGATCGCCGGCCTGCGACAGCGGGTAGATGCGGGTCTGCTTCATCGCGGGCACCCCGCCGAGCGCCCGCAGCACGACCCAGATGGTGTACGTCGGGGACCGGAAGGTGAAGTAGCCGTCCGGCACCTCGCCCTCGTGGTCGGGCGGCAGGTACAGGTACCTTCCCGCCGGCGCCCTTGTCGGGCCCGGGGATGCCCATGTCCGCGACGTACCGGAACCAGAAGTCGTCGACGACGCAGAGCGAGGCGGGGGGCGCCTCGATGACCGTCGGCCCCCACGCCCTGAGGTCGACGAAGCAGGTGCCGTAGGTGGTCTCGGTGTTCGGGGTGAGGAACAGCGAGTTCGAGTTGGCCCGCGGTTCGGTGATCCCGATCAGGCCAGGGGCGGTGGCCCCGACCGATCGCAGGCCCCTGCGGAAGGCGACCAAGGACGCGCCGGGAACCGCGTTCAGGAACACGTCGATGCCGCGCATGAGGTCGAGCGCGTCGTAGATCGTGGACACGGTGTCGGGTGTGGGTACGCCGTCGAAGAAGCGCAGGTCGCCGAACGGCGAGTCGACGAGGTCGGGCGACGACAGGCTCGCGATCGCGGCGCGCATCTGCCCGGGGGTCAGCCCGACGCGCGGGGTGGGTTCCGTCATCCCGCGATCCTGGCAGGCGCGCGACCCCGATCTGAGCGCGGGCTACGGTGACCCGCATGGCCGAGGACGACCGGACAACCGACCAGATCGCCCAGCAGATCGCAGTGCTGGACGACGCCACCGAGCGGCTCGCCGCCGCCGTGCAGGCCGCCAGGGACCTGGGTCCGGACGCGTTCGGGCAACCATCGCGGCTGCCGGACTGGACGATCGGGCACGTCGTGTCGCACCTCGCCCGGAACGCCGACGCGCAGCGAAACCTGTTGCGCTGGGCGACGACCGGCGAGGTCACGCCGGCGTACGCGTCGCCGCAGGCGCGGGTCGCCGACATCGAGGCGGGGGCCGCCAGGGACACCGACGAGATCGCCGAGGACTTCGCCGCGTCGCTGGTCGCGCTGGACGAGGCGATCACGGCCACCCCGGCCGCGGCGTGGCGGGCCATGGTGGACACCGGGCGCGGGGGTCCGACGCCGGCCGACGTCGTGCTCGCCCAGCGGCTCGCCGAGGTGGAACTGCATCACCACGACCTCGGCGTGGACGACGGGCTCGAGCTGCTCGACGACGACCAGGGGGCCGCTCTGCTGGCGGCGGTCGTCCGGTCGTACGTGCGGACCCGGGACGTGCCCGACCTGACCCTGCGACCGCGGGACCGGGCGCCCGTCGTCCTCGGCGCTGGCGGACGGGAGATCACCGGGCGCGCGGCCGACCTCGCCGCCTGGCTCGCCGGCCGGTCCGACGGCGCCGCCCTGACGTCGGACGGCGCCCTGCCGGGGCTGCCGACCTGGTGAGGTCCCCGCAGGCCCCGCGGACCGGCTCGCTACGGTGATCGACATGGCTGACTACACCGGGCATGTCGATCCTCGCGGCGCGGCCGCCACCCGCGGGCTGGACGCGATCACGATCACCAAGATGTCCGTGGGCCCGATGGACAACAACACCTACCTGCTGGTGTGCCGGCAGACCGGCGACGCCCTGCTGATCGACGCGGCCGACGACAACCAGCGGATCAGCGACCTGCTCGGCGACGGACCCGAGCGCCCGCGGCTGCGGAGCATCGTCACCACCCACTCGCACGCCGATCACTGGCAGGCGCTCGGCGCGGTGGCCGGCCAGACCGGCGCGAACCTGTACGCGGGCGGCCCCGACGCCGCAGCCCTGCCGGTACCGACGGACGTGGCACTCGATCAGGGCGACACCGTGCCGCTGGGCGCGACCAGCCTGGAGGTCATCGCGCTGCGCGGCCACACGCCCGGCTCGGTCGCGCTGCTGTACCGCGACCCGTCCGGCACGAATCACCTGTTCACCGGCGACTCGCTGTTCCCCGGCGGGCCGGGCAGGACCACCTCGCCGGAGAACTTCGCGTCCCTGATGGACGACCTGGAGGCGCGGGTGTTCGGCGAGCTGGACGACGACACCTGGGTCTACCCGGGCCACGGTGACGACACCACGCTCGGTCGGGAACGACCGCACCTCGCGCAGTGGCGGGCCCGCGGCTGGTGAGCGTTTTGTTGATCGCTCCACGACTTCCGTACTGACGCGCGCGACCTCCGTACCGGGTACGGATGCCGGGCGGTGGTCCCCGCCGCGACGCTCGATGGGTCAACGTCCACCGAGTCCCGGAAGTGATCCGATGTCCCGATTCCTGTTCGCCACCGTCCCCGCCGACGGCCACACGTTCCCGGCCCTGCCGATCGCGAAGGCACTGGTCGACCGCGGGCATCGTGTCCGCTGGTACGCGGGCGCGGCCTACGCCGACCGCATCGCCGCCGTCGGCGCCGACTTCCGCCCGATGAGCGGCGACGACTACAGCCTGGTCGGACTCGACGAGTTCTACCCCGAGCGCCGCCGCTACTCCGGCGTCCGGAAGCTGAAGTTCGACATGGCGCACGGCTTCGCCAAGCCCACCGCCGTCCACGCGCGCGACCTGCGGGCCCTGCTGGCCGAGGAGCCGGCCGACGTGCTCGTCGGCGACACCGGACTGATCGCGGGCGGGATGATCGCCGAGCTGGGCGGGCCGCCGTTCGCGGCGTTCGGGATCAGCGTCGTCGGGTTCCCGAGCCGCGACGTCGCCCCCTTCGGCTTCGGCCTGCCGCCGGCAGCCGGGCGCGCCGGCAGGCTGCGCAATCGCGTCCTCGACCGGCTGTCCCGCACCGTGCTGTTCGGTGCCATGACGCGCGAGGTGAACGCCGTCCGCGCCGGGCTCGGCCTGGGGCCGACCCGGCAGATCGTCTTCGAGTACCCGCTGGCGTCCACGCTCTACCTCCAGCTGGGGGCGGAGAGCTTCGAGTACCCGCGGTCCGACATGCCCGGGCAGGTGCAGTTCGTCGGCCCGACCCGGCCCCTGCCCGATCCGGCGTGGCGCGCGCCGGAGTGGTGGGCCGACCTGGCGGGCGAGCGCCCCGTCGTGCTCGTCACCCAGGGCACCGTCGCGACGGACGACGCGCAGCTGCTGCAACCGGCGCTGCGGGCGCTCGCCACCGAGGACGTGCTGGCCGTCGCCGTGACCGGCGGGCCGGACCCGGCCGCGCTCGGCCCCGTGCCGGCGAACGCCAGGGTGGAGCGCCGCATCCCGTTCGACGTGCTGCTGCCGCACGTCGACGTGATGGTGACCAACGGCGGTTTCGGCGGCGTGCAGCTGGCGCTCGCGCACGGCGTGCCGCTGGTCGCCGCGGGCCGCACCGAGGACAAGGTCGAGGTCACCGCGCGGGTGGCGCATTCCGGCGCCGGGGTCAACCTGCGGACCCAGACCCCGACCCCGGCCCAGATCCGGCAGGCGGTCTCGACCGTCCTCACCGAGCCGCAGTACACCCTGGCCGCCCGCCGGATCCAGCGTGAGATCCACCACGCCGGTCGCGAGGTCCGGGCGGCGGACCTGCTGGAGATGCTCGCGGTGACGGAGTCCGCGCGACGAGCCGGCCGCTCCGCGCCGGCCGCCGAGGGGCAGCGCGCGCGCTGACGGGGCGATGATGGCGACATGATGGCCCAGTGAGTTCGAAGGGTGCCGTCGCCCTGGTGTTCGTCGTGGCGATGTTCATCAACATCATCGACGCGACGGTCGTCAACGTCGCCCTGCCGACCATCGCCGCCGACCTCGGCGTGCCCGTGGAGGACACGGCGACCGTCAACATCGGATTCCTGGTGGCGGTCGCCGTGGCGATCCCCGTCGCCGGCTGGCTCGGCGACCGGCTCGGCGCCCGGGAGGTCTTCGTCGTCGCCGTCGGCATCTTCACGCTGGCGTCGCTGGCGTGCGGGCTCGCCGGCTCGGTCTCGCAGCTGGTCGCCTTCCGCATCGTGCAGGGCCTGGGCGGCGGGCTGATGACGCCCGTCGGGATGGCGATGCTGTACCGGACGTTCCCACCCGCCGAACGGGTGCGCCTCAGCCGGATCATCACCACGCCGATCGCGCTGGCGCCGGCGCTCGGTCCGGTGCTCGGCGGCCTGCTGGTGCAGCAGGCGAGCTGGCGATGGATCTTCGGGATCAACGTGCCCATCGGGCTTTTCGCCGTGATCTTCACCATGGTGAAGGTGCCGAGGATGGCCAAGAAGACCCGCGCGGCCCTGGACGTGCCCGGCCTGCTGCTGGCGTCCCTCGGCTTCGCCGGATTCATGTTCGCGGTGTCCGAGGGCGCCTCCCGCGGCTGGCTCTCGCCCGAGATCGTGCTGTCCGGCGTCCTCGGCCTGGCGATGCTGGTGGCGTTCGTCGTCGTCGAGCGGCGGGTGCGTGCCCCCCTGCTCCGGCTCCAGCTCTTCGCCCACCGGCTCTTCCGGTCCGCCAACATCGTCATCTTCGCCTCCGCGGCCGGCTTCCTCGGCGGCCTGTTCGTCTACCCGCTGATGCTGCAGACGGCGTTCGGCTATTCGCCGCTGACCGCCGGGCTGCTGACCTTCCCCGAGGCCATCGGCATCATGATCGGCACCCAGATCGCCGGCCGGCTGTACGCGCCGTTCGGCCCGCGGCGCATCGTCGCCGCCGGTCAGATGATCGTCGCCGCCGCCCTGATCACCATCGCGTTCGTGATGACCAGCACCGTGCCGGTCGTCGTGCCGATCGCCCTGATGGTGGTGCTCGGGCTCGGCCAGTCGCACACCTTCGTGCCGACCTCGGCGGCGGCCTTCGACACCGTCGAGCCGGAGCACACCGGCGCGGCCACGGCGCTGTTCAACGCGTTCCGGCAGGCCGGTGCCGCGGTCGGGGTGGCCGTCGCGGCCAGCGTGATCGCCGCGGTGGGCCTGGCGCCGGGTGAGGCGGGGTCGCTGCCGGCGTTCCGCTGGGCGCTGGTCTGCTGCGGCGCGTTCTCGATCTTCGCCAGCCTGTACTCGATGTTCACCGTGCACGACGAGGATGCCGGGCCGAGCCGCGGGCTGGTGCCCGACGACCGGACGATGCCGGGCTCGCGACCGGGCGGCGCGACACCTGCCCCGGACGGCGCCCAGGACCCCGGGGCGGGTGAGCCGGGCGACGCCGGCCTGCCGGTCGGCGCGATCGAGGCCGGGACCGCGCCCCCCGGCCCGGACGACCGCCGCGCCGGGGACACCGGCTAGCCACGCCACCAGCGCGTCCCGCCGGGCGCCGTCTGGGAGTATCTCCGCCTGCTCGCGAAACCTCCGACGCCGTCGAAGGAGGCATGCCCATGCCGGAGATCGACCTGGCGGTCTACCTCATCGTCGGGGTGGTGATCGTGAACGGCCTCGCCGGCCGGATCGGCATGCCCGCGCCGATCCTGCTGGTCGTGGTGGGCTTCGCCGTCTCGTTCATCCCCGGGGTGCCCGACTACCAGGTCGACCCCGAGTTCGTCCTCGCCGTCCTGCTGCCGCCGCTGCTCTACGCCGCGGCGAACGAGGCGTCGGTGATCGCGATCCGCCGACTGATCCGCCCGATCCTGCAGCTCGCCGTCGGCATGGTGCTGATCACGGCGCTGGCCGTCGCAGGAGTGCTGACACTGATCGTGCCCGACATGCCGTTCGCGGCGGCGCTGGCGCTGGGCGCGATCGTCGCGCCGCCGGACGCCGTCGCGGCGGTCGCGGTCGCGCGGCGGGCCGGCCTACCGCAGCACGTGGTCACCGTGCTCGACGGCGAGTCGCTGTTCAACGACGCGACCTCGCTGGTGCTGCTGCGGGTGGCCATCGTCGGGGTCTCGGCCGGATCGATGGCGTGGGGGCCGGCGATCGGCGAGTTCGCGTGGGCGACCGCCGGCGGCCTGCTCGTCGGCGTCGTCGTCGGCGCGCTGCTGACGCTGGCCCACCGGGTGATCTCCTCCACCCTGGCGATCACCGCACTGTCCCTGGTGACGCCGTTCCTGGCCTACGAGCTCGGCGAGCGCATCAACGCATCCGGCGTGCTGGCCGTCGTCGTCGCCGGCCTGATCCTCGGTTTTCGCGGCTCGGTCGACCTGGACCCCGAGGTGCGGCTCACCCTGCGCAGCACCTGGGCGGCCGTCCGCTACGTGCTGGAGGGCTCGGTCTTCGCGCTCATCGGACTGCAGCTCTGGGCGATAGTGACGGCGCCGGACGTGCGGCTGGTGGACCTCGTCGTGGTCTCGCTCGCGGTGCTGGCCACGGTCATCCTCGTCCGCCCGCTGTGGATCTTCCTGATGCACGCCCTGCTGGGCCGGATCGGCCCGCCGGACAGCGTGCTCCCGGACGCGAAGTCGCTGGTGGCGGTCTCCTGGGCCGGGATGCGCGGCGTGGTCTCGCTCGCCGCGGCGCAGACCCTGCCGCTGGACACGCCCTACCGGCCGCTGCTGCTCACCTGCACCATCGCCGTCATCGTGGGCACCCTGGTCGTGCAGGGGCTGACGCTGCCCGCCGTGATCAAGGCCCTGCATTTCCCGGGCGACCCCCGGCACGACCGGATCCGTGAGAAGGATGCCGCCACCCACGAGGCCAACGTCGCGATCGCCGAGCAGGTCGAGCGGATGATCCGGGAGGAGTCCATCCCGGAGATGTACGCCGAGCGGATGCGCGCCTGGGTGCGGCTGCGCGACCTCAGCCAGCTCGAGGATCACCACCAGGTGGCAGGCGACGCGCTCGGCGACGGCACGGCGGCCGATCACCTGCGCTTCGTCGCGCGATGGCGGCACGAGCTGGTGAACGCGGAACGGGAGGTCTTCCTAAGGCTCCGCGGGTCCGGCGACCTGTCGGAGGAGTCCCTGCGCGACCTGGAGTTCCGGCTCGACCTCGAGGAGGCGTTGCTCGACAGCCGCGTCGACGACGCGACCGGCCACCTGGAGCAGCTGCGGGTGGTCAGGCAGGACCGGGAGGACGAGCCGGAGTGACCTGGGCGCCGTGCTCCCCGGCGCCCTCCTCGAACGCCTCGGAGCCCCGCCCCTGCGGATCCGGCCGACCGGCTCGATCCGACTCACCGGGCCGCCCGGCCTGACCGTCCTCCCGCGGCGCCGCGGGCGCCGGGTCGGGCTCCTGGGCGGCGCCGAGCGGGCCGCCCTCCGGCGGGGTCTTGCCGCGCTTGGACGCGATCAGGCTGGCCACCACCGTGATCGCCAGGATCGACACCACCACGGCGAGTGACAGCGCGGGCGAGATGTGCGGCGCCCACGTCACGGGCTCGCCGCCGTTGATGAACGGCAGGCTGTTCGACGCCAGCGCCTCGCTGATCAGCTTCAACCCGATGAAGCCGAGGATGATCGCGAGGCCCTTGGACAGGTACACCAGCCGCTGCAGCAGCGCGCCGAGCAGGAAGTACAGCTCCGACAGGCCGAGCAGCGCGAAGGCGTTGGCGGTGAAGACGAGGAACGGCTCCTTGGTCAGGCCGAAGATCGCCGGGATCGAGTCGAGGGCGAACATCAGGTCGGTCATGCCGAGCGCGAGGATCACCGCGGCCATCGGCGTGAGCAGCCGCTTCCCGTCGATCCTGATCGTCATCTTGGTGCCGTCGTACTGCTCGGAGATCGGCAGGAAGCGGCGGAGCAGTGCGACGGTCCGAGGCTCGTGGGACATCGCCTCCTCGTCGTGCCGCTCCCGCGCGAGGTGGACGGCGGTGATCACCAGGAAAAGCCCGAACAGGTAGAACACCCAGGAGAACTGCGCGATGAGCACCGCGCCGACCGCGATGAGGGCGCCGCGCAGCACCAGGGCAATGGCGATGCCGATCAGCACCACCCGGCCCTGCATCTCCCGCGGCACCCGGAACGCGGTGAGCAGGATGACGAACACGAACAGGTTGTCGATCGACAGCGCGTACTCGGTCGCATACCCGGCGAAGAACTCGCCGGCGTACTGCGATCCGGCGAAGATCCACACCCCGATGCCGAACAGCACGGCCAGCGAGACGTAGAAGGCGACCCAGCGGCCGGCCTCGCCGGGGGTGATGACGTGCGCCTTGCGGCCGAAGATCAGGCTGAACACGAAGATCGCGGCGATGCCGACGATCACCGCGATCCAGACCCAGACAGGAACGTTCACTCGATCAGACCCTCCGGTGCGCGGAATCGACCCAACACCAGAGGTCTCCTCCGCCGCGCGCCCCGACACGCTCTCCCGGACGGGTTTCCCGGACGGGATGTCACTGAGCGTGGATCGAGGATAACGACCGGCGGCACCGGACGAGGTGAAACGAATCGTCGTGTTGACGGCACCGCCGCGAGCGGGAGTACTCCCCTCTTCGCGCCGCCCAGTCTGGCACAGCGCCGGCCGAGACCTCGGATCGGCCCGGCGTGATCCGGGTGACATCGGTCGCGGTCGGCACATCCGCGCCTCTGGCACCCTGGTGTGATGACCGATCGGCGAGCCGGCACCAGCGGTTCAGGATGAAGCACACCGCATGAGGAATCGCCTGCGTCGCCTGCTGGCCACCCGGCAGCGCAAGATCGTAGCGATCGTCGTGGTGGTGGCCGTGCTCGCCGCGGTCGCGCTGGTCGCGTGGCCGTCGTCCGAGCCCGCGCCCGTCGCCACCCGCGACGTCGAGATCGCGGTCCCCGGCGGCCCCGGGGTGGCCGACCCGGTCGTCCTAGACGCGACGCTCTACCTTCCGGAGCGCACGCCCGCTCCGGCGGTCATCATGGCGCACGGCTTCGGCGGCTCGAAGCGCTCCGTCGCCGCGGACGCGCAGGAGTCCGCCAGGGACGGGTTCGTCGTGCTCGCCTACTCGGCGCGTGGCTTCGGCCGGTCCACGGGGCAGATCTCGCTGGACTCGCTGGACTACGAGATCCCCGACGCCCGAGCGCTCGTCGACTGGCTCGCGGAGCAACCGGAGGTCCAGCTGGACGCACCGGGAGACCCCCGGGTCGGCGTCACAGGCGGGTCCTACGGCGGCGCCCTGTCGTTGATGCTGGCCGGCACGGACCCGCGGGTCGACGCGCTGGTGCCGCTCATCACCTGGAACGACCTGTCCCAGTCGCTGTTCCCGAACGCGCAGGCGACCGAGCAGGACATCGCCGCACCCACTCCGGCGGCCGCGGCCGGCGTGCCGGACGGGGTGTTCAAGAAGCTGTGGGCCTCCACGCTGATCGCCTCCGTGACGACCGGCGCGGCGCTCTCCGCCTCCCCCACCGGCATCGCCCAGGGTGACAGCGGCGACAGCGGCTTCGTCCGGCGCGGCGGGTCGGGCACTCAGACGTCCGCCGCGCCCGCGCCCGACGCCGGCGCCGACGGCGGGGCCGATGCGAGCGGCGCGCCCACGAGCGGCGCCGCGACCGCCGCCTTCGCCGCCAGCTGCGGACGGATGAGCCTCGCGCTCTGCGCCGCTTACTCGCAGGCCGCGCAGACCGGCCGGATCACCCCGGCGCTACAGGCGATGCTGGACCGCTCGAGCCCAAAGCAGGTCGTCGGCGACATCACCGCGCCCACCCTGCTGGTGCAGGGCGAGCGGGACACCCTGTTCGGGCTGGAGCAGGCCGACGCCAACGCACGGGCCATCGCCGCCAACGGCGCGACGGTCGCCGTCACCTGGTACAACGGCGGCCACGACGGCGGCAGCCCGGACACCGCGACGCGCAACCGCATCAACGCGTGGTTCGAGCACTACCTGGTGGGCTCCGGCCCCGTCCCGTCGACCGCGTTCCAGTACACGGTCGACGGTCCGATCAGCGACACCGGCCGCGCCCGCAGCCGCACCCTGGAGGCGCCCGCCTACCCGGGCCTCGCCGCGGGCGATGCGACCACCCGGGACGGCATCGAGGTCACCGGCGAGCCGCAGTTCGTGGTGAACCCGCCGGGCGCGTCGCCGGCCTCGATCTCCACCCTGCCCGGGCTGTCGGGCATCGCCTCCACCGCGCTGTCGACGTTCCTCGGCGGCCTGCCCGGGCAGACCGCGCGCTTCGACTCGGCACCCATGGCGGCGCTGACGGTGATCACCGGCACGCCCCGGATCACCGTGGACGTGTCGCAGGTCGCGGTCCCGTCGGTCTCCGGCGCGCCCGCCCCGGGCGCCGGCGAGGGCGCGGTGCTCTTCGCGTCGCTGGCCAAGGTCGCCGAGGGCGGCAACCGGTCGCTGGCGGGCGGCGCCGTCGCGCCGATCCGGATCACGAACCTGCCCGCCGACGGCAGCCCGGCCCGGGTGACGATCGACCTGCCCGCAACCGCCCTGCAGGTGGAGGCCGGATCGACGCTCGAGGTCAACATCTCGACCACCGACCAGGCCTTCGCCGGGCCCACCACGCCTGCCGCCTACCGGATCTCGCTGGCCGACTCCACCGTCGCCGGGCTCACGCCCGGCGCCGTGAGCGCGCCGGAGGTCGGCGGTGAGCGGGTGTCGGCGTCGGACATCCCGGTCGGGCAGCTGATCGGCCTGATCGTGCTGGCCGTGATCGCCGTCCTCGGGCTGGTCTTCGGCGGCCTGGTGCGCTCCCGGCGCTCGGACGTCGACCCCGACCTGGTCGATGTGCCGCTGGCCATCACCGGTCTCGGCAAGTCCTACCCCGGCGGCGTGAAGGCCGTCAAGGACGTCGGCTTCCGGGTGGAGCAGGGCCAGGTCCTCGGCCTGCTCGGGCCCAACGGCGCCGGCAAGACCACCACGCTGCGGATGGTGATGGGCCTGATCTCCCCGACCGCCGGCGAGATCAGGGTGTTCGGCCACAAGGTTCGGCCGGGGTCGGCCGATCCTGTCCCGCATCGGCAGCTTCGTCGAGGGGTCCGGCTTCCTGCCGCACCTGTCCGGCAGGGCGAACCTGGAGCTGTACTGGAAGGCCACCGGCCGACCGGCAGCAGGACGCGCACATGGACGAGGCGCTGGAGATCGCCGGGCTGGGCAAGGCCATCGACCGCCGGGTCCGGACCTACTCGCAGGGCATGCGGCAGCGGCTGGCCATCGCCCAGGCGATGCTCGGTCTGCCCGATCTGCTGCTGATGGACGAGCCGACGAACGGGCTCGACCCGCCGCAGATCCACGCCATGCGCGAAGTGCTGCGCCGCTACGCCGCCACCGGCCGCACGGTGCTGGTCTCCAGCCACCTGCTGTCCGAGGTGGAGCAGACCTGCACCCACGTCGTCGTCGTCCACCTCGGCCGGACGATCGCGGCGGGCACCGTCGCCGAACTGGTCGCGGCGTCCGGCGAGATGGTGTTCGCCGTCGACGATCCCGAATCCGCGGCGGCGGTGCTGCGCACCCTCGCCTCCGACGTCGTGGTCACCGAGACCGGTGTGCAGGCCGACCTCGGCGACCGTGCCCGCCGCCGAGGTGGTCACGGCGCTGGTGCAGGCGGGCATCGGGGTCACCTCCGCTGCCCCGCGGAACCGGCTCGAGGACGTCTTCCTGGCGCTCATCGGCGCCAGCGGGGCGGACGGCGCCGCCGATCCCGCCGCGCTCGCCGGCACGGCCAGCACGACCGGGTCGGCCGCCGGCGAGTCGGGTGGCGGCGGCAGCGTCGGTGGCAATGACGGGACACCGGGCGGACCCCGGTCAGCGCACGGCAGGGAGGCACGGAATGAGCCCCGTCCATCGCGACCACTCGGCGGACGCGGCCGTGGCGGTGATGAGCTCGGTCGCTGAGTCGGTGCCGGTGACCGCCGACGGCACGCCGCAGGGCTTCGACGTCGGCCGCACGCTGCCGATCCGCGTCGAGCTCAGCCGGCAGCTGCGCCGCCGCCGCACGCAGTTCTCGCTCGGCCTCATGGTGCTGCTGCCGGTGATCCTGGTGATCTCGTTCGCGTTCGGCGATACCGGGGGGTCGGGCGCCGTCTCGCTCGTCGACCTCGCCACGTCCAGCGCGGTCAACTTCGCCATGGTCTGCCTGTTCTTCTCGGCGAGTTTCCTGCTGATCGTGGTGATCTCGCTGTTCTTCGGTGACACGATCGCCTCGGAGGCGTCCTGGTCGTCGCTGCGCTACCTGCTGGCGATGCCCATACCCCGGGTGCGGCTGCTGCGGCAGAAGGTCATCGTCGCGGGCATCCTGTCGCTGCTCGCGCTCGTCATCCTCCCGGTGACCGCGCTGCTGCTGGGCTGGGCGGTGTACGGGATGAACCCGCTCTCCACTCCGGTCGGGGTGTCGTTCGACACCGGCGAGGCGCTGCTGCGGCTGCTGATGATCGTCGCGTACGTGGCGGTCCAGCTGACCTGGGTCGCGGGACTCGCGCTGCTGCTCAGCGTCTCCACCGACGCCCCGCTCGGCGCCGTCGGCGGGGCCGTGCTGATCTCGATCCTGTCGCAGATCCTCAACCAGATCGAGGCCCTGGGCGAGATCCGCAACTGGCTGCCGACGCACTATTCGTTCGCCTGGACGGGCACGCTGGTCGACCCGATCCGGTGGGACGACATGATCCGCGGCGGCTTCCTCAGCCTGGCCTACGCCGTGCTGTTCACGGCGATCGCGGTCTGGCGGTTCCGCCGCAAGGACATCACGAGCTGACCGAGCCGCCCTGACCGGACGCCGGCCGGATGCTCATCCGGATCGAACGATGGCTGCCCCGGCGGCCCGGTGGTGGGATGGTGCGGCGGCGGGTCGGACGCCGCGGATGCTGCCGGAGGAGCGGACATGACGCAGACGATCGACGCGCACCCGATCAACCATGCCCTGCTCGCCCCCGGGCCGCCCGCGCCGGCGACCTACGCGCGCCGCGCCAGGGAGGGCGAGACCACCCGGGCCGACCGCGCGGCGGCCGGCAAGGCGGCGCGGGCGGCCCTGCCGCTCGCGGAGCACGCCGAGATCAGCCGCGGCACGCGGCCCGACCCGATCGAGCTGCTCGAACAGCAGGCGACCACCCGGGTGCATCAGCTCGTGCCCATCCGATACGGCCGGATGCTGGCCACCCCGTTCACGTTCTACCGCGGCGCGGCGATGATCATGGCCGCCGACCTCGGCTCGACGCCGCAGTCCGGCCTGACCGTGCAGCTCTGCGGCGACGCCCACCTGTCAAACTTCGGGCTCTATTCCACCCCCGAGCGGCAGCAGGCCTTCGACATCAACGACTTCGACGAGACCCATCCCGGCCCGTTCGAGTGGGACGTCAAGCGGTTGGCGGCGAGCGTCGCGGTGGGCGCGCTGGCCGGCGGGTTCACGGCGAAGAAGGCGCGGGCGGCCGTCATGGCCACGGTGAAGGGCTATCGGGAGGAGATCCGCCGGCTCGCCCCGATGGGCAATCTCGCGGTCTGGTACTCGCACCAGGACCTGACCGAGCTCGGCGACCTCATCCGCAAGCAGGGCGGCGCCCGGCTGGAGTCCAAGTACAAGGCCAACCTGGCGAAGGCGAAGTTCCGGGACAGCATGGACGCGGTGCGCAAGCTCTGCGTCATCGAGGACGGCCGGGCCCGGATCAAGAACGATCCGCCGCTGATCATGCCCGGCGAGGAGATCCTGCGGACCTGGGGCCAGGACATCGAGGCGTGGTACGAGACGCTGCACAAGCTCATGTCGTCCTACAAGCGCACGCTGCAGGGCGACCGGCGACACCTGTTGGACCAGTTCACGTTCGTCCAGATCGGTTTCAAGGTGGTCGGTGTCGGCAGCGTCGGCACCAGGGCGTGGGTCCTGCTGCTGGACGGTGCGGACCCGGCGGACCCGCTGTTCCTGCAGGCCAAGGAGGCCCAGAAGTCCGTCCTGGCAGGGTTCGTCAAGCCGGCGTCCCGGTACTCGAACCAGGGCGAGCGGGTGGTGCGCGGACAGCGGCTGACCCAGATGACGAGCGACATCTTCCTGGGCTGGCAGCGGGTCATCGGGCTGGACGGCGAGCAGCGGGATTTCTACATCCGCCAACTGCGTGACGGCAAAGGCTCCGTCGTGGTGGAGAACCTGGACCCGGCCATGATGGCCTTCTACGGCCGGCTCTGCGGGCAGACGCTGGCCCGCGCGCACGCCCGGTCCGGCGACCGGATCGCCATCGCCGCGTACCTCGGCAAGTCGGACACGTTCGACAACGCCGTGGCGGACTACTCGATGAGCTACGCCGAGCAGAACGAACTCGACCACGCCGCGCTCGCGGCCGCCGTCGAGTCCGGCAGAGTGGTTGCCCGGACAGGGATCTGACGGTCAGAGCAGCGCGAGGCTGCGCGCACGCTCGACGGCCTCGCGCCGGTTCGTGACGTCCAGCTTGCGGTAGATCGAGCGCAGGTGCGCCTTGACCGTGTTCACCGACACGTACAGGTCCGCGCCGATCTCCCCTGCCTTGAGCATCGTGGGCAGGTAGCGCAGCACGATCAGTTCACGCTCGGTCAGTGCCTCGATCGGCGCCGCCCCCGGCGATCCCGCGGCAGGCCGGATCCCGGTCGGGTCGAGCTGGCGCTGCAGGCTGCCCACGAAGTCGCGGTGCCCGCCGACCAGGTGCTGGTAGGTGACCATCAGGGCGGCGAGCCGGCTGCCGTGCGTCACGAACGGCCGGCGGACGTCCTCCTCCTCGGCGAGGTCGAGGGCCGCGCCGAACGCCGTCAGGGCGGCCGTGTCCCTCCGCGACCTGTCCGCGATGAGCGCGAGCATGAGGTAGGCCTCGACCGCCGGCTCCAGCGCGACCGGGTCCGGCGTCGCGAGCGGTGTCAACACCTCCGCGGCGGCGGCGAGATCACCCTCAGCCAGGTGCATCTGGGCGATGCAGGTGCGCTCCCACGAGTCGGGCTGCCCAGTGCCGGGCCGCATCTCGCGGACGATCTTTCTGGCCCGATCCCCCGCGTCCATGGCCGTCAGGGCGAGCGCCCGCGCGATCACGCACCAGCGCCGCAGCAGGTCGCTGGCGTCCGGGGTGTGCGCGAGGTCGGCCGTGAGCCGGGCGTCCGCGACGCGGACGGCGACGGCGTCGTGCCGGGCGACCGCGATCGAGATCGCCGCGGCACCGATGGCCAGGCGCATGTTCCGGTCGGTCTGACCCCCGCTGGCCGAGAGCGCGCGGTCCAGGTGGGCGGCCGCGAGGTCAAGCCGCGAGCGGCCGAACTCGACCATCGCCAGCGCCAGGTAGGAGCCGAGCACCTGCGGCTCCGAGGCCCAGCCGCGCCGGCGCACGGTGCCCAGCGCACGCATCGCCTGCGCCTCGGCCCTCTGGAATCGCCCGTGCACCGCGTCGAGTACGGCCAGGTGGCTCACGGCGTTGATGTGCACCAGTTCCAGGCCGAGCTCCATCGCGTCCTGATCCACCAGGGTGAGGCTTGTCTCCGCCGCCTCGAAGTCGCCCAGCCAGAGCTGACCGACGCCGAGGTTGGACATGGCGGTGACGCGGTACTGCCGCCAGGCCGGGAACGTCCGCCGGGTCGTGCGGTCGAGCACGGCGATGGCGTGCGCCGACTCCCGGAAGCACGCCTGAGCGTCACCCCGCGTGCGCGCGGCGGTCAGCTGGAACGCGGCGATCGCCACCTCGGCGATGTCCCTCGCCGCAGGCGGCAGGCCCTCGAGAAGGGCGGTCGCGTCGGTCGCGTCGCGCTCCATGGCGGCGAACTCGCGCCGGGAGAAGTGCCAGGTGGCGGCCGCGAGCAGCGTGCTCAGGCTCGGCGCGACGTCCGCGCGCTGGGCCATCGGCCGGATCGCGGCGACCAGCCGCGGCGCCTCCGGCGACAGCACCAGCGGCAGCGCGGTGAGCATGAACTGCCCCGCCAGATCCCAGTCCCCCGCGAGGATCGCGTGCCGGATCGCCGCGATCGAGTCGCCGCGCGCGGCCTGCCAGCCGGCGGCCTCCAGGTGCAGCCGAGCGGACGCGCCGGGCTGCTCCAGAGACAGCCGGTGCCGCAGCAGCTCGCGGAGCAGCGGGTGGTAGCTGAACCACTCGCCCCTACCGTCCAGGTCGACGACGAGAGCGTTGGCCCCGACCAGCTTCTCGAGCACCAGGTGGCCATCCACCCGGCCGGTGAGCCGGTCGGCCAGGTCGCCGGTCAGCTGGTCGCAGATGGACGTGGTGAGCAGGAAGTCCCTGTCGTCGGGCGCCAGCCGGTCGGTGAGTTCCTCTGTGAGGTAGTCGGCGACCGACCGCTCGCTGCCCGAGAAGCGTGCGATGCCCTCGTCGACGTCGGAGCCGTCCAGCGACATGGCGGCCAGGCGGAGCCCCGCCGGCCAGCCCTGGGTGCGAGACAGCAGCACGTCACGCTGCGGCGGGCTGATCGCGAGACCGTGCAGGTCGAACAGTTCCTCGGTCTCGGCCTCGGTGAAGGCCAGGTCGCGCGTGCGGATCTCATCGAGCTGCCCGGCGACCCGCAGCCGGTGCAGGCGCAGCACCGGGTCGGCCCGGCTGATCAACACCAGCCGGAGCGTGGGCAGCGGTTGGTCCACCAGGCGGGCGAAGGATTCGAGCACAGCCGCGTCGGTGATGGCCTCGAACTCGTCGAGGACGACCACGATCTGCTGCGGCAGCTCCGCCAGCAACCCGCGGATTCCCTCGACCTCGGCGCTGCCGAAACCGGTGGCGGGCATGATGTCCCAGAGCTGGCTGCCGGGCGGGAGGGCACCGCACGCGCGCAACGCGTCGAGCAGGTCGGTCCAGAAGGCGCCGAGGTTGTTGTCGGCCTCGCCGACGGTCAGCCAGGCCACCGGGCGGGACAAACGCGCGGAGGCGACCCAGGATGCGACGCTGAGCGTCTTGCCGGCGCCGGGGCCGGCGCTGACCAGCATCAGCGGCCGCGCCGTGCCGCGGGTCAGCCGCTCCTCGATACGCGGCCGGCGCACCAGGCTCGGCGGCACGGCCGGCGGCGACGTCTTGAGGGCGGCGATCGGCGACAGCAGACCGGTCACAGACGCCACTCCCATCACGGCCCGACCGTGTACACCGAATTGCGCAAAGCGGCAGCCCGGACGTGCTTCGCCAGCCTAGCCGTCGCCGGGATCGGTTGACCAGCCAGCCGTTCGGCGGCGTGCCGCGGCCCTATCCGATCGGGGTGACGTCGCGGAGAAGGAAACCGGCAACAGTGTTCCTACGAGGTTTCCACGACCCGTCAGCCTCGCCAGAACCGGAGGGCCACAGTGCCGATCCTCGCGTACGAGATCAGGGTCAACGGCCTGATTCCCGAGGCGGTGCTCACGGAGTTCGAGGGTGTCCATGTCTCGGTCGAGCCGGTGCACACCGTGCTGCGCGGTCCGCTTCCCGATCAGGCGGCGCTGCACGGCATGATCAGCCGCCTGCAGGGGCTCGGGGTGGATCTCATCGAGGTCCGGCGGGTCGACGAGGGGTGATCGCGCGAGACCCGGGAGGTCCGGCCGTGTACGAGTTCCGGGTCGCCGGCGAGGTCGGGGCGGTGATCCTCGCCGCGATGCCTGGGTTCTCGGCGACGACAGTCGGGCGGCAGAGCGCGCTCACCGGGCGGACCGACCACCTCGAGACGATCCTGGCGCTGCTGACCGCCCTCGACCGGGTGCATCTCACCGCCGAACGGATCGAGATCGTCCGATTGCCCGCCGACTGACGCGCGCGGGATTGCGCGTCGGTCATGAGTGCGGGTCGTGGTCGGCGCCCCCGCCCGTCGCGATGAGGTGGTGCCACGCGAGCGGGAAGTGTTGCCGCAGGCGCTCCTCGACGAGCGTGAGCCGCCGGGCGAGCGGGGCGCGTCGGCGCTCCGGAACGACCGCGAGCAGGTCGACCAGCAGGACGCGGATCCTGGCGAGCACCATCGGCGACTGGCCCGCGGCGAGGGTCAGGTCGTCGAGCGACTCCGAGATGTAGTCCGCCCACCGCGGAACCGCCAGCACCACCCAGAGCGGACCGCCGGGCCGGCGGATCTCGCCGATGTCCAGCTTCCGCCATGCGAGGTGCCGAAGCAGACCCTCCATGGTGTCCAGGCACTGCACCGTGGTGGCCTGGTCGTTGATCGCCGCGGACTGCGCCCGCAGCGCGATGTCGACGATCAGCCGGAAAGCGAACCGCGGGTCCTGGTCGAAGGTGCGCTCGGCGCCCGTGACCACCGCCGCGAGCACGACGGCATCGGTGATCTGCCCGCCGGCGTCTCCGACCACGGTGGCGAGCGTGGCACCCTCCTGCACCGTGCTGCCCACGCCGACCTCGAAGACGATGACGGCGCCGGCCGCGTTGGCCGCGTCGACGAGAGGCCCTAGGTGCATCTGCTGCAGGACGAGCGGCCGCGACCGCCAGATCACCGCGCGGCCCGGACCGGCGGGCCCGTCGGGGACGGGCACCGTGGCGTCGACGTCGTACGGCTCCGGGTTGATCGCGTCGAGGACCGCCCGGCCGCGGACGTCGACGTCGGTGAGCACGGCGGAGAGCTGGATCGAGCGGAACGCCCGCAATTGCAACCGCCGGATGATCACCAGCGCGACGACGACCATCAGCAGCGCGACAAGCGGCACCATCAGGGACACGGTGGCGTCGTCGCCGATCGCCAGCGCCGCGACGGTGCAGTAGGCGAACATGCCGACGAAGTAGCCGAACCCGTTCCACACCGTCGGGTCGTCCCGGAAGAGCGACAACCGCGGCGAGAACGTCGTCGAGCCCCACTGCACGACCAGGAACAGCAGCGAGAAGATCACGCTGATCAGCGCGACGATGCCGCCGCCGATGGCGAAGAGCACGGGTCGGATGTCGGTGCTGGTGACGTGCGGAGCGAGATCGCCGGTCGGCACCAGCACGCCGAGCACGGTGCCGCCGACGAGGTACAACAGCTGAGTGACCTCGGCCCGGACACGGCGGCTCGGGCTCAGCGCCCGCTCGAGCCTCGCGGTCCGGGTGTCGATCGACCCGACCGGCTCCCCCGATCTGGTCTGGGCCATGCGCACCTCCCGCCGCGTGCGGGTACAACGCTACGAACGGCGTCGTGCGCCGGCACCACCCCGATCGGGCGAGTCGCTCCGGTGGCGCAACGCATCCCGCGCGGCACGGCGGGCCGCAATCGCTAAGGAATCGCGAAGGAATCGCGACGGGACGGCCGGGCGCCGGGCAGGTTCTGGCGGTTGCGTCCACCGCGATCTCGACAATTCGGACACCGGATCGCCGGCCGGGCGAGATCACTGCACGCAGAACTCGTTGCCCTCGGGGTCGGTCATCACCATCCAGTGGTCGCCGAAGTCGTTGCGTCGCTCGTCGACGACGGCGGCGCCGGCACCGACCAGCGTTTCGACGTGAGCGGTCACGGCGGCCCACCGGTCGTCGGGCGATGCGATGCCGCGGCCGACGCCGATGTCGAGGTGGACGCGGTTCTTGGCGACCTTGCGCTCGGGCACGCGCTGGAAGTACAACCGGGGACCGTTCCCTGCCGGGTCGCTGATGCCGTTCGCCTCATCGGAGTCCTCGGGCAGCCCCCACGACCGCAGCGCCTCGGCCCAACTGGCGAAAGGTGGCGGCGGCGCATCCATCTCGTAGCCGAGCGCGATCGCCCAGAACTCCGCCAGCGCCCGCGGGCTCGCTGCGTCGAACGTCACCTGCACCGAAATCGTCACCCGCGCAACCCCTCTCAGCGCCCGGCCGCGACCACGCCGGACGCGTCCATGTCCCGGATCTCCCGCTTCAGCTCGGCGATCTCGTCGCGCAGCCGGCCGGCGAGCTCGAACTGCAGCTCGCGCGCGGCCGCCATCATCTGATCGGTGAGCTGCTGCACCAGGTCGGCCATCTCGCTGCGGGCCATGCCGGCCGTGTTGTGCCCGGCGTAGATGCCGGAGCTGCCCGAACCGACGCGGCCGGGTTCGCCGGCCGCCTTTCGGCCGCGCGACGCGTTCCGACCCGACCCGCCGATCCGCACCGGCGACCCCGCCACCGTGTCCTCGGCCTCGGCGTAGACCCGCTCCAGGATGTCGTTGATCTTCTTCCGCAACGGCTGCGGGTCGATGCCGTTTTCCACGTTGTACGCCCGCTGCTTCTCGCGGCGCCGGTTGGTCTCGTCGATCGCCCTGGCCATCGACGGCGTGATCTTGTCCGCGTACATGTGCACCTGGCCGTTGACGTTGCGGGCGGCGCGGCCGATCGTCTGGATGAGCGACGTCTCCGAGCGCAGGAAGCCCTCCTTGTCGGCGTCGAGGATCGACACCAGCGACACCTCGGGCAGGTCGAGACCCTCGCGCAGCAGGTTGATCCCGACCAGCACGTCGAACTCACCCAGGCGCAGCTCGCGGAGCAGCTCCACCCGGCGCAGCGTGTCCACCTCGGAGTGCAGGTAGCGAACGCGGATGCCCAGCTCGAGCAAGTAGTCCGTGAGGTCCTCGGACATCTTCTTGGTCAGCGTCGTGACCAGGACCCGCTCGTCCCGGTCGGTGCGCGCGCGGATCTCGCCGATCAGGTCGTCGATCTGGCCGCGGGTCGGCTTGACCACCACCTCGGGGTCGACCAGCCCGGTCGGCCGGATCACCTGCTCGACGAACTCGCCGTGCGACCGGCCCAGCTCGTACGGGCCCGGCGTGGCCGACAGGTAGACGGTCTGGCCGATCCGGGAGGCGAACTCCTCCCAGGTCAGCGGCCGGTTGTCCAGCGCCGACGGCAGCCGGAACCCGTGGTCGACCAGCGTGCGCTTGCGGGAGGCGTCACCCTCGTGCATCGCGCCGATCTGCGGCACCGTGACGTGGGACTCGTCGATCACCAGCAGGAAGTCTTCGGGGAAGTAGTCGATCAGCGTGGCCGGCGCCGACCCGGCGGGCCGGCCGTCGATGTGCCGGGAGTAGTTCTCGATCCCCGAGCAGGAGCCGACCTGCCGCATCATCTCGACGTCGTAGCTGGTCCGCATGCGCAGCCGCTGGGCCTCGAGCAGCTTGCCCTGCTTCTCCATCTCGGCCAGCCGCTCGGCGAGTTCCTCCTCGATCGCGGCGATGGCGTGCCCCATCCGGCCGGGCCCCGCGACGTAGTGGGTGGCGGGGAAGATGCGCAGCGAGTCGACCTCCCGCACCTTGTCCCCGGTCAGCGGGTGCAGGTAGTACAGCCGCTCGATCTCGTCGCCGAAGAACTCGATCCGCAGAGCGAGTTCCTCGTACGCCGGGATGATCTCCACGGTGTCCCCGCGGACCCGGAAGGACCCGCGGGTGAACGCGAGGTCGTTGCGGGCGTACTGCACGTCGACCAGCGCACGCAGCAGGGCGTCCCGATCGATGGTCTGCCCGACCTCCACCGGCAGCGACCGGTCCATGTAGGACTGCGGCGTGCCGAGGCCGTAGATGCACGACACCGAGGCGACCACGATCACGTCCCGCCGGGACAGCAGCGACATCGTCGCCGAGTGCCGGAGCCGCTCGACATCCGAGTTGATCGACGAGTCCTTCTCGATGTAGGTGTCCGTCTGCGGGACGTACGCCTCCGGCTGGTAGTAGTCGTAGTAGGAGACGAAGTACTCGACCGCGTTGTTCGGGAACAGTTCGCGCAGCTCGTTGGCCAGCTGGGCGGCCAGGGTCTTGTTCGGCGCCATCACCAGGGTCGGCCGCTGCACCTGCTCGACCAGCCACGCGGTGGTCGCCGACTTGCCGGTGCCGGTGGCGCCGAGCAGCACCACGTCCTTCTCGCCGGCGTCGAGCCGCCGTCGGAGCTCCCCGATCGCCTGCGGCTGGTCGCCGGAGGGCTGGTAGTCGCTGACCACCTTGAACCGCCCGCCGGTGCGCGGGATGTCGCTGACGGGTCGATGCTCGGAGACCGCCAGCACGGGATGTTCGGTCGCGAATGCCACGACGAAAGGCTACGCGGACGCCCCGACAGGCCTCCTGACCTGGGCAGCACCGGCGCGCGCCGTACCGATGCCGCGGTTCGCCCCGCGCGGCCGGCGACTGACGCGGCCCGTTGCCGACACGCGGGGTCGCTCAGGGCGACGCCCACCCGGTTCGCCTCGCCCAGGCCTCGGAGCGTCCGTAGGCCTCGGCCATCCACGGCTCCTTCGCCTCGGCGTACCGGTCGGCGGTGCCGTCGCCCTCGAACTCGGCGGCCAGCCGGTGCTTGAGCTCGGCGTACTCGGCGCGGGCATCCGGCGAGGCACGCAGCCAGTCCCGGAACAGCAGCGCCCAGCGCCAGCCGGGCCAATCTCTTACCCTCACGTGGAGGTTGATACTTCGCCCGGGATCGGCGTTGGCGTGGATGCTCTTGACCCAGCGCGCCGGGTCGTCACCCGCGGGATGCGGGCTGTCCGCCGAATCCCGCACGATCCGGGGGAAGCCGGCCGTCCGCAGGGCCGGAGCGACCAGCGTCCGCCTGGGCCAGATCGTCGACGCCCAGCTGGAGATCGATCACGTCCTTGGCGACCAGCCCCGGGATCGACGTCGAACCGATGTGCTCGACGGGCAATCCGCCCGCCGCTCGGGACACCCGCGCCGCCAGCCGCCGCGCCGCGGTCGGCCAGCGGGGATCGGGCTCGGTGAGCCGCGGGCCACCCCGGGGCGCGCGCTGCCCGGCGAGCAGGTTCCGCGCGAACGGCAGCAACCGGTCGCGCCACAGCGTCGCTACCACCGGGCGCCAGATCGACCTCCGGACCGCTGTTGTCGAGCAGCACGTCGCAGAGCGCATCGCGCTCCTCGTCACCGATCTGGGCCGCGATGCGGGCCCGGGCGTCCGGCTCGGTCAGGCCGCGGGCCATCAGCCGGCGGACCCGCTCCTCCGCGTCCGCCCGCACGCCGACCACCAGGTGGTAGGTCGCGGCGACGGACAGGTCGCGCAGGATCGGGATGTCGTTGACGATGATCGCCGCCGGGTCCGCGTCGGCGAGCACCCGCGCGAACCGGTCGCGGACCAGCGGGTGGGTGATGCCCTCCAGCCGGCCGCGCCGCTCGGCGTCGCCGAACACGAGGGCGGCCAGCGCCGGCCGGTCCAGCGACCCGTCGGGCGCGATCACCGCGGCGCCGAACTCCGCGGCGACGGCCGCCAGCCCGGGAGTGCCGGCCGCCACGACGTCCCTGGCGAGGCGGTCGGAGTCGACGACGACCCCGCCCAGCTCCCCCAGCACCGCCGACAGCGTCGACTTGCCCGAGCCGATTCCGCCGGTCACCGCCACCGTGAGCACGCGCACCTCGTTCCGTGACACACCGGCGACGTGCCGGACCGCGACCAGCCTGACACGTACGGTGACCCACGTCCGGCCCGACCGCGGGCCGGCTTCCGGCGCCCGTCGTCCGGGACTGGCAGCAGGAGGAGGGTCACATGGCCGCGCTCGTCGAGTCGTCCGCCCGCGCGGGCGTCGCCACCGCGATCCCGTCCACCGGGCTGCGCCGGATCGCGCAGGAGGACGCGGGAAGGGGGCGGCACCGGCTCGGCCTGCCCGGGCTGATCCCCGTGACCGCCCTGGTGCGGGTCGTTCGGCGCGGGCTGTTCGCGTCCTGGCTGCGGCCCGGCCGGCACCGGCGCACCGGCTGGTAGCGCCGCCCGCCGGACCGACGCGTCAGGCCTTGATGACCCGGACCAGCACGGCGTCGGCGAGCTGCGGCAGGCCGACCTCCATCGCCGCCTGAGCGATCCGCGCCGTGCTGGCGGCGATCGCCATCGTCCAGTTGTCGTAGGACATGATGATCAACCCGCCGTCGCGCAGCGCGACCGTCGCGGGGTATCCGCGCACCGTCGTCTGCACGATCGTGGCGCCCGCGTCGGCCTCCGCCTGAACGGTCACGTCGACCTGCTTCTGCGCCGCGGCCGGGTCGGTGTACAGGGTGAACGCCACCGTCACCTCGCCGGCCTTCTTGTCGGCGGTCAGCCCGAACAGGCATCGGGTGCGACCGACCTGGCCGATCTCGGTGTTCACCTCGGCGACCTGGACCTTCAGCCGGTCGATCGGGATGTCGGCGCTCAGGGTGCGCTTGACGTCCTCGGCGTTCATCAGGGCGCCGCAGTCGGCGTTGAGGGGGTTGACGCCGGGAATGATCGGTTCGGCGGCGGCCGACCCGCTGGTCGCGGCCGACCCGCTGGTCGCGGCCGTCCCGCTGGCCGCGGTGTCGCCGGCCGGGGCGCTGCCGCTGGCGTCGGTGCCCGGCGCGGCCGAATCCGTGGCGGATCCGCTGGCGGCGGTCTCGCTGGCCGCGGCCTCGGAGCCGGGCGTGCTGGACACGGTGACGACGGCCGTCACGGTGCGCCGCGGGGTGTCGCCGCCGGAGGCGCAGCCGGCCAGGAAAAGGACGCCGATCGACGCGACGGCGAGGAGAGAGTGTCGACGCATGCGCCCACCGTAGCTGCCGCCGAAGGTCGCTCCGGCCAGGCGAACCCGCCGTGCCGCAAATGAAACGGGACCGTCACCGGCGAGGGTGACGGTCCCGTTCCGCGATCGGGAAAGCCGGTCAGCTGCCGGCGAGGCGCTCCCGCAGGGCGGCCAGCTGCTCGTCGTTCACCAGCGAACCCGACGGCCTGCTCGGAACCCGCCGGCCGGCGCGCTGCCGGACGAGTAGTTGCTCGGCTCGGCGGCCTCGGCGTCGGCAGCCGCGGCGGCCGCGATCTGCTTGAGGTGCGACTCGTACACCGTGTGCGCGTCGGCGTACTGCTTCTCCCACGCCTCGCGCTGGGTGTCGAAACCCTCGAGCCACTCGCCGGTCTCGACGTCGAAGCCCTCCGGCGGCACGAAGTTGCCCTGCTCGTCGTAGTGATCGACGACGCCGTACTGGGCACGCACCTCGTCGAACTCGGTCTCGGCGGTGATGCCCTCGTTGGCCTGCTTCAGCGACAGCGAGATCCGCCGCCGCTCGAGGTCGATGTCGATGACCCGGACGAAGATCTCGTCGTCCACCTGGACGACCTGCTCGGGGATCTCCACGTGGCGACCGGCCAGCTCGGAGATGTGCACCAGGCCCTCGATGCCGTCGTAGACGCGGACGAACGCGCCGAACGGCACCAGCTTGGTGACCTTGCCCGGGACGACCTGGCCGATGGCGTGGGTCCGGGCGAAGTGCCGCCACGGATCCTCCTGGGTCGCCTTGAGCGACAGCGAGACCCGCTCGCGGTCCATGTCGACGTCGAGCACCTCGACGGTGACCTCCTGGCCGACCTCGACGACCTCGCTCGGGTGGTCGATGTGCTTCCAGGACAGCTCGGAGACGTGCACCAGACCGTCGACGCCGCCGAGATCGACGAACGCACCGAAGTTGACGATCGAGGAGACGACGCCCTTGCGGACCTGGCCCTTGCCGAGCTGGTTGAGGAACTCGCTGCGGACCTCGGACTGGGTCTGCTCCAGCCACTGCCGGCGGGACAGCACCACGTTGTTGCGGTTCTTGTCCAGCTCGATGATCTTGGCGTCCAGCTGGCGGCCGACGTACGGCTGCAGGTCGCGGACGCGGCGCATCTCGACCAGCGACGCGGGCAGGAAGCCGCGCAGGCCGATGTCGAGGATCAGGCCGCCCTTGACGACCTCGATGACGGTGCCGGAGACGACGCCGTCCTCTTCCTTGATCTTCTCGATCGTGCCCCAGGCGCGCTCGTACTGCGCGCGCTTCTTGGACAGGATGAGGCGGCCTTCCTTGTCCTCCTTCTGGAGGACAAGGGCCTCGACGTGCTCGCCGATCTCGACGACCTCGTTGGGGTCGACATCGTGCTTGATGGACAGCTCGCGCGAGGGGATGACGCCCTCGGTCTTGTAGCCGATGTCGAGCAGGACCTCGTCACGGTCGACCTTGACGATGGTGCCCTCGACGATGTCGCCATCGTTGAAGTACTTGATCGTCTGGTCGATGGCCGCGAGGAAGTCCTCGGCCGACCCGATGTCGTTGATGGCGACCTGCGGGGCGGTGGCGGTAGGGGTGGACATGTGGTGGGGTGCTCCGAGCATGGACGTGTTGGACGGGGACGAGACTGCCTCGCCCGCCGTACTGCGGGCGCGCGGCGGCTCCGTTTCATCCTGGCGGTGTTCTCCGAGCATCGGCATCGCGCCCGTCGAGGGCGCGGCAGACGAGAGGGTGGAACGAGCCGGGACGAGTGCGGCCTGCTCCATTCCGAGACAGCACAGACCCACAGCGCACATCCAGCCTACGGCATCGACACCCGAACGAGTACCTGCCGGGCGGATGACAACATGATCACGTGACGCCGGCCGGCACGGATGGTTTTGGCCGGTCGGGACCCGAAATCGGGCCGACCCGGCCGCGGCTGATGGACGCCGACCAGCCGGTGTCCCGGCGGGCGAACCGGCGCTGGTGGGACGCCGACGCCGACCGGTACCACGACGAGCACGGCGACTACCTGGGCGACGTCGACCTGGTGTGGTGCCCGGAGAACCTGCGCGAGGCCGACGCGCACCTGCTCGGGGACGTCGCCGGCCGCCGGATCCTGGAGGTCGGCTGCGGGGCGGCGCCGTGCGCGCGCTACCTGGCGTCGCGGGGCGCGACGCCGGTGGCGTTCGACCTGTCGGCGGGAATGCTTGCGCACGCGGCGGCGGGCGCGCGCCGGACCGGCATCGAGGTCCCGCTCGTCCAGGCGGACGCGTGCGCGCTGCCGTTCGCCGACGGCTCCTTCGACGTCGCGTTCTCGGCGTTCGGCGCGATTCCCTTCGTCGCGGACTCCGCGCGGGCGATGCGGGAGGTCGCCAGGGTGCTGCGCCCGGGCGGCCGGTGGGTGTTCGCGGCGAACCACCCGATGCGCTGGGTGTTCCCGGACGATCCGGGCGTCCGGCGGCCTGACCGCGATCCAGTCGTACTTCGACCGCTCGCCGTACGTGGAGGTCGATGCGGCCGGCGTGCCCGCCTACGTCGAGCACCACCGCACGATGGGCGACCGGGTGCGCGAGATCGTCGGCGCCGGGCTGCGGCTGATCGACCTCGTCGAGCCGGACTGGCCGGAGGGCTTCACCGGAGAGTGGGGTCAGTGGTCACCGCTGCGCGGCGAGATCTTCCCGGGCACCGCGATCTTCGTGACCGAGCGGGCCTGACCGGCGACTGCCGCGTCAGCTCGGCGTGGATGGCCCGCTCGCGTCGGCCCGCCCTGCGGCGGCCGGTTCTCGGGCGACTCGCTCTGCGGCGGCCCGCTCTGCGCCGGGCCGGGCGTCGCCGGGCCGGACGTCGGCGGGCCATATCCGCCCGCGGTGCCGCCCGGGGTGCCGCCGGCGCCCGAGCCGTAGCCGCCGTACGCGGGGTCCTGCGGATACCCGCTCGGGGCCGGGCCGCGCTGGATCTGGTTCGCCCAGCCGCGCAACTCCCGCAGCTCGCGCTGGATCGGCCATTCCTTGTAGGCGAAGATCAACAGCATCACGACGTTCAGCACCGGCACCAGCAGGATCAGGATCCACCAGCCGGAGTAGCCGGCACGCCGGACGATCTGCACGTACGCGATGACGAACACCACCGCGAGGACGAACCCGAGCAGGCTGAGCAGCCAGATCGCCGCCGGCGACAGCGTTGTGATCGTGTAGTAGTTCTCGGTGGCTTTGACTTCCATACCGGCGACCGCCTCGCTCCGATGAAGTGCTGGCGCGGGCCGACCGCGACGTCCGTGACCACCCGGAGTCACCGCGCACCGGCCGCGGACGGAGCGTAACCGGACGGACGCCCCGGCCAGCATGTCCGCGCTGATCGGGCGAGCGCGCGGCCGCCCGATCATGCGGCCCCGTCCGGCGACGCGCCGAGTCCGGGTCGACTCAGTGCGCCGCCGCGTCCCAGTCCTTTCCGGCGCCGACGGACACCTCGAGCGGGACCGCCAGCGGGTACGCGCCCGACATCTCCTCGTGCAGCAGCGTCGTCACGGCGTCCTGCTCCCCGGCCGCGACCTGGCACACGAGTTCGTCGTGCACCTGCAGCAGCATCCGCGAGCGCAGGCCCTCCCGCTCGATCCGGCGCTGCACGCCCAGCATCGCGACCTTGATGATGTCGGCCGCGCTGCCCTGGATCGGCGCGTTGAGCGCGATCCGCTCCGCCATCTCGCGCTTCTGCCGGTTGTCGCTGGTCAGGTCGGGGACGTACCGCCGGCGCCCGAAGACGGTCTCGGTGTAGCCGTCCATGCGGGCCTGGTCGACGGTGCGTCGCAGGTAGTCGCGGACGCCGCCGAACCGCGCGAAGTACGCCTCCATCTGCTCGCGCGCCTCGTCCACCGAGATCTTCAGCTGACCGGACAGGCCGAACGCGGACAGCCCGTACGCCAGCCCGTAGGACATCGCCTTGATCCGCCGCCGCATCTCGGGCGTCACCTCGGCTGCGGGCAGGCCGAACGCGCGCATCGCCACGAAGGTGTGCAGGTCCTCCCCCGAGCGGAACGCCTCGATCAGCCCCTCGTCCTCGGAAAGGGTTGCCATGATGCGCATCTCGATCTGCGAGTAGTCCGCCGTCAGCAGCACGTCGGCGTCGGGGCCCGGCGATGAACGCGCGGCGGATCAGCCGGCCCTCGTCGGTGCGGATCGGGATGTTCTGCAGGTTCGGCTCGGTGCTGGACAGCCGTCCGGTGGCCGCCACGGTCTGCTGGTAGGTGGTGTGGATCCGGCCGTCGTCGCTGACCGACTTCAGCAGGCCCTCGACGGTGGTCTTCAGCCGGGTGACGTCGCGGTGCCGCAGCAGGTGGGTGAGGAACGGGTGCTGGGTCTGCTCGTGCAGCGCCGACCAGCGCGTCGGCGTCGGTCGTGTAGCCGGTCTTCGTCCGCTTGGTCTTGGGCATGCCGAGCTCGTCGAACAGCACGACCTGCAGCTGCTTGGGGGAACCGAGGTTGACCTCGCGGCCGATCTGCGTCGTAGGCGAGCGTCGCGGCCTGGTTCGCCTCGGCGGCGAAGGTCGACTGCAGGTCCTCGAGATACGGGATGTCGACGGCGATGCCGTCGCGCTCCATGATCCCGAGGACCGTCATGACCGGCAGCTCCATGTCGGCCAGCAGCGCCAGCTGGCCGAGCGACTCCAGGTGCGACTCCAGCGCCTGCGCCAGGTCGATGACGGCGCGCGCCTGCACCATGTCCCGCGCGTCCGGGCCGCCTCGGGATCGCCGGCCGCATCACCCAGTTCGGCGTCGTCCGGCAGCAGCGACAGCTGCCCGTCCGGCGTCGACTGGTCCGGATCCAGCGTGCGGTGCAGGTACCGCTGGACCAGGTCGCCCAGGTCGAAAGTGCGCTGGCCCGGCAGCGCCAGGTACGCGGCGAGGATGGTGTCGGACAGCACGCCGTCGACCGGCCAGCCCCGTGCCGTCAGCGCGTTGATGGCGGCCTTCAGGTCGTGGCCGACCTTCGTCGGCGTCGGGTCGGCGAGCCAGGCGGCCAGCGCGGCGTCGTCGTCCGGCGTCAGCTCGGTGACGTCGACGACCGCGGCCGCGCCGTCCGCCGCGGCGAACGCCAACCGGTGCACGTCACCGCCGTCCGGTGCCCAGGTGCCGCGCACCACCAGCCCCACCCGGGACTCGTGCGCGTGCTCGTCGAGCCAGGCCCGCACCGTGCCCGGCGCGAGTCTGCTGCCGGCCACCTCGAAGCCCTCGGTGCTGGTCTCGTCGGCCTGGTCGAAGATCTCCAGCAGCCGCTCGCGCAGCACCCTGAACTGCAGGTCGTCGAAGATGCGGTGCACGGCCTCGCGGTCGTACGGCTGCGCCCTGAGGTCTTCGAGCGGGTCGAGCTCGATCGGCACCTCGCGGACGAGTTCGGTGAGCCGCCGGTTCGTCAGCACGTGCGGAAGCGCCTCGCGCAGCGCGTCGCCGGTCTTGCCGCGGACCTCGTCCACCCGGTCGACGAGCGCGGTGAGACTGCCGAAGTCGCGGATCCACTTGGCGGCCGTCTTCTCCCCCACCCCCGGGATCCCCGGCAGGTTGTCCGACGGATCGCCGCGCAGCGCCGCGTAGTCCGGGTATTGCGGCGGGGTCAGCCCGTACTTGGTGAACATCTCCGCGGGCGTGAACCGCCACATCTCCGAGACGCCGCGGCGCGGGTAGAGCACGGTGACGTCGTCGTTCACGAGTTGCAGCGCGTCGCGATCGCCGGTGCAGATCTGCACCTGCATGCCCTCTGCGAGGGCCCGCGTGGTGAGTGTCGCGATGACGTCGTCCGCCTCGTAGTTCTCGGCGGTCATGAACGGGATGCGCAGCGCCGCAAGCACTTCCTTGATCAGGTCGACCTGGCCGGCGAATTCCGACGGCGAGCTGGACCGGTTGGCCTTGTACTCGACGTACTCCTCGCGCCGCCAGGTCTGCCGGGACAGGTCGAATGCGACGCCGACGTGCGTGGGCCGCTCGTCCCGCAGCAGGTTGATCAGCATGCTGGTGAATCCGTACACGGCGTTCGTGGACTGGCCCGTCGTCGTCGAGAAGTTCTCCACCGGCAGGGCGAAGAAGGCCCGGTACGCGAGCGAGTGCCCGTCCAACAGCAGGAGCCGCGTGCCGGCGCCCGGCACGTCGGTGGCCGGGTGGCTGGTGGCTGTCGCTGACGGACCGGTGCTCGTTACGCTCACGCGGCCGAGTTTAGGGTCGACGCCCGACAGCGCCGCCCCGGTGCCGGACGGTTCGGCACCCGGCTCGCACCCGTCACTCCAGTCCCACGAAGAGCTGCCCGGAGGCCTGCCTTGACCGAACCAGCGTCCGCCTCCACGGCGGCGGCGATGCGCGAGTTGGTGTCCTTGCCGAACCTGGGCGACACCGCCAGGGTGCTCGCGCTCGCTCGCGACATCCGCGGCGAGCTCGCCACCGCGATGCGCATCGAGTTCACCGAGTTCACTGCGGAGCGGCTGACCGCGACGATGCCGGTCGACGGCAATCGCCAGCCCTACGGTCTGCTGCACGGTGGGGCGAACGCCGTGCTCGCGGAGACCCTCGGCTCGTTTCACGGCGTGCTGGTCAGCGGCGGTCAGGCGGCTCTCGGCATCGAGCTCAACTGCACGCACCACCGGTCGGCGACCGCGGGCGTCGTGACGGGCGTGTCCGTGCCCTTGCACGTCGGCCGGTCGGTCGCCACCTTCGGGATCACGATCACCGACGAGGCCGGCCGGCGGGCGTGCACGTCGCGACTGACCGTGCTGCTGCGAGACGCCAAGTGACCATGTCGTGCTGACGGCCGTCGGTCACGTCAGAGGGAAAATTGCGCAGGTGACCAGGCGCGCGTCTGATTTGTGCCGGGTGTCGGCGGTGCGCGATCCTCGTGATCATCCGCGAAGGATGAGGCCAGCCGGCGAACCCGCTGCGACGATCCCCTCGCTGATCGGAAGAGGTGGCTGGCGTGGACGCTGACGACGACGCACCTCCCCTGTCGGACGACGCCGGGTCTGCGACCGCGGGTCTGCTCGACACCGCGTTCTCGCTCGCGCTCGGTACCGCGTGGAAGGTGACGGCGCCGGCGCGGCACGGGGCGCGCTGGGCCGCGGACGCCGCGGGGTCGGTCCTGCGCCGGAACAGCCGGGTGGTGCACCGGATGGCCCAGGGTCAGCCGGGCAGCCGCGTCCGCCTCGTCGACCGGCTCGTGGAGGGTGTGCTGCGCCCGGTGATCCGACGCGTCGTCACGGTCGCGCTCCACGAGCTGGACCTGACGCAGATCGTCGTGGACAACGTCGACATCGACATCGTGGCTGCGCAGCTGGACGTCGCGCAGGTCATCGATCGGGTGGACCTCGACGCCGTCGTCGCGCAGGTCGACCTCGATGCCGCCGTCGCCCGCGTCGACCTCGCTGGCATCATCTCGCGGCTGGATCTCGACGACATCGTCAGCCGGGTCGACCTGGATCGCATCGTCGCCTCGCTCGACCTGGACGCGATAGTCGGCAGGGTGGACCTCGACCGCGTCATCTCGGGCGTGGACCTCGACGGCGTCGTCGCCCGCGTCGACCTGGAGCGGATCATCTCCTCGCTCGATCTCGACGGCGTCGTCGATCGCGTCGATCTCAACCGCGTCATCGACCGGCTCGATCTCGACGGCGTCGTTGCTCGCGTCGACCTGGAGCGGATCATCTCCTCGCTGGACCTCGACGGCATCGTCGCCAGAGTCGACCTCGAACGCATCGTTTCCTCGCTCGACCTGGACGGCATCGTCGCTCGCGTCGACCTCGAACGCATCATCGAAGGCGCTCGACCTCGACGCCATCGTCGACCGCGTCGACCTCGAACGCATCATCGCCAAGCTGGATCTCGACGGCATCGTCGCCCGCGTCAACCTCGAACGCATCATCGCCAAGCTCGATCTCGACGGCATCGTCGCCCGGGTCGACCTGGAGCGCATCATCTCCTCGCTCGACCTCGACGCCATCGTCGACCGCGTCAACCTCGAACGCATCATCGCCAAGCTGGATCTCGACGGCATCGTCGCCAGAGTCAACCTGGAGCGCATCATCGAAGGGCTCGACCTCGACGGCATCGTCGCCCGGGTCGACCTCGAACGGATCATCTCCTCGCTCGACCTGGACGCCATCGTCGACCGCGTCAACCTCGAACGCATCATCGCCAAGCTGGATCTCGACGGCATCGTCGCCCGCGTCAACCTGGAGCGCATCATCGAAGGGCTCGACCTCGACGGCATCGTCGCCCGGGTCGACCTCGAACGGATCATCTCCTCGCTCGACCTCGACGCCATCGTCGACCGCGTCAACCTCGAACGCATCATCGCCAAACTGGATCTCGACGGCATCGTCGCCCGCGTCAACCTCGAGCGCATCATCGAAGGGCTCGACCTCGACGGCATCGTCGCCAGAGTCGACCTCGAACGGATCATCTCCTCGCTCGACCTCGACGCCATCGTCGACCGCGTCAACCTCGAACGCATCATCGCCAAACTGGACCTCGACGGCATCGTCGCCAGCGTCGACCTCGAGCGCATCATCGAAGGGCTCGACCTCGACGGCATCGTCGCCCGCGTCGACCTCGAACGGATCATCTCCTCGCTCGACCTCGACGGCATCGTCGACCGCGTCAACCTCGAACGCATCATCGCCAAACTGGACCTCGACGGCATCGTCGCCCGCGTCAACCTCGAGCGCATCATCGAAGGGCTCGACCTCGACGGCATCGTCGCGCAGGTCGACCTCGAAGCCGCGATGAACCGGATCGACCTGATCGGGATCGCGCAGCGCGTGGTCGACGGCATCGACCTGCCGGCGATCATCCGCGATTCGACCGGGTCGCTGGCGTCGGATGCCGTGACCGGGGTCCGGGTCCAGGGTCAGCACGCCGACGACGTGGTGGGCAATCTGGTCGGCCGCATGCTGCGGCGGCGGTCGATCGAGAACGGGAAGTCGATCGAGAACGGGAACGGGCAACCTCCCCCATGACGTCGGCTACCGGACAGCAGTTCAGCCGAGATCCTGCGCAACGCCGGGCCGGCATGGTCACCCGATTCGCAGCGGCCGCGGCCGACCTCGGTGTGGTGCTCCTCCTCGGGGCGGTCATCTATCTCAGCGTCTCGGGCGCGAAGTTCATCTGGTCGCCGACCCGCTTCTCATGGCCCGAGCCGTCCCTCTGGATGTCCTTCGCCCTCGAGGGAGTGCTGGCGATCGGCTACCTGACGGCGGGCTGGGCGATCTCGGGCCGAACCTTCGGCAAGTCCCTGCTCGGTCTCCGGGTCGTCAGCCTGCGCGGTCGGCTCCTCGGCTGGACGCGGGCGTTCGTGCGCGCGGTTTTCTGCGTCTTCTTCCCGGTCGGCCTGTTCTGGGTCCTGTTCAGCCCCAGCCGGCGATCGCTGCAGGACATCGCGCTGCGCTCCATGGTGATTTACGACTGGACGAAAACGCAGCCAATCGGCTGACGCTGCTCAGCCGCCGGGCGGCACCAGCAGGATGCGGTACTCGCCGACGTTGACAGCCGTCGTCGACGACGCCGTGAGCGTGTCGGTCCCCGTCTGACCCGTCGTCGCCGTCCAGGTCACGTCCCAACGAGCCGTCACGGTGACGGGCCACGTGCCCGCGCCGCCGGTCCGAGCCGGCAAGGAACGCCACTGGTACCGATAGCCGCACGGCGGCTCCTCCTGCCAGTCGTACTGCCCGTCGACCGGCGCGACGCCCGCACCCTCGCACACGACGGAGGTCGGCGCGCTCGACTCGCCCGAGTCGGCGTCCCGCCCCGGCTCCCCCATCGACCACTCCGTCTGCGCGAGAGTCGCGGTCGCGGTGACCGACACCGGGCCCGCGGCGACGGTCATCGAGACCGGGGCCGGCTCGTCGATCCACAGCCAGGTCCACAGGTTCACTGCGACTTTATTGAAGTCCGGCCCGATCCCGATCGTCGGCTCCGGGATCGACATCTGGTCGATCGCCTGTTGGGCCAGCACAGCGGGATCCGACCAACGGTGGAGCCGACGCCTCGGGAATTGCCTCGGGCAGGGCCTCTGCCTCACACTCAGGAGTCACGTTTCCAAAAATGTTGGCTCTCAGCGTGCAAACAGTCTGCCCGCTAACAAATCCAACAAGGTCGACAGTCGACTGACTGACTTCAACGATCTCAGGTCCGCGGCGTTCACATCCTGATCCACACCGAGCTAATCCAGGCGGCGATGCTGATGCGATCGCTGGCACTAAATTCCGCCTTGCATGCAAACGAATTTCCCTTGTCCACGACTATTTCGCACCCGCCGTCAACAGCGTTGGGTAGGGGCATGGATGCGCCGAAAAGGATGATCAATCCAAGCTAGCAGCTATTTGGGCTAGCACGGCGTCGATTCATTCGGGTCCACTCGAACTGGGAGATTGTCCACTCTCCGCCAGGAGGGGTTGAGACGGCCATCGCAGTCACGGTCATCCGGGAGGCCCGACCGGCACCGGTACGATCTGGCCGGTCGCATCGGCAAACGTCACTTCGCTGGAATCAACGCACGCAACGATGGTAATCGAGCTATCGGGAAATTCGGTCACCCGGGCATCTTCATAGATTGTGGGGCCCACCTGATGAACTCCGCCGGCCGCCAGACTTCCAACGGACCGAATCAGTCGATCCGCGGCGGGGTCGGATAGGTAGCGACGAATCTCAAGGGCCCAATCCTTGCCGCCGGGATCTTGCTGCGCCGCAGTCACGACTTGCGCGTATCCCTGAACGCGGCCAACGCAGCCTTGGCGGCTTCCTGCTGCTCGGGCGTCGAACCGGGTGGCCATGGACCGGAGGTCTCGACCACACTCGACACCGTCGATGATGCGGTCGGGGACGGGGTCACCGCCGAAGTGGTCGTGGCACTGACGAGGACGAGCCCGTCGACGTAGACGTCGACTGCCCGGGGTCGGAGTCGGGGTCCGAGGTGCACGCGACGCTCAGCGAGAGCACCAGAGCCAGCGCAGCGGCTGCCGCCCACCTACGCCGCACGTGCACCCCGCTCGAGCGCCCCACGTGCACCCTGCTCGAGCGGATCAGGCGTCGAGCGCCACCGCCCGGCGAGTGCGTCGCAACGGTCGTTCACGGCGCAAACCTCCTGGTCGGGTGGCACATCGCAGGGACAATACAGACCGACCGTGCCCCACCGAAAATCCGCGAGCCAGGCCTGTGCACAACTCCCGTGACCTGCACGTTTCGCCTCGACCACGACGCGCGACGGGGCCGCCGCCGCCCGATTGTCCCCAGGCCGAGCTGGGCGCTGGTCCGCCTCCGCCTGCTCCCCCAGGCTCGCGGCCGTGGACACCTACCCACTGCAGCCCACGGGCGAGAGCGCGGTCTGGCGCGCAGGCGACCTCCGGCGGCGGTTCGGCTGGCGGTACCTGGCGAGTCTCGAACGCGGCGGCATCCTCGAGCACCCGTGGCATGGTGCGTTCGTCACGCCGCCGCCGGATCTCACGGCCCGGCTCCTGGCTCTGCAGATGGCCGTCAGTTCTCCGGTTGTGGCCTGCCACCACACGGCGGCGGCGCTGTGGCGGTTCGGGGTGCTCCCCGACGACCGGCTTCATGTCACGACGCTCGAGGGTCGATCACTGCGTCCTCGGACGGGTGTCGTTCTGCATCAACAGGTTCCGCGGGCCGCGGTTCGAAGGCACCGATCGGGGTTGATGGTCACGGATCCCGCCGACGCGGCAGTCGATGTCGCGCGCGTCTCCAGGCCGATCGACGTCCTCGCCGTTCTGGACGCCGCGCGCAGGGTGGCCGTCGGACGTGACCAGCTCGCGGCCGCGGTCGTCCGCGCGCAAGGACTGCGGGGCATCCGCATGGTGCGCGACCTTCACGAGTACGCGAGCGACTTGCCGGAATCCCCGATGGAGTCCCGGACGCGATTCCGGGTGATCGAAGCGCGGCTGCCGGCCGCGGAGATTCAATATCGGGTGCTCGTCGGCGGCCGGCTGGTGCGGCTGGATCTGGCGTGGCCCTCTCATCGCGTCGGGTTGGAGTTCGACGGCGAGGACTTCCACACCGGCGACGGGACGCTGCGCCGCGATCGTGCCCGGCACAACGCGCTGACCCGGGCTGGTTGGACAATGCTCTACGCGACGGCAACGGACATCTACCGCGACCCGGGGCTGTTGACCGCCCAGCTCGCCGACCTGTTGCTCCTCCCCCCGAAATGATCATGGCGATATTCACGCGAAACGCCGACCAAACGCTCGAGGTCGATGGCGCGCTCGAGCTTCTGGTGCAGACGCCGCAGGAGTTGACCGGCTGCCCGGGGTGCGGCGCGGTCGCGACGGTGAAGGACCGCCGCCCGGTGTGGGTGCGGGACCTGCCGATCGCCGGCCGCCCGGTCGTGGTGTGCTGGCACAAGCGCGTCTGGTCGTGTCGACATGCGTTGTGCCCGATCAAGTCCTGGACCGAAGAGCACGGTGAGATCGCGCCGCGGCGGCGCTCACCGAGCGGCGAGAGCGTGGCGTTCGACCAGGTCGCGCACCACGACGCGGCGGTGTCCCGGGTGGCCGCGCAGCTCGGGTGGGCTGGGCGACGATCATGCGGATCGTCACCGCGCACGGCACCCCGCTGGTGGACGACATCGACCGGCTGGCCAACGTCTCGGCGATCGGGGTCGACGAGACGTCGTTCCTGCGCGCCACCGGCACGCATCCGACCTGGTACGTCACCGGCATCGCCGACCTGACCCCGGGCCGCGGTGCGCGGCTGCTGGACATCGTCCGCGGCCGCTCCGCGAGCGCCCTGGGCGGCTGGCTGCAGGACCGCCCGGAGCAGTGGCGGGCCGGTATCGCCACCGCGTCGCTGGACCCCTTCCGGGGGTACGCGTCGGCGCTGACCAAGCATGTGCCGCAGGCGGTCCGGGTGCTCGACCCGTTCCACGTCACCCGCCTCGGACTCACCTGCGTGGACGTCGTGCGGCGCCGGGTGCAACAGGACAACATGGGCCACCGCGGGCACGCCGGCGACCCGCTGTTCACGGTGCGCCGGCTGCTGCGCCGCCGCGCGGACCGGCTCACCGACAAACAGACCAGCCGCCTCGAAGCGGCCTTGCGGGTCGGCGACCCGCACGGCGAGGTCACCGCCGCCTGGCACGTCGCGCAGCTCCTGATGGCCGTGTACACGCGCACCGACCCGGCCGCCGCGACCACCGCCACCGACCGGCTCATCACCGCCGCAAGGACCAGCCCCATCGCCGAGATCGCCCGCCTCGGAAGAACCCTCGACACCTGGCGCGGCGAACTCACCGCGCACTTCGACCACCCGACCGTCTCGAACGGACCCACCGAGAACCTGAACTTGAAAATCAAGAACACCAAGCGCATCGCACGCGGCTACCGCAACTTCGCCAACTACAGACTGCGACTACTTCTCAACCACGGCCAACCGCGGCAAGATCAACAGTCGCTACGGATCAGAACCCGTAAACCCAGGAACGTGGCGTAGAGCCACCAAAGGGCGTCCCCAGCGTGAATATCGCCATGATCATTTCCGGACCACCCCACTCCAGACCCAGCGCACCCGGGACCCGCCGGACCCACCGAGGACGGCCGAACAGCGCAAGCGCAGACGAGCCGGAGAGAGCAGAGCAAATCAGCGCGGCGAGGGGAGCTACGCCACGCCCAGGTACGCGGCCTTGATGGCGGGGTCGGCGAGGAGTTCGGGGCCGGGGCCGGTCTTCACGACCTCGCCGGTCTCCAGGATGTACGCCCGCGCGGAGCGCGAGAGTGCCTGCTGCGCATTTTGTTCCACGAGCAGAATGGTGGTGCCGAGGGTGTTGATCTCAGAGATGATCTTGAAGATCTGCTGGATCACCATCGGCGCCAGGCCCATCGAGGGCTCGTCGAGCAGCAGCACGCGGGGCCGGGCCATCAGCGCGCGGCCGATGGCCACCATCTGCTGCTCGCCGCCGGACATCGTGCCGCCGACCTGGGAGCGCCGTTCGGCCAGCCGCGGGAACAGCTCGAACACCCGGTCCAGGGTCTCCTGGTAGGCGGCCTTCGACTCGAACTTCCGCCCGTAGTGGCCCATGTCCAGGTTCTCCTGGACGGTCATGCCGGGGAAGACGCCGCGCCCCTCGGGTGCCTGCACGATGCCGGCCAGCACGCGCAGGTGGGCCTTCATCCGCGTGATGTCCTTGCCGTCGAACATGATCGTGCCGCGGGTGAGCGGGCGGATGCCCGAGATCGCCCGCATGGTCGTCGTCTTGCCGGCGCCGTTGGCGCCGATCAGCGTCACCAGCTCGCCGTCCTCGACGGACAGCGAGATCCCGTGCAGCGCCTCGATCCGGCCGTAGCCGACCGTCATGTCCTTGACCTCAAGCAGAGGCATCGTCCGGCACCCCCAGGTAGGCCGCGATGACCGCGGGGTTGTCGCGGATCTCTTCGGGCAGGCCGTCGGCGATCTTCTTGCCGAACTCCAGCACGACGATCCGGTCGGTCACGCTCATGACCAGGCGCATGTCGTGCTCGATCAGCAGGACCGTGTACCCGTCGGACCGGATCTTGCGGATCAGGTCCATCAGCGCCGCCTTCTCGGCCGGGTTGAAGCCGGCGGCGGGCTCGTCGAGGCAGAGCAGCTTCGGCTCGGTCGCCAGGGCGCGCGCGATCTCCAGCCGGCGCTGGTCGCCGTACGGCAGGTTGCGCGACTTCTCCGTCGCCCGGTTGCCGATGCCGACGAACTCGAGGAGCGCCATGCCGCGGTCGATCGCGTCGCGCTCCTCGTGCCGGTGCCGGGGGGTACGGAACAGCGCGCCGGGCACCGAGGTCTTGTGCCGGGCGTCGGTGCCGACGACGACGTTCTCGAGCGCCGTCATCTCCGAGAACAGCCGGATGTTCTGGAACGTGCGGGCGATGCCGAGTCGGGTGATCTCGTTGCGCTTGAGCCTGCCGAGCACGTGGTTGTCGAACGTCACCGTGCCGGAGGTCGGCCGGTAGACGCCGGTCATCGCGTTGAAGCAGGTGGTCTTGCCGGCACCGTTCGGCCCGATGAGGCCGAGGATCTCGCCGCGCTTGATGGTGAAGCTGACGCTGTCCAGCGCGACCAGCCCGCCGAACCGCACCGTCACCTCGTCCAGCTCGACCAGGGGGGCGCCGACCTCGGCCTCGATCTCGCGGCTGGGCGCCACGATCTCGGCGACGACCTCGGGATCGGCGAGCTCGGGCATGACGTCGGCGACGTCGACCGCGAGGACCGGATCGGCGATCAGCGGGATGAGGTCGGGGTCGAAAGCATCCTCCGACATCGACCGGTACTCTTCGCCGACCTCCGCGCCGGCCTCGACGCCACCGGGGTCGTGGGATGACTCCGAATCTCGGCTCACTTGGTTCCCACCTCCGCTGGCTGCTGCGCTTCCTCGCGCCGGCGCCGGCGGGCGGCGACGTACAGCTCGCGACCGTAGGTCAGCAGCTTCTGCCGGACGGGTATCAGGCCCTGCGGCCGGAAGATCATCAGCGTCATCAGCGCGATGCCGAAGAAGAGATACTTGTACTGGGCGATGTCATCGCCGTTGATCGGGATGCCGAAGATGTCCGTGCGGCCGAGGAAGAAGTTCGGCAGGTACACGATGATGAACGCCCCGAGGATGACGCCGAGCTTGTTGCCCTGGCCACCGAGGACGACCGCGCAGAGGAACAGCACCGAGTTGATGACGTTGAAGTTCGTCGGCACCACGAACTGCACCTGACCCGCATACAGCGCGCCCGACATGCCGCCGATCGAGGCGCCGATGATGAACGCCCACAGCTTGAAGCGGAACGTCGGCACGCCCATGATCTCGGCCGCGTCCTCGTCCTCCCGGATCGCGACCCAGGCGCGGCCGACGCGCGATCGCTCGAGGTTGCCGACGAACAGCAGCACGATGATGATCAGGAAGAGGGAGACCCAGTACCACCAGACGCCCGACGTCAGGACGCCGGTGACGTTGCCCGCGGAGAAGATGCCGAGCGGGTTGGACTCGGTGACGCCGATCCGGGGGTAGGCGACCTGACTGAGACCGCGCCCGCCGCCGGTGATCTCGTCGAGATTGTCGGCGAGCAGCCGGACGATCTCGCCGAACCCGAGCGTGACGATCGCGAGGTAGTCGCCGCGCAGCCGCAGCGTAGGCGACCCGAGGATCAGCCCGGACAGCGCGGTGATGGCCATGGCGATCGGCAGCACGGCGAGCCAGGCCCACTCGGTGGGCAGCCAGCCGTCGGGGCCGGTCTGGTTCCACGGGCTGGAGGGACTGGTGAGCAGCGCGACCGTGTAGGCGCCCACCGCGTAGAAGCCGACGTACCCCAGGTCGAGCAGGCCGGCCTGGCCGACCACGACGTTCAGCCCGACGGCGATCAGCGCGTACATGCCGAACTGCGCCATGACGCCGCCGAAGTTGGTGCCGACGGTGGTCAGGACGGGGATGTTCAGGATCGGCAGCAGCGCGATCAGCAGGATGAAGGGGACGCCGAACAGCCACTGCGCCGGCCGCGACAGCGCGTTCCACCACGAACGGAACGAGTCGCCGACGCCGCCCTTGGGGCGATCCTCGAAGGAAGTGCTCATACCCGCGCCCTCCCCAGCGACTCGCCGAGAATGCCTGTCGGCCGGAACATCAGGATCAGGATCAGCAGCACGAACGCGACGACGTCGCGCCAGCCCGTGCCGAACAGCACCTGGCCGTAGTTCTCGGACACGCCCAGGATCAGGCCGCCGAGCAGCGCGCCGCGCAGGTTGCCGATGCCGCCGAGCACGGCGGCGCAGAACGCCTTGATGCCGAGGATGAATCCGCCGGAGTAGATGATCCCGTTGGGCACGCGGAGCGTGTAGAGCAGGGCCGCGGCGCCGGCCAGGATGCCGCCGATGAGGAACGTCAGCATGATGACCCGCTCCCGCGAGACGCCCATCAGCGTCGCGGTCGTCGGGTCCTGGGCGACGGCTCGGATGCCGCGGCCGAACTTCGTGCGGTTCACGAAGACGTCCGTCGCGAAAGCGAGCACCAGCGCGGAGGCGACGATGATCAGGGTGACGTTGGTGACCTGCGCCCCGAAGATCTCGAACTGCACCTGCGGCTGTACCAGCCGGATCGGCACCTGCGCGTTGACGCCGCCGAGCCGACCGCCGGTGAGCTGCGGGAGCACGTAGTGCACGAACTCCTGGATCACAAAGGAGGCGCCGATGGCGGTGATGAGGAAGACCAGTGAGGGCGCGTTGCGCTTGCGCAGCGGGCGGTAGGCGATGCGTTCGAGGCCGACCGCCGCCCCGCCGGAGACGAGCATGCCGCCGAGCATGGCGAGCCCGAGGTACCAGATCGTCAGCAGGGTGCCTTTGTCGTAAACGTTCCCGCTGGGCGCGAAGCCGAGCGCCATCAGCACGGCGTACTGGCCGAACATGCCGAGCATGAAGATCTCGGAGTGCGCGAAGTTGATCAGCCGGAGCACGCCGTAGACGAGCGTGTAGCCGACCGCGACCAGCGCGTAGATCGATCCGTAGGCGAGCCCGTCGATCGTGAGCTGCCAGAACAGATTGCCGAGTGCATCGATGTTGAACGAGACAGCCGGTGCGGCGAGGTCGAACATCCCGCTCGCGACGTAGCCCGTCATCGTGCTCCTTCACTGCCGAAGGTGCGAAGCGCGTGCGAACAGTCCAGGGCGGAACGGTCCGAAAGGCAAGTCAGACTTCGGAACGCGCTCAGAAATAGCCCGTAAGGGGCGATGGCGACCGGAGTCCGCTGCGGACTCCGGTCGCCATCACGCACCCTGGAACTGCTATTGGACCGTATAGATCCAGATCACCGAAGCCTCGAGCTCACCCTCGGCGTTCCACTTGTAGTTGCGGGCCAGACCCTGGCCGTCGTAGGTCCGCACGTACTCGATCAGCGCTGCCCGATCGGTGATGCCGGAGTCGATGCCCGACAGGATGATCGTGGTGAGGTCGTAGCCCTCGACCGAGTAGACGCCGGGCGCCTGGCCGTTGACCTCCTGGTACGTGGCGGCGTAGTCCTCGGGAGCCGGGCCGCACGGGCAGGACAGGATCGCACCCTCGGATGCTGCTCCGGCCTGCTCGACGAACTGCGGATCGTTGACGCCGTCCCCGGACACGAACACGGCGGTCACGCCGGCGTCCCGCAGCTGCTGCACGAACGGCGCCGCTTCCGCGTAGTAGCCGGCGTAGAAGATCGCATCCGGCGCGGCGGCGTTGATCAGCTGAACGGCGGCGGTGAAATCCTTGTCGCCGGTCTTGACCTCGGCAGCACAGCTGGAATCGGCGGCGTCACCCAGCACCGGCGACATCTCGTCGGCCAGGCCCTTGCCGTACGCCGAGTCGTCGGAGACGAGGCAGATCTTGCTGTAGCCGGCGCCCTTCACCAGGTAGTTGGCCACGGCCGGGCCCTGGACGGCGTCGCTGGCGAGCCCGCGGAAGAAGTTGGTCCAGCCGTTGGTCGTCAGCGACGTGCGGGTCGCGGATGCGGTCAGGGACAGCAGGTTGGACTGGAAGAAGATCGGCTCGGTCGCCTCGGTCTCACCGGAGAACGCCGGCCCGAGCAGCCCGATGACGTTGGCGTCGCCGACGATCTGCGGCGCCACCTGGGTGGCCTTCTGCGGGTCGCCCTCGGTGTCGAACTGCTTGATCTCGACCTGGCAGTTGGGGTTGGCCGCGTTGTGCTCCTCGATGGCGACATTGGCGCCGTACAGGATGTTCAGGCCGAGCGCGGCGTTCGCGCCGGTGAGCGCGCCCGCCATGCCAATGGACACGCCCGAGCAGGTGGCGCCGCCCGCGCCGGCGGCCTTGGCCGCATTCCCCGACTCGGGAACCGGAACCTCGTTGCCGTCCTTGTCGATCGGGAAGTCTGCCTTGATCAGCAGGCCGCCGGGGGTTTCGGACGGGCTGGCCGGCGCCGAGCTGCTGACGCTGTCGGTGCCGGCGGCCGAGCTGCTGGCCGTCGCGGATGCGGCGCTGCTGGCGCTCGTTGTGTCGCCGCTCTGGGATTGGGAACCACACGCCGCCAGCGTCAGGGAGGCCACCGCGGCCACCGAGACGAGGGCCGCTCGCATCGAACGTCGATGCACCTGCCACCTCCGAGATTTCTGGTCACCGGACCCGATCCGGCCGAGTCGACGACGCCGACACGCGGGGAACCTATCCCACGGATGGACCATCACGCGTCAACGGCGTGCGCTCGTAACCAAAATGAGAAGCGGCGTCAATAAATCGCCCCGTCGATTCGCTCATGGACGGCAATGGCGATGCTGACCTGCGGAAACGGTCGAGCGGCTACGGTTCGTGACGACCGGTCCGGATGCGTGACCGGAGAAACGGGTGTGGAACACATGAGAGGCATGAACTTCTGAGGCTGCCGACGTGTCAGACCGTGGATATTCCTGTACGTCCGCAGGCGGTCCGGAGGGCTTCCGGTGATCGTGCCCAGGAACCGACGACCCCGTTGCCAAGAAAGCGTAAAGCCGTCAGTTCTTCGCCGACAGGCTCTCCAGCACGGCCGACGCCACGGCCTGCATCGAGGTGCGGCGATCCATCGCGGTCCGTTGGATCCAGCGAAAGGCCTCCGGCTCGGTCATCTTCTGGTGCGTCATCAGCAGGCCCTTCGCCCGGTCGATGATCTTGCGCGCCTCCAGCCGCTGGGTGATGTCGGCGACCTCCGCGCGCAGAGCGGCCGTCTCGGCGTACCTCGCGACGGCCAGCTCGATCGCCGGCAGCAGGTCCGCCTTGGAGAAGGGCTTCACCAGATATGCCATCGCCCCGGCGTCCCGCGCGCGCTCGACGAGCTCGCGCTGCGAGAACGCCGTGAGGATCACCACCGGGGCGATCTGGTCGCCGACGATGTCGGACGCCGCCTCGATGCCGTCCTTCTTGGGCATCTTCACGTCCATGATCACCAGATCCGGCCGCAGGTCGGTGGCGAGCTTGACGGCCTGCTCGCCGTCCGCCGCCTCGCCGACCACGTCGAAGCCTTCCTCGGTCAGCATCTCTGCCAGGTCGAGCCTGATCAGCGCCTCGTCCTCGGCGATGAGAACTCTTCGCGGACTGGTCATTCTCGGCTTCCTCCCCCGACTCGAGGGGTCGGAACCACGAGCGGGTCCCGTCCCCGTTGTAAGTCGAACCCTGCAAGCAGGTTCTCCTGTTGACAGTCGAACCCCTGCAAGCAGGTTCTCCTGTTGACCACGGCCGCGGATCGACCAGGTCCTGACAAACGAGGCTAACTGTGGAATGTGACCGGGGCGCTACGAGGCGGGCGGGTCGCGGTGTGATCTCGATCGGCGCGGCGCGGCGGACGGATAGGATCGAGCCGCTCCGGGCCAGCCTCGCCGGACGCATGTGCAGAACGATGCCGCACGGTGCAGCACTGAAGCCCCCGTATCCCAATTGGCAGAGGAAGCGGACTCAAAACCCGCACAGTGTGAGTTCGAGTCTCACCGGGGGCACCGTTCCCGGTCACGCTTGCGTCGTACCGACGATCGTCGCGGAGATCGGCACGTAGTTCGTGGCCCGGCCCGGCGCCGCGGACTGACAGGTCAGCCACTCCGGACCGGCCGGCACCCGGCGGACGGCGACGTCGAACTCCTCGGCCCCGCACCGCACCCGGACCTGCGCCTCGTCCGCGCCGGCGTCGCGCACGGGTCCGGCGGTGATCGACGCCGCCGGCGTGCCCGGACGCTCCGCGAGGACCGCGGCGATCGCCGCCTGCGCCTCCGGCGGCAGTCCGACCCGCCCGCGCAGCCGGTCCGCCAGGACGAGGCCTGTGTCCGCGACCTCCGCAACGCGCGTCGCGTCCGCCCGGTCGACCCGCCCGTAGAGCAGCCCGGAGGGCAGCACGAGAACGTTGGCCGCGAAGCGGTCCCCGCCGACGTGGCTGCACTCCCACACGCGGCCCGGCCGCACGCGCTCGAGGGCGGCGGCCACCGGGCGGCCCTCGAGGGCGCAGCAGACGTCGTGGGTCCCGTGCACGCAGACCGCGAAGAACGGCTCGTGGTCGGCCGTCCCGCCGGACGCGGCGTCGGGATCAAGCGCGAGCAGCTCGTGATCGGCGTCGAACCGACCCCAGGCGGCCCGCTCGCGACCCGGCCGGCAGTCCACCAGGCACCACCGCCGCCGGTCGGCGGGGTCGGTCCGCCCTGGCCGGCGGATGGCCACGACCCTGACCCCGCGCCGGTCGAGCCGGGCGATCAGGGAGTGCGCGACGGTGCGATCGAACCGCGACGCCGGAAGTCCGGCTCTCCCCCACGGGCCGGGCTGCTCCACCAGCAGCAACCGCGCGGCCGGGAACGCCGTGCCCAGCATGGGATCCCCGCGACGGGCCGCCTCGACCGCGCATCGTTCGAGGGACGGAACGGGAGTCGGCGCGGCGAGCCGCTCAGTCACCGCCGACCGGTACCGCCGGCACCAGCACGCCCTCCCGGAGCAGCCGGCGCACGAGCACGAGCTGCTCGTCGGGGTCGAGGCCCGGCAGCGCATCCGGCGTCGTCGGCGCGCCGGTGATCAGCGCGTCGATCGCCTGGCCGGCGGCGACCGGCACGGTGATCGTGCCGTCGACGACGTCGAGCACCACGGACTCCCCCGCCCGGCGGGCGCCCGGGCGGAGGCCCGGTCGCAGGCGGACCTCCGTCCGTCCCGACAGCGCGTCGATCGCGGCCAGCTGCTCGAGCGGCCGCAGCGGGGCCGGCCGGGTGTCGGCGGCGAGCTGGCGGGACACCTGCTCGGCGATGGTCGCGTACTGGTCGGGACGCGCCCCCGCGACCGCCCGCCCCAGTCGCAGCGCGGCGGCGGCGACGTGTGTTGTCAGAGCGGGCGTCTGGGTAGCGGTCCGGCCGAGCGGCAGCGAGCGCCGGAGTTCGGCGTCGGTCGCCAGCAGCTCGACCAGCCGCCGTGCGAGGTCGTGGCCGGTGACCGGGTGCACGCCGACGGTCAGGTGGATCGACACCTCGCCCTGCGCGACGGCGGAGTGCAGGTAGCCGCGCGGCAGGTACAGGGCGTCGCCGGGCCGCAGCACCGTGTCGATCAGCGGTGGCTCCGCGGCCCGGGCCGCGACCTGCGGGCGGCGCCGGTCCCAGGTCTGGTCCGGCAGCGGGTGCTCGAGGACGGGCGGGTGGATGCACCACTGCTTCGTCCCGGCCACCTGCAGCACGAAGACGTCGTGGGTGTCGTAATGCGCGGAGAAGCCCTGGTTCTGCGGAGGCGTGATGTACGCGTTGATCTGCACGGGGTGGCCGAGCTCGGAGGCGAGCCGGCCGCCGAAGTCGATGAGCGGCGGCCACGTCCGGTGCAGGGCCTGCAACACCAGCGTCGAACCGCCCGCCAGCTGCGCCAGGACCTTGTCGTCCGCCACCTGGTCCCCGATGCCGGCGCCGATGCCGCCGCCGCGGGTGAACGCGGCCGTGGCCAGGACCGACCCGTCCTTGGCCATCCGCAGGAACGGCGTGCGCAAGCCGCGCCGGCTCACCAGTTCGTCGACGGCCTGCGTGGAGAACAGGTCGGCGAATTCACCGGGCCCAGCACCCGGGGTCAGCAGCGGCGCGGAATCCCAGTGCTGATCGGCGAACTCGTCGACGGGGATGCCGATGCAGCGGCCGACGGCCGTGCCGATCGGCGCCTGTGCGACCGGCGCGGGACGCCCGGTCGTGCCGGGCGTCCCGTTCGCCTCGAAAACCCGCATCAGCTACCGGCAGACCCGTCGGCGCCACCGTCCGCGCCACCGTCCGCGCCACCGTCCGCGCCACCATCGGCACCACCGTCGGCGCCACCGTCGGCACCCAGCGCCACCGTCGTGCACGCCCGGCGTACCGGACGCTCCACCGTCGGCCGGACCCTCGGCACCGCTGTCCGCCCCACCATCGGCGCCACCGTCGTGCACGCCCGCCGTGCCGGACGCCCCACCATCCGCGGGACCCTCGAGATCGGATGCACCGCTGACGATGTCGTCGTCGCTCAGGCTCATGAACACTCCTCGCTTCGATCAGCGGCGATCCTCGGCCGCGCGTGATGGGACGGTCGTCCCGCTCGCTAAAGTACCCAGCCGGCGCGGCGGTTGCGCGTCCCGGTCCCCCGTGGATCTCAGGCGGGCTTCCGCACCCGCACAGCGCCCAACCGGTATGCCGGTCCCACCGCCGCCGGATCGGCCGCGATCGCATCCCGGGTGGCCGTGAAGATCGCGTCGAGCACCCCGGTCCGCGACGCCTGGTCGCGGTCGGCGGCCAGCTGGGAGGCGAAACTCGGCTCCAGGAAGGCCCGCAGAAACCCCGCCTGCTGGCGGGCGTATCCCGCTGCGTCGCCGGTGGCGAGCAGGTCGGCGAACGGGTCGGTGAGCACGGATTCCCGGACATCCAGCAGTTCCAGCCGGGAGCCGTCCGAGGCGCGGAAGTCCGGGGTGAAGGGCTCCTCGATCTCGCTGCGCGACCGGAACCACGTGGGGTACAGGAGATCGGCGTACTCCCGATCGCCGATCAGGCCGGCGTCCCGTTGCCGCGCGATGGCCCCCGCCAGCGCGTCGAAGAGCGCCTCCGAGCCGACGAGTCCGTCGTCGCCGCGCAGCACGTCCACGATGACGAGCCCGCCGCCGGGCACCAGCTCGACCGCCCGGTGGTCGAGAAATCCAGCCCAGTCGGCCCGCGACCGCGTGAGATACGCCGCCTGGCATGCCGTGTCGTGCGAGAGATGGATGAAGAAGTGGTCCGGGATCGGCCCGGGAGCGGCGCTGAGCCAGTGCAGGCTGGATGCGCTCCAGCCGAACCACAGCGAGGCCGCCGGGAAGATCCGCCGGTAGAACGACCGGCCGGCGACGAGCGGGAACACCTCGTCGCGGCCGACCAGGTAGCTGCCGGGCTCGTCCTCGACGACCCCGAACAGCGTGCGGAAGTCGTTGCCCGGCAGGTCGGTGTGCACCACCAGCACTCCCGGGTCGCCCCCGCCGGCCGGCGCGGCACGCAGGCGGTCGAGCGCGATGGCCAACGGCCGCAACGAGTTGTTGCCCGACGCGGCACCGAGGTCGGCGAACACCGCCGTTCCGGCGGCCGGCGGCGCGGCGCCCACGACGGCGTCGACCGCGGTCGCCACGAGTGGGTAGCCGACGGCCGCGGCCTCGTGCTGGGTGACCGATCGGTCGCGGTAGTCCCCGCCGCCCGCCATCACCCCGGGGCCGGCCGCATCGGCGGACGGGGAGCTCATGGGGGCGAACCTAGCGAGTGGGGGCGGCTAGCGCAGCCGCACGAGACCCTCCTGCACGACGGTGGCCAGCATGCGGCCGTCCTGGGCGAAGAAGTGACCCATGCCGAGCCCACGAGCGCCGGACGCGCTCGGCGAGCTGGTGTCGTACAGCACCCACTCGTCCACCCGGATGGCGCGGTGGAACCACATGGCGTGGTCCAGCGAGGCGATCTGCAGGCGGTCGTACTCGTGGGACAGCGCGTGCGCGGTGAGCACCGAGTTCAGCAGCGTCAGGTCGGACAGGTACGCGAGGATGCACACGTGCAGCAGGTGGTCGTCGGGCAGCACCCCGTCGGCCCGGAACCAGACCCGGCTGTGCGCGTCGGGCTGCGGACCGGACAGCCGGGTCACCCAGGGCGGATCGTCCACGTAGCGGACGTCGAACGGGCGGGGCACCCTGCCCCACAGGGACATTCGCTCCCCCAGCGGGGCGATGCGCTCGGCGTAGGTGGGCAGCGACTCGGGCGCGGGCACATCGGGCATGGGGTCCGCGTGGTCCACGCCCTCCTCCTGGACCTGGAACGACGCGGACATCGTGAAGATCGACCGCCCCTTCTGGATCGCCACCACACGCCGGGTGGTGAAGGAGGTGCCGTCGCGCACCCGGTCGACCTGGTACACGATCGGCTCGCGCGGGCTGCCCGGCCGGATGAAGTACGCGTGCAGCGAGTGCACGCGCCGCTCCGGCGCCACGGTCCGCCCCGCCGCGGTCAGCGCCTGCGCGGCGACCTGGCCACCGAACACCCGGATCGGCGACATCGCCGGGGAGAACCCACGGAACAGGTCGTTCTCGAGCCGCTCCAGGTCGAGCAGCCGGACCAGCCCGTCCACGACCGACTGCCCGCGGGGCACCCCGTCGGTGTCCAGCACCTCGTCCGACGGGAGGTCGCCGGGGTCGGACGGGCGGTCGCCGGGATCGGTCACGCGGCTACGGTAGCGGCGCTGCCGCGATTCTTCAGTCCTGGTGCCCGAGCCGATGCACGCGGATGAGGTTGGTCGACCCCGCCTGATTGGGCGGCGCACCGGCCACGATCACCACGGTGTCCCCCGGCTCGTAGCCCGGGACCTCGGACATCGCCATGTCGACCTGCTGCACCATGGCGTCGGTGGTCTCCACCGCGTCGACGACGAACGTCTCCACACCCCAGGTCAGCGAGAGCTGGTTGCGGATCTCCTCGAGCGGCGTGAACGCCAGCAACGGCAGTGGCGTGTGCAGCCGGGAGAGCCGGCGCACGGTGTCGCCGGAGTAGGTGAAGGCCACCAGCGCCTTCGCGTCCAACCGCTCGCCGATGTCCCTGGCCGCGAAGGAGAGCACGCCCCTGCGGGTGCGCGGCACGTGGGTGAGCGGCGGGACCGCGACGGACTCGCCCTCCACCGCCTCGATGATCTTGCCCATCGTCCGCACGGTGATGATCGGGTACTTGCCGACCGACGTCTCGCCGGAGAGCATGACCGCATCGGCCCCGTCCAGCACGGCGTTGGCGACGTCTGACGCCTCTGCCCGCGTCGGCCGCGAGTGCTCGATCATCGAGTCCAGCATCTGTGTCGCCACGATGACCGGCTTCGCGTTCTCCCGCGCGATCTGCACGGCGCGCTTCTGCACCAGCGGGACCTGCTCGAGCGGCAGCTCGACGCCGAGATCGCCGCGGGCAACCATGATCCCGTCGAAGGCCAGCACGATCGCTTCGAGATTCGCGACCGCTTCGGGCTTCTCGAGCTTGGCGATGACCGGGATGCGCGGCGCACCGACCTCGTCCATCACGTTGTGCACGAGATCGACGTCGGACGGCGAGCGGACGAACGACAGCGCGATGAGATCGACGCCGAGCGAGAGCGCGAACTTCAGGTCGCTGATGTCCTTCTCGGACATCGCCGGCACCGACACGTTCATGCCGGGGAGTGAGATGCCCTTGTTGTTGGAGACCGGACCGCCCTCGGTCACCGAGCACTCGACATCGTTGTCGGTGACCTGGGTGACGACGAGTCCGACCTTGCCGTCGTCGATCAGCAGCCGGTCGCCGGGACGAGCGTCCTGCGCGAGACCCTTGTAGGTGGTCGACACTCGGTCCCTGGTGCCCTGGATGTCGTCCACCGTGATCGTCACCCGCTCGCCGGTCGACCACTCGTGCGGGCCGTCGGTGAAGCGGCCCAGCCTGATCTTCGGGCCCTGCAGGTCTGCGAGGACGCCGACCGCCTTGTCCTTGGCCTTGGCCGCCGCCCGTACCCGCTCGTAGACGGCCTGGTGGTCGGCGTACTCACCGTGCGAGAAGTTCATCCGCGCGACGTTCATGCCGGCGTCGATGAGGCCGCCGATCGCCTCCTCCGACGACGTCGCGGGACCGAGTGTGCAGACGATCTTCGCTCGCCGTGTCATGGCGCATACCCTAGCCCCGCCTGAATGGATTCTGCCGCCTGGGTCACACGTCTTCGCCCGCTGTTCACGCACCGTCGAAGGGAGGTCGCGGATGGCCCGTGTGCAGCCGCGCGCGGTGCGGTCGGTGCCCGTCGGGGAGCGCCGCGCGCGGCTCGCCGAACGGCACCACCTGGCCCGCCGGGATGCCGAGCTGACCGTGGAGAAGCTGGCCGCCGACCTGGTGGCGGTGCACGCCACCGATCCGGCGAGCGTCTACCTGGCGTGCGCTGCCCGCATCCACGGGATCACACCCGGTGACGTCGGCCGGGCGCTGTACGACGAGCGCACCGTGCTCCGGATGTTGGGCATGCGCCGCACGGTGTTCGTGGTGGCCACCACCGACGTCCCCGTCGTGCAGCACTCGTCGAGCGACGCGGTCGCGGCCCGCCTGCGGCGCCAGCTCGTGCAGCACCTCTCGGCGGTCGTGCCGGAGGCCGGGCAGTTCCTCGACGAGGTCGGCGAGTCGGTGGTGGCGATCCTGCGGGATCGCGGCGAGGCGTCCGGCGTCGAGCTCGCCGCCGCCGAGCCTCGCCTGCGCACGTCGCTGACCTACGCCGAGGGCAAGGCCTACGGCGGGCCGGCGGCGATCACGAGCAGGGTGCTGACCCAGCTCGCGACCGAGGGCCGCATCGTGCGCGGCCGGCCGGCGGGCGGGTGGACGTCGAGCCGGTACGCGTGGTCACCGGTCGAACGGTGGCTGCCCGGCGGCCTCCCCCGGATCCCGGCGGCCGAGGCGCGGGCGCGGCTGGCGCGCGCCTGGCTGTCCCGGTTCGGCCCGGCGCCGCTCGACGACCTGGTGTGGTGGACGGGCTGGAACCGTGGCGACACCGCCCGTGCGGTCGCCGAGATCGACACGGTGACCGTCGATCTCGCGGGGCGGCCCGGCCTGCTGCTGCCCGACGACATCGATGTCGTCGCCGCGCCGGACCCGTGGGTGGCGCTGCTGCCGGCGCTGGATTCGACGCCGATGGGTTGGGCGGACCGGTCCTGGTACCTGGACGACGCCGACCGCGCCCTGCTGTTCGACGGAACCGGCAACATCGGCCCGTCGGTCTGGTCCGACGGCCGGGTGGTCGGCGGCTGGGCGACCGGACCGGACGGCGAGGTGACCTGGCGGCTGCTGCACGACATCGGCGCGGAGGCCACCGCCGCGGTCGCCGCCGAGGCGGCGCGGCTCACCGGGTGGATCGCCGGCATGCGCGTGGTGCCACGCTTCCGCACGCCGCTGGAGCGGGAGCTGGCCGGGGGGTGACGCCCGCTTCGGCCACCTGCGCGGTCCCGCTCAGGGCTTCAGCACGACCTTGATGCAGCCGTCCTTCTTCTGCTGGAAGATCTCGTACATCGCCGGGGCCTCGTCGATGGGCACCGAGTGGGTGACCAGGTCGAGCACGCCGAGCGGGTCCGCCGGGTCGTTGACCAGCGGCAGCAGCACGTCCACCCAGCGCCGGACGTTGCACTGGCCCATCCGCAGCTGGATCTGCTTGTCGAACAGATCCATCATCGGCATCGGGTCGACGGCGCCGCCGTAGACGCCAGACAGCGAGACCGTGCCGCCGCGGCGCACCGCGTCGATCGCCGCGTGCAGCACGACAACGCTGTCCACGCCGGCCTTGTCGATCACCTTGCGGGCCGCGGCGTCCGGCAGGAACCCGGCGAGCGTCTGCGCCGTCTTCGCCATCGACGAGCCGTGCGCCTCCATGCCGACCGCATCGATGACGGCGTCCGGTCCCCGGCCGTCGGTCATCTCGCGCAGCATCTCGGCGACGCCGCGGCGATCCTCAACGGGGTCGATCACCTCGACCCCGTGCCGGGCGGCCATCTCGCGCCGCTCCGGCACGAGGTCGACGCCGATCGCCCGCCGACCCCAGTGCTTCACGATGCGCGCGGCGAACTGACCCACCGGACCGAGGCCCATGACGGCGACGGTGCCACCCTCTGGCGGATCGGCGTACACCACGGCCTGCCACGCCGTGGGCAGGATGTCGGACAGGAACAGGAACCTCTCGTCCGGCCCGTCCTGACCGACCTTGATCGGTCCGTACTGGGCCTGCGGCACCCGGAGGAACTCGGCCTGGCCGCCGGGCACCGACCCGTAGAGCGAGGTGTATCCGAACAGCGACGCACCCTTGTTCTGCTCGCGGACCTGGGTGGTCTCGCATTGGGACTGCAACCCGCGGGTGCACATGAAGCACGTCCCGCACGAGATGTTGAACGGGATGACCACCCGGTCGCCGACGGCGAGATCACCGACGCCGGAACCGACCTCGGTGACGACGCCCATCGTCTCGTGGCCGAGGACGTCGCCTTCGGCGAGGTACGGCCCGAGCACCTCGTACAGGTGCAGGTCCGAACCGCAGATGGCCGTCGAGGTCACCCGGATCACCGCATCTGTCGGATCCTGGACCGTGGGGTCCGGCACGTCGAGCACGCGGACGTCGCGCTTGCCCTGCCACGTCACAGCTTTCATGTCGAACGACCCTTCTACGGACGGTCAGGAGGACGTGGGCGGGTACTGCTCGGACCGCAACAGGCGCGCCAGGTGCGCGGCGTTCGCGGCGGCACCCTTGGTCGCATTCGCCGTTTCCTCGGGGGTCTCGGGCAGATCCTGGTAGTCGGTGGTCTGCATGGCGGGCCCATTCCAGTAGGTCACACCCTGCGCGGCGATGGTGAACCCGACGTCGTTCAGTGCCTGGAACAGGTCCGCCGAGATCTTGTGCGCGCCATCCTCGTTGCCCACCACGGCCGCGACGGCGACCTTGCCGTAGGTCTGCAGGCGGCCCTGCTCGTCCGTTTCGGACAGCTCCGCGTCCAGCCGTTCGAGCACCCGCTGGCAGACGCTGCTGTGCTGTCCCATCCAGGTCGGGGTGGACACGATGACGATGTCCGCGGCCATGATCCGATCCCGGATCGACGGCCAGGCGTCGCCGTCGCCCATGTCCTTCTCGACCCCGGGCCGGACGTCGTGGTCGGCGACTCGGATCGACGACCCCGTGACGCCGTGCCCCGCCAGCTCGGCGAGGATCTGGCTGGCGATCAGCTCCGAGCTCGATCGACTGGGCGTCGACTTCAGTGAGCAGACCAGGGCGATCGCGGTCAGCGGTTCGGCGGCGGTCATCCAGATGTCCTTTCCCGGAAGCGGTTCCGTCGGTGCGCTGCGGTATCGCGGCGTGCACCGAGATCTCGCCTCACGAGACCCCGTTCCGCCGCCTGCCCTCGGCGATGAGCGCGAGTCGGCGCAGTGTCTCCTTGTTGCGCGGCACGATGACCAGCTGCCGGCCCGGCCGCGGGATCAGCTTGCCGGGGCCCGCGGCGGCGTCCTCGACGATGCTCACCGTCGTGTGCTCGGCCCGTTCGGGTGCGAGCCTGATCCGCACGTGCGCCTCGCCGGCGGGCCAGGCGCGGGCCCTGAGCACCAGCTCGCGACCGGTCTCCGCGGAGAGCACCTCGGTGGAGTCGTCGATCAGCAGCGGCCAGAGTCCGACCGAGTGGTGGATGCGGCAGCGCGGACGGGGCCAGCCGTCGTCGACGTCCCGGATCCGCGACGCACCCACGACCCAGTTCGCGTATAGCCAGCCGTCGGCGAGCACGTCCCAGACCGCCTGGGGCGGCGCGTTGATCACCCGGGACACGATGGCGTTGCCGTCGGGACCGGTGTCGACCGTCACCGGGTCCTTTCCGGCGATCGCGGCCGTCACGGGCGGGCACCGTCCGGTCGGGGGTGGCGTGCCATGCATCCTCCTGAGCACCAAAGACAACGACACTCTGGGTACCCGGACCCTCGGCGGGGCAAACCGTGGGCCCACGCCGTCAGTCCCGACTCCCTCCGCGCGGCGCCGAGGCATCGGCCGCACGTCCCTCGCGCAGCCGACGCCCCTCCTCGACATCCCGAGCCTCCTTCTCCTCCTGCTTGTCGATCACCCGGGTGTCCCGCGGCGGCAGCTGGATGTCCCTCTCGGCAGCGATGCCCGCCTGCAACTGACGGCCGCGTTCGAGTTCGGCGTCGAGCTCGGCACCGAACAGCAACGCGAGGTTGGTGATCCACAACCAGAGCAGGAAGATGATCACGCCGGCGAGCGAGCCATAGGTCTTGTTGTAGTTCGAGAACTGCGACACGTAGAGCCCGAACAGTGCGGAGGCGACGACCCAGGTGACGATCGCGACGGCCGCGCCGACGCTGATCCACCGGAACTTCGGCTGCTTCACGTTCGGCGTGGCGTAGTACAGGATGGCCACCGCGAGGGCAGCGAGGGCGAGCAGCACCGGCCACTTCAGGATGTTCCAGACCGTGACGGCGGTGCTGCCGAGGCCGATGGCGTCGCCGATCGCCCTGGCCACCGGGCCGGAGACCACCAACCCGATGGCCACCAGGCCCGCGAGCACGACGGCAGCCAGGGTGATGACCATCATCAGCGGGCGCAGTTTCCAGAACGGCCGGCCCTCGCGGATCTCGTACACCCGGTTCATCGCCCGGCCGAACGCGCCCACGTAGCCCGACGCGGACCACAGCGCGCCGACGATGCCGATCACCAGGCCCCACCCGGCGGCGGAGGTCTCGGTCAATTGCTGCAGGGGTGCCCGGATCGTGTCCGCGGCGGCGCCCGCCCCGACGTCCGACAGCACGCCGATCAGGGCGTCGGTCTTGCCCTGCTGCCCGACGATGCCCAGCAACGACACCATGGCGAGCAGCGCCGGGAACAGCGCCAGCACCGCGTAGTACGTCAGGGCCGCAGCGAGATCCGTGCACTGGTCGTCCGAAAACTCCCGAAAGGTCTTGCGCAGCACGTACTTCCACGATCGCGAATGAAGCTCGGTCGGTGCATCCGGTTTGCGCGGATCCTCGGGCGAAGGGGCGCGAACGCCCGAATCGGCGGCATCGGAGCGGGTATCGGACGCGGGGCGAGCGGAATGGTCTGGCATGGGAACCTTCTCGTCGCGCGGTCGGCGGTCAGGGCGCGGTCGCCCCGGGCAGTACCCGATTGGCAGTCCGACAAACGTGCGGCCGCAGGGTCATTCCCGAACCGCGGAATCGATCCAATCCGGCTCGGCAAATTCTGCCGGGCCGGGATTGAGCCTGGGAAACGGCGGGAACACTCCCTTCCGCCGCATGAGGGCACGACCGCCCTGGCGGTATCGGGGCCCCCGGAAACCATGTCCGACCACGAGAGGCAGCACACGATGACATCACACCTCGGCTCCACAGGTCCCGACGAGCGGCAGGGCCAGTCAGGCCCGCTCGTCGATGAGACACGCCCCCGCAGCGCGGACCCGTTCGGAGTCGACGTCCCCGGCGTCGACCACCGGCGGCGGGCCGTGGACGACCCCGCTCTCGGTCGGCCGAGCGCGGCGACGGCTCCCGTAGGAGCCGGACCCACCTATGCGCCCCGCCCGGGCGCCGAGTCGTCGTCCACGACGGACGTCGCGAAGGACCAGGCCGGCGAGGTCGCGAGCACCGCGAAGGACGCCGGCAAGCAGGTCGCGCAGACCGCCCAGGAGCAGGTCGGCCAGGTCACCGCGGAGGCCGGCCGGCAGGCCAGGCAGCTCGCGGACCAGGTCCGCTCGGAGGTGACGGACCAGGCGTCCACGCAGCAGCAGCGCGTCGCGGGCGGCATCCGCTCTTTGGCAGACGAGCTCCGGGGCATGGCCAACGGCAATCCCCAGGACGGTGCCGCAACCGATCTCGCCCGGCAGGCGGCGGACCGCATGCACGGCGTCGCGGAGTGGCTCCAGGACCGCGAGCCGGGCGACGTGCTGAACGAGGTCCGCTCCTTCGCCCGCCGCCGCCCGGGGGTCTACCTCGCCGTCGCGCTGGGAGCCGGGGTGCTGGCGGGTCGCCTGACCCGCGGTCTGACGGCGGACGCCGCCGACGGCGGCACCTCGAACGGCGGCTCGCGGAACGGCGGCGCCCGGCGCCCGGCCGCTGCCTCGACCGGTTCGACGTACTCCTCGGGAGCCAGCACGACGTACCCGTCGGGCACGCCGACGTTCCCGGCGACCGGCGTCGCGCCGGACCCCCTGGCGCCGACGACCGCACCCGCCACGGCGGTGCCGCCCATGCCCGGCACCGGGACCGTGATCGCCGGCGGGCGGGGTGACCTCGCCCCATGAGCACACCCATCCACGAGGCGCCGGCGGCGCAGTCCGCCGGCGACCGATCCCTCGGCGAGCTGATTTCCGAGGTGACGACGGACCTCTCGACGCTGATGCGCCAGGAGGTCGAGCTGGCGAAGGCCGAACTGCAGCAGTCGGCCAAGCGGGCCGGCCGGGGTGCCGGCATGCTGACCGGCTCGGCGATCGCCGGGTACTTCACCCTGCTGTTCTTGTCCATCGCCCTGTGGTGGGCGTTGGGTTCTGCCATCGGGCTCGGCTGGTCGGCTGTCGTCGTGGCCGTGATCTGGGCGATCGCCGCGGCGATCCTCGCTGCCGCCGGCCGTTCCGCGCTCAAGTCCGTGCGCGGTCTTCCGCGCACGACAGACACGGTCAAGAAGATTCCGGACGCACTCAAAGGAAACGAGGACTTGGCATGAGCAATCCCGACCAGATCCGCCGCGAGATCGAACGCACCCGCGGCGAGCTGAGCAACGACGTCAACGCGCTCGGCGACAAGGTCAATCCCGGCAGCATCGCCCGCCGTCAGGTCGGCCGCGTGCGGCAGGCCGCGACCTCCGTCAAGGAGTCCGTCATGGGCAGCGCGTCAGACGCATCCGAGCGCGGCCAGGATGCGCTGTCCTCGATCGGCGACACCGTGTCGGAGGCGCCGTCGATGGTCGCCCGGCGGGCCCAGGGCTCGCCGATCGCCGCCGGGCTGATCGCCTTCGGCGTCGGCATGCTCGCGTCCTCCCTCCTTCCCGCGAGCCGGCCGGAACAGCAGGCGGCGCAGGCGGTCAAGGACGCGGCGGAGCCGGCGATCCAGAACCTGACGGATGCCGCCAAGCAGACCGCGGAGAACCTGAAGGAGCCCGCGCAGCAGGCCGTCGAGGAGCTGAAGAGCACGGCGGCGGACGCGGCCGACACCGTGAAGCAGGACGCCACCGACGCCGCGGGTCAGGTCAAGGACCAGGCCGCGGACTCCAAGGAGGCCGTCCAGCACGCCGCCCGCTGACGGATCCCGATCCCGGCCCTCGCGGCGCCAGTCGGCGCCGCGAGGGCCGTTTCGCGTTCTGCCGGGTTGTCGCTGCGAAGGCCGGTTCGCCCGGCTCGCTGCCCCGACAAGGCGTGTTAGCTGGATGTGCAGCCCAGAACCGAGAAGTGCAGGTCACGCCCGCGATTCACGTTTCGATGCCCGGACGGCGGGCACTGTAGAGCCGTGCGGCCGGCCGACGACGGCCCGGCAAGCACCTCCCTGCAACCCCTCTCGCGAAGGGACGCTCATGCGCGTGCTCGGCGTGAACGCCGTCTTCCACGACCCGTCCGCGGCCCTGGTGGTGGACGGTCGGATCGTCGCAGCCGCCGAGGAGGAGCGGTTCAGCCGGCGCAAGCACGGCAAGCGCCCGGTGCCGTTCTCCGCGTGGGAGCTGCCCGAGCAGGCCATGCGCTGGTGCCTGGCGCACGCCGGCCTGCGCCCCGACGACCTCGATGCGGTCGCATACTCGTTCGACCCGGCGCTGTCCAAGCCGGCCGAAGAGATGGGCCTCTTCGATCCGTGGGACCACCTCCGGGTCAGCTACGCCGAGCAGGCTCCCAGCTTCCTGGCGTCCGCGCTGCCCGGTCTCGAGCCCGGCCGGGTCCGGTTCGTCCCCCATCACGTCGCCCATGCCGCCTCCGCCGCGCTCGCCGCTCCCCACGCCAGTTCGAGCGTGCTCGTGCTCGACGGGCGTGGCGAGCGGGCTTCCCACCTGGCCGGGCGGTATGACCGCGGGCGACTGACCGTCCTTGCCGCGCAGGAGCTGCCGCACTCGTTGGGGCTGGTCTACGAGTCGCTCACCGAGCACCTGGGATTCCTGCGCTCCAGCGACGAGTACAAGGTGATGGCGCTGGCCTCCTACGGCCGGCCGCGGTTCCTCGAGGAGATGCGGGGCCTGATCCGGCCGACCGGCGACGGCGGGTTCGTGGCCGAAGCGCCGGACTGGACGCGCTGGGCCGACCGGCGGATCGACGACGGCACGTGGGGCGGTGCGCACGCCGACCTGGCGTGCTCTGTCCAGACCCGCCTCGAGGAGGTGCTCGTCGAGCTGGCCCGATGGGTTCACGAGCAGACGGGCGACCGGGTGCTGACGATGGCGGGCGGCACCGCGCTGAACTGCGTCGCGAATTCGCGCATCTGGCGCGAAACGCCCTTCGAGGAGGTTTGGGTGCAGCCGGCGGCCGGTGACGCCGGCACCAGCCTCGGTGCGGCGCTGCAGGTCTCGGCCGACAGGGGCGAGGTCGCCGAGCCGATGCCCGGCGCGGCGCTCGGCCGGGGCTGGACCGACGAAGAACTCGCCTCCTGGCTCGTCGCGGCGCGGGTGCCCTTCCGGACACCGACCGACCTGGCCGGCGAGGTCGGCGGCATCCTGGCCGGCAACGGGATCGTCGCATGGTTCGACGGGCGGAGTGAGTTCGGCCCGCGGGCCCTCGGCCATCGGTCCCTGTTGGCGCACCCCGGCCACGCCGAGAACCTCGAGCGGCTCAACGATGTCAAGGGACGCGAGCAGTTCCGCCCGGTGGCACCGATGGTGCTCGAGGACGACGCGGCCGACATCTTCGACGACGGGCCGGTGCCGAGCCCGTACATGCTCTTCGTGCACCGGGTGCGCCGGGCCTGGCGGGACCGCATCCCGGCCGCCGTGCACGTCGACGGCACCGCGCGCATCCAGACGGTGCACCGCCGGTCACAGCCCCGACTGGCCGACACCCTCGAGGCCTTCCGCGACCGTACGGGCCTCCCCGTAGTGATCAACACCAGCCTCAACACCGCGGGTCGGCCGATGGTGGACGATCCGCGGGACGCGCTCGAGCTCTTCGGCTCGGCGCCGGTCGACGCCTTGGTGCTCGGACCGCATCTGGTGCGGCGCGGTGATCTGTTCGCCGACGCACGGGAGCGGCGATGACGACACCTCCGGTTCCCGGGTACGACGTCGTGGTGCCCACGATCGGGCGGCCCTCGCTGCACCGCCTGCTCGACACTCTCGCCGGGCAGCACGCCTGCGCGGAGCACCCCCGCCCCAGCACGGTGGTCGTCGTGGACGACCGGGCGCCGGCGGACCACGAGCGGCCGCTGGAGATTCCCGACATGCCCTTCCCGGTGAGGATTCTGCGCTCGGCGGGTCGCGGGCCCGCCGCCGCCCGCAACGTCGGCTGGCGCACCGGACGGGCGCCGTGGGTGGTGTTCCTCGACGACGACGTCGAGCTGCCCGACGGCTGGGCCGAGCTGCTCTGCGCGGATCTGGTTTCGGCGGGACTTTCCGTCGGCGGTTGCCAGGCGCGGATCCAGGTGCCGCTGCCTGCGGACCGCCCGCCCACCGACTGGGAGCGGAACACCGCGGGGCTGCAGTCGGCCAGCTGGATCACCGCAGACATGGCCTATCGCCGCGAGGCGCTCGTCACCGTCAGCGGTTTCGACGAGCGCTTCCCCAGGGCCTACCGCGAGGACGCCGACCTCGCGGTGCGGGTACGGGACCGCGGCTGGACGCTCGTCGTCGGCCGTCGGAGCACCACGCACCCGGTGCGCCCGGCGGGGACGTGGATCAGCCTTCGCCTGCAGGTCGGAGCCGTGGACGACGCCCTGATGCGACGCCTGCACGGGCGCGCCTGGCGGCGCCGCGCGGGGTCGGGCCGCGGACGCTTCCCCTGGCACGTGGCGACCGTGGCCGCGGCCGTCGCGGCGCCGGCCCTCGCCGCCCGCCGGCAGCCGTGCGCCACGCTCGCCGCGGCCGCGGTCTGGCTCGGGCTCACCGCTGATTTCCTGCGTCGCAGGGTTTCTCCCGGCCCGTCCGTGCAATCACCGGCCGGGGCGGCCGAGTTTCGACGGATGGCGCTGACCAGCCCCGCGATTCCCTTCGCCGCCGTCTGGCACCGGATGCGGGGGGCGATCCGGCACAGGTCGGCGTCACCGTGGCCGCCGCCACTTCGCGCCGTGCTGTTCGACCGCGACGGCACGCTCGTGCACGACCTGCCCTACAACGGCGACCCGCGGCTGGTGTCTCCCGTGGACGGTGCCCGCGACGTCGTGGCTCGCTTGCGGGATCGCGGACTGTCCGTCGGCGTGGTGAGCAACCAGTCGGGCGTCGGGCGGGGATTGCTCACCCTGGACCAGGTCTCGGCCGTCAACGCCGCCGTCGATGCGCTGATCGGGCCCTTCGACAGCTGGCAGGTGTGCCCGCACGCTCCGGACGACGCGTGCCTGTGCCGCAAGCCGGGACCCGGTCTGGTGCTGGGGGCGGCCCGCGAACTGGGCGTCGCCGGGTACGAGTGCGTCGTCGTCGGGGACATCGGGGCGGACATCGGCGCGGCGATCGCGGCGGGGGCGCGGCCGGTGTTGGTGCCGACGGCGGTCACCCTGACCGAGGAGATCCAGGGCGCGCCGGAGACAGCCGAATCCCTCGCCGCGGCCGTCGATCTCATCGTGCACACGGGCGGATCCGGTCGACCAGCGCCCGGCCCCGGGCGCCCGCGATGACGCCCGCCGACACATCCCCCGCGACGCGAGCGCGCGGATCGGCCCGCGTGCTGGCCGTCCGGCTGGACAGCGACGGGGACGTGCTGCTGACCGGTCCCGCCGTCCGGGCGCTGGCCGCCGGATGCGGTCGGCTCGACCTGCTGGTGTCGCCCGCGGGTCGAGCCGCCGCCGACCTGCTGCCCGGCGTCGACGAGGTCCTCGAGTTCGATGCGCCCTGGTCCGGGTTCGAACCGCCACCGGTATCGGCGAGTGCCGTGTACGACGTGGTGGACGACTTGGCAGCGCGCGGCTACGACCGCGCCGTCGTCTTCACCTCGTTCCACCAGAGCCCCCTTCCGATGGCACTTCTCGCCCGGCTCGCCGGGATCCCGCACGTCGCCGCGACCAGCGTCGACTACCCCGGCTCGCTGCTGGACGTGCGTCACCAGCGACGGCCCGGCCACGAGGTCACCGCGGCGATCGACCTCGCTCTGGCCGCGGGTTTTCGCCTCCCGCCCGGTGACGACGGACGGCTCGCCGTCCGGGGGCCGCTTCCGGACGTGGACGGCATCGTGCCGGCCGGGGACTATGTCGTCGTCCACCCCGGAGCGTCCGTCCCGGCCCGCGGGCTGCGCGCCGACCACGCCCGCGCGATCGTCGGCGAGATCGCCGGGCGCGGCCTGCCCGTCGTGGTCACGGGCGGGCCGGCCGAGCGAGCCCTCTGCGCCGCGGCGGCGCGCGGGCACGGGCTCGACCTCTCCGCGCGCACGACCCTCGCCGAGCTCGCGTCCGTCCTGCGGCGCGCCGCGTGCGTCGTGGTCGGCAACACCGGCCCCGCGCACCTCGCGGCCGCCGTCGGCACCCCCGTCGTCTCGCTTTTCGCGCCGGTGGTGCCCGCGGAGCGGTGGGCGCCCTACGGCGTGCCGACCGTGCTGCTCGGCGACCAGCACGCCGCCTGCCGGGACAGCCGGGCGCGGGAGTGCCCGGTACCGGGACACCCCTGCCTCACCGGCACCGACCCCGTCGAGGTCGCCGACGCCGTCGAGCATCTGACGGCGGGCGCGCGCAGGGCGGTGCCGGCGTGAGAATTCTCGTCTGGCACGTGCACGGATCCTGGATGACGTCGTTCGTCTCGGGTCCGGACGAATACCTGGTCCCGGTCCTGCCCGACCGCGGACCCGACGGCCGGGGTCGCGCCCGCACCTGGAACTGGCCGTCTTCGGTGCGCGAAGTCACGCCCGCCGGGTTGCGCGACGAGCCGATCGACCTGGTGGTGCTGCAGCGGCCGGAGGAGTTCTCGCTGGTGCGCGACTGGACGGGCCGGCGCGCCGGGATCGACGTGCCGGCGCTGTACGTCGAGCACAACGCCCCCGCCGGCCCGGCGGCCGCCTCGGTGCATCCGCTGGCGCACCGCGGCGACGTCCCGCTGGTGCACGTGACGCCGTTCAACGCGCTGATGTGGGACAGCGGCAGCGCTCCGGTCACGGTGATCGAGCACGGCATCAGGGATCCGGGGCACCGGTACACCGGGGCCATTCCCCGGCTGGCGGCGGTGGTGAACGAGCCGGTCCGGCGGTGGCGGGTGGCCGGCACGGACATCCTGCTGCGGGTGGCGGCCGCGGTGCCGAGCGAGGTCTTCGGCATGCGGGCGAGCGCGCTCGGCGATCACCTGCCGCAGCTGCGGGACCACCTGTACGACGACATCCCCCAGCAACTGATGCACACCATGCTCGCCGGCGCGCGCGGGTACCTGCACCCGTACCGGTGGACCAGCCTCGGCCTCTCGCTGATCGAGGCGATGGCGCTGGGCATGCCGGTCCTGGCGATCGCCGGCACGGCCGCCCCCGAGGCGGTGCCCGCCGGCGGCGGGGTGGTGAGCGCGGATCCCGACGTGCTGATCCGTGCGGCGCGCCGCTGGATCGCGGATCGGGACGAGGCCCGCGAAACCGGTCTGGTCGCCCGCCGACATGCGCTGCAGCACTTCGGACTCTCCCGGTTCCTGATGGATTGGCAGCGCACCCTCAAGGAGGCTTGCTGATGAAGATCGCGTTCGTCTCGGAACACGCCAGCCCACTCGCCACCCTCGGTGGCGTGGACGCGGGCGGCCAGAACGTGCACGTCGCGGCGCTCGCCGGCGAGCTCGCCCGCGACGGTCACGACGTCACCGTCTACACGCGGCGCGACGATCCCGCGACGCCGGTGGTGGTGCGGATGCCACCGGGCTTCGACGTCGTGCACGTGCCGGCCGGGCCTGCGACGGTCATCGGCAAGGACGAGATGCTGCCCTACATGCGCGATTTCGGTGAGTGGATGGTGGCGCGCTGGCGGCGCACCGGGGTGCCGGACGTCGTGCACGCGCACTTCTGGATGTCCGGCCTGGCCTCCCTGCACGCCGGAAGGACGCTCGGCGTGCCCGTGGTGCAAACCTTCCACGCGCTGGGCTCGCTCAAGCGGCGGCACCAGGGCGACAAGGACACCAGCCCGGTGGGACGCATCCAGATGGAGACCGGCATCGGTCACCACTGCGATCTCATCGTCGCCACGTGCACCGACGAGGTGGCCGAGCTCGAGTCGATGGGCATCGAATCGGACAAGGTCCGGGTGGTGCCCTGCGGGGTCGACCTGACCCTGTTCACTCCACCGGCGGAGCAGCCGCTGCGCCTGGCCCGCACGCCGTTCCGGGTGCTGTCGGTCGGGCGGCTGGTGGAGCGCAAGGGGGTGGACACGGTGATCGAGGCGCTGGCGCTGCTCCCCGACGCCGAGCTCGTGATCGCCGGCGGGCCGTCGGCCGCGCGGCTGCCCGACGACCCCGAGGCGGTCCGGCTCGCCCGGCTGGCCCGGGATCTCGGGGTGCAGCACCGGGTCCGGATGCTCGGCGGCGTGGACCACGCGGCACTGCCGGCGCTCTTCCGCTCGGCGGACGTCGTCGCCTGCACCCCCTGGTACGAGCCGTTCGGCATCGTGCCGCTCGAGGCCGCGGCGAGCGGCCGCGCCGTCGTGGGCAGCGCGGTCGGCGGGCTGCTGGACACGATCGACGACGGCGTGACGGGCGTACTGGTCCCGCCCCGGGATCCCCAGGCGCTGGCGGCCGCGCTCGCCACCCTGCGGGCGGATCCCGCCCGGCGCCGCCGGCTCGCGCGGGCCGCGCGCCGGCGGGCGGAGCTGCTCTACAGCTGGCCCTCGATCGCCCGCTCCACGGTGGCGGCCTACCGGTCGGTGATGATCAGGCCGTCCCGGACGCGCGATCGCGAGGTGTCCGGCGTATGAGCGCGCGGTCCTGGATCGACGAGCACGACCGCGAACTGCGGGCGGCGCTGACGGCGTTACGCGCCGACGCGCCGCTGATCGAGCGCTGGGGTGAGCACCTCGCGTCGGTGCTCGACGCGGGTGGGCGGGTGCTGGCGGCCGGCAACGGCGGCAGCGCCGCGGAGGCGCAGCACCTGACGGCCGAGCTGGTCGGCCGCTTCCTCACGGAACGCCGTCCCTTCTCGGCGATCTCGCTGGCTGCCGAGACGTCCACCCTGACGGCGATCGTCAACGACTACGGCATCGAGGAGATGTTCGCCCGGCAGGTGCAGGCACACGGGCGGCCGGGCGACGTCCTGATCCTGCTGTCCACGTCCGGCCGGAGCCCCAACGTGCTGCGGGCCGCGGAACGCGCGCGACGCGTCGGCGTGCTGACGTGGGGGCTGACCGGTCCCGGCCCCAACCCGCTCACCATGCGCTGCGCGGAGTCGGTGAGCGTCCGCGCGAGTTCGACCGCGGCCATCCAGGCGGTCCATCTGGTGGCGATCCACGCCCTGTGCGCCGCCCTGGATGCGGCGCTCGGGATCGGCGGAGCCGCAACCGAGGACCGGCGGAACGACGGCCGCTGCGGCATCGACGATCTCGCGGAGCTGACGGGATGACCGGGCGCATCTCCCCTCCACTGATCGTCGTTGTCGGCGACGTCGTGCTGGACCGCACCGTCGACGGCAGCAGCGAGCGCCTGAGCCCCGATGCTCCCGTACCGGTGCTGGATGTCGACCGCACCGTCGAGACCCCGGGCGGCGCCGGGCTCGCCGCATTGATGTGCGCCGACTCCGGCGCCGACGTCACGCTGGTCGCGCCCGTCGCCGACGACCCGGCCGGAACGCGGCTGCGGGACCTGCTCGCCCCGTCCGTCCGGCTCGTCGTCTGCGGGCACCGCGGCGGGACCCGGCGCAAGACCCGGCTGCGCAGCGGCGGGCAGCCGCTCGTCCGCGTCGACGACGGCGGTCCCGGCGAGCCCGAGAGCGTGCCGATCGACGCCGTGCGCGAGGCCCTGGTGTCCGCGGACGCCGTGCTCGTGTCCGACTACGGCGCGGGTGTCAGCCGGCACCCCGGGCTGCGCGCCGAACTGGACCGAGCCGCCCGCCGCGTGCCGGTGGTCTGGGATCCGCATCCGCGGGGCGCCCCGCCGGTACCCGGGACCGCCGCCGCCACACCGAATCTCGCCGAGGCGATCGCGGCCGTCCGCGCGCTCGCGCCCGGCGCGGTCGTCGGCGCGGCTCCGCCGGACGTGATCGCCGCACGGCTCGCCGGGCTCTGGGCGTCTCGGGCGGTGTGCGTCACCGCCGGGTCGTCCGGCGCGTTCCTGGCCGTGCCGGGGCAGGATGTGCACTTCGCGCCGGCACCGGCGGTGCCCGGCGGCGACCCGTGCGGCGCGGGCGATCGGTTCGCCTCGTCGGTCGCGCTGGCGCTGGGCGCGGGCGCGTTGCTGACCGAGGCGGTGAGCCGGGCGGTCGCCGATGCGTCGTCCTGGGTGGCGCGCGGCGGTCTCCCCGCCGGCGGCCCGGTGCGATCGCCGGACCGCAGGGCCGCCACGGTCGCGTCGGGCGTGGGCGACCCGGATGCGCTGCGCCGGCTAGCGCTCGAGGTGCGCGCGGGGGGAAGGACTCTCGTAGCCACCGGCGGCTGCTTCGACATCGTGCACGCCGGCCATGTTGCAACGCTGCAGGCCGCCCGCAGGCTCGGCGACGCGCTCGTCGTGCTGATCAACTCCGACGACTCCGTGCGGCGGCTCAAGGGGCCGGGCCGCCCGGTCGTGTCCCAGGCCGACCGGGCGCGGGTACTCGCCGCCTTCGACTGCGTCGACGCGGTCGCCGTGTTCGACGAGGACGATCCACGCCGGGCGCTGGACGCGCTGCGCCCCGACGTCTGGGTCAAGGGCGGCGACTACGGCGGAACACCGCTGCCGGAAGCGGATCTCGTCGCCGCGAACGGCGGGCGCACCGTCTTCGTGCCGTATCTGTCGGGCCGCTCCACGACGACCATCCTGGAACGATCCCGGTCGGCCGGGCCGGCCTCGGCGGACCCCACCGACCTCGAGAGCAAGGAGACCACATGGACAGCGTGACCGTGCTGCCCGACCGCGAGTCGGCGACCCACCCGCGTCCGCTGGGGACCGTCTTCGTCACCGGCGGCTCCAGCGGACTCGGCGCAGCGATCGTCGACGCCGTCACGCACGGCGGCGGCACCCCGGCCGTGCTGGACCGGCAGCGCCCGGTCGACGGCACACCGTTCGCCGACGTGGACCTGTCCGATTCGACGGCGGCCGCGCAGGCCGTGCTGGATCTCATCGACCGGGTCGGGCCGCCGAGCGCCATCGTCACGGCGGCCGGCACCGACGCATGCGGGCCGCTCGCCGACATCTCCCCGGAGGCCTGGGAGCGCGTCGTCCGGGTGAACCTCTTCGGCACGGTCGCGGCGATCCGTGCCTGCCTCCCGCACCTGGAGCGGAGCCACGGCCGGATCGTCACGGTGGCCTCGACTCTCGGCCTCAAGGGGGTCGGCGACGCGACGGCATACTGCGCCTCCAAGTTCGCCGTTCGCGGCTTCACGCAGGCGTTGGCGGCGGAGCTGGCCGGCCGCGTCGGCGTGACCCTGCTCATCCCCGGCGGCATGCGCACCGCCTTCTTCGACGGCCGCACCGAGCAGTACCGGCCGGGTCCGGACGCCGACCTCGCCGACCCGTCCACGGTGGCCGCCGCGGTGCTCGGCGCGCTGCAGCTTCCGCCCGGCAGCGAGATCCGGGAGATGCTGGTCATGTCGTCGGGTGAGACCTCCTGGCCGTGACCGTCTCCGCGTCCCTCATGCGGTCGGTGCCCGCGCTCGACACGCCCGCCGCCCTGCAGCATCCCCGGGCCAGCACCTCGGCCGTGCTGGTCCTGCGCGCGCTCGGACTGGGCGACGCGCTCACCGCGGTGCCGGCGCTGCGGGGCATCCGCCGGGCGTGGCCGGACCGGTGGATCCTGCTGGCGGGCGATCCGGGCATCGGCGGGTGGCTCCGCGAGCGGGGCGTGGTCGACGAGGTGCTCCCGACCTCGGGCCTGGCGCCCCTGGACTGGCCGGCGCCTGGCGTGATCGGTACGGGCGGGCACGTCGCCGTGAACCTGCACGGCGCCGGTCCCGAGAGCCACCGCGTGCTGGCCATGACCGCGCCCGAAAACCTGATCGCGTTCCGTCAGCCGGCCGTCGGCCACCTGACCGGACCGCACTGGCGGCGCGGTGAGCACGAGGTCCTGCGTTGGTGCCGGCTCGTCGGGTCGGCCGGGGGTTCGTGCGGATCCCTGGATCTCCGGCTGGCCGCAGCCGGCGGCCGCACGGACGAGGTGCTGATCCACCCGGGCGCCGCTGCCGCGTCGCGGCGCTGGCCCGCGCCCCGCTGGTCGCGGCTCGTCGCGATGCTCGCCGAGGGCGGTCACCCGGTCGTCCTCACCGGCGGGCCGGCGGAGCGCGAGCTCTGTTCCGAGATCATCACCCGTGCACGGGATCTGGCGTCCCGTGGCGCCGACGTGCGCAACGCGGCCGGCGACCTCACCCTCGCCGAGCTCGCCGACGCGGTGAGCCGCGCGCAGTTGATCGTCTGCGGCGACACGGGCCCGGCACACCTGGCGACCGCGTATGGGACCCGCTCCGTCCTGCTGTTCGGCCCGACGTCGCCTGTCCGGTGGGGTCCGATCATCGATCCGCAGCTGCACACCGTTCTCTGGCACGGCACCGATCGGGCGCCGGGCGATCCGCACGGCGACACCGTCGACCCGGCGCTCGACGCCATCGCCGTCGAGGAGGTCATCGCCGCCGCCGCTGCGGCTCTCGGCGACGACCGGGCGGCCTGATCCGCGGGACCGCGCGCCGTCCGCGGCGGCGGCGAGATCTTCCCCCCGGGGGTCGCGCGCTCGGTGGCACGGCGGCCTTGGGCATGCGCTCCCTGATGCGGCGCACCTGTTCACCGACGCCAGCCTCGGTGCGTTGAACCTGTACGCGACGGAGCCGAGCGGGTTCGACGACCTGGCCGTCCAGAACGTCCGGGTGGTCGCCGCGCACGCGTCGGTGATCCTGGCGCACCTCAGCACCGAACGGAACATGTGGCGGGCCATCGACTCCCGCAACCTCATCGGTCAGGCGCAGGGCATCCTGATGGCGCGCTACGACCTGACGGCGGAAGAGGCGTTCTCGGTGCTCCGCAGGTATTCCCAGGACCGGAACCGGCGGCTCGTCCTGCTCGCCGAGGACGTGACCCGGATCGGTGGACTGCCGGACCTGGCCGACGTCGACCACCATCCACGTCCAGGCGAGCGGTGACAGCGGCGCGGGGGCGGGCTCCGATCGCGCCATGGCGGCGCTGCACGCGAGCCAGATCCGACCGTCGGAAGACTAGGCCCAGCAGCGCCTTTCACGTGCCGTCCTTGGGCGTGGTCGTCATTCCGCGAACGGCGCGGTCGGCGCCGTCAGCCCTCGACGCCGGTCGAGTGGTGCGGCTGCCCGACCGGCTTGGACTCCGGGGAACCGCGCTCGCGCAGGTAGATGGACAGCACGACCATACTGCCGACGGCCAGGAACTCGGATTGCCAGTTCTGCAGGGTGCGGCTCCAGAAGTCCGACGAGAACACGTAGTCGACCCACCCGATGGGGTCCTCGAGATCCCCGAGAAGCTGCTCGTTGTAGGCGGTGTGACCGGCGATCGACTGCGCGAACCAGCTCGCGAGGAAGATCACCCCCATGACGATGCCGAGCGAGCGGGAGAACAGCGCCAGCCGCAGGTCCCGGCGCCGCGCCCAGGACGGCGAGTCGGCCGTCGCGTGCTCGGCGATCTTCTGGTCCTCGTCGGACTCCCGCCCGGCGGCGTCGAGGGGTTTCGATTCGGGCGAGCCGCGCTGCACGAAATAGACCGTGGCCAGGATGTAGAGGAAGAACTGGAGATACTCGGACTGCCAGTTCTCGGCGACGTCGACGGCGAAGTCCGAGGAGGACACGTACCGCCAGAAGCCGATCTCCTCGAGACCCTGGCTGAGCAGTTGGTTGTTGAACTCGGCGATCCCGGCAAAGGCCTGCCCCACCAGAGCACCCGCGAACAGCAGTCCGAAACAGATCGCGAGGCCGTTGTCCCGCAGCACGCGGCGGCTACCGGTCATCGGTGCAGCGCTCCGATGACGATGAAATAGGTGAGCCCGACGGCGATGATCGTCAGGTAGCTCCAGAATGCGACGCGCATCGCGATCAACCTCCGTCGATCGAACAGTGGTACGGCCGGTTGTCCCGCGCGGTGCAGCCCGCCGCGGTGACCCGCCACCCATCGCCGAACGCGGCGAGGAAGACCACGTCGCCGTCGAGCACGACCTGAGCGACCTGTCCGTATGCCTGATGCTCCAGAACCGTGTCGGCGTCGGGGATGTCCTCGTCGAGGAGGGCCTCGGCGCACGGCTGCCCCGAGTCCTGCGCGAGCACCGCGGCGGTCTCCGGCGCGAGCTGATCGCAGGCGGCAGGCCCGTTCCCGTCCGCCACGGCTCGGTGAAAGGCGACGGCAGTGTCGGCCGCCGCCGCGGCATCCGGGCTGAGCGACGAGCAACCGGCGAGGCCCGCGCAGGCCATCACGGCGATCACGCCGACGGCGGCAGCGCGTCCGGCCCGCGGCGCGGCGCGGCCGCTGCAGTCGATCATGGCGTCCTCCTCTCCCAGCGGCGTCGGCGCGGACGCGCCATCCGGGCCCGATGCACCCGGATCACTGGAACCTAAACCCGCCAGCGCATGTCGCCGGGGAGCAGCGCCCACCGACGCGCCGGTGACGCGATCCGCGGGTCAGAGCTCGGGAAGGGAAATGCGGCGGTGGACCAGGTCGTCGGCATAGTCGTCGACGTCCTGATCGCGGTTGAACGCGACCGCACGGAGGACGTCGAGGGCATCGGGGGCGGCCACGTCCAGGTGCACGCTGAGCATGCCGATGGCCACCCAGACCCGTTGCCGGCGCAGGGCGCGCGGGCTGTTGAGCCACGCGGGCCCGGCGGGCTCGACCGTCGGATCATCGACCGCCTGGGAGATGTCCGGGGCCACCGGCAATGTCGCGAGGACCGCGGCGATCTCATCGGCGACCGTGTATGCGTCGTCCCACGTCGCGGGTAAGAGGTCCTTGTCGTCTCGCAGGTTGAGATCGAGCGATCCGAATCCGTGGTAGCGGTGCCGGAGCGGGAGGGACAGGACCGCCCGGTAGGGCGTGCGGGCGGTCATCTCGTCGTAGAGCTGCGGCCAGGTTGCCGCGATCTGCTCGCTGTGGGCGAAAACGCTTTCGCCGGTGGCGATGGCGTGCAGGCACGGCCCTTCGCCGACCGTGAACTGCAGCCGCTCGGCGGTCGCCGCATCTGCATCGCTGGCGCCGAGCGGGATCCGCAATCCGCCGTCGGCCACGACGCTGATGCCGGCGCCGTCCACTTCGACGAGCAGTCGTGCGGTGGCGCGGGCCAACCGCTCCGGCAGCAGTTCGTTGCCCGGGATCTCGGCGGCCTCGTCGTCGACCAGCACGCGGAAGCGCTCGAGCGTGGACACTGCCTCACCTTCAGAATTGCCCGACAGTTCATCGTCGAGGGCAGCGTGCCCCGTCGGTGACCGGCTCAAACCTCGGATCAAGAAGGATCGGGCGACGGATCCGGGTCCGTGGCGGTGAAGCTGATCCGGCCGGCCAGCACGTCCGCGGCGACGTCCGCGACCGATCGGCTCCCGGCGAACGCGGCTGCGCGGAGTTCCACCAGCGCCTGGCCCACGCTGATACCGCGCTGCACCGCGATCACCCCGGTGGCTTGCGGCACCTCCGCACTCCCGAACATCGGATCGGGATCGAGCGCAGATGGCTCGAGACCGGCCGTGGCGAAGTCGTCGAGCACATCGCGCGCACCAGCGTCGACCAGCAGGAGCGCGGTGGCCAAGCCGCGCTCGTTCAACGGCCCGGCGTCGCGCCGGTACAGCTCGAGGATGCCGAACGGAACGGCGCCGATCTGCAGCGGAAAGGCGAAGACGGCACCCGCGCCGGCACTGACCGCCTCCCGGGCGAAGGCGGGCCACCGCTCGGCGGCGGCCGACGCCGCCAGATCAGGCTCCAGAACGGGCGCTCGCCGTCGGTACGCGTCCTGGCAGGGGCCCTCGCCCAGCACGAACTGCAGGTCGTCCAGCCGGGCGATGACCGCGTCGGAGGCGTGCAACAACTCCTTCGTCGACCCGCCGCCGCGCACCGAAACCGCCGCGCCGTGCACCGCGAGTCGCCGCACCGCTGCGGCGCACAGCCGGTGCGTGCCAACGAGATGAAGCGCCACCGACTCGCCGGATCGAGGGCCCTGCGACTCCGCGTTGATGCCCTCCTCGGTCGCCTCCACGTGCGATCGACCTCCGAAGCCGGGCTGCTGCCGCGTCGTCACCGCGAACCAACCACGGGCGCGCGTTTCACGATTCAACCCCTTCTCTGTCCTGATCCCAACCGTCGGCGGTGAGGGGACGTCGATGATCACCTCCGAGACACCGCCCCCTGCCGATGACCCGACGTCTTCGCAGAGCGACGGCCCGTCGCCGGCGTTCCTCCGAGCGCTCGCGGCCCGCCCGGAGGACATGGCCAGGCTCATCGAGGAACTGCACCGCCGCGTGCACGACGAGGACAGCCTGATCGATCTGATGCACCGCACGTCGCACGAGGCGGTCCGACTGATCGACGACGTGGACTGGGCCGGCGTGACGGCGCAGTTCGCCGGCCCGCCGTTCACGGCGGCCAGCACCAACCGGCGCGTGATGATCGTCGACGAGGGACAGTACGGCCAGGGCGACGGCCCGTGCCTGCAGGCGATGCGCACCGACCGAGCCGTCACGATGACCAGCGAGCAGGTCGCGGAGCGATGGTCGACGCTCGCCGACGCCGTGCAGGCTGCCGGCGTACAGGCCTTCCACGCCGAGCCTTTGCACGCCCGCCGGCTCCCGGTGGGCTGCCTGAACATGTACAGCGCGACCGCCGGCGGCCTGCAGGATCCGGACCCCGACGTCCTGAGTGTGCTCACCGAGTACCTGGACCGCGGCCTGACCGACTACTCGGCGGCGCAACCCGGCGAACCCGACGCCTACCGGCTGCAGGAGGCGCTGCGCACCCGTTTCCTGGCCAATCAGGCCATCGGCGTCCTGATGGCCACCCACGGCATCACCGCCGACGAGGCCCGCGCCGACTTCACCCGGCAGCTCGCGGCGGCGCCCGGAACCATCGAGCAGCTCGCTCGGGCGATCATCGCGCGGGCCACCATCGCACCACCGGACGGTCCGAACCGGGCCGATCCGCTCCCCGACTGACGCCGTCAGCGAGGCCCTCGGGTTGAGCATTCACTCCTCGAGGGCGGGCTCGGAGTCGGACGGGCCGGCGGGCGAACCTCAGGCGGGACGGCTCAGCGCGGTGTCGAACCAGGCGACCGTCTCCGCCAGGCCCTGCTCCCACCCGACGCTCGGCGACCAGCCCAGCACCTCGGCGGCGAGCCTGGTGTCCGGCCGGCGAACCTCCGGGTCGTCGACGGGTCGCTCCACGAAGACGATGCCGGACCGTGAGCCGGTGGTCGCGATGACGTCCTCCGCGATCTGCAGCACCGTCCGTTCGGCCGGGTTGCCGATGTTGATCGGGCCGCCATGGGTGGAATCGGCCATGGCCAGCACGCCGCGCACGAGATCGTCGACGTAGCAGATCGAGCGGGTCTGCGCGCCGGCGCCGGCCACCGTCAGCGGTTCACCCGCGAGGGCCTGCCGGATGAAGGTGGGAATGGCCCTGCCGTCGTACGGGCGCATCCGCGGGCCGTAGGTGTTGAAGATCCGGACGATGCCGGTGTCGACACCGTGGGTGGTGCGGTACGCCGTGGTGATCGCCTCCGCGAAGCGCTTGGCCTCGTCGTACACGCCGCGCGGACCGACCGGATTCACGTTGCCCCAGTAGCTCTCCGGCTGCGGGTGGACCAGCGGATCCCCGTACACCTCCGACGTCGACGCCAGCACGAACCGGGCGTTCTTCTCCTTGGCCAGACCGAGCGCGTGCGACGTGCCGATCGAGCCGACCTTCAGGGTGTGGATCGGCAGCTGCAGGTAGTCCACCGGCGAGGCGGGCGAGGCGAAGTGCAGGACGAGGTCGACGGGGCCGGGGACATGCACGAAGTCGACGACGTCGCAGCGGATCAGCTGGAAGCCGGGACGGTCGATCAGATGGCCCACGTTGGCCGGGGTGCCCGTGAGGAAGTTGTCCAGGCAGACCACCTCGCGGCCGGAGTCGAGCAGCGCCTCGCAGAGGTGGCTGCCGAGGAACCCGGCGCCGCCGGTGATGACCGCCCGGCCGATCGATCTCGCCGCGGCCGCAGGTGATGTCACGCGGAACTCCCTCGCCTCGGATGTCGCCTCGGATGTCGCCTCGGATGTCGCCTGGGATGTGTCCGTTCGGATGTCGCCGCCCGGCAGGTACCCGGCCAGCCGCGGCCGGAAACCCCTTCCGGAAACCCGTGCCTCCGTGCGGTTCGCCGGCCGGCACGCTGGGCACTGCACAGTCGTGAGCGCATCGACCGCGGACGCGGTGGTGATCGGGTCGGGACCCAACGGCCTCGTCGCGGCCAACGCCCTCGTCGACGCCGGATGGGACGTGCTGGTCCTCGAGGAGCAGCCCACGGTCGGCGGTGCTGTGCGCAGCGGCGAGGTCACCGCGCCGGGGTTCTCCACGGACCTGTTCAGCGCGTTCTATCCCCTCGCGGCGGCATCTCCGGTGATCCGCGATCTCGACCTGGCCGCCCACGGGTTGCAGTGGTCGGCCGCGGAGAGCGTGCTGGCCCACCCCCTCCCCGACGACCGGTGCGCCGTCCTGAGCACGGATCCCGATCGCACGGCGGCCAACCTCGACGGCTTCGCGCCAGGCGATGGGCAGGCCTGGCTCGACATGTTCGCCGGCTGGCGTGCGATCCGAGACCCGTTGCTCGACGCTCTGTTCACGCCGTTCCCGCCCGTCCGTCCGGCCGCCAGATTGCTCCGACGGCTCGGCGCGGCGGGAACGCTCGACCTGGCCAGGCTCGCCGTGCTCCCGGTGCGCCGGCTCGGACAGGAACGATTCCGCGGCGCCGGCGGCCCGCTGCTGCTGACCGGCAATGCCATGCACAGCGACCTGGGTCCGGACCAGGCCGGCAGCGGCCTGTTCGGATGGCTGCTCGCCATGCTGGGCCAGGACGTGGGGTTCCCGGTGCCCACCGGTGGCGCCCAGCGACTGTCGGATGCCCTGGCGTCCCGGTTCGTCGCGCGCGGGGGCGAGATCCGCCGGGGCACGGCGGTCACGTCGATCCGCATCGCGGGCGGCCGGGCCACCGGCGTGCGCTGCGCGGACGGCTCGACGGTCACCGCGCGGCGCGCCGTGCTGGCGGACGTCGCGGCGCCCGCGCTCTATCGGGACCTGGTGGGTCTCGACCGGCTGCCGGTCGGGATCCGGCGGGGCCTCGAACGCTTCCAGTGGGACAACCCGACGCTCAAGATCGACTGGGCACTGCGGCGCCGCGTGCCCTGGCGCGCGGCAGGGGCCCGCGGGGCCGGAACGGTGCACATCGGCGTCGACGTCGACGGTTTTGTCGACATGGCCGCGGACCTCTCGGTCGGCCGGATCCCGCGGCGGCCGTTCGTGCTGTTCGGTCAGATGACCACGGCCGATCCGACCCGCTCGCCGGCCGGCACCGAATCCGCCTGGGGCTACACGCATCTGCCGAACGGGGTGACCCTGACCCGGGAGATCGTCGACGAACAGGTCGGACGGGTGGAGGAGATCCTGGAGGGGCTCGCCCCCGGCTTCGCCGACGCGGTGATCGCCCGGCACGTGCAGGCGCCCGGCGACCTGCAGGACAACGACGCCAACCTGGTCGGCGGCGCCACCAACAGCGGCACCGCATCGATCCACCAGCAGCTGTTCTTCCGGCCCGTCACCGGCACGGGACGGGCCGAGACTCCCGTTCCGGGACTGTATCTCGCGAGCGCCTCGGCGCACCCCGGCGGCGGCGTGCACGGCGCGTGCGGATGGAACGCCGCGCGCTCGGCTCTGGGCGACGCGGGCCGGTTCGGCGCGGTGCGCCGCCGGCTCAACCGCACCGCGTGGGCGCGCGTCCTGCCGAGGGACTGACCCCGGCGGCTCAGGCTCACTGCCGCGTCACGGTGCCGAGGATCCCCCACGAACCGTCGGTGGCCTCGCCGGCGGGGATCGGCTCGAACACCGTGCCGTCGTGCGCAGCCATCGGCACGCGGGTCAGCCCGAGGCGGCGCATGGCAGGCGCGACGATCCGGTCGTACACGCCCGGGAAGAGTCGAAAGCCGAGAACCACGAGGACGTTCCACCAGCCGACCACCCGCTCCCGTTGCGGGCGCTGCACGCAGCGCAGGACAGCGCGCGCAACCGTCCGGGCCGGTACCACGGGTGGCGGCGGTCCGCCCTGCCGGCCGGCGTAGTTGGCGGCCTGGATGTAGGCGGGCGTGTTCACGCTGCCCGGCCAGACCATGCTCACCGACACGCCCGGGATCGACCGCACCTCCGCCTGCACCGAACGGACCAGCCCGTGCACCGCCCACTTGCTGGTGACGTAGGGGCTCATGTACGGCACGCCGATCTTGCCCAGCAGCGAGCCCAACACGACCAGGTGGCCGCCGCCCTGCCGCCGGAACCGTTGCAGCGCAGCACGAGTGACATGCGCGGTGCCGCCGACGTTCACCAGCAGCACCCGATCGAAGACCTCGGCCGGGATGTCCTCGAACGACCCGTAGCCGACCACCGCGGCGGCGTGCACCACGACGTCCACCCGGCCGAACCGGTCGACAGCGGCGTCGAAGAGCGCCGCCACCGCGGCCGCGTCCGCAACGTCAGTCGGGACCGCGAGCACCTCCGCATCGCCCAGGTCGGCCGCCGCGGCCGCCAGCGCCTCAGCGGACCGGGACGCCAGCACGAGACGATCGCCCTGCGCCGCACACAGTTCCGCGACCGCCCGGCCGATGCCGCTCGACGCGCCCGTCACCATGATCACCCGACTCATGGTGATCAGGTGCCCAGCGCGGACGGATCCTGAACGTCGAAGCGCCGCCGGAGGGAAATGGACGCGACTACCGCAGCGCGACCGCGGTCGGCTCCAGCGGATCGGGCAGGAACGACGACCCGGCGAGGTACGCGTCCACGCCGGCGGCGGCCGAGCGGCCCTCGGCGATCGCCCACACGATGAGCGACTGCCCGCGGCCGGCGTCACCGGCGACGAACACCCCCGGCACCGACGTCATGTAGTTCTCGTCGCGGACGATGGTGCCGCGCTTGCCGATCTCCACGCCGAGACCGTCGAGCAGACCGGGCCTCTCGGGCCCGACGAAGCCGAGCGCGATGAGGATCATGTCGCAGTCGAGGTGGAACTCGGTGCCCTCGTTGGCGATGAAGCCGCCCGGGATGCGGGTGCCCTCCACCAGGTGCAGCCCGGTGACCCTGCCGTCCTCGCCCTCGATCGAGGTCGAGTTGACGCCGAAGACGCGCTCGCCGCCCTCCTCGTGCGCGGCCGAGATCCGCAGCATCAGCGGGTATGTCGGCCACGGCGTGGAGGGGTCGCGGGTCGCCGGGGGCATCACGTGGATGTCCAGCTGGGTGACCGACGCCGCGTTCTGCCGCAGCGCGGTGCCGTAGCAGTCGGCGCCGGTGTCGCCGCCGCCGATGATGACGACCTTCCTGCCCTCGGCGGAGACATCGACGGCGTCCCTGGTGCCCTCGCACACCTCGTTCTGCTGCACGAGGTAGTCCATCGCGATGTACACGCCGTCCAGGTGCCGGCCGTCCACCGTCAGCTCGCGGGGCACGGTCGAGCCGGTGGCGATGACGACGGCGTCGAAGTCGGCGCGCAGCTGCTCGACAGTGAGGTCGACCCCGACCGCGCAGCCGGCGACGAACCGGACCCCCTCGGCGGCCATCTGCTCGAGCCGCCGGTCGAGCACGGCCCGGTCCATCTTGAACTCCGGGATGCCGTAACGCATCAGGCCGCCGATCCGGCGGTCGCGCTCGTACACGGTGACGTCGTGCCCCGCCCGCGCCAGCTGCTGCGCGGCGGCCAGCCCGGCGGGACCGGAGCCCACGACGGCGACCGAGCGGCCGGTCGACTGCTCGGACGGCCGCGGCTCCAGGCCGAAGCCGTCGGCGATCGCCCGGTCCGCGATCTCCTGCTCCACCAGCTTGATCGCGACGGGGTCGTCGCCGATGCCGAGCACGCAGGCCGCCTCGCACGGCGCGGGGCACAGCCGCCCCGTGAACTCGGGAAAGTTGTTGGTGGCGTGCAGCCGGTCCGACGCCTCCCGCCACTTCCCGGTGCGCACCAGGTCGTTCCACTCGGGGATGATGTTGCCGAGCGGACATCCCTGGTGGCAGAACGGGATTCCGCAGTCCATGCAGCGGGCCGCCTGGCTGCGGGTGTCCTGCTCGTCGAACGGCTCGTAGACCTCGCCCCAGTCCCGCAGCCGGAGCGGGATCGGGCGGCGGGTCGGCGTCTGCCGGCCGTACTTGAGGAAGCCGGAGGGGTCAGCCATGGCTGGCCTCCATGATCATCTCGTCGGCGTCCAGGCCGCGGGCGGTCGCCTCGGCGCGGACCTCGAGCACCCGCCGGTAGTCGCGCGGCATCACCCGGGAGAACCGCACGGCGGCCACCGGCCAGTCGGCCAGCAGGGCCGCCGCGATGCGCGACCCGGTCAGCTTGGCGTGCGAGCTGATCACCTCGCCGAGCCAGAGCACCTCGTCGGCGGCGAGCGCCTCCAGGTCGACGAGCTCGGGGTTCACCTTCGCGGGCTCGGGATCGAGCAGGTAGGCGATGCCGCCGCTCATCCCGGCTCCGACGTTGCGCCCGGTGCGGCCGAGGATGACGACGCGGCCGCCGGTCATGTACTCGCAGGCGTGGTCCCCGGTGCCCTCCGTGACCATCAGGGCGCCGGAGTTGCGCACGGCGAACCGCTCGCCGACCCGGCCCCGCAGGTAGATCTCGCCGGAGGTGGCCCCGTAGCCGATCGTGTTGCCGGCGACCACCTGGGTCTTCACGCCCGGCGCCTGCGACGGCGAGTTCTCGTCGGGCCGCACGATGATCCGGCCGCCCGAGAGTCCCTTGCCCACATAGTCGTTCGCATCGCCGACCAGGGTGATGCTGATGCCGCGCGGCAGGAAGGCGCCGAGCGACTGGCCGGCCGTGCCGGTGAAGTGGATGTCGATCGTGTTGTCCGGCAACGCCTCGGGGCCGAAGGTGCGGGTCACCTCGGAGCCGAGCATGGTGCCGGCCGTGCGGTTGACGTTGCGGATCGGCAGGTCGATCCGCACCGAGCGGGCGTCCTGCAGCGCCGGTGCGGCCAGCTCGATCAGCGTGGCGTCCAGCGACATCGACAGGTCGTGCCGCGCGGGCCGCGTGCACGAGTGGTCGTGATCGATGTCGGCGATCTGCAGCAGCGGCGCGAGGTCGAGGCCGCGCGCCCGGTGGTGCTCGACGGCGCGCGAGACATCGAGCATCTCGGCGCGCCCGACCGCCTCGGACACGGACCGGAAGCCCAACTCCGCCAGGTACTCCCTGACCTGCTCGGCGATGTAGAGGAAGAACGTCTCGACGAACTCCGGCGTGCCGGTGTACCGCTCGCGCAGCACCGGGTTCTGGGTGGCGATGCCGACCGGGCACGTGTCCAGGTGGCAGACCCGCATCATCACGCAGCCCGCGACCACGAGCGGCGCGGTGGAGAAGCCGAACTCCTCGGCGCCGAGCAGCATCGCCACCACGACGTCGCGCGGGGTCTTGAGCCCGCCGTCGACCTGCACCCGCACCTGCTGGCGCAGCCGGTTCAGCCGCAGCGTCTGCTGCGCCTCGGAGAGCCCGAGCTCCCACGGCTGGCCGGCGTGCTTGAGCGAGGTGAGCGCGGCCGCTCCGGTGCCCCCGTCGTGCCCGGCGATGATCACCTTGTCGGCGTGCGCCTTGGTCACCCCGGCGGCGACGGTGCCGACGCCCGGAACCGACACCAGCTTCACCGACACGTCGGCCCGCGGGTTGGCGTTGCGCAGGTCGTGGATCAGCTGCTTGAGATCCTCGATGGAGTAGATGTCGTGGTGCGGCGGCGGCGAGATCAGCCCCACGCCGGCCGTGGCGTGCCGGGTGGCGGCGATCCACGGGTACACCTTGCTGCCCGGCAGCTGGCCGCCCTCGCCGGGCTTCGCGCCCTGCGCCATCTTGATCTGGATCTCGGCGGAGTTGACCAGGTAGGCGCTCGTCACGCCGAAGCGGCCCGACGCCACCTGCTTGATCGCCGAGCGGCGCACCGGGTCGAGCAGCCGCTCCACATCCTCGCCACCCTCGCCGGTGTTCGACCGGCCGCCGAGCCGGTTCATCGCGACGGCCAGCGTCTGGTGCGCCTCCATGGAGATCGAGCCGTACGACATCGCTCCGGTGACAAAGCGTTTCACGATCTCGGTGGCCGGCTCGACCTCGTCGATCGGCACGGGCGGCCGCTCCCCCGTGCGCAGCTCGAACAGCCCGCGCAGCGTGCCGCCCTTGCGGGACAGGTCGTCCACGGTCTTGGCGTACCGCCGGAACACCGACTCCTGCTTGCTCCGCGTCGAATGCTGCAGGAGGTACACGGTTTCCGGGTTGAACAGGTGGATCTCGCCCTCGCGGCGCCACTGGTACTGGCCGCCGATCTCCAGGCCGCGGTGCTCCAGCGTCCGCGGGTTGGGCACGAAGGCCAGCGCGTGCCGGCGCTGCACGTCGCCGGCGATGGTGGCCAGGCCGCTGCCGCCGGTGCGGGTGGTGGTGCCCGTGAAGTACTCGTCGAGCACGTCGGAGTCGATGCCGAAGACGGCGAACACCTGGGCCTGCCGGTACGAGCCGACGGTCGAGATGCCCATCTTGCTCATCACCTTGAGCACGCCCTTGCCGAGGGCGTAGACCAGGTTCTTGACGGCCTTCTCGGGCGTCACGTCGCCGAGCATGCCGTGCCGCGAGAGGTCCTCGGCGGTCTCCAGCGCGAGGTAGGGATTCACCGCGCCCGCGCCGTAGCCGAGCAGCAGCGCGACGTGGTGCACCTCGCGAGCGTCGCCGGACTCGACGACGAGCGCGACCTTGGTGCGCGACTTGCGCCGCACGAGGTGCTGGTGGATCGCGGAGGTGAGCAGCAGCGAGGGAATCGGCGCGCGGTCGGCGGTGGAGTGCCGATCGGACAGCATGAGGATCCGGGCGCCGGCGTCGATCGCCTCGTCGGCCTCCCACCGACATCGCTCGATGGCGTTGCCCAGCGCCTCGGCGCCGCCCTGCACGTCGTACAGACCGGAGATCGTGGCGGACGCGAAGCCGGGCAGGTTGCCGTCCTCGTTCATCCGCATCAGCTTCGCGAGGTCGTCGTTGTCCAGCACCGGGAACGGCAGCACGATCTGCCGGCACGACGCCGGGCCCGGCTCCAGCAGGTTCTGCTCCGGGCCGATGACGCTGGACAGTGACGTCACCACCGCCTCGCGGATCGCGTCCAGCGGCGGGTTGGTGACCTGCGCGAAGAGCTGGCTGAAGTAGTCGAAGATCAGCCGCGGCCGCTCCGACAGCACCGCCTCCGGGGTGTCGGTGCCCATCGACCCGATGCCCTCGGCCCCGCTCGCCGCCATCGGCGTGACCAGCACCCGCAGCTCCTCCTCGGTGTAGCCGAAGATCTTCTGCCGCTGCAGCACGCTGCGGTGCGAGACGGTGATGTGCGCCCGTGCGGGCAGGTCGGCGAGCCGCATCAGCCCGGCGTGCACCCAGTCGCGGTACGGCTGCTCCGCGGCGAGCGCGGCCTTGATCTCGGCGTCGTTCAGGATGCGGCCCTGATCGGTGTCGACCAGGAACATCCGGCCCGGCTGCAGCCGCCCGCGCTCGACGACCTTCTCCGGCGGGATCGGCAGCACGCCGGCCTCGGACGCCAGCACCACCGTGTCGTCGGTGGTCAGCCACCAGCGGCCCGGACGCAGCCCGTTGCGGTCCAGCACCGCGCCGAGCACCGTGCCGTCGGTGAACGTCACGCAGGCGGGTCCGTCCCACGGCTCGATCAGCGAGGCGTGGAACTCGGCGAACCCGCGGATCGCCGGGTCGAGCGTGGCGTTGTTCTCCCACGCCTCCGGGATCATCATCATGCACCGCGTGCGGCAGCGTGCGGCCGCCGAGGTGCAGCAGCTCGAGCACCTCGTCGAAGGACGCGGAGTCGGACGCGCCCGGCGTGCAGATCGGGAAGATCCGGCTCAGGTCGCCGGGGATCAGCCGGGACGACAACAGCGCCTCGCGGGCGCGCATCCGGTTCCGGTTGCCGCGCACCGTGTTGATCTCGCCGTTGTGCGCGATGAAGCGGAAGGGGTGCGCGAGCGGCCAGGCCGGGAAGGTGTTCGTGGAGAACCGCGAATGCACGATGGCGAGCGCGCTCTCGGTCCGCTCGTCCGTGATGTCCGGGTAGAAGGCGGGCAGCTGCGCGGTGGTGAGCATGCCCTTGTAGACGAGGGTCCGGCTGGACAGCGACGCGAAGTACACGCCGGCCGCCTCACCGAGCTCCGCGGCTGTCTCCCGCTCGATCCGCTTCCGCGCGGGGTAGACCAGGCGCTCCAGGTCGATGCCGCTCGGCTGGGTGCCGTCCGGCCGTGCCGGGCCGGCCAGGAACAGCTGCTCGAAGGCGGGCATGACGTCGAGCGCCATCTGCCCGACGCCGGCGCCGACCGGCTCTGTGGGCACGACGCGCCAGCCGAGCAGCTCCAGGTTCTCCTCGGCGACGATCCGGTCGACGATCGCCTTGGCCCGCTCGCGGAGTTCGGGGTCGGGCGGCAGGAACCCGAGCCCGACCGCGTAGGCCTGGCCGTGCTGCGGGTCGTCGGAGGTCGGCAGCGGGAAGTCGGCGACCGCGCGCAGCAGCGCGTCCGGGATCTGGATCAGGATGCCCGCGCCGTCGCCGACGGCCGGGTCGGCACCGGCCGCGCCGCGGTGGTCCAGGTTGGCGAGCGCCGTGATGCCGTCGGCGACGATGGCATGACTGCGCCGGCCCCTGATGTCCGCGACGGCGGCGACGCCGCACGCATCGCGCTCGAAGCTGGGGTCGTACAGGCCCTGGGGGGCGGGTGTTGCCGAGTACTGCACGGCAGACCTCCCGTCGTCGGCGGGGCGCCCGGGCTGGCGGCGGCGCTGGATTCGGCGGCACTGGGTTCGAGCACTGCGTGCCCGGCGATCGGGCGTCGGTACGTCGTCGGTACATCACTGCGGCCCGGTGGATCGGCGTAAGACACCCGGCCAGGCGGCGTGCGCGGCGGGGAGACGGCGGGTTTGCCGTGTCCGAACCTCGACCGGCGGGTTCTCCGCCTCGCGGTGCCGGGCCTCGCGCATCACTTCGCGGACCACGGGGACGACGGTGGCCCAGTTGCCAGCAAAGTTACCGCACCCCCGACGCCGCGGGGTACCACCGAGGCGCCGGAAAAGATCACGATCGGGCCGCGGCGGTACCCGGTTCAGGGGACCGCCGGTCGGCCCCGCGAGCAGTTGTCCACAGTCTCGGGCTGCGCCGTACAATTGCAGTTCAATCACATAGTATCGAACACACGTCGATCGCCCACCTCGCGGACTCGTGGGTGCAGATGCTGGCCGCGATCGACGCGGAAGGAACGGACGCTGGCCCGCCGGGACAGCCCGGCCACGGGCAACCGGCACGTCGGGCTGGCGACGGCCCTCGTCCACGAGCTGCCCGGCGTGCTGCGTGGCCTCGCCCGCGATGAGACCACCGAGTGGCGAGCGACGCTGATCGCGCAGGAGACCGCCCACCTGAGCCGCGAGCGGCGCGTGGTGGCGGATGCGGAGCTCGCGCCCCGGCTGGCCCGGTGGGGCGACGCCCGGACCCGGTCGGAGGCTCGGCGTCTTGCCATCCGGCTCGACCCGGCCGCGGCCACCGAGAGAGCACGTCGGGCCGCCGGCGGGCGCCGGGTGACGATCAGGCCGGCGCCGGAGCCGCCGCCGACCCGGATGACGGGCGATCGCGGCGCCAGGTGATGGCCGACGAGTTCTCGGCCCGCATCAGGCGCGGGCCCGCCGGCGCCGCCGTCCCGCCGCCGGGGTGGAGGTGCACCTGGTGATGACCGACCGCGCACTGTTCGATGGCGCCCAGGATGCGTGCCACCTCGTCGGGTACGGGCCGGTCCCGGCGGATCTCGCCCGCTCGGTGGTCGTCGCGGACCGGCGAACCCGGGTCTGGGTCCGGCGGCTGTTCACCGCCCGAGGACCGGCGACCTGGCGGCGACGGACGCGCGCAGGTGACCCTTTCCCGCGGTGATCCGGGAGTTCCTGGTCGCCCGCGACCAGACGTGCCGCACCCCCTTCTGCGGCGCCGCGATCCGGCACGCCGATCACGCGATCGCGGTTGCGCAGGGCGGCGGGACCACGCTCGCCAACGGCAACGGCCGGTGCGCCGCCTGCAACTACGTCAAGGAGGGTGTCGGCTGGGCGACGCGAGTCGAGGCGGACGGCGCGATCGTGACGACAACCTCGACGGGACAACGGCTCCGGAGTCGTCCACCGCCACCGCCGCGGTCCAGGCCGTGGGTCCGCGGCGTCGCGTCGCCCATCGAGGCGGGACTTCTCGAGCTCGTCTATTCCGCGGCCTGACGGAACCACTCGATGCGGCGATCGGCCGCGTCCGGCGCGAGGAACTCCAGCAGCCCCATGCCCTCGTCGTCGACCGCCGCGCGGACGTCGTCGGCCAGCGGCGCGCGCGCCAGCCCGGCCACAGGCGCGATCCGCAGGACCGCCCGCTCCGGGCCCGCGTCCACGGTCCAGGTGGCCGACACCCGGCCGTCGATCAACAGGAAACGCGCGCCCGCGACGCTGAGGCCGCGGTCGGCGGCGTCGATGATGCGGGAGCGGTCGTCGTAGCCGAGGACCGCGTTGTCGAAGGCGGGCAGGAAACGCGGCGGCGCCGGGACGTCGGGGTCGGGCAGCGGCGCGTCGGGCAGGTCGAGCAGCAGCCGCCCGCGCTCGTCGCGGAAGGTACGCAGGTCCGGCCGGAGCCGCTCGATCGCGGCGGGCAGTCCGGCGAGACCCGACCAGGCCCGGACGTCGGCGCTCGCGGCGGGCCCGAACGCCGCCAGGTAGCGCAGCACCAGATCGTCCGGCGCCGCGGCCGGCGGGACCTCGCGGCCGAGCCAGGCGGCGATGGTGGTGTTGCGGGCAGGGCCGGCCCGCCGCCACAGGCCGCGGGGCGGCACCTGGACCAGCGGGACCACGGAACTGAGCGCGTCGCCGAGATCGCGGGCGGCGGCGTCCGGCCAGCGGTCCCGCAGGGCGCGACCGACATCGGTGAGGAGCCGCGGTTCGGCGTCGAACAGCGGATAGCCCGAAGCGGCGAGCTCCGCCTCGTCGACGCCGGTCAGCCGCGTGCGCAGCACGGCGCGCATGCGCTGTTCGAGCATCGGCTGGTGCAGGCCGCGCAGCCCGAGGCAGTCGTCGGCGGTGAGCAGGTGGATGGTGCGGCGCATCATCAGCGTGCGCACCAGCGCCCGGTCCGCCAGCAGCGCGCTCGCGGCGGCCGGGTCGAAGCCGGCCAGCCGGGAGAACAAGCCCACGTAGGGCTCCTGCGGCTCCTGGGCCTGCAGTCCGACCAGGTGCCGGACGGCGTCCAGCGGCGCGAGCGACGACCGTTCCAGCAGCAGGTTGCGGGCGAGCAGCGCGCGGTTCAGCTCGCGCTGCCCGAGCACCCTGGTCACGGGCGGCCGCCGCCTCCCCCGTCGCCGGCGGCGTCGCCGGTCCCGGCCGGGCCGTCCCCTGGAACATCAGGCGCGTCGCCGGCCGCCTGCGCGATCGCATCGCGGCTCGCCGCCGCATCCGGCACCGGTTCCAGCACGGGTTCCCCCACCGGATCGACGGCCGGATCGGCAGCCCGGTCGACAGCGGCATCGGTGGCGGCATTGGCAGCCGGACCGTCGGTCTCGTTTCGCCGCGCCGGCCCCCAGACCAGCGCCGGATCCTCCCGGCCGACGTTCCGCCGCAGGATCAGGAAGGCGACAGCGCCGAGGAACACCAGGACCGAGGTGAAGACGTTGATCCGCAGGCCCGAGGAAGTGATTCGCGGGGTCGATGCGGAGCATCTCGATCCAGGTGCGGCCGAGCGTGTAGCCGGCCACGTACAGCGCGAAGGCGCGGCCGCCGCCGAGCTGGAACCGGCGATCCGCCCACACCACCAGCGCCGCCACGCCGACGCACCAGAGCAACTCGTACAGGAAGGTGGGCTGGTAGACGCCGCACAGGACCTCGGGCGTCGCCTTCACGTACTCGGTCGGGAACTCGCAGTTCCCGGTCACCGGCACGGCGCCCGCCACGCCGCCCGGCGTGCGGACGAACACCTCGAGCCCCCACGGCACGGTCGTCGGCGCGCCGAAGAGCTCCTGGTTGAAGTAGTTGCCGAGCCGGCCGATCGCCTGGGCGACCGCGATGCCGGGGGCGACGGAGTCGGCGTACGCGCTCAGCGGCACCTTGTAGTAGCGGCAGCCCAGCCAGGCGCCGAGCGCGCCGAACGCGATGGCGCCCCAGATGCCGAGCCCGCCGTTCCAGATGGCGAACGCGTTCCAGGGGTTGCGGCCCTCGCCGAAGTAGAGCTGGTTGTCGGTGATGACGTGATAGATGCGGCCGCCGATGATGCCGAACGGGACGGCGAACACCGAGATGTCGGTGACCCGCCCCGGCCGCCCGCCACGGGCCACGAACCGCTTGCTCCCCCACCAGACGGCCACGACGATGCCGATGATGATGAAGACCGCGTAGGCGCGGACGGCGACCGGGCCGGCGTACCAGACCCCCTGGGGTGGCGACGGGATCGCCGCGAGCACGGGTGTCATGAGCGGCCCTGCCGGACGCCGTCGGCCAGTTCGCCGGCCAGCTCCCGCACCGCAGCCACGCCCCCGCGCCCGGCGGCGCTGACGAACGCCGATCCGACGATCACGGCGTCCGCGAAGCCGGCGATCTGCGCCGCCTGGGCGGCCGTGCGCACGCCGAGTCCGACGCCGATCGGCAGGTCGGTGATCTGCCGGCACCGCGCGACGAGCTCCGGGGCCGCGCTCGACACCTGGTCGCGGGCGCCCGTGACGCCCATGGTCGACGCCGCGTAGAGGAATCCGCGGGTGGCGGCCGCGGTGCGGGCGATGCGCTCGGGCGGCGACGACGGCGCGACCAGGAAGATCGGGGCCAGGCCGTACTTGTCGGTGGCGGCGAGCCACGGATCGGCCTCGTCCACGATGAGGTCGGGGGTGATCACCCCGGATCCACCCGCGGCCGCCAGGTCCTCGGCGAACGCGTCGACGCCGTGCGCCAGCACCGGATTGAAGTAGGTCATCACGACCGCGGGGCCGGCCGCGGTCACGGCGCGGACGACGTCGAACACCTCGCGCACCCGGAAGCCGCCGGACAGCGCGGTCTGCGCGGCGTGCTGGATCACCGGGCCGTCGAGCACGGGATCGGAGAACGGCAGGCCGACCTCGACCAGGTCGCAGCCGCCCTCGAGCATCGCGGTCAGCAGGTCGATGGACCCGGCCGTCGTCGGGTAGCCCGCCGGCAGGTAGCCGACGAGTGCGGACCGCCCGTGGTGGGCGGCGGTGCGGAACAGGTCGTCCAGCCGGCTCATGCGGTCTCGCCGGCGCCCATGGTCTCCGCGCCGGCCAGGTCGAACCAGGCCATCGCGGTCTCCATGTCCTTGTCGCCGCGACCGGACAGGTTGATCAGCACGATGCCCTCCGGCCCGATCTCCCTGGCCAGGTCCAGCGCGCCGGCCACCGCGTGCGCCGACTCGATCGCCGGGATGATCCCCTCGGTCCTGGACAGCAGGGCGAACGCGTCCATCGCGGCCGTGTCGGTGATCGGGCGGTACTCGGCGCGGCCGATCTCGTGCAGGTGCGAGTGCTCCGGCCCGACGCCCGGATAGTCCAGCCCGGCGCTGATCGAGTGCGACTCGATGATCTGCCCGTCCTCGTCCTGCAGCAGGAACGAGCGGGCGCCGTGCAGCACGCCGACCGTGCCGCCGCTGATGGTCGCCGCGTGCCGGCCCGTGTCCACGCCGTCGCCGCCCGCCTCGAGACCGACGAGCCGCACGCCGGCGTCGTCGAGGAACGCGTGGAACACCCCGATCGCGTTGGACCCGCCGCCGACGCACGCCGCGACCGCGTCGGGCAACCGGCCGGTCAGCTCGAGCACCTGCGCCCTGGCCTCGAGCCCGATGACCCGCTGGAAGTCGCGCACGATCACCGGGAAGGGGTGCGGCCCGCCGACGGTGCCGAACAGGTAGAACGTGTGGTCGACGTTCGTCACCCAGTCGCGGAACGCCTCGTTGATCGCGTCCTTGAGCGTCGCCGACCCGGAGTCGACGGCGACCACCCTGGCACCGAGCAGCCGCATCCGGGCCACGTTCAGCGCCTGCCGCTCGGTGTCCACCCTGCCCATGTAGATGCAGCACTCGAGGCCCATCAGCGCCGCCGCGGTCGCGGTGGCCACGCCGTGCTGGCCGGCACCGGTCTCGGCGATCACCCGGCGCTTGCCCATCTGCCGCGCGAGCAGCGCCTGACCGAGCACGTTGTTGATCTTGTGACTGCCGGTGTGGTTCAGGTCCTCGCGCTTGAGCAGGATCCGGGCGCCGCCGACGTGTTCGGTGAGCCGCGCCGCATCCGTCAGCGGGCTCGGCCGGCCGGCGTAGGTGCGGGCGAGCCGGTCCAGCTCGGCGAGGAAGGCGGGGTCGCGGCGGGCCTTGCGGTAGTACTCGGCCACCTCGTCCAGCGCGTCGACCAGCGCCTCGGGCAGCCAGCGGCCGCCGAAGGAGCCGAAGTAACCCCGATCGTCCGGATCGTAGGCGGTGCCGGCCAGCCCCTCCGACGCCGTCGGGAGGTGGTCGGCGGCGCGGCCGGACAGCTGGTCGTGCGACATCGGCGTCAGCGACCCGGTTCTCAGCGGGCCGGACGCGGGCAGGACGGGTGCGACCCGGCGGTCACCAGGTCGGCGACCGCCGACCGCGGGTCGCCGCTGGTGACCAGGCCCTCCCCCACCAGCACCGCGTCCGCGCCGGCGCCGGCGTAGGCCAGCAGGTCGGCCGGCCCGCGGACGCCGGACTCGGCGACCATGACGATCCCGCTCGGCATTCCGGGCGCAATGCGCGAGAACACATCTCGGTCGACGGTCAGCGTGGTGAGGTCGCGCGCGTTCACCCCGATCACCCGGGCACCGGCGGACAGCGCGCGGTCCGCCTCGGCCTCGGTGTGCACCTCCACGAGCGCCGTCATGCCGAGCGACTCGATGCGCTCGAGCAGCCCGATCAACACGTTCTGTTCCAGCGCGGCGACGATGAGTAACACGAGATCGGCACCGTGCGCACGTGCCTCGTGCACCTGATACGGGCTGACGATGAAGTCCTTGCGCAGCACGGGGATCTCGACGGCGGCGCGGACGGCGTCGAGGTCGTCCAGCGAGCCGCCGAACCGGCGACCCTCGGTCAGCACCGAGATCGCCCGGGCGCCGCCGGCCGCGTACATCCCCGCGAGCTCGGCCGGGTCGGCGATGGTGGCGAGCGCGCCGCGAGACGGGCTGGCGCGCTTGACCTCTGCGATCACCCCGACGCCGGGTTCGAGAAGCACGGGCAGGACGTCCAGCGGCGCCGGCATTCTCGCCGCGCGCGCCTTGACCTCGGAGAGCGGGACTCGGGATTCGCGGGCGGCCAGATCCTCGCGCACTCCGGCGAGGATCGCCTCCAGCACGTTCACCCGTTCGCCTCCCTGTTCGTGTCGGGATTCTGGTTCCGCGACATCGATCGTGACGGTGATCCCCGGCTGTCGGTCCGAGCACTCGCAGCGGGTGGCTGTCCTGGACGGGCGACCCGGTCATCGTAGCCGCCGGCGGGGGTCGAATCGGACGCGGCATGCACCGGGTCGATCGCAGGCTCGGCTCCCCGGCCGGCGCCAGGGTCCGGGGTCGGGTCGGCGGTCGGGTCGGGACTCGGCTCGTCGGCCGGGTCGAGAGTCGGGTCGGCGCCGGCGTCGAGCGCGCGCCACAGGTCGACGTCGGCGGGGTCCGCACCGGCGCGCCGGGCGTCCGCGGTCGGCATGCCTGCGGTCGGCGCGTCGTACCGGGCGCCGAGCCGACGCGCGCCGACGCCCGCGGCGATGAGCGCGCCCGCGGCGAGGACCAGCAGCCCCGACAGCACGGCGAGCAACGGACCGAGGGGGCGCACGGCGCCGGCCGCGGCGACCCACGCGGCCGCCGATCGGACTGCCAGCAGGAGCCCGCCGGCGGCGACCAACACCCCCACCATCCGGCGCGCCCAGCCCCTGGTGGCGAACGTGGCGCCCACCCCGGCCAGCGCGACGAGCGCGACCGGCACCAGCTCCGGCACCACGTCGGCGCCGCTCTGCTGGGCCGGACCGGTGAGCGCGCCCGCCCGGTCGTCGGTGGTCCAGGTCAGGGACGCCGCCGCGGCGGCGAGCGCGGCGCCGAGAACCGCGCTGCCCACGACGGCGAGCATGCCCGCCCGGCGGGCCGCGCGTGCCGACCCGGCCTCAGGCACCGAGCACCGGGGTGAGGGTGGCGGCCGCGCCGATCGCGTTGATGACGGCGGCCGCCTTGCCCTGGCACTCCGCGTCCTCGTTCTCCGGCACCGAGTCGGCGACCACGCCGGCGCCGGCCTGCACGCGGGCGACGCCGCCGGCGACGAGCGCCGTGCGGATGGTGATCGCGGTGTCCGCGTCGCCCGCGAAGTCGAGGTAGCCGACGACGCCGCCGTACACGCCCCGCCGGCTGCCCTCGAGCTGGTCGATGATCTGCATCGCCCTCGGCTTCGGCGCCCCGGACAGCGTCCCGGCCGGGAAGCAGGCGGTGAGCGCGTCGAAGGCGGTGCGCCCCGGCGCCAGCCGGCCGACGACGGTCGAGACGATGTGCATGACGTGGCTGTACCGCTCGATGGTGAAGAAGTCGACCACCTTGACGCTGCCGGCGGCGCACACCCGCCCGAGGTCGTTGCGGCCGAGGTCGACCAGCATGACGTGCTCGCTGCGCTCCTTCGCGTCGGCCAGCAGGTCCTTGGCCAGCCAGACGTCGTCCTCGTCGGTCTCGCCGCGCGGCCGGGTGCCCGCGATCGGGTGCATCGTCACCTGCCCCTCCCGGACGGTGACCAGCGCCTCGGGCGACGATCCGACGACGGCGATCGGCTCGCCGCCCGGCGTCGGCAACCGGAGCACGTACATGTACGGACTCGGGTTGGTCGCCCGCAGCACGCGGTAGATGTCCAGCGGGTCGGCGGCGGTCGGCACATCGAAGCGCTGGGACAGCACGATCTGGAAGGCGTCGCCCGCCCGGATGTGCTCCTTCGCGCGCTCCACCAGGCCCCGGTACCGCTCCGAGTTCATCTGCCGGTGCACCTCGGCCGGTGCGGCCGCGAACACCGCGGCGGGCAGCGCCGACGGCCGGGCCAGCTGCTGGCTCATCTCGTCCAGCCGGCGCACGGCGTCGTCGTAGGCGTCGTCGACTCGCTCGTCCGAGCCGTCCCAATTGATCGCGTTGGCGATCAGGGTGACCGTGCCCTCGTGGTGATCGAGTGCCGCGAGGTCGGCCGCGAGCATCATCACGAGCTCGGGAACCACGACCTCGGGAAGGGCGCCACCGGCCACTGAATCGCCCGACGCGCCCGCCTCGCCCGCCGGGACGGGGCCAGCGGCGGGGGGCGCGGCGTCGATGCGCTCGAGCCGCCGCACGACGTCGTAGCCCAGGTAGCCGACCATGCCGCCGGTGAGCGGCGGCATGTCGGGCAGCGGCTCGGTGTGCAGCCGGCCGAGCGTCTCCGCCAGGGCGCGCAGCGGGTCGCCGCCGTCGGGCATCCCCTCCGGTGGGTGGCCGAGCCAGACCGCGGACCCGCCCTGCTCGGTGAGCACGGCCGGCGCCGAGACCCCGACGAACGACCAGCGCGACCAGGACCGCCCGTTCTCCGCCGATTCCAGCAGGAACGTGCCGGGCCGGTCGCGCGCCAGGGTGGCGTACAGCCCGACCGGGGTGATCGCGTCGGCCAGCAGTCGCCGGGTCACCGGGATGACCCGCCGATCCACCGCCAGCTCACGGAACTCGTCCCGGCTCGGCCGCACCTCGCCCAGCGCGACGCCCGGCCGGGTCGGCCGCGGAACGGTGGGGACGGACATGGCCGTCATTGTGCCGGTCCGGCGCCGGCCTCCCGGGTCGCCGTCCGGCGCGCGGCCTTCTGTGATCCTCATCTATTTGTCTGGACATATAGACAATGCTGGCTAAGGTGATGCTCGTCGGATCGCCGGCGCGTGTCGGAGGAAAGGAGCTCGCCGTGTCAGTCGTGCCTTTCGAGCTCGACCGCTCCGACTCCGTGCCGCTGCACCACCAGATCGCGAGCGCGATCGAGTCGGCCATCTCCAGCGGCGAGCTGCCGGCCGGTGGCCGGCTCGCGAACGAACTGGAACTCAGTGCGCTGCTGGGAGTCTCGCGCGGCACCGTGCGTCGGGCGATCGACGACCTCGTGCGCAGGGGGCTGGTCGTCAGGCGGCGCGGGCTGGGCACGCACGTGGTCGATCGCGTCGGGGTGGTGCGCCGGCTCCAGCTCTCGAGCCTGCATCACGACCTCGGCAGCGCGGGCCAGGAGCCCAGCACCAGGGTGCTGTTCAACAGGGTCGTGCCGGCCGGCGTCGAGGTCGCGGAGGCGCTGCAACTCGAGCCGCGCCGGCCCGTGCTGCACCTGCGCCGGCTGCGCATGGCGCGCTGCGAGCCGCTGGCCCTGCTGGAGAATTTCCTGCCGCTGGATCTCGCGCACGTGGGCAGGCACGACCTCGAGCGGACCGGGCTGTACGACGCCCTGCGCCGGATGGGCGTCCGGCTGCGGGTCGCGCAGCAGCGCATCGGCGCGCGCACGGGCACGCCCGAGGAGTGCCGGATGCTCGAGGAGCCGGTCGAGGCCCCGCTGCTCACGATGGACCGGCTCACCCACGACGACACCGGCCGGCCGGTGGAGTGGGGCCGGCACCTGTACCGCCCCGATCGGTACGCGTACTCCGTGACGCTGGTCGGCCGATGAGGAGACCGCCATGCCCCTGGTGAGGATCGACGTGCAGGCCGGCCGCTCGCCGGAGCAGCTGCGGCGGATCGCCGACGCCGTGCAGGAGGTCATGCTCGCGGAGTTCGCCGCCCCGCCGCGCGACCGGTACCAGATCATCACCGAGCACCCGGTCGGCCACATCATCGCCGAGGACACCGGCCTCGGGATCGAGCGCACGGATGGCGTGGTGGTGATCCAGATCTTCCAGCAGGGCCGCAGCCAGCAGCAGAAGGTGCGTGCCTACGCGGCGCTCGCCGACCGGCTGGGCGAGTGTGGGGTGCTGGGCACCGATCTCATCGTGTCGGTGGTCGGCAACAAGCCGGAGGACTGGTCGTTCGGCCGCGGCCGCGCGCAGTTCCTCTCCGGCGAGCTCTAGGCACCGCTCAGACACTGCCGGGGACCGCGACGGGACCGCCGTCGAAGCAGGTCCGCGTGCCGGTGTGGCAGGCCACGCCCGTCTGATCCACCAGCACCAGCACGGTGTCGCCGTCGCAGTCGGCGCGCAGCTCGATCACCCGCTGGGTGTTGCCGGACGTCCCGCCCTTCACCCACAGTTCCCGCCGCGAGCGCGAGAAGTACGTCCCCGCACCGGTTGTCAGCGCCCGGCGAACGGCCTCGGCGTCCATCCAGGCGACCATCAGCACCTCGCGGGTGTCCGCCTGCTGGACCACCGCGCAGACCAGGCCCTGATCGTTGAACCGCAGCGCGCCGATGAAGGCACGGACGTCGGCCGGGAAGTCGGACGGCGCGTCGGTCACGGTCGGGCCCCGGTCGGCACCTGCCGGACGGGGTGGCCCGCCGCGGCCAGCTCGGACTTCACCTGCTCGATCGAGAGCTGCGCGAAGTGGAACACGGACGCGGCCAGGACGGCGTCCGCACCGGCCGCGACCGCCTCGGGGAAGTGCGGCAGCGCCCCCGCGCCGCCGGAGGCGATCAGCGGCACCCCCACCGCCGCGCGGATCGCGGCGAGCATGGGCAGGTCGAAGCCGTCCTTGGTGCCGTCGGCGTCCATCGACGTCAGCAGGATCTCGCCGGCGCCCGCGTCCTCAGCCCGCTCCGCCCAGGCGACGGCGTCGATCCCGGTGCCCCGGCGGCCGCCGTGCGTGGTCACCTCGAAGCCCGACGGGCACGACGGCCCGGCCCGGTGTGCCACCCGTCGCGCGTCGATGGCGAGGACGACGCACTGCGAGCCGAACCGCTGCGCAGCCTCGGACAGGAAGTCCGGGCGGGCCACCGCGGCGGAGTTGATCGACACCTTGTCCGCGCCCGCGCGCAGCAGCGCGTCGATGTCGTCCGTGGTGCGCACCCCGCCGCCGACCGTGAGCGGGATGAACACCTGCTCCGCGGTCCGCCGGATCATGTCGTAGGCGCTCGCCCGGTTGTCGCTCGTCGCCGTGATGTCCAGGAAGGTCAGCTCGTCGGCGCCCTCGGCGTCGTAGCGCCGCGCGAGCTCCACCGGGTCGCCCGCGTCCACCAGGTCGACGAAGTTGACGCCCTTGACCACCCGGCCCTCGGACACGTCCAGGCAGGGGATCACGCGCACGGCGACGGACATGGGCCCCAGCGTACGAACGCCGCCGGATTCACGGTGCGCGGCGGTGGCCCGACAGTCATGATGTCGCGTTGTGGGGTCGGAGAATCGCGCGCTGAGCGCGGCGGAGGTCGCCGCCGTGGCGGCCGGGTTCGACCTGGGCGCCGTCCTGGAGCACCACGGCCCGACGGCCCGCGGCGAGATGGGCTGGGTGTACTCGCTGACCACCGACCGCGGGCGGTGGGCGGTGAAGCGGTCCATCCGGCCGCAGACCGAGGCCGAGGTGGTCGAGGACCGCGGCTTCGTGACCGCGGCGATCGCCTCGGGGGTGCGCACGCCGGCGATGCTGCCCACCGTCACCGGCGACGTCCTGCTGAGCGTCGGCACCGTCGTGACTGCCGTCGGCTCGGGCATCAGCACTGCGCAGTTCCGCGTCTACGAGTGGGTGGACCTGCTGGACCCCGACCCCGCGCTGGACCCGGTCGCGGTCGGCGCCGCCGTCGCGCGCCTGCACCGGTGCGGGTTCGCCGGCAGCCACGGCCTGCACCCCTGGTACAGCGAGCCGGTCGGCGCCGCCCGCTGGGACGAACTGGTTCGTGAGCTGGCCGCCGCGGGCGCGCCGTTCGCCGGCGACCTGGCCGACCTGCGCGACGAGATCGTTGCCGCGGAAGGTCTTCTCGAGCCGATGGCGAACCTGATCACGTGCCATCGCGATCTCTTCGCGGACAACGTGCGGGCGACGACCGACGGCACCCCGGTGGTGATCGACTGGGACAACCAGGGCCTGGCCGACCCCGACCAGGAGCTGGCGTTCGTGCTGACCGAGTTCGCCGGCGGCTCGGCCGAGCGCGCGCGACTCCTGGTCGACGCCTATCGGGACTCCGGCGGCCCCGGCCGGGTGACGCGCCCCGGCAACTTCTCCATGGTCATCGCGACCCTCGGGCACATCACCGAGCGAGCGTGTGCCCGCTGGCTCGAGCATCCGCCCGGCGATCCCGAGCGCGACAGGATGGCGGACCGGTTCGGAGAGTTCAGCGCGAACCCGACCACCCCCGCGACCATCGCCGCGCTGCTGGACGCGGTCGCGGACTGAGGGTCCTGGACAATGGGCGGATGCCCACCTGGCTGACCGCCGTCGCGGCCGTGCTGATCCTGCTCGGCCTGGCCTACTGCTGGTGGCGCTTCGTGCTGCGCGGCGACCGGTAGCGGGCGACCGTCCCGGTCCCGGGATCGCTTCAGCCCGACCACGCGGTCAGCTCGACCTCGACGAGCATCGCCGGGTCGACCAGGCCGGCGACCACGACCATCGTCGCGACCGGGCGGGTTCCGCCGAACAGTCGGCCGTGCACCAGGCCGACCGCCTCCACGTGGTCGCGCGAGGTCACGTACATCCGCGTCGCGATCACCGACTCGGCGGCCGCACCGACGGACGCCAGCGCGTCGAGGGCGGTGCCGAACGCGACCTCGGCCTGACCGCCCGCGTCGCCCGGCGACCGGACCAGGCCGTCGACCACCGAGGTGCAGCCGGCCGTCACCGCCAGCGGGCCGACCCGGACCACCCGCGAATAGCCGTACCTGTCCTCGTACGGCCCGCCGGATCCACGCCGATCGCCGGCCGGTGGCGGCGCGCTCATCGCAGCACCAGCCACGCGCCGAGACCCGCGGCCGCCGTGCCGGCCAGCGCGCGCACCAGGTCCCAGCGCAGCAGCCGGCGGTGCGCCCCGGCGTCCCACCCGCGCTGCAGCCGGCGGTGCTGCGGCACGGCACCGAACGCGGTCACGGCCAGGATCGTGATCGTCGGCAGCGCCGCGAGAACGACCACCCACCACGGCTGGTCGAACGCCAGCCCCGCCGTCGCGAGCACGAGGGCGGCGAACAGCACCGCGACGAGGGGCGTGATCCGCCGCCGGTGATCCCGCTCGTAGGCGGCGAACCGGCCGGCCGGCACCGACGTCATCTGCCGGTAGACCACCAGCTGGACCGTCCACTGGAAGCCCGCGTAGGCGGAGGCCACCATCAGGTAGGCGACCGCCGCGACCGAGGACACGCGTCCATCCTCGGGCACGACGCAGGTCATTCGCGGCGCGGGCGGCCGATCCGGCGCACCGCCAGCCCGGCGAACAGCAGCAGCGCCCCCAGCCCCAGCAGGCCGCCCACCGCCACGACCACGCGTCGCGGTCAACCGATCACGGTCAGTGCCTCCTGCAGCGTGAACGCGCCGGCGTAGAGCGCCTTGCCGACGATCGCGCCCTCGACGCCCGATGACGCGAGCCCGGCCAGGGCGCGCAGGTCGTCCAGCGACGACACCCCGCCGGACGCCACCACCGGCGCGTCGGTGACGGCGCAGACCCGTTCCAGCAGCTCGAGGTTCGGCCCGCGCAGCGTCCCGTCCTTGGTCACGTCGGTGACCACGTACCGGGCACAGCCTTCGGCGTCCAGCCGGGCCAGCACCTCCCAGAGGTCGCCGCCGTCCTGCGTCCAGCCGCGCGCGGCCAGGGTGCTGCCGCGGACGTCGAGGCCAACGGCGACGCGCTCGCCGTACCGCGAGATCGCGGACGCGCACCAGGCCGGGTCCTCGAGCGCGGCGGTGCCGATGTTCACCCGGGTGCAGCCGGTGTCCAGCGCCGCGGCCAGCGACGCGTCGTCCCGGATGCCGCCGGACAGCTCCACCCGGACGCCGCGCGACGCGACCGCGGTCACCACCGCGGCGAGGAGTTCGGCGTTGGAGCCACGACCGAAGGCCGCATCCAGGTCGACCAGGTGGATCCATTGGGCGCCGCCGTCGGCCCATGCCAGCGCGGCGTCCAGTGGCGCGCCGTAGGTCGTCTCCGTGCCGGCGCGGCCCTGCACCAGCCGGACCGCCCTGCCGTCGGCGACGTCCACGGCGGGCAGCAGGTCGAAGCTCACGGGCCACCACCCTACGGCTCCGCGCCCTGTTCCCCGCCGACCTGTCCGGATGGGCCGCGGGCCGGATCGACGGCCCTGCACCAGAACGCCTGCGCCGTACTGCCCGATGCGGGCGACGATCAGCGTCGCGGCAACGGATCTCGGGCCGCGCAGGACGCCCCGCAGCCGGCGGCGCAGCTCGTCCGGCACCACCGGCGTGCCGCGCTGCTTGATCTCCACAGTGCCCACGCCGTCCCGGGCGATCCAGGCGGCGACGGTCCGCTCCCGGTAGGCGGCGGCGTCCAGCACCCGGAAGGCCCGGACGCCGGCGGGCGGGCGCGGGCCCGTCAGGTAGGCCAGGTGCGGGTCCAGCAGGTGCAGGGCGTGCCGGGTGGCGTAGTGCCGGACCAGATGCGCCCGGACGACGGCGGGGTCCGGGTCGACGATGAACTCGCCGACCGGTCCCACGGCGGTGTCGTCCGGGTCGTCGCTGGTGATCACCTCGCCGGCGCCGACCGCGTACGGCGGGCGCCGCCGCCCCGGACCGCAGCACCGAGGCCCGCCGCGCCACCGTGGCCAGATCCGGCGGCCAGAGCACGGCCTCCCGCGCCGCGCCGTCCAGCGAGACCAGCTCGACCTCGCCGGGCCGGGCGAGGGCGTCGTAGTCGATGCCGGGCGGCACCCGCAGCACGGGCGCCCGATCGGCCCACGCCGCGTCCAGGTCGGCGATCGACGGCAGCGTGCTGGCCGAGGTGATCCGGCGACCGGCCGCGTCGCGCCGGGCCGGGTCCGCGTAGCCGAGCAGCCCGCGGGTGACGGGCCGCAGCGCGTCGGCGACGGCCACCCGCACCGGCACGCCGGCGGCGTCCAGGTTGTGCGCGGCCATCCGCGCCCGCACCGGGTCGAGGTCCGACCCGACCGCGATCGGGCACGCGGCGGCCAGGTGCACCAGGTCGGCGCCGATCGAGCAGGTCAGGTCGTGCACGCCGAGGCCGGCCAGCCGGGCGGCGCGGTGGGCCGCCACCGGCGCGGGCGACGCCTGCTGCAGCGCCTCATCGGTGAGCAACCAGCGCGCGGCCACCTGGCCCAGCTTCTCCACCGCCCGCCGGCGCAGCCGCGCGGTCTCCACGACGGCGCCCGCGCGATCGCCGACGCCCGACCGCACCCGGGTCAGATCGGCGATCCACGTCGCGTCGTCGAGGGCGAGCCGGTCCACCGCGGCCAGGGCCCGCTCGCCCGCCGGGCCGATCAGGAACGCCACATCCTCCTGGCTGAACCGGTACGCCATGGCGCGGCTCAGCGGCCGACGAAGCGCGCCTTGCCCGGGCCTTCGCTGACGAACGAGGCCATGCCGATGCGCTGGTCCTCGGTCGCGAACAGCTCCGCGAACTTGCGGCCCTCCAGCTCGAGCCCGGCCTCGAGCGTCGTGTCCATGCCGTCGTCGATCGCCCGCTTCGCGGCGGCGAGCGCCGCGGTCGGCCCGGCCGGCGAACCGCCGGGCGAGCGTCATCGCCTCCGGCAGCACCTGCGCCGCGGGGACCGAGACCGTCGCGAGTCCCAGCGTCACCGCCTCGGGACCGCGCACGTTGCGGCCGCTGAAGATCAGCTCCTTGGCTCGCGCGCTGCCGATCAGCCGGGGCAGCCGCTGGGTGCCGCCGGCGCCCGGGATGACGCCCAGGGTGATCTCCGGCAGGCCGAGCGCGGCATCGTCGGCCACCACCCGGAAGTCGGCGGCGAGGGCGAGCTCGCAACCGGCGCCGAGCGCGTAGCCGGTCACCGCGGCGACGGTCGGCACGCTGAGCCGCGCGACGCCGGTGATGGCGTCGTTGAGGGTGTCGCCGAGGGCGGCGATCTCGTTCGGCCGCAACTCGGCCATCTCCTTGATGTCTGCGCCCGCGGCGAAGGCGCGCTCGCCGCCGTACAGCACCACGGCCCGCACCTGCGGGTCGTCGGTGATCCGGTCGACCACCGCACGGAGCCCGCGGTGGATCGCCCTGTTGATCGCGTTCACCGGCGGGCGGTCGAGCCGGATGATCCCGACGGCGCCGTCCCGTTCCATGCGCACGAATTCAGTCAACGATTCCTCCGATGCTCGCCCCGCCCGCCGTCGGCGGGCGGGCATCCGTCCCGGCGCCCGCGGCCGTCACGCCGCGAATGCGAAGTACCGGCCCCGCCGGTGATCCAGTGTCAGCCGCTGGCCGAAGGTCTCGGACAGCGCCTCCGCGGTGAGCGACTCCTCGATCGGCCCGGCCGCCACCGTCCGGCCGCCGCGCAGCAGCAGCACGTGGCTGAAGTCCAGCGGGATCTCCTCGACATGGTGCGTGACGAGCACCGTGGTGGGCGCATCGGGGTCGAGCGCGAGCCGGGACAGCCGGGCCAGCAGGTCCTCGCGGCCGCCGAGATCCAGGCCGGCGGCCGGCTCGTCCAGCAGCAGCAGCTCCGGGTCGGCCATCAGCGCGCGCGCGGCGAGGGCCCGCTTGCGTTCGCCCTCGGACAGGGTGCCGTAGCTGCGCTCGGCGAGCTCACCGACGCCCATGGTGGCCAGCAGCGCACGGGCGCGGTCGAAGTCGACATCGTCGTACCGCTCCCGCCAGCGACCGACCACGCCGTAACCGGCGGACACCACCACGTCCGCCACCCGTTCCGCGTTCGGGATGCGACCGGCGAGCGACGCCGAGGACAGGCCCACCCGCGTCCGCAGGTCGGTCACGCTGACCGCGCCGAGCCGCTCGCCGAGGATGTGCACCCGGCCGCTGGTCGGGAACATCTGGGCGGACGCGATCTGCAGCAACGTGGTCTTGCCCGCTCCGTTCGGGCCGAGCACCACCCACCGCTCGTCGGACTCGACGCTCCATGTCACCGCATCCAGCAGCCTTCCCCCGCCGCGCCGCACGGTGACCTCGAGCATGTGCAGGACGGAATCGGGGCCCGGCATGATCGGCGGTGCTGGCGGCGGTCGGCGGGTCACGCCGGCCATTGTTCCGTACCCGCCGGTCGTGCATGTCGGCTCGGTCGGCGACAATCGATCGCATGCCTCGCCGCGCCGTGCCTCCCTTCGCGCCCGGTGATCGCGTCGCCGTTGCGGAGGCGACCGCCGAGACGGTGCTCCGGCTGTCCGGCAAGAAGGGCCGGAAAGCCAAGGGGCGCAACCGTCCCGGGCAGGTCGATCCCGATGCGCTGCCCCGGGTGGGGTCGAGCCCGCACCCCGGGTTGCCGTATCCCCTCGGCGCCACCCCGTACGCCCACGGCACGAACTTCGCGATCGTGGCCGACGGCGTGCCCGGCGTGTCGGACGTGCAGCTGTGTCTCGTCGATCCCGTCGGTGCGGGGAACGGGGGCACGAACGGGCGGCGGGACGGCAGCCGCTGGCGGGAGCGCCGCCTCCCCATGGCCGAGAAGACCTACGGTGTCTGGCACACGTTCGTCCCCGATGTCCGACCCGGCCAGCTGTACGGATTCAGGATCCCCGCGCGCGACCCGTCGAAGATCCTGCTCGACCCGTACGCCCGCCGGCTGACCACCGCCGACTACGACCTCGTCGCGGCCGCCTCGCACGGCGTCGACACGCTCGGCCGCGTGCCGCTCGGCATCGTCACCGATCCGATCACCTCGCGGTCGGTCCGGCCGTTCGTGCCGTGGGAACAGACCGTGATCTACGAGGCGCACGTCGCCGGCCTCACCCGGCTGCACCCGGAGGTGCCGGCGCCCCTGCGCGGCACGTATCTCGGAGTCGCCCACCCCGCGGTGATCGAGCACCTGAAGCAGCTGCACGTGACCACCCTGGAACTGCTGCCCGTGCAGGCCGCGGCCGCGGAGCCGGGCCTGGTCGCCACCGGGCGCCGGAATTACTGGGGTTACTCGACTCTCGGATTCTTCGCGCCGCACCCCGGCTATGCCAGCGAGCCCGGCCGCGAGATCGTCGAGTTCATCCGGATGGTGGACGCGTTGCACGCCAACGGCATCGAGGTGGTGCTGGACGTGGTGTACAACCACACCTGCGAGGGCGGCTCGGGTCTCACGGTCGACCTGAGCTGGCGCGGTCTCTCGCCCGGCTCCTACTACCTGCCCGAGGGCCAGGACATCACCGGCACCGGCAACACGCTCAATCCCGGCACCCTGGCGGTGATCCGCATGGTCACCGACTCGATGCGCTACTGGGCGGGCGATCTCGGCGTCGACGGCTTCCGGCTCGACCTGGCCTCGGTGCACGGCCGGCCGGACGGGCGGGCGTTCGACGCCGGTTCGGCGCTGCTCACCGCCATCGCCGCCGACCCGCTGCTGTCCACCCGCAAGCTGATCGCCGAGCCGTGGGACGCGACCGTCGAGGGTTACGCCGTCGGCGCTTTCGGACCGAACTGGACGGAGTGGAACGACAAGTTCCGGGACACCACGCGCGACTTCTGGCGCGGGCTGGAGAGCGTGCGGGACCTCGCGTACCGGCTCACCGGGTCCTCCGACCTGTTCGGGCCGAGCCGCCGGCCGTGGGCGTCGGTCAACTTCGTGACGGCGCACGACGGGTTCCCGCTGCGCGACCTGGTGTCCTACGACCACAAGCACAACTGGGCGAACGGCGAGGAGAACCGCGACGGCACGTCACACAACCGGTCGTGGAACTACGGCGCGGAGGGCGAGACCGACGATCCGGCGATCATCGCGCTGCGCACCCGGCAGGCACGCAACCTCGCCGCGACGCTGCTGCTGGCGACCGGAACGCCGATGGTGACCATGGGCGACGAGCTGTGGCGCACCCAGCAGGGCAACAACAACGCCTACTGCCAGGACAACGAGATCAGCTGGGTGGACTGGGCTCCCGTGTTCCCGGCGGGCGGTCACCCGGACAGCGACCCGACCGGCGACCGGACCAGCGACCCGACCGGTGGCCAGGCGGCCAGGGACATGCTGGAGTTCTTCCGCCGCGCGCTGTCCGTGCGGGCCGCGGCGCCCGCCCTGCGCCAGGGCGAGTTCTTCGACGGGCGCGCGCCCGGCGGCGGCGACGGCATCCCCGACCTGGTCTGGTTCAACCCCAGCGGCACCCAGATGACCGACAACGACTGGTTCGACGGCGCACGGCGCACGCTGATCATGTGGATCGACGGCAGGGACGTCCGCGGGCACGGGGCCGGGGGCCAGCCCGTGACCGACGACTCCTGGCTGCTGCTCCTGCACGCCGACGGCGGTCCGGTGCTGGTCACGCTGCCCGACGAGCCGTACGGCCTGGTCTACCGGCCGGTGCTGGACACGTCCGAGCCGACCGGGAAGCCCACCGACCCGGCGCCGCTCCCGGCGGGGTCGCGCGTGCTGGTGCCGGGCCGCACCGTCTGGCTGCTGCGGGCCGAGCGCGACTGACGACCCGCGGCCGCGGCGGGCCGCCCGTCAGGCGGTGGTGACCAGGCCCATCTCCGCCGGCGAGGCGAGCAGGTCGTTCTTGGGCAGCACCCGGACGGTGTAGCCGACGGCGCCCGAGGTGGTGAGCGGCAGCTGCGCCTCGTACCGGTGGCCGTCGCCGTTGCCGACCATCGTCATCGGCACGGTGGCGATGTCGTGCAGCTGCTCGTGCACGTCGACCCGCCCCGTCACGGTCTGCACCTCGACGTCCTCGGGCGCCAGGCCGCCGAGGTCGAGGTACGCGCGCACGGTCATCACGTTGCCGAGCGCGGGCTCGGTGCCGATGCCCGAGGTGTCCACGTTGACCACCCGCACGTTCGGCCACGCCGCACGCACCGAGTCCTTCCACACCGCAAGGCCTTTCGCCACGGTCAGGTCGGAGGTGGTGGCCCGGGAGAAGACGGAGGCGGGGCCGTAGTACCCCGTCACGTAGTCCCGCACCATGCGGGTCGCCTGCACCCGCGGGCCGAGGTACGCGAGGGTGTGCCGGACGGTGTCCACCCAGCCGTCCGGGCGGCCCGACTCGCCGCGCTCGTAGAACAGCGGCGCCACCCGCTTCTCGACCAGGTCGTACAGCGCCGCCGCCTCGAGGTCGTCGCGCCGGTGCTCGTCGCCGACGCCGTCCGCGGTGGGGATGGTCCAGCCGTCGTGGCCGTCGTAGAGCTCGTCCCACCACCCGTCGGAGATCGACAGGTTCAGCCCGCCGTTCAGCGCGGCCTTCATGCCCGACGTGCCGGAGGCCTCCTGCGGTCGGATCGGGTTGTTCAGCCACACGTCGGCACCCGAACACAGGACCGAGGCCATGCCCATGTCGTAGTCGGGCAGGAACACGATGCGGTGCCGGATCGTCGGGTCGTCCGTGAACCGGACCATCTCCTGCATGAACCGCTTGCCGCCGTCGTCGGCGGGGTGCGCCTTGCCCGCCACGACGATCTGCACCGGCCGGTCCGGATCCAGCAGGATCTTCCGCAGCCGCACCGGGTCCCGGAGCATCAGGGTGAGCCGCTTGTAGGTCGACACCCGGCGCGCGAAGCCGATCGTCAGCACGTCCGGGTCGAGGATCGACTCGGTCCAGCCGAGCTCGGCGATGGTCGACCCGCGCTGCAGGCAGGACCGCCGGACCGTCGCCCGCGCCATCGCCACCAGCCGCTGCCGCAGCGTCTGCCGCAGGTCCCAGAGCCGCTCGTTGGAGACCTTCGCCGCGGCGGGCCACTCGGACGCCGAGGCCAGGTCCTGCCAGTCGGCCATGTCGCCGGCCACGTCGTACATCTCGCGGGCGGCCCACGTCGGCAGGTGCACACCGTTGGTGACCGACCCGATCGGCACCTCGTCCGGTTCGAAGCCCGGGTAGAGCCGCGCGAACATCAACCGGGAGACCGCGCCGTGCAGCTTGGCGACGCCGTTCGCCCGCTGCGCCAGCCGCAGGCCCATGTGCGCCATGTTGAAGCGGTGCGGGTCTTCCTCGCTGCCGAGCGCGAGCACGTCGTCCGCCGAGATTCCGGGCAGCAGCCGCGAGATCCCCGCCGTATCCGGGTCCAGGTAGTGCCGGACGAGGTCCACGGGGAACCGGTCGATGCCGGCGGGCACCGGCGTGTGCGTGGTGAAGACGGTGCCGGCCCGCACCGCGCAGAGCGCCTCGGTGAAGGTCAGGCCCTGCTCGTCGATCAGCGCGCGCATCCGCTCGAGGCCGAGGAAGCCGGCGTGGCCCTCGTTCATGTGGAACACCTCGGGGGCGGCGAGGCCGGTGACGTCGGCGTACGCCTGCACCGCGCGGACCCCGCCGATGCCGAGCAGCATCTCCTGCTTGATCCGGTGGTCCTGGTCGCCGCCGTAGAGCTTGTCGGTGGTCTGCCGCAGGAAGTCGTCGTTGGCCTCGATGTCCGCATCCAGCAGCAGCAACGGGACGCGGCCGACCTGCGCCACCCACACCCGGGCGGTGACCGATCGCCCGCCGGGCATCGGCACCGACACCGCGATCTGCTCGCCGGCCGCGTCCAGCGCCCGGTCGATCAGCAGTCCCTGCGGGTCGTGGGCCGGGTAGTGCTCCTGCTGCCAGCCGTCGGCCGACAGCGACTGCCAGAAATAGCCGAACCGGTAGAGCAACCCGACGCCGACGATGGGCACGCCGAGGTCGGACGCCGACTTCAGGTGGTCGCCGGCCAGGATGCCGAGGCCGCCCGAGTAGTTCGGCAGCACCTCGGTGACGCCGAACTCCATGGAGAAGTAGGCGATCGCGGCGGGCAGGGACTCACCCATCTGGATCTGGTGCTGGTACCAGCGCGGGTCGGTCAGGTAGTGGTCGAGGTCGGCCGCCAGCCCGTGCATCCGGGACAGGAACTCCTCGTCCTGGGCGAGCTGCTCGAGGCGCTCCACGGAGACGGCGCCGAGCAGCTTCAGCGGATCCCCCTCGAAGCGCTCCCACAGACCACGGTCGATGTCGGCGAAAAGGTCCTGGCTGGCCGGGTGCCAGGACCAGCGGAGGTTGCGGATCAGGGTGCCCAGCGGCTCCAGCGGCGCAGGCAACTGCGGGCGGACGGTGAATCGTCGGAGAGCCTTCACAGCTGATCAATTTATCGTCTCCCGCCCGCGCCCGTTTACCACGACCCCCGGTCGGTAACTACAACGGGTTTCAGCTCGCGCGTGACCGTCGGGCCGGGTCACGGCGCCGTCGCGAAGGCCCGCCCGCACCCCCTCCGAACTGTCGTTTTGGTCGGTTCGGCGGCGCTTTCCCGTCCTCTGCACCGCCCTGCCATCCCCGGTACGTTTGGCCCCGTGGCTGGACGCATCGGACTCAACGACATCTCTCCCACCGTTGCCCTCGGTGACTATCCGGCGAAGGCGGTCGTCGGCGAGACGATCACCGTCTCTGCGACCGTCTTTCGCGAGGGTCACGACGCCGTCGGGGCGAACGTGGTCTGGACGCCACCGGCGCCCCCGACCAAGGGCCGGCGGCGGACCCCGACCAAGGCCGCGGTCGCCGAACCGCTGATCCTGATGAAGCGCGAGGCGTCCTGGAGCACCCGGTACGAGGCCGTCGTGGTGCCGGACCGGCAGGGCCTGTGGACGTTCACGGTGGAGGCCTGGAGCGATCCGCTCGGCACCTGGCGGCACGCCGTGGAGGCGAAGGCCGCCGCCGGGCAGAGCGGCGAGGAGATGGCCAACGACCTGGCGACGGGCTCGATTCTGCTCACCCGGATCCTGGAACGGCCGAATCAGCGTTATGCAGGCGCGATCTCGTCGGCGATCGACGCCCTGCAGGACACCGAGCGGTCGATCCCGGAGCGCATCGGGCCCGCGCTGTCCACCGAGCTCTGGCCCGTGCTGACCGCGGACCCGATCCGGGAGCTGGTCACCACCGCCAGGCCCCAGCAGGTCTGGGTGGACCGCAAGCTCGCGGAGTTCGGTTCGTGGTACGAGTTCTTCCCGCGGTCCTCCGGGGCGGAGATCGACGAGGTCGGCCTTCCTTTGCGGCACGGCACGTTCAAGGACTCCATCGCCCAGCTCGACCGCGCGGCGGCGATGAACTTCGACATCGTCTACCTGCCGCCCATCCACCCGATCGGCGAGGTGAACCGCAAGGGCCGCAACACCCCTGCCGAGCCGGGCGGCACGATCAACCCCGACCCGCGCGACGTCGGTTCGCCCTGGGCCATCGGCTCGAAGTACGGCGGGCACGACGCGATCCATCCCGAGCTCGGCACCATCGAGGACTTCGACGAGTTCGTGATCGCCGCCAGGGACCGCGGTCTCGAGGTGGCCCTGGACCTCGCGCTGCAGTGCGCACCGGACCACCCGTGGGTCAGCGCGCACCCCGAGTGGTTCACCACCCGGCCCGACGGATCCATCGCGTACGCCGAGAACCCGCCGAAGAAGTACCAGGACATCTACCCGATGAACTTCGACAACGACCCGGAGGGCGTGTACCACGAGGTGCTCCGCGTGGTGCGGTTCTGGATCGACCACGGGGTCACGGTGTTCCGCGTCGACAACCCGCACACCAAGCCCATCAACTTCTGGGAGTGGCTGATCGGCAAGGTGCACGAGACGAACCCGGAGGCGATCTTCCTCGCCGAGGCGTTCACCAAGCCCGCGATGATGCACGAGCTGGCGCGGCTCGGGTTCAGCCAGTCGTACACGTACTTCACCTGGCGCACCGGGAAGCAGGAGATCACCGACTACGGCGTCGAGCTGGTCGAGGGCTCGGACTACATGCGGCCCAACTTCTTCCCGAACACGCCGGACATCCTGCACGCCTCCTTGCAGACCGGCGGTCCCGCGATGTTCGCGATCCGCGCGGTGCTGGCGGCCACCATGTCGCCGAGCTGGGGCATGTACTCCGGGTTCGAGCTCTACGAGCACCAGGCGGTGCGGCCGGGCAGCGAGGAGTACATGGAATCCGAGAAGTACCAGCTGCGCCCGCGCGACTACGACGCCGCGCTGCAGCAGGGCCGCTCCCTGCAGCCGCTGATCACCCGGCTGAACGAGATCCGGCGCGAGCATCCCGCGCTGCAGCGCATGAAGGGCCTGTGGTTCCACGGCATCTCGAACGACAGCCTGCTGTGCTACTCCCGCCGCGACCCGGTAGCGGACGACACCGTGATCGTCGTCGTCTCGCTGGACTCGCAGTCCCAGCAGTGGGGCTACACCGACCTGCACATGCCGGCGCTCGGGCTGGACTGGGGCGACGTGGTCGAGGTCGTCGACGAACTGTCCGGCGAGGTCTACCAGTGGGGCCAGTACAACCCCGTCGGCCTCGATCCGCACTGGCGCTCCGCCCACGTCCTGCGGGTGAGGCGCCCATGACGGCGCCCCACCCGACCACCCGCTCCCCCGGCGAGACCGCTTACCACGAGCCGACTGCCAGCGAGTTCCAGCACGCGCGGGCCATCGCCGGCGACCCCGACTGGTACAAGCGCGCGGTCTTCTACGAGGTGCTCGTGCGGGCCTTCGCCGACTCGAACGGCGACGGCACCGGCGACCTCCGCGGGCTCATCGACCGGCTGGACTACCTCGCCTGGCTCGGCGTCGACTGCCTCTGGCTGCCGCCGTTCTACGACTCACCACTGCGCGACGGCGGCTACGACATCTCCGACTACCGCAAGGTGCTGCCGGAATTCGGCACCGTCGAGGACTTCGTCGCCCTGCTCGACGCCGCGCACGCGCGGGGCATCAGGGTGGTCACCGACCTGGTGATGAACCACACGAGCGACCAGCACCACTGGTTCACCGAGTCCAGGACCAACCCGACCGGACCGTACGGGGACTACTACGTCTGGGCCGACGACGACTCGGGCTACTCCGATGCGCGGATCATCTTCGTCGACAGCGAGCCCAGCAACTGGACGTTCGATCCGGTGCGCAAGCAGTACTTCTGGCACCGGTTCTTCGCACACCAGCCGGATCTCAATTTCGAGAACCCCGCCGTCGGCGAGGAGATGGTCGACATCCTGCGCTTCTGGCTGGATCTCGGCATCGACGGCTTCCGGCTGGACGCCGTGCCCTACCTCTTCGAGGAGGAGGGCACCAACGGCGAGAACCTGCCGCGCACCCACGAGTTCCTGCGCCGCTGCCGCAAGGTGATCGACGACGAGTACCCGCACGCGGTCCTGCTGGCCGAGGCCAATCAGTGGCCGGCCGACGTCGTGGCCTACTTCGGCGACCCGAGCGTCGGCGGCGACGAGTGCCACATGTGCTTCCACTTCCCCCTGATGCCGCGCATCTTCATGGCGGCCCGGCGCGAGTCGCGGTTCCCGGTCTCGGAGATCCTCGCGCAGACGCCGGCGATCCCGGAGAGCGGGCAGTGGGGGATCTTCCTGCGCAACCACGACGAACTGACCCTCGAGATGGTGAGCGACGAGGACCGCGACTACATGTGGGCCGAGTACGCCAAGGATCCGCGGATGAAGGCCAACATCGGCATCCGCCGGCGGCTGGCCAGCCTGCTCGAGGGCGACCGCAACCAGCAGGAGTTGTTCACCGCGATGCTGTTGAGCCTGCCCGGATCTCCCGTCCTGTACTACGGCGACGAGATCGGCATGGGCGACAACATCTGGCTCGGCGACCGGGACGGCGTGCGCACCCCGATGCAGTGGTCGCCCGACCGCAACGCGGGCTTCTCCCGCTGCGACCCGGCGCGGCTCTACCTGCCGGCGATCATGGACCCGATCTACGGCTTCCAGACGGTGAACGTCGAGGCCCAGATGAACAGCACGGCCTCGCTGCTGCACTGGACCCGCCGGATGATCGAGATCCGCAAGCGGCACGCGGCTTTCGCCGTCGGCGAGTTCACCGACCTGGGCGGCTCGAACCCGACGATGCTGTCCTACGTCCTGCACTACGCGGGCGACGAGCAGGCGCCGGAACACTCGGTGCTCTGCGTCAACAACCTGTCGCGGTTCCCCCAGCCGGTCGAGCTGGACCTGCGACAGCACATCGGCGCCGTGCCCGTCGAGCTCACGGGCGGCACGCCGTTCCCGGCCATCGGCCAGTTGCCGTACCTGCTCACGCTGCCCGGGCACGGGTTCTACTGGTTCGAACTGACGCACCCGTCGGAAGGAGGCGACCGATGACCGGCACGCAGATCTCCTCCGGAATGGGAGCTGACATCGGCGATCTCGTCCCGATGCTGGTCGAGTACCTGCCGCACCAGCGCTGGTTCTCGGCCAAGGGCCAGGACCACGGCGACGTCGTCATCACGGCGCGCACCCCGATCGCCCACGACGTCGACGGTGCCGACGTCGAGCAGGTGCTGTTCACGGTGCAGACCGCCGGCGGACCGCAGCGGTACCAGATCTGGATCGGCTGGCGCTGGCACGTGCCGGACCGGCTCGCGCACGCGGTGATCGGCGTCGCCGGGGGCCGGACCGCCTACGACGCACTGCAGGACACGTCGGTCTCGGCGTTCATCCTGTCCGCGATCGACGAGAACACCGACTTCGTCTCGGACGACGTGACGCTGCGTGCGCGCCGGGAGGCGGACGCCGTGCTGGACACCGACGGCCGAGGGGCTCGTCATCGGCGCCGAGCAGTCGAACACGTCGATCGTGTACGGACACTCGGCCATCCTCAAGGTGTTTCGCCGGCTGGAGCCGGGGCCGAATCCGGATGCCGAGATCCACCGCGCGCTGCACGCCGTGGGTTCGCAGCACATCGCGCAGCCACTCGGCGAGATCACCGGGCCGGTCGACGGCGAGGAGACGACGCTCGCGCTGCTCACCGAGTTCTTCGCGAACAGCGCGGAGGGCTGGGCGATGGCGACCGCCAGCGTGCGAGACCTCATGTCGGAGGGCGATCTCCGCGCCGACGAGGTGGGCGGCGACTTCGCCGCCGAATCGCATCGGCTGGGCCAGGCGGTGGCCGCGGTGCACGCGGACCTGGCGCAGGCGTTCGGCACCACCGTCGCCCCGCACGACGAGCTCGAGCGCATTCTCGGCCGGATGAGAGCCGACGCCGAGGCGGCTGTCGCGCTCGTGCCGGAGCTCGCGGAGCACCGCGTGCCGATCCTCGAGGCGTTCGACCGGGCCGGCGGTGACGCCGGCGGGCTGAACCTGCAGCGGATCCACGGCGACCTGCACCTCGGCCAGGTCCTGCGCACCCTGACCGGCTGGAGCATCATCGATTTCGAGGGTGAGCCGTCGAAGCCGCTCGCCTATCGCCGCGAGATGCACAGCCCGTTGCGGGATGTCGCCGGCATGCTGCGCTCGTACGACTACGCGGCCAGGGGTCTCGTGCTCAACCCGCAGCAGACGGACGCACAGCACCGGTACCGGGCGGCGGAATGGGCGACCCGCAATCGCAAAGCGTTCACCGACGGCTACGCATCGGCCGCCGGGAACGATCCGCGGCGGGCCGGTAGCCTGCTGCGGGCGTTCGAGCTCGACAAGGCGATCTACGAGGTCGTCTACGAACACGGGCATCGGCCGACCTGGATGGTCATCCCGATGCAGGCGATCTCGAATCTGACTGCTCCAAAAGGCTAGTCCGAACCACGACCGGAGGTACCTCGTGACCACCCAGCATCCCGGCGACAGCAGCCCGGATCCGGCCACCCCGGAGGCCGCTGCCGAGGCTCCCGCCAAGGCCACCCGTACCCGAAAGCCGGCCGCTGCCAAGGCCACGGCCAAGACCGCGGCCACCCCATCCACGGGCGGCACGGGCGCTGCCGCGAAGCCGAGGGCGCCGCGCAAGGCGGCCGCGCCGAAGGCGACCGCGGCCAAGGCCGCCGCGAAGACCCCCGCCGCGAAGACCCCGGCGGCCTCGTCCGCCCGCGCCAAGCCCGCGGCTGCGCCGGCCGGCGTGCCCGACGCGGTGCCGACACCACTGGCCAGCGGCGAGGGCGCCGGCACCAGCGCCGACGCAACCCCGCCCGGCGGCGTCACCGCACACGCCGATGCCGCGCCGGCCACCGCGCCGTCGGCCCCCGCCGGCCCCACCACCGACGAGTACGAGAAGTTGATCGGCGGCGACACCTGGAACCCGCACGGCATTCTCGGCTTCCACCCGACGGGCGACGGCACGACGCTGGTGCGCACGCTGCGGCACCACGCCAAGAGCGTCACCCTGCTGCAGGAGGGCGGCCGGGAGACGCCGTTCGAGCACACCCACGGCGGCGTGTTCACCGCCGTGGTCGACGGCGAGGTCGGCGACTACCGGATCCGCGTCGACTACGGCCCCGGCGCGGTCTACGAGGTCGACGACCCGTACCGCTGGCTGCCGACCCTCGGCGACATCGACCTGCATCTCATCGGCGAGGGACGGCACGAGAACCTCTGGGACGTGCTGGGCGCGCACGTCCGCACCTACGACACGCCCGGCGGCCGGGTCACCGGCACGTCGTTCGCGGTCTGGGCGCCCAGCGCCCGCGGCGTGCGGGTCACGGGTGACTTCGACCACTGGTCGGGCGCCGGCACCCCGATGCGCTCGCTCGGCTCGTCCGGCGTCTGGGAACTGTTCGTGCCGGGCGTCGGCGAGGGCACCCGCTACAAGTTCCAGATCCTCGGTCAGGACGGCGTCTGGCGGGAGAAGGCGGACCCGATGGCGTTCGCCAGCGAGGTGCCGCCGGCGACGGCGTCGATGGTCACCGTCGGCCGGCACGAGTGGAACGACGGCGACTGGATGGCCCTGCGCGCCGAGACCGACCAGCTGAGCGGGCCGCTGTCGATCTACGAGATCCACGCCGGGTCCTGGAAGATGGGCATCGGCTACCGCGAGATGGCCGACGAGCTGATCGCCGACCTGAACGACACCCACTTCACCCACGTGGAGTTCCTGCCGCTGGCCGGGCACCCCTTCGCCCCGTCCTGGGGCTACCAGGTGACCTCCTATTACGCGCCCGACTCGCGCTTCGGCTCGCCCGACGACCTGCGGTACCTGATCGACCGGCTGCACCAGGCCGGCTACGGCGTGATCCTGGACTGGGTGCCCGCGCACTTCCCGAAGGACGAGTGGGCGCTGGGCCGGTTCGACGGCACCTCGCTGTACGAGCACGCCGATCCCCGTCGCGGCGAGCAGCCCGACTGGGGCACGTTCGTCTTCGACTTCGGCCGCCGCGAGGTGCGCAACTTCCTCGTCGCGAACGCGCTGTACTGGCTCGAGGAGTACCACGTCGACGGGCTCCGGGTCGATGCCGTCGCATCGATGCTGTACCTCGACTACTCCCGGGAGGACGGCCAGTGGCTGCCGAACATTTACGGCGGCAACGAGAATCTCGACGCAGTGTCGTTCCTTCAGGAGACCAACGCGACGGTGGGCAAGCGCGTGCCGGGCGCGCTGATGATCGCCGAGGAGTCCACCGCGTGGCCGGGCGTCACCCGCCCCACCCACCTCGGCGGTCTCGGCTTCCACCTGAAGTGGAACATGGGCTGGATGCACGACAGCCTCGGCTACGTCTCGCGGGACTCGGTGTACCGGTCCTGGCACCACAACGAGATGACGTTCTCGCTCATGTACGCCTTTTCGGAGCAGTTCGTGCTGCCGATCTCGCACGACGAGGTGGTGCACGGCAAGGGCTCGATGTGGTCGAAGATCCCCGGCGACGAGTGGCAGAAGGCCGCCACGCTGCGCACGTTCCTGGCCCATCAGTGGGCGCATCCCGGCAAGCAGCTGCTGTTCATGGGCCAGGAGCTGGGCAACCCGTGGGAGTGGAACCAGGCGATCCAGCTGCCGTGGCAGCTGATGGACTACCCGCTGCACCGCGGCGTGCGCTCACTCGTCGGTGACCTCAATCGCGTGTACCGCGAGAGCCCCGCGCTCTACACGCAGGACTTCTCGCCGTCCGGATTCACCTGGCTCGACGCGAACGACCGAGAAGGCAACGTGCTGGCCTACCTGCGCTGGGGCACCGACGGCTCGGTGGTCGCATGCATCCTGAACTTCTCGCCGACGCCGCACACCGGCTACCGGATCGGCCTGCCGTTCACGGGCGTCTGGCGCGAGGCGATCAACTCCGACTCCGAGCTGTACGGGGGCTCGGGTGCCGGGAACATGGGCGCGGTCGTGGCGTCCGAGCACGCGTCGCACGGACAGCCCGCGTCGGCCACCATCACCATCCCGCCGCTCGGCGCGCTGTGGCTGGTGCCGGAGTCTGGTCAGTAGATCCTGGCCGACTCCCCCGATCCGACGGATCGATCAGACAGCCAACCCGGGCGGCCGAGGACCGTCGCCGTGCTCGTCGCGGCGGCGGTCCTCGTCGCGGTGCTGGCAGGCCTGCTCCTGGTCGGCGACAAGCCCGGCGCTGCGGGATATCCCGTCGCCGCCGAACGCATCGACCCGGTGCTGCCGCTGCCCGAGATCCGGACCGAGCCTGGCCGGCAACCGGTGCCGGGGACGGCGCCGCTGGCCGACCCGGCGGTCGGCGACACAGCGGTCGCCGCCGCGCTGGCCGACCTGCAGGACTACTGGGCGGAGCAGGACGCGACCGACCCCGTTCCCGGGCTGCCCGCGTTCCGCCCGCCGAGCGGCGGCTACGTCTCCGCGGACTCGACGGATCCCGCGGACGGCACCGCGCTGTGCATCACGGATGCGACGGACCTCGTCGGCAACGCCTACTACTGCCAGGGCGACGACGGGATCGTGTTCGACTCGGCGACTCTCGTGCCGGTGCTGCTCGGCCACTACGGCACCGCCGCGCTGGTCGGGGCGATCGCCCACGAGTTCGGGCACGCCGTGCAGGACCGGCTCGGTCCGCCGACCCCGGAGGGCCAGACGGCGCCGACCATCCTGATCGAGGCGCAGGCGGACTGCCACGCCGGCGCCTTCCTCGCCTGGGTCTCGGCGGGCAACGCCACCCGCTCGCGGATTCCTCGCCGACTCGCTGCTGCGCGCCGTGACGCCCGCCATGGACTTCCGGGACGCGGTCGACCTGTCCCCCGACGACGTGTCGGCGCACGGCCTCGGCCTGGATCGGATCACCTTCCTGCTCACCGGGTTTCACGGCGGCCTGGGCGCCTGCCGGGAACTCCGCCGGGAGACGCTGCCGCTGACGCTCGGCCGGCCGGGCGTCGACACCCGGTCCCAGTCCGCGACCATCGCGCCGCGGTTCGCGCTCGCCACCGAGGCCGAGCGCGCGGGCGCGGCGTCGGTCGCCGCCTTCGCCGACGCGCTGCCCGGCACGCCCGCGGTCGATCCGAACCGGCTCGCACCGGCCGACGCCGACCGGCAGGCCGCGCAGCCCTACGGCCAGTTCGCCGCGGCCGCCGCCGCCGCGCTGGCCGCGGGGCGCATCGTGGCCGGCCCGGACGGCGGCGAGCCCCGCGCGGCCTGCTTCACCGGCGCGTGGGTGGCGTCGGTCTTCGGCACCGGCGGCACCGCCGGCCTGGGCACCTGGGCCGGCGACGCCGACGAGGCGCTCGACCTGATCCGCTCCCGGCCCGGCGCGACGTTCGCCGACGTCGAGGGCTTCGTCGCCGGCTTCCACGGCGGCTGGCCGGCCTGCTGACCGGGCCGCCGTCCGCTCCGGGCTGTCGTCCGGACCGCCGCTCAGGCGCCGCTGACCCCGACGTACAGCGCGTACAGCGAGGTGCTGGCCGCCATGTACAAGCGGTTGCCGCGCCGACCGCCGAACGCGACGTTCGCGCAGATCTCCGGCAGCACGATCTGGCCGATGCGGTCGCCGTCGGGCGCCAGCACGTGCACGCCGTCGGTGCCCGCGCCACCCGACGCGCCCGCCCAGACGTTGCCCTGCGCGTCGCAGCGATGCCGTCGTAGCCCCACGGCGCGGTCTCCGAGAACACCCAGCCGGCGCCGGAGATCCGGCCGCCGCTCAGCTCGTACGCCAGGATCCGCTTCGGCGCGGAGCCGGAATCCACGACGTAGAGCCGGCTCTCGTCCGGGCTGGTGCACAGGCCATTCGGCCGCTCCAGGTCGTCGATCATCACCTCGAGCGGACCGGTCGCGGGATCGATGCGGTAGACGGCGGTCTCGAGCTCCGCCTCGGCCTTGCGACCCTCGTAGTCGTTCCCGATGCCGTAGCCCGGGTCGGTGAACCAGACGGCGCCGTCGGACATCACGATCACGTCGTTCGGTGCATTGAGCGGACAACCGTCGAACTCGTCGGCGAGAACCGTGACGGTGCCGTCGTACTCGGTGCGGGTCACCCGGCGCCCGAGGTGCTCGCACGAGACCAGCCGGCCGGCCCGGTCGCGGGCGTTGCCGTTGGCGTGGCCCGACGGCCGCCGGAAATCGACGACGGCGCCGCTGATCTCGTCGTAGCGCAGCAGCCGGTCGTTGGGGATGTCGCTGAAGACCAGGCAGCGCTGGTCGCCGAACCAGACGGGGCCCTCCGCCCACCGCGCGCCCGTCCACAGCCGCTCGACGCCCGCGTTGAACAGCCGCAGCTCCTCGAACCTCTCGTCCAGGACGAGCACGGCGGGATCGGGATAGCGCTGCGGCCCGCCCGCCCAGCGCGCGCCGACCGCGTCGGCACCCGCGCCGTCCGGGACGTCGGTCATGCCGCGCCGGTCAGAACAGCGCCGCGGCCAGCGCCCGGCGGGCCGCGATGACGTCGGGATCGTCCGGCGCGAACAGCGCGAACAGGCCCACGAGGTGCTCGCGGGCCGCGGTCCGGTCGTCGTCCGATGTGCGCCGCACCGTGTCCACGAGCCGGGCGAACGCCGCCGCGCCGGAGCCGGCGGCGACCTCCGCGTCCGCCGCGGCGAGCTGGGCCGGCACGTCGTCCGGGGCCGCATCGGCCTTCGCGATCGCGTCGGGCGGCTGGGCGTCCACCCTGGCCAGCAGCGCCGCCTGCCCGAGCGCCGCCTTCGCCTGCGCGTTGCCGGGCTCCACGGCCAGGATCTCCTCGTAGGCGCGCTGCGCCCCTGCGTAGTCGCCGCCCGCGAGCAGGTCCTCGGCGGCGACGAAGCGGGGGTCCTCCGGCTCCGGTTCGGGCCCACCGCCGGCGGCCACGGCGCGCTCCTCGGCGGCCTTGATCGCGGGCATGCGGTCCCGCAGCGCGTCCAGTACCGACGAGATCCATTGCCGCACCTGCGGTTCGGGCAGCGCTCCGGTGAACGCGTCGACGGGCTGGCCGCCGGCGACGGCCACCACCGTGGGAATCGACTGCACGCCGAACGCCTGCGCGATCCGGGGGTTGGCGTCCACGTCGACCTTGGCCAGGATCCACGACCCGCCGGCCGCCGCGGCCAGCCGCTCGAGGATCGGCGAGAGCTGCTTGCACGGCTCGCACCACGTCGCCCAGAGGTCGATCACGACCGGGAGCTGGGCGGACGCCTGCAGGATCTCGCCGAACGTGGCCTCGTCAACGTCGAGCACGAACGGCGACGGCTCGCCGTCGGGTCCCGTGGGGACGGCCGCCGGCGCGGCGGCGGGCTCCGCGGCTGGCCGGGCCAGCCCGGACAGGTCGACCGCCCCGGCGAACGCCGCCGGCATCGCCACCTGCTGCTGCCTGGTGTTCGGACGCGTCATGCCCTCATTTTCACACGCTCGGCGCCCGTCCTGCCCCGCGCGGTCGGCGCCGGGGGACTGTCGGTGCCGAGTGGCAGATTGACCGCATGACAACCATCGCGCTGTACCACGCGTCGTTCGGCGTCCGTCCCGGTATCGAGGTCGCAGCCGACCGGCTGCGCGCCGCGGGCCACGAGGTACGGGTCGTCGACCAGTACGACGGCCGGGTCTTCGACGACTACGCCGATGCGGACGAGTTCGTGCAGTCCATCGGATTCCCGGTGCTGATGCAACGCGCGCTCGACGCGTCGAACGAGCTGCCGGGACCGATCGTCGCGGCAGGCTTCTCCAACGGCGCGGGCATGGCCGAGTACGTCACCGCGGCGCGTGGCGGGCGGGCGGGCGGCGTGCTCGGCTCGGTGCAGTTCTCCGGCGCGCTGCCGCTCGAGATGGTCGGGCTCGAGCAGTGGCCGGCCGACACACCGGTCCAGCTGCACTACTCGACGGGCGACCCGCGGCGCGCACAGGAGTGGATCGACCCGTTCCTGGCGGCCGTCGCGGCGTCCGGGTCGCCGCTCGAGACCCATCTGGACTACCCGATCTCGGGCCACCTGTTCACCGATCCGTCGCTGCCGGACGAGTTCGACGCGCCGTCCGCCGACCTCGCCTTCGAGCGGGTGCTGGACTTCCTCGCGCGGCTATCGGCGGGCGTCGGCCGCTAGATGCGCGCGGGCTCGGTGTAGACGCCCCACAGATCGCGCAGCACGTCGCAGATCTCTCCGAGGGTCGCCTCGGCGCGCACGGCGTCGAGCATGGGCGGCACGAGATTGCCGTCGCCACGGGCAACCTCGGCCATCTCGTGCAGCGCCTTGCGGACCAGCGCGTCGTCCCGGCCCGCCCGTCGGCGGGCCAGCGCCGCGGTCTGCTCGGTCTCCACATCGCCGGAGATGCGCAGGATCTGCAGGTCGTCGCCGACGCCGGAGGTCCGCGAGTTGACGCCGACCATCTTCTTGTCGCCCTTCTCCACGGCGAGCGCATAGGCGAAGGCGGCGTCGGCGATCTCGCCGGTGAAGTAGCCGTCCTCGATGCCGCGCAGGATGCCCGAGGTCATCTCGCCGATCTCGTGCTCTCCGGACGGGACAGCGAGCGTGGCGAGCTCACGGATTCGCGTGAAGATGTGCTCGGCCTCTGCCTCGATCCGGTCGGTCAGCGCCTCGACGTACCAGCTGCCGCCGAGCGGGTCCGCGACGTTCAGCACGCCGGTCTCCTCCATGATCACCTGCTGGGTGCGCAGCGCGATCTGCGCCGACTTCTCGGTAGGCAGGGCCAGCACCTCGTCGAGGGCGTTGGTGTGCAACGAGTTCGTGCCGCCGAGCACCGCGGCCATGGCCTCGACGGCGGTGCGCACGACGTTGTTGTCCGGCTGCTGGGCGGTCAGCGACACGCCGGCGGTCTGGGTGTGGAAGCGCAGCCACTGCGCGCGGGGGTCGGTGGCGCCGTAGACGTCCCGCATCCACCGGGCCCAGATGCGCCGCGCCGCACGGAACTTCGCGATCTCCTCGAAGAAGTCGATGTGCGCGTCGAAGAAGAAGGACAGGCCGGGGGCGAAGCGGTTGACGTCCATCCCGCGGGACAGCCCCAGCTCGACGTAGCCGAACCCGTCGGCGAGGGTGTACGCCAGCTCCTGCGCGGCCGTCGAGCCGGCCTCCCGGATGTGGTACCCGGACACGGACAGCGGCTTGTACGCCGGGATGTTCTCGGTGCAGTACTCCATCAGGTCGGCGATCAACCGCAGGTGCGGCTCCGGCGGGAACAGCCACTCCTTCTGCGCGATGTACTCCTTGAAGATGTCCGTCTGCAGCGTGCCGTCCAGCCCGTGCACGTCGGCGCCCTGCCGTTCCGCCGCCACCAGGTACATGCAGAACACCGGCACCGCCGGCCCCGAGATCGTCATCGACGTGGTCACGTCGCCCAGGTCGATGCCGTCGAACAGCACCTCCATGTCGACGGCCGAGTCGATCGCCACGCCGCAGTGCCCGACCTCGCCGAGCGCGCGCGGATCGTCGGAGTCGCGGCCCATCAGCGTGGGCATGTCGAACGCCACCGAGAGCCCGTGGCCGCCCTCGGCGAGGATCATCCGGTAGCGCTCGTTGGTGTCCGTGGCGTTGCCGAATCCGGCGAACTGCCGGATCGTCCACGGCTTGCCCCGGTAGCCGGTTGCGTGCAGGCCGCGGGTGTACGGGAACTCCCCGGGCCAGCCGATGCGCTCGAACGACGCCACGACGTCGCCCTCGGCCGGCCCGTACACCGGATCGACGTCCAGCCCGGACAGGGTGGTGCGGTCGATGTCCTGCACGCGGCCGGCCGCCTCGGCGGCGGCGTAGCGCTCGCGCCAGCGCCGCCGGCCGGCCTCGATGGACCGGCGGATCTGCGCGTCGTTCAGCATGTTCTCAGGATATCCGATAGTCGGATGTCCGACTGAAAACTGTGTCGGCTATCGCTTGCTACGGTTCTGGGATGACCTCGAACGTGTCGGCGTCACCATCGACCGGCCGGTCGCCGCAGGCAGGCCCCGCGCTCCCCTTCGATCCCATCGAGCGAGCCGCGCAGACCTGGTCGGAGCGGATCGGCCCGCCGCAGTCGATGGAGGCCGTCACCAACGTGATGCGGGTCCAGCAGATCCTGCAGGCCACCGTCGACGACCGGCTGAAACCGCACGGGCTCACCTTCGCCCGCTACGAGGCGCTGGTGCTGCTCTCGTTCTCCCGGCGCGGGTCGCTGCCGATGCGGATGATGGGCGAGCGCCTGCAGCTGCATCCGACGTCGATCACCAACATCGTCGACCGGCTGGAGACCGACGGCCTGGCGCGCCGTCTGCCGCACCCGAGCGACCGGCGCACGACCCTCGTCGAGCTCACCGACGCCGGCCGCGAGCGGCTGACCGCCTCCACGGAGGCCGTGACCACCGCGGACTTCGGCTTCGTCGGCCTCGAACCGGCCGAGCTGGTGCAGCTGTCCACCCTGCTCACCAAGGTCCGTCGGGCGGCCGGCGACTTCGCCTGATTCCCGGCCCGGCCGGTCTCAGGCGGTGTCCCACTTGAACAGCCGGGTGGCGATGAACGTGATCACCACGGCGAAGCCGAGCAGCACCGCGATCGGCATCAGCGCGGCCTCCGGTCCCTCGCCGCGCACCATGACGTCCTTCATGCCCTCCACCAGGTAGCCCATCGGCAGGAACTTCGACACGGTCTGGATCCACTCCGGCGCCGCCTCGAGCGGGATGAACGCCCCCGACAGGAACGCCATGGGCAGCGTGATCAGGTTCGCCAGGCCGGCGCCGCCCTCCGACGTCTTCGCGATCGACCCCACCAGCAGGCCGATCGCGAGGAACGCCAGCGTTCCGGCCAGCACCAGGGGCACCGCCATGTACCAGGCGCCGTTCAGCTGCAGGCCGAGGAACGGCAGCACCGAGATCGCCACGAACAGCACGAGCTGGACGAGCGCGACGCCCAGCGACACGGTCACCCGGGAGCCCACCACCGTCGAGGTGGCGACCGGCGCGAGCCGCAGCCGGCGCAGCAGCTTCTTCTCCCGCCAGGTGATCAGCGTGAGGGCCGCGCCGAACACCGCGCCGACGGCGATGCCGTAGCCGATCATCCCCGGCGCGATGAACTGGATCGGTTGCAGCGACTCGTCCTCCACCTGTTGGGACTGCAGGGTGTAGGTCGGCGGGGAGCCGGTGACGGCGATGTTCGCGGCGTCCACGAACCCGGAGAACACGCCCTGCACGGTCGCCGCGCTGACCTGGTCGGCGGAGGAGAAGTGCAGCACCAGCGTGTCGCCCTGCTGCTCGACCGCGCCGCCGACGTCGCCCTTGCGCACCTGGGTGAGCGCATCGTCCAGGGTGGTGCCGGGGACGAGCTCGATGGACTGGTCGAAGGCGGCCCGCGCGTCAGGCGGCAGCTGGTCCAGCAGCTGCACCTCGCCGACCTCGATGACCTTGGTCCGCGCGACCTCGTCGCTGGAGAACACGGTGCCGAAGATGATGATGAAGAAGAGCGGGAAGAGCACGGCGAAGAACAGCGACAGCCGGTCCCTGACGAAGCCCTTGACCATGGCCATGGACAGGCTCTCGAACGCCCTCATGCCCGGTACTCCCGCCCGGTCAGGGCGAGGAACACGTCCTCGAGCGTCGCGCCCCTGACCTGCAGGCCGGCGAGCGCGTCGGCGTCGGCGAGCGCGGCCAGCACGGGCGCCGGCTCGCGGGTGGCGATCACCGTCGAGATCTCGTCGCCGGTCACCTCCTCGGCCCCGGGAAGCGCCCGCGCCGCGTCCTGGCTCAGCGCCCCGGACTCGACCGAGATGCGCACCGGCGCGTCCAGGCCGCGGACCAGTTCGGCCGGCGGCCCCAGCTGCAGGATCCTGCCGTTGTCCATGATCGCGACCCGGTCGCAGAGGGTCTCGGCCTCGTCCATGTAGTGGGTGGTCAGCACGACCGTCTTGCCCTGGTCGTTGATCGCCCGCAGCAGATCCCAGAGGTTGCGCCTGGCCTGCGGGTCGAGCGCGGCGGAGGGCTCGTCCAGGAAGACGATCTCCGGGTCGTGGACCAGCGCGCACGCGATTGACAGCCGCTGCGCCTGGCCGCCGGAGAGCTTCTCGGCCTGGGTGTCCGCCTTGTCGGTGAGCCCGACCAGCTCGAGCATCTCGTCCACCCGACCGGGGGGCGTGCCGTACAGGGCGGCGAACGTGCCGAGCTGCTCCTTCGCGGTGAGCCGCTCGAAGAAGGCCGTCGCCTGCAGCTGCACGCCCATCCTGCCCAGCAGCCGGGGATTCCGCGGCCAGCTGGGCAGCCCCAGCACGTGCGCCGTGCCCGAGTCGGGCTCGCGCAGGCCCTCGATGATCTCCAGCAGCGTCGTCTTGCCGGCGCCGTTGGGGCCGAGGATGCCGAAGAACTCCCCGTGTGCGACCGCGAGCGACACCGCGTCGCAGGCGGTCACCGTGCCGTAGCGCTTGACCACGTCGGTGACGGTGATGGTGTCGGTGTTCGTCTCGCCGTTCGCGTCCGGGCCGCTCCCGCCGCCGGTCCCCGCGCCGGTGTCGATCATGGGCCCCACGCTAATCCGGACGGCAGGGCGCCGAGCACCCGCAGGGCCGCCGCGTGCGGGTCGAGCCGGCCGTCGGCCACCTCCCTGGCCGCCGACTCCAGGTCGCTGCGGGTCTCCGCGGCCGACAGCGCCGCGTCGATGCGCTCCAGCACCAGCGCCCGCACGGCTAGCGCCGCGCGCGACCTGCGGCGCGCGTCCGCCCCACCGTGCGTATCGAGAAAGGCGGCGTGGGCGTCGATCTCGGCGACGAGCCCGTCGAGCCCGGCACCCGTCGACGCCACCGTCTGCAGCACCGGCACCCGCCACACCTCGGGGCCGGCGGTGCCGGCCCGGCCGAGTGCGACCATTCCCTTGAGCTCCCGCACGGTGCCGGCCACCCCCTCGCGGTCGGCCTTGTTGACCACGAGCACGTCGGCGATCTCGAGGATGCCGGCCTTCGCGGCCTGCACGCCGTCGCCCATGCCCGGCGCGAGGACCACCAGCACGGTGTCCGCGAGCCGGAGCACGGCGATCTCGTTCTGCCCCACCCCGACGGTCTCCACCAGGACGAGGTCGAAGCCGAGCGCGGAGAGCAGGTCGATCGCGGCCGGGGTCGCGGCGGACAGGCCGCCCAGCGACCCGCGGCTGGACATCGACCGGATGAAGACCCCGGGGTCGCCCGCGTGCTCGCTCATCCGCACCCGGTCGCCGAGCAGGGCGCCGCCGCTGAACGGGCTCGACGGGTCGACCGCCAGCACGGCCACCCGCGCGCCGCGCCCGCGGAACCGGCCGATCAATCCGGTGGTCAGGGTGGACTTGCCGACGCCCGGCGCGCCGGTCAGCCCGACCACCCTGGCCACGCGCGGCCGGCCGACGAGTTCCCCGGCCACCAGGGCCGCTCCGTCGCCGCCCGCCTCGACCCGGGTGAGCAGCCGGGCGAGCGCGCGCACGGACCCCGCATCAGCGGCTCCGACCAGTTCTGCGACGTCCACGGCCTCCAGAACCTAGCCCACGCCTCCCGGCCGCCGAGGGCTACCGTGGCGGGCATGCAGGTGGCCCGGATCGACCACGTCGGCATCGCCGTGCCCGACCTCGAGGCCGCCATCGCGTGGCACACAGGCGTCCTCGGCGGCCGGCTCGGGCACCGCGAGCGCAACCCGGATCAGGGGGTCGAGGAGGCGATGATCGTGTTCGACGGCGGCGCGCAGCTGCAGCTGCTGGCGCCGCTGACGCCGGACTCGCCGATCGCGAAGTTCCTCGACCGGCGCGGCCCCGGCCTGCAGCAACTCGCCTACCAGGTGGCGGACATCGAGGCCGCCAGCGCCGACCTGCGGGACTCGGGTCTGCGCCTGCTGTACGAGCACCCGCGCACCGGCACGGCGGGCTCGTCGATCAACTTCATCCACCCGCGGGATGCCGGGGGGGTCCTCGTCGAGCTGGTGCAGCCGGCGAGCGCCGGCGTGCACGCCGACACCGGCCGAGCCTCCGCTCCTGCACCCTCCCCCAGTGGAACGATGACCCCATGAGCTCGAACGATTGGATGCCCGCCCAGATCCCGTTCGACCTGGTGCGGCGCGGCTTCGCGCCGGAGCAGGTGACGGCGCACCTGGAGCGGCTGGAGTACGACCTGCGCATCGCGACCGCGAACAGCGACGCGACGAACCAACGGCTGTCCGAGGTGACCGCCGAGCTGTCCGCCGCCCAGTCCGAGGCGGACGACCTGCGGGCCCAGCTCGACCACATCGCCCTGGAACCGGTCTCCATGACGGGCCTGTCGAACCGCATGCAGCGGATGATCCGGCTGGCCGAGGAGGAGGCGGCCGAGATCCGCGCGCGGGCGAACACCGACGCCGACCAGGTCAGGGCGCAGGCGGCCGCCGTCGCCGCGGGCACAACGGCCGACCGGGACGCCTTCGACACGGAGCGGGAGACCACCCGGCGCGAGCTGGCCGACCAGGTCAAGCAGCTGCTCGACGAGGCGACCGCCGAGGCGGAGCGCGTCCGCGGCTCGGCCGCGCAGGAGTCGTCGGCGGCGCTCGCCGCCGCCACCGCCGAGGCCGAGCGGGTGCTGACCGAGGCACGGGCCGAGGCCGACCGGCTCGTCACCGAGGCCACGGCCGAGGCGGAGCGGGCGCGCGCCGAGGCCGCCGCGGAGACCACGGAGCTGCGCACCAGGACGCGCACCGAGGTCGACGAGCTGGTCCGGACCACCGCCGCCGAGCGCGAGCGACTGGACGCGGAGAGCGCGGCCCGACGCAAGGCGATCGACGAGGACTTCGAGATCGCCATCGCGGCGCGGCGGACCGAGGCGCACGCCCGGCTCACCGAGCGCGAGGAGATCTCCGTCGCCGACGCGCAGCAGCGCGTCGAGAACGCCACGGCCGAGGCCGAGCGGCTGGTGTCGGAGGCGACGGCGCAGGCCAAGGAGATGGTCCGGCGCGCGGCCGCCGAGTCGCACCAGCGGGTGGCGGAGGCGGACGACGCGATCGGCAGGCTCACGGCCCTGCGCTCCGACCTGCTCGGGCAGCTGGATTCGCTGCGCGCGCACCTCGGCGAGGTGGACAAGCTCGCCGCCTCGGCGGTGCCCCTGCTGGACGCGCCGTCGAGCGAGGCGGGGCGCCCCGTCACGGACGACTTCCCGGAGGATCCGGCGGGCCGGCCCACCGACCTGCCGGAGTCGTACGACTCGGGCGACCCCGCGCCGTGGGACGACGTCGAGGTGGAGCGGATGCGGCTGGCGCAGTCCGCATCCGGGTCCGGCTCGGGGTCCGACTCACCGACGGACACCATCCCGGCGGTCATCGACGACGATCCCCAGGACGCCCGGGACGAGGAGCACCACGACGTGGAGCTGCCCAGCCAGTCGCGCGGCGGACTGCGTGCGCTGGCCGAGCGGGCCCGGCTCGGCCGCTGACCTAGAGGCGGTCTCCCGCACGCACCGTCGCGAGCAGTTCCGGCCCGCTGTCCAGGTAACGCCGGGCGGCGAACGGCACCGCCCAGGCGATCGCCGTCGCCCCGCACGCCAGTCCGACGACGAGTCCGAGCCATCCCCACACCGCGTCGCCGGTGCTGCCCGCGACCAGCGCCAGCGCGACCGCCGGCAGCGCGACCGGCACGCCGCTCAGCAGCACCACCAGCGACGCCACGAACGTCCGGCCCTTCTGCCCGGGCACGCTGGAGGCGAACATCGAGCTGCGGCTCTGCGGCATGGCGTACGGCAGCAGGGCGGACTGCACGCTGGCACCCGCGAACGAGCCGAGCATCGCCGTCAGGCTGATGCCGAGCGCCGCGGGCGCGTGGTCGTAGGCGTCGTGGACGACGACCTGGACGGCCGTCGCGATCAGCACGATGACCACGCCGGGGACCAGCGCCGCGAGGATGTGACCGGCGATCTCGCCGCGCGCGCGGGACCGGTCGGCGATCGTCTGCAGGTGCAGCCAGAGGCCGGAGCCCTCGACGGAGAACATGTTCGCGGCCTGCGCGCCGATCAGCAGGGCACCCAGCACCACGGCGTACACGCCACCGGGCCCCTTGGCCACCAGGAAGGGCCAGGCGATGATCAGCACGAGCAGCAGCAGCCACGGCATCCGGCGCATCGGGTCGCGCCACATCAGCACGCGGTCGCGGTTGCCGACGACCTCGGCGGTTCCGACCACGCTGCCGCCGACGGCCGTCCCGCTCGACGCGCGGCCGGCCGGGGTCGACCCCTCGGTGACCGAGGTGCCGTGCGTCAGGCTGCGGCGCAGCGCGGCACCCCACCACCACCAGGCCAGCGCGAACCCCACGGCAACGATCGCCGCCGCGATCACGACCCGCGTCCAGTTCCCGTCGGCGACGTAGCCGGGCAGGGCGGCGAGCGCCCCTGGCGGGGTCCATTCCAGGGCGTCGGCCACCGCCAGCGCACCGGTGACGACGGTGGAATCGGCCCCGGAATTCAGCAGGAACGAGAAGCCGATATACCCGATGACCAGGGCCAGGCCGACCAGCATGCCGAGGTCCCGGCCGCGCCGGCTGGTCATCAGCGCGGCCATCGACGTCGAGGCCGCGCGGGACAGCACCACGCACAGCACCAACTGGAGCGCGGCCGCGACCAGCGCGAGCGGCAGCACCGCCCAGGGGGTGCTGATCGCGACCGCCGCGCCGATCAGCAGGATCGCGTTCGCGGCGGGCAGGTAGCCGATGAGCGAGGACACCAGCAGCCCGGCCTGCAGCGTGCGGGGGCGCAGCGGCAGCAGGGCGAATCGGCTGGGATCCACCGTCTCGTCGATGCCGAACGCGACCAGCGGGGCGAGCATCCACGCGACGAGCTGCAGGGCGAAGAGGGAGACGACCACCCGCCGCGCGATCTCCGGCTCGTTCCGCAGGAAGCCGAGCGCCACGGCCGCGAGGACGAGCACGATCAACGCCACGACCATTCCGACCAGGATCCCGCCCCGGCTGTTGCCCGAGGCGTTGCGCAGCCGGCTGGTGACCAGGGTCCACTTCAGGCTCGCGAAGACCCCAACCACGACAGGTCCTCCCCTCCGACCTCGTCGGCGCCCACCAGGTGCATGAAGGCGTCGTCCAGGGATGCGGCCGAGCCGCGCACGGACGCCAGGTCGCCGGACGCGACGATGCGCCCGTCCACGATCACGGCAACGTGACTGCACAGCGCCTCGACCAGCGCCATCACGTGGGAGGAGAAGACGACGGTGCCGCCACCGGCGGTGAACCGCGCCGAGCACCGTGCGGATGATCCGGGCGGACACCGGGTCGACGGCCTCCAGCGGCTCGTCCAGCAGGAGGACCGCCGGGGCGTGCAGCATGGCCGCGGCCAGCGTGATCTTCTTGCGCATACCGGTCGAGTAGTCGGCGACGAGCTTGTTGCCCGCGTCGGCGAGGTCGAGGACGGTGATCAGCTCCTGCGCGCGCGACGTCACCACGTCGATCGGCAGCCCCCGCAGCCGGCCCAGGTAGCTCAGCAGCTCGGCGCCCGAGAGCCGCTCGAAGAGCCGCAGCCCGTCGGGCAGCACGCCCATCCGCGACTTGGCGCCGACCGGATCGGCCCAGACGTCGGCGCCGGCGACGAACACCCGCCCGGCGTCCGGGCGGAGCAGCCCGGTGACCATCGAGAGCGTCGTCGTCTTGCCGGCGCCGTTCGGCCCGACCAGGCCGAAGAACGAACCGGCCGGCACGTCGAGATCGATGTGGTCCACGACGGTGCGGCCGCCGAAGGCCTTGGTCAGCCCGCGGATCGCGACGGCTTCGCCGGCCACCTGCGACGCCAGCTGCTCGGGTCCGGGATATCGCGGCAGGTCGGGAGGATGACCCTCAGTAGTCATGCGCCCCACTGTGCCACGGCCGGTTCGGTCAGAAGCGTCGCCCCAACCACTCGAGCAGCGTGGCGACGAAGCCGTCCGCGTCCTCGGCGGGGCTGAGGTGTCCAGTGCCGGGCAGCTCCGCGTAGTCCGCGACGCCGCCCGTCAGCCGGACCGCGTCGACCATCGACCGGGCGGCCGACGGCGGCGTCACCGCGTCGCGCTCCCCCACCACGACCAGCACCGGGACCCGCACGCCGGAGAGCACGTCGGTGGAGTCGGGCCGCCCGGCCATCGCGCGTTGCGCCCAGGCGACGGTCCCCGGCGGCACCGCGCCGGCGATCGACGCCAGGTGCGCGCGGACGTCGTCGGCGGCCTCGGGGGCGACCAGCGGGGCGATGGCGTCCGCCCCGGACGCGATGTCGCCGGCGTCGGCGCGCGCCGCCACGCCCGCCCGGCGCTCCCGGGCGGCCTCGTCGTCCGCGCCCGCGCGGGTGTCGACCAGCACCAGCCCGGCGACCCGCTCGGGCTGCGCGCGGGCCAGCGCGAGCGCCACGTAGCCGCCGAGCGACACGCCCCCGACGACGGCGCGGTCGATGCCCCTGTCGTCCAGCTCGGCGGCGACGTCGGCCGCGTAGCGGGCGATGTCGGGCGGTCCGGCGGTGTCGTCCAGCGGCGGTCCGTCACCGAACCCGCGCAGGTCGGGCGTGACCAGGGTGGTCGCCGCGGACAGCGCGGGACGGACCGGATCGAACAGCCGGGAGTCGAGAGGGAACGCGTGGATCAGGACGAGCGCTGGATGGCCGGGCACGCGCCCGATCCTGGCACCACCGGGCGGGTCACGTCACGGGGACGAACAGCGTGAGCGCTGCCCACGACACGACGGCCGACGGCAGCAGCGAGTCCATCCGGTCCATGATCCCGCCGTGCCCGGGCAGCAACGTGCCCATGTCCTTCACCCCGAGATCCCGCTTGATCAGTGACTCCGCGAGGTCCCCGCCGGTGGCGACGACCGCCATCACGACCCCGACGATCGCGCCCTGCCACCAGGCCCCGTCGAGCATGAGCCAGACGGACAACGCGCCGCCGACGGCCGCGGTCAGCGCCGAACCGGCGAAACCCTCCCAGGACTTCTTCGGCGAGATCCGCGGCGCCATCGGGTGCTTGCCGAACAGCACGCCGGCCGCGTAGCCGCCGACGTCGGAGCAGACCACCACGATGAGGAAGGTCAGGATGCGGTACGCGCCGTCCGGCGGGACGACCAGCAGCGTCGCGAAGCTGGCGAACAGCCCGAGGTAGACGAGCACGAAGACGGAGGCGGCGACGTCCACCAGGTAGCCGTCCGCGCCGGCCCGGAAGCGCCACACGAGGCAGGCCAGCGCGGTGAACGCGAGCCCGGCCACCTGGGCGAGATGGCCGTACGGCCAGGCGAAGCCGATGGTTGCCACGGCGCCGACGGCGAGCGGGATCCAGGTGATGCGGATGTTCCTGGCGCTCGCCAGGGTCTGCCGCAGCTCCCAGATCGAGGCCACTACGGCGGCCGCGATGATGATCAGGAAGGTCTGTCGGTAGATCAGCAGGGACGCGATGACCACCGCGCCCAGGCCGACCCCGACCCCGATCGCGGCCGGCAGGTTGCGGCCGGCGCGCGATGTCGTAGGGGCGCTCATCAGACCTCGAGCAGCTCGGCTTCCTTGTGCTTGACGAGCTCGTCGACCTGCGCGACGTACCGGTCCGTGACGGACTGCAGCTCCTTCTCGGCGCGCACCACATCGTCCTCGCCGACGTCGCCGTCCTTGACCAGCTTGTCGAGCGCGTCCTTGGCCCGGCGGCGGATGTTCCGGATGGACACCCTGGCATCCTCGCCCTTGGACCGCGCGGTCTTGCCGAGCTCACGCCGGCGCTCCTCGGTGAGCTGCGGGAACACCACTCGGATGACGATCCCGTCGGTGCCCGGGTTCACCCCGAGATCCGAGTCCCGGATGGCCTTCTCGATCGCCTTCAGCTGGCTCGCGTCGTACGGCTTGATCACCGCCATGCGGGCCTCTGGGATGTTGATGGTCGCCATCTGGGTCAGCGGGGTCGGCGCGCCGTAGTAGTCGATCACCACCCGGCCGAACATGTTCGGGTTCGCCCGCCCGGTCCGCAGCGTCGCCAGGTCGTCCTTGGCGACGGACACCGCCTTCTCCATCTTCTCCTCGGCGTCGAAGAGAGTCTCGTCGATCACGGTGCGTTCCTCTCGATCAACCGCGTCGATCAACCGCGCGGTGTGTGCACCAGGGTGCCGATGCTGTCCCCGGCCACAGCCTTCCCGATGTTGCCGTTCACCAGCAGGTTGAACACGATGATCGGCATGTCGTTGTCCATGCACAGGCTGAAGGCAGTCGCGTCGGCGACCTGCAGCCCGCGCTCCAGGACCTCGCGGTGGCGTGATCTCGTCGAACATCTCCGCGTCCGGGAAGACCCGCGGGTCGCGGTCGTAGACGCCGTCGACGGCCTTGGCCATCAGCACCACCTCGGCGCCGATCTCCAGCGCGCGCTGCGCGGCCGTGGTGTCGGTGGAGAAGTAGGGCATCCCGACGCCGGCGCCGAAGATGACCACGCGGCCCTTCTCCAGGTGCCGCACCGCGCGCCGCGGGATGTACGGCTCGGCGACCTGGCCCATCGTGATCGCGGTCTGCACGCGGGTGTCGATCTTGTGCTCGCGCTCCAGGAAGTCCTGCAGCGCCAGGCAGTTCATCACCGTGCCGAGCATGCCCATGTAGTCGGCGCGGGCGCGGTCCATGCCGCGCTCGTGCAGCTGGGCGCCGCGGAAGAAGTTGCCGCCGCCGATCACGACCGCGACCTGGACGCCGCCGGCGACCACGTCGGCGATCTGGTCGGCGACGGTGGAGACGACGTCCGGATCGACGCCGACCTCGCCGCCGCCGAACATCTCGCCGCCGAGCTTGAGCACGACCCGGCCGAAGGGCCGCCTGGGATGGATGTCCGACATGGGATCGGGCCGCCTCAGGCGGTGCCGACCTCGAAGCGGCTGAACGCGGTCACGGTGACCCCGGCGTCGCCGAGCAGCGCGCCGACGGTCTTCTTCGAGTCGAGCACCGAGGACTGCTCGGCGAGCACCGTCTCCTTGAAGAACCCGTTCAGGCGACCCTCCACGATCCTGGCGAGCGCGGCCTCCGGCTTGTTCTCCTCGCGCGCGGTCGCCTCGGCGATCCGCCGCTCGGACTCGACGATCTCGGCCGGCACGGCGTCGCGCGAGGTGTACTTCGCCTTCAGCGACGCGACCTGCATGGCCGCGCCGCGCGCCGCCTCGGCCGCCGCGTCGCCCTCGCCGGTGTACTGCACGAGCACGCCGATCGCGGGCGGCAGGTCGGCCGAACGCTTGTGCAGGTACACGGATGTCGCCCCGTCGTACTTGACGACCTTGGCCAGCACCAGCTTCTCGCCGATCTTCGCGGAGAGCGCGTTGATCGCGTCGGCCACGGTGCCGCCGTCCAGGGACGCCTCGAGCACCGCGTCCACCGAGCCGTCGACGTCCGGCGCCGCCGCCACCGCGACGACCCGGTCGGCGAGCTGCTGGAACTCCGCGTTCTTCGCGACGAAGTCGGTCTCGCAGTCGATCTCGATGAGCGCGCCGCCGGCCGCGGCGACCAGGCCGTTGGCGGTGGTGCGTTCGGCCCGCTTGCCGATGTCCTTGGCGCCCTTGATCCGCAGCAGCTCGACGGCCTTGTCGAAGTCCCCGTCGGACTCGTCCAGCGCGCGCTTGCAGTCCATCATCCCGGCCCCGGTGAGCTCCCGGAGCCGCTTCACGTCGGCAGTGCTGACAGTCGCCATCTCGGCTTCAATCCTTCTTTCGTTCAGTCTTTCGTTCAGTTCAGGTGGGCGCCGGCCGGTGCGCCGGACTGCTCCCCAGCGACGACCTCGACCACGCCGTCGGCCTGGTCGGCCTGCAGCTCGTTGAGCCCGTCAGCGGCGCTCTCCGACTCGGCGACCACATCGACAGGGGCGTCGACCGGGGCGTCGACCGGGGCCTCGACCGGAGCGGCCGGGGCGTCGGCCGGTGCGGCAGATCCGGCCGCGGCCGCCGCCTGCGCGGCGCTGACCTCGGCGTTGTGCGCCTCCAGGAGCTCGCGCTCCCACTCGGCGAGCGGCTCCTCGGCGCCGCTGGCGCCCGAGTACCCGCCCGAGCGGGCCAGCAGGCCCTCGGCCACGGCCTCGGCCACGACCTTGGTCAGCAGCGCCGCGGAGCGGATGGCGTCGTCGTTGCCCGGCACCGGGTAGTCGACCTCGTCGGGGTCGCAGTTGGTGTCCAGCACCGCGACGACGGGGATGTTCAGCTTGCGGGCCTCGCCGACGGCGATGTGCTCCTTCTTGGTGTCCACGATCCAGACCGCGGACGGGACCTTCGACATGTCCCGGATGCCGCCGAGAGTCTTGGCCAGCTTGTCCTTCTCGCGGGTCAGCAGCAGCACCTCCTTCTTGGTGCGGCCGACGAACTCGCCCGAGGTCTCCATGGCCTCGAGGTCCTTGAGCCGCTGGAGGCGCTTGTGCACGGTGGTGAAGTTGGTGAGCATGCCGCCCAGCCACCGCTGGTTCACGTAGGGCATGGACACGCGGGTCGCCTGCTCGGCGATCGCCTCCTGCGCCTGGCGCTTCGTGCCGACGAACAGCACGGTGCCGCCGTGCGCGACGGTGTCCTTGATGAACTCGTAGGCGCGGTCGATGTACGACAGCGTCTGCTGCAGATCGATGATGTAGATGCCGTTGCGCTCGGTGAAGATGAACCGCTTCATCTTCGGGTTCCACCGCCGGGTCTGGTGCCCGAAGTGGACACCGGCGTCCAGCAGCTGGCGCATGGTGACGACAGCCATGGTCCTGCTCCTTCACGTGCTTCGGTTGTCGCCGATGGTCGGGTGACCGCCGGCCCTGACGCCCTCGGCGCACCGCGCCCCGCCGGAGCGGGGACCTGGTGGCGCGCCGGCCCGGTTGGAAGATCGACCTGGCAGCAGGGCGTGCGAAGTCAACCCGCCGTGGCAGGTTGCCTGGCCAGGGTAGCCGAATCGGGCCTGGTTGTGCACATTCGCCGCCCGGCGCTGGTCCCGGCCGGCCCGGTTCCCGACGCTGGGCGCATGATCCGCCTCGCCGCCGTGCTCGTGTCGCTGCTCGTGCTGGTCGGCGCGCCCGCCGGCGCCGTCGCCGCCGCCGCCGGCACCGGCTTCGTCCTGCCGCTGGATCCCCCGCCGGTGGTGCTGCGCGCCTTCGAGCCGCCGCCCACCCGGTTCGCCGCCGGCCACCGCGGCGTCGACCTCGGTGCGGCCGCGGGCGCCGTGGTGCGAGCGGCCGGCGCCGGCCGGGTCGTGTACGCGGCCGACCTCGCGGGCCGGGGCGTGGTGTCGGTCGAGCACCCGGGCGGGCTGCGCACGACGTACGAGCCGGTGACCGCGACCGTGGCGGCCGGCGCGGCCGTGACCGCGGGCCAGCCGATCGGCGTGCTGCAGCCCGGGCACGAGGGCTGCGCGCCCGCGGACTGCCTGCACTGGGGCGCGCGGCTGCCGGACCGGGTGTACCTGGACCCGATGTCGCTGCTCACCGGATGGGCCGTCCGGCTCTGGCCGTGGGACGACGGCTGACACCGCGCCGCACGGCTAGACGACGACCGCAGGCTCCCGCAGGTGCACGCCGCCGCGGGTGCTCACGCCGTCGTATGCCTGCGCGAGACCGCTGACGGCCAGCCGGATCTCGTCGGGCGTGTGCACGTAGGGCAGGCGCACCCACTGCTCGAAGGCGCCGTTGACGCCGAACCGCGGTCCGGCCGTGACGCCCACGCCGAAGTCCGGCGCGGCCATCGCCAGCCGGGAGGAGACGGGCGCCGGCAGCTGCGTCCACAGGCACAGGCCGCCGGTGCCGTCGATCCAGTGCCAGTCGGGCAGCTCCGAGCGCAGCGCCGCGCGCATCGCGTCCCGCTGGCGGCGGTAGAGCGTCAGCCGGTCGCGGACGAGCTCGTCGATCTCGGCGAACAGCAGCGCCGCGGTCAGCTGCTCCATCGGCGGAGCGCCGAGATCCCTGGGGGCACGGGCGGTTCCGAGCCGGGTGATGGTCGCCTCGTCCGCGCGGATCCAGCCGATGCGCAGCCCGCCCCACATCAGCTTCGACACGCTGCCGATGCTGATCACCTGGCCGAACACGCCCATCGGGCGCGCGGGCTCGCCGTCCAGCGTGAGCTCGGCCAGGGACTCGTCGACCACCACCGTCATCCGCGCCGCGCGGGCGAGCGCGGCGATGTCCCGGCGGCCGTCCTCGTCGAGCAGCAGCCCCGTCGGGTTGTGGTGGTCGACGTTCAGGTAGGCCAGCCGGGGCGCGAGCTGGCGGATGGCCGCCCGCATGCCGTCGAGGTCCCAGCCGGGCTCCGGCCCGTCGAGGGCCAGCGGCACCGGCACGACGCGGCCGCCGCTGGCGGCGACGCCCTCCAGCGCGTGCGGGTACGTGGGGTGGTCGAACAGCACCCGGTCGCCCGGCGAGATCAGCGTGTCCACGACCAGCGTCATCGCCTGCTGGGCGCCGTTGGTGACGAGGATCTGCTCGGGCCGGGTCGGCAGGCCTCGCTCGGTGTACCGGCGCGCGATCGCCTCCCGGAGCGGGGTGATGCCGACGATGCCCAGCCCGTGGCCGGCCAGGTGCTCGGGCAGCAGGTCCAGCGCGCGCCGGAACGCGCGGCCGACCTGCGGCAACGCCGGCGGCGCGGCGTAGGACAGGTCGATCAGTCCGCCGGCCGGTCCGACGGGACCGAAGCGCAGGCCCGTGGTCGCGGCGTCGACGTCGCCGCTCGGCAGCGTGATCGTGCTGCGCGCGCCCTGCCGCGAGTCCAGGTAGCCGGTCTGCCGGAGCAGCGAGTAGGCGGCGGTCACGGTGGTGCGGCTGACGTCGAGTGCCGATGCCAGGTCGCGCTCGCCGGGCAGCCCGGTGCCGACCGGGAGCCTGCCGTCCTGGGCGAGCACCTCGATCCGTTCCGCGAGGGCGCGGAACGCGGGCCGGTTGCGCGACCGCGCGTCCCGCCAGTTCGCCAGGTCGCGGGAGAGTCGGGTCGAGGAGACGGACCGGTTGCTCACCAGTCCAGTATGTCGCAGCTGGCCCTTTCGGAGAAGGCCAGTTGCGAGGAATCTTTCGGGCATGACACACACACTTCGTTCCCTGTTCCACTCCCGCACCACCCGTCGCGACGCATCAAGCTCGCGAAACACGCTGCGGCATCGTCGCTTTGCCGGATCCACCGGCGGCTACGAGGACCGCGATGACTTCCGCGGCGCCGCCGATCTGATGGCGGCACGAGACCGGTCCAGTTGGGAGTAACTGGACTGTTTTACGACAGGTCGAGCGCTCGCCGACCGTCACGCCCGCGGGTGCGCCTGCCGGTAGACGGCGGCGAGCCGCTCGGCGGACACGTGGGTGTACAGCTGGGTCGTCGCGAGGCTCGCGTGCCCCAGCAGCTCCTGCACCGTGCGCAGGTCCGCCCCGCCGGCCAGCAGGTGCGTCGCCGCGCTGTGCCGCAACCCGTGCGGGGCGAGCTCCGGGGCGCCGGGCACGCCCGCGGTCCGCTCGTGCACCAGGGTTCGGACCTGCCGCTGGTCGACCCGCCGCCCCCGCCGCCCCAGGAGCAATGCATGCCCGGATTCGTCGGTCGCCAGGACCGGCCGACCGTGCGCGAGCCAGGCGTCCACGGCGCGATCCGCCGGCACCCCGAACGGCACCGTGCGCTCCTTGGATCCCTTGCCGAACACGCGCAGCACGCGTCGGTGCCGGTCGACGTCGGAGACGTCGAGCCCGGTCAGTTCCCCCACCCGGATGCCGGTGGCGTAGAGCAGCTCGAGGATGGCCCGGTCCCGCAGCGCCATCGCCCTGTCCACTGGATCTCCCGGCTGCGCTGAGACCGGCACACTCAGTTCACGGGCCTCGTCGGGCTCGGCCAGAAGCGCGGCGGCCTGATCCGCGCGCAGCACGCTCGGCAGCGTGCTCGCCGGCTTCGGCGAGGCCAGCCGCGCGCCGACGTCGACGGGCAGCCGACCCGTCGCGGCCGCCCACGCGGTGAAGCCCCGCGCGGCCGCCGCCCGCCGGGCCAGCGACGACCGCGCCGACCCGGTGCTCCGCCGGCGCGCCAGCCAGCTGCGGAGCACCGCGACGTCGAGCGTGGCGAGGGTGGTGCTGTCCGTCGCAGCCCCCGAGCCGCCGCGCAGGCGGACCAGGTGATCCAGCAGCGACGCGACGTCGGCGCGGTAGGCGGCGACGGTCGCAGCGGCCACCCCGCGTTCCGCCGCGAGGTGTCGCACGTAGGCGTCGAGCGCGCCGCGCAGCTCGGCGGGCAGGCCGTCGCGCAGCTGCCCGGTCGTCACGCGGAACGCGGTCACCTCTCGACGGTGCGCGACCGGTGTGTTCTCGGTCAAGCGAGGCGCGCCGATGTCCGAATTGTCGATATCGCGGAGACGTCCATCCGTAGGAGGGCTCATGGGGCGGCGACCACCGCGGCGGCGAGCGCGGCCCGGGAGCCGACGCCGACCTTAGCGAAGGCCCTCGACAGGTGGGACTCGACGGTCTTGTCGCTGACGAACAGCCGCGCGGCGATCTCCCGATTCGTCAGTTCCGACGCGACCAGGTCGGCCACCGCCCGCTCGCGGTCGCTCAGCGCGGCGACGCCGGTCGCACCCGTCGCGCCCGACGCGCGGCGGCCGCCGACGCCGATCCGCCGGCCGATCCGGCGGAGCTCGCGGACGGCCTCGTTCGCGGCTCGGACCGCGCCGTTCTCGGCGGCGATGCGGTGCGCCTCCGCCAACTCCGCGGCGGCCGCGGCCCCGGTGTCCGCCGTGCCCGCAGCGGCCGCCCGGACTGCACCAGCACGTCGGCCAGGTCACCGAACTCAGCGAGCCGGGTCATCGGGCGGGCCCGGTCGGCCGCCAGGTACCAGTCCGCCGCGATCGACGGCCCCTGCGACCTGACCAGGTCCGCGGCCTCGCGCAGCACCCGCGCGGCGGCGAGATCCCCGGGCGCCGCCGCCTGTGCCAGGGGACGCGCGACCGCCGCCGTCCCGCGCCGCCCGCTGCGAGAACCGCGGCGGCGCGGGCGTGCCACGCGATCCGCGCCGTGACGGGGAGCGATTCGTAGGCCGCCGTCCGCAGCACGGGGTGCCGGAAGGCGAGCCGGCGCGCCGAGTCCGCGTCGGCCGGCGCGAGCAGGCGCACGGCGGTCAGCTCGGCGACGGACCACCGCACGCGGTCGGCGTCGAGTCCGGCCGGCAGCGCGGCGGACGCGCTCCGCGCGAGCTCCTCGAACAGCAGCGGATTCCCGCCGGCCGTGGCGGTGATACGGGCCCGATCGGCCGGGGTGCGGGTGCCGTCGACGGCGTCGACGACCGCGCCCGCCGCCTCCGGCGTCAACGGGCCGAGATCCAGCAGCCGCGGCCGTCGGCCGGCCGAGCGGGCGGCGACGAGCAGGGCGTCGGCGGCCACGCCCGGTCGGGTCGCCAGCGCGAGCAGGTGCGGGACCCGCGGACCGCGGGCGAGCAGCGTGCCGAGCACCTCGACGGACACCGGGTCGGCCCAGTGCACGTCGTCGAGGACCACGGCGAGCGGGTCCCGCCCGGCGACGCGATCGAGCTCGCCGGCGATCGTCCGCCCGAGTGACCAGCGGTCCGGCGCCGCGCCGGGTCGATCCTCATCGGGACCCGTGGCGGCCGGCCGGAGGTCGGCGAACAGCGTCAGCGGGACGTCCCGCTCAAGCTCGGTCGCGCGGCCCCGCACGACCGCGAACCGGCGGCGGGCCGCCCGCACGACGAGGACCTCGTCCAGAGCCGCGTCGAGCTGCGCGATCTCGCGCCCGCGGCCGACGACGTCCACGGCACGCAGCATGGCACCCCGAGCCGGCACGGACAGGGAATTCCCCGATGTACGCGGCCGCGGCGCGCAGGACAGTCCAGATCGACGGAACACGCCGTCACGAGACCCTCAGGAGCAGGCCATGACCAGCACCCTCAGCGCGACCGACGAGCTCACCGCCGCGCGCGCACGCAACGAGTCCGTTTGGCGCGCGTCGGCGGTGGCGCTATACGCCGGCGACATCGAGACGTTCCTCGCCCACTGGACGGACAACCCGACCTACGAGGTGGCCTACCCGGTCGACGGATTCCCGGCGCGCATCGAGGGCGTGGATCAGTTCCGCGCGATGTTCGGCGGGTTCGCCGCTGCGGCGCGATCGATCGGCGTCACCGACGTCCGCCTGCACCAGACCGACGACCCCGACCTGATCTTCGTCGAGGAGCGGATGGCCGCGGAGCTGCACGACGGCAGCCGCTACGAGGACGACCTCGTGATCCGCGTCCGGTTCGCCGACGGGCGGATCGAGAAGATGTTCGAGTACTACGGCGAGCGCGCGCACCAGGAGCTCGCCCGCCGGCTCGGCGCCGCCTGACTCGCTGCCGCCGTCATCCGGGCACCAGCCGCCGCCAGCTCGCGCCGTCGCGGCGGGCGAGGCCGTGCACCTCGAGGACAGCGAGCGCGGCGAGCACCCGGCCGCCGATCAGGCCGGACTCGGTGACCAGATCCCGGACCGTGCGCACGCCGCGGCCGGGCAGGGCGTCGTAGACGCGGGCGGTCTCGGCGTCGAGGCCGTCGGTCGGGTGGCGCGGGTCGGCGCCCGCCGTGGGCTCCTCGCGTTCCCGCCCGGCGACCGGCCCGCCGAACGGGCTCGACCCGAGCGCGGCGAGCACGTCGTCGGCCGACGTGACGAGGTGCGCGAAGCGTTCGGCGAGGAGCAGGTGGCAGCCGACCGACGCGGCGGACGTGACCGGGCCGGGCACGGCCATCACCACCCGGCCGAGCTGGTCGGCCGCGGCGGCCGTGCTCAGCGTGCCCGAGCGCCGGCCCGCCTCCACCACCACGGTGCCGGCGCCGAGCGCGGCGAGCAGCCGGTTCCGCACCAAGAACCGGTGCCGCGCCGGCGTGGTGCCCGGCGGGTACTCCGACAGCACGGCGCCGCCGGCGGCGATCGCGTCCAGCAGCGCCCGATTCGCCTCCGGGTACGCACGATCGATGCCACAGGCGAGCACCGCGACGGTGGATCCGGCGCGCAGCGCCGATCGGTGGGCGGCCGTGTCGATCCCGAAGGCCGCCCCCGACACCACGAGCGCGCCGTGCCGGGCCAGCGTGTACGCCATCTCGCCGGCGATCCGCTGCCCGTAGGAGCTGCACGCGCGGGAGCCGACCATGGTCACCGCGAAGTGCGGCAGCCGCGGGCGCAGGTCGCCGCGCACGTACAGGGCGAGCGGCGGCGCCGAGCCCCGAACGCGGCGCTCCGCGGCCAACTGGAACTCGACGAGCGCGTCGTCCGGCCAGCTCTCGTCGCCGGGGCCGATCACCCGGGCGCCGACCGACCGGGCCACCTCCAGGTCGCGGTGGACCTGATCGCGCAGCGCCGCCGGCGCGAGCTGGCCGAGCCGGGCCGCCGTCGCCACGAGCACCGACCGCGGCGCCTGCCGCGTCACGATGGCCTCCCACGCCGCCACCGCACCCCGGCGTTCGGCCAGCTCCACCACGGGCGGGCAGGGCGGCTCGCACGAGCGCAGCAGGCCGGCCCACGCCCGTTCGAGATCGTCCCGGTCGGTCACGGCGTCTCCCCGCAGCGCAGCGCCAGCGCCGTGGCGACCTCCGTCGTTCCCGGCTGGGCGCGCCCGACCAGGTCGGAGGCCGTGAACGCCAGCCGCAGCACCCGGTCGACGCCCCGCCCGGTGAGTCGCCCCGAGCGCACCGCCCGGTCCAGCAGGTCGGCCTCCCGGCGCTCGGGCCGCCACGCCCTGCGCACCGTCGATCCGGGGACCTCCGACGCGCAGTGCCACGGCGTCCCCCGCCACCGGTGCGCCGATCGCTCCCGCGCGAGCCGGACGCGGTCCGCGACCGCGGCGGACGGCTCGCCGTCGTCGTCCGTGGCGGACAGGGTGACCGGGTCCAGCGGCGGCAGGTCGAGCCTGATGTCGACGCGATCGAGCAGCGGGCCGGACAGCCGGCCGAGGTAGCGCCGCCGCACGCCGGCGGGGCACACGCAGTCGACGTCGCGCGCCACCGCGCAGGGGCACGGGTTCGCCGCCAGCACCAGCTGGAACCGCGCCGGGAACCGGACGGCGCCGGATGCCCTGGCCACCAACACCTCTCCCGACTCCATCGGCTGCCGCAGCGCGTCCAGCACCGCCGGCCGGAACTCCGGCGCCTCGTCCAGGAACAGCACGCCGCGGTGCGCCAGGCTCACGCCGCCGGGGCGGATGTGACCCGACCCGCCGCCCACCACCGCGGGCAGGGAGGCCGAGTGGTGCGGGTCGACGAACGGCGGCCGGGTGATCAGCGGCGTGTCCTCGCGCAGCGTGCCGGCGACCGAGTGCACGGCCGTCACCTCGAGCGCCTGTTCGCGCGGCAGCGGCGGCAGCACGCCGGGCAGGCGGGTCGCCAGCATGGTCTTGCCGGCCCCCGGTGGACCGATCATTGCCAGGTGATGACCGCCGGCGGCGGCGATCTCGAGCGCGAGCCGCGCCTCCGGCTGACCGAGCACGTCGGACAGGTCGGGCACCGGCCGCGGGTCGTCCGGCGGGTCGTCGGCGGCGGAGAGCAGCGGGTCGGCGTCGCCGCGTAACCACGTCACCAGGTCGCCGAGGGTGCGCACGCCGCGCACGGTCATCCCGGGGGCGAGCGCGGCCTCCGCGATGTTCGCGGCCGGGACCACCGCGTGGTCGTGCCCGGCGGCGCGGGCGGCCAGCACGATCGGCAGCACGCCGCGTAGCGGTCGCACGTGCCCGTCCAGGCCGAGCTCGCCTACCAGGACGGATCGGGCCGCGGCCTCCGCGGGCACCACGCCCGACGCGGCCAGCACCGCGATCGCGAGCGAGAGGTCGAATCCCGCACCGCGTTTCGGCAGCGCGGCCGGCGAGAGCGCGAGGGTGATCCGCCGGTCCGGCCAGCGCAGGCCGGAGTTCAGCACGGCCGCCCTGACCCGATCCCTGGACTGCGTGACGGCCGCGTCACCCATGCCGATCACCGTCGTGCCGGGCAGGCCGGCGGCCAGGTCGGCCTCCACCGCGACCACGTGACCGGCCAGCCCGCTGAGGGCCACCGCCCAGGTGCGCGCCAACGCCATCAGAACGCCCGCGCCAGGTGCTGGATCTCGGGCGGGCCACCGGGCGGCCAGCGCACGCCGATCACGTCGAACCTGATGCTGACCCACGGGCTGCGGTGCTCGGTGAGCCAGAGCTGGGCGAGCCGCCGCTGCTTGCGGCGCTTGCCCTGGGTGACGGCCTCGAACGGCGTGCCGTAGCGGTCGCCGGAGCGGGTCTTCACCTCGCAGATGACCAGCTGGTGCTCGACCGGGTCCCACGCGACGATGTCCAGCTCGCCCTCGCCGCACCGCCAGTTCCGGTCCAGCACGGTGAGCCCGCCGTCATGCAGGGTCTGCGCCGCGGCCTCCTCGCCGCGCCGTCCGAGCTCGTCCTTGGCCGCCATGGGGACAGCCTGCGGCCCGCGGACCATCGGTCGTCGCCGGCGACCCGGGAATGTGCACAGCCTGCCGCCTGGGGACTACTCGCGGGGGCGGGTGGGCGGCCGCGGGGCCCGCCGACGTCAGCCGCCGAAGGTGTCCTCCTCCGGCAGCCGCAGCTCCGGCTTGTCGAGCTCCTCGACGTTGACGTCCTTGAACGTCACCACCCGCACGTTCTTCACGAAGCGCGCGGGGCGGTACATGTCCCACACCCAGGCGTCGGACATCCGCAGCTCGAAATACATGTCGCCCTCGGGGTTGCGGACCTGCAGGTCGACCGCGTTGCAGAGGTAGAAGCGGCGCTCGGTCTCCACCACGTACGAGAACTGGCCGACGATGTCGCGGTACTCCCGGTAGAGCTGGAGCTCCATGTCCGTCTCGTACTGCTCGAGATCCTCGGCACTCACCGCGGGCTCACCTCAGCCATCACTGTCCCCATCATCGAGCTCATCATGCCGTCCAGGACGTCGTACTCGGGGTCGCCACACGGCAGCCGCCAGCTCTGTCTGTGCACCACGCTCGGGCCGTGCGCGCGCAGGGCGGCCACGTGCTCCGGCGTGCCGTACCCCTTGTTCTCCTCGAACCCGTACTCGGGGTACGCCGGGGCGAGCTGCGTCAGCAGCCGGTCGCGCTCCGTCTTGGCCAGCACGCTGGCGCCGGCCACCGCCGCGCAGGTGAGGTCGGCCTTGATCCGAAGGTGCACCGGCGGCTCCGCCGGCAGCGGCCAGGGCTCCTCGACCTCGTCGAACAGCGTCGGCTGGTCGTTGCGGGGGCTCGACAGGTAGTCGTGGTTGCCGTCCAGCAGCACGGCGTCGACGGGCCCGGAGAGCTGGGCCAGCGCCCGGCGACCGGCCGTGCGCAACGCGGCCATGATGCCGATGGTGTCGATCTCGGCGGGCGACGCGTGCCCGACGGCCCATTCGCCGACCCAGCGCCGCACCGGCACGACGAGGGCGTCGCGGGCGGCCGGGGTGAGCAGCTTCGAGTCGCGCAGCCCGGCCGGCACGCGCCCGATCGGCGCCGTCACCACCACGACGCCCACCGTGACCGGGCCGGCGAGCGCACCGCGGCCCACCTCGTCCATCGCGGCCAGCCGGGCGCCGCCGGTGCGCAGCAGGTCCTTCTCCACCCGCAGGTGCGGCCGGGCGGAGCGAGCCGGTGCCTGCCTCATCACCTTCTGGGCCATCACCTTTGGGGCCATCAGGATCCCCAGTCGCCGATGGTGCCCCACCGCGACGGCGGCATCACGATGAACACCGCCTTGCCGATGACGTTGTCGACCGGGATCGGCCCCTGGCACTGGGCGCCGGCCCCGGCCGGCATGCCCTGGCACTGGTAGGACGAGTCGGCGGAGTCGGACCGGTGGTCGCCCATCACCCACAGCTGGCCCTCGGGGATCGTCACCGGACCGAAGCAGCGCCGGGACATCGGCACGGTGGTGCAGTCCAGCTCGCCGGGCACGAACTCGATCGGCTCGTAGATGTACGGCTCGTTCAGCGATCTGCCGTCGACGACGACGTTGCCGGCGGTGTCGCAGCACAGAACGGTCTGCCCGCCGACCGCGATGACCCGCTTGACGTAGTCCTTCTCGTCCGGCGGGGCGATGCCCACCACCGAGCCGAGGGCCTGCATGGCCTTGCCGAACCAGCTGGTCGGCCCGGCGATGACCGCCTCCGGCACCCAGGTGGGCGGACCGGCGAAGACGACGACGTCGCCCGGCTCCGGGTCGCGGAAGTCGTAGACGATCTTGTTGGCCAGGATCCGGTCGCCGCCGGAGGTGGAGCCGTGCAGCGTCTGCTCCATCGAGCCGGACGGCACGTAATAGACCTTCGCGATGAAGGTCTGGATGAGGAACGTCAGGCCGAACGCGATCAGGATGAGGATCGGCAGCTCGATCCAGAACGGCCGCTTCTTGCGCTGCCTGTGCGGCTTCTCGCCGCGAACGACCGAGTCCGACGCGTCAGCGGCATCCCTGGGGGGGTCGGCGGACTCGGCCGCTGATCCGGACGAGCCAGGATCGGGGTCGTTCTCGGTCATCTCCGTCAGGCTACGGCGCGGAGGTGAGGGCGAACGTCAGCGCGCCGGGGTGCGCTTCTCCTTGATCTTGGCCTCCTTGCCGCGGAGGTCGCGCAGGTAGTACAGCTTCGCCCGGCGGACGTCGCCGCGGGTCACCACCTCGATCCGGTCGAGGTTCGGGGAGTGCACCGGGAAGGTGCGCTCGACGCCGACGCCGAAGCTGATCTTGCGGACGGTGAACGTCTCGCGGACGCCGCCGCCCTGCCGGCGGATGACGTTGCCGGCGAAGACCTGGATGCGAGAACGGTTGCCCTCGATGACCTTGACGTGCACCTTGACGGTGTCGCCGGCCCGGAAGTCCGGGATGTCGGTGCGCAGCGAGGCGGCGTCCAGGGCGTCCAGGGTGTTCATGACGATGACCTCAAAACTTCTGGATTGACGAATGGGCAACCGGTCCAGTGTGCCAGACCGGAGCGGCAATCCTGAAAACGGCTAGTCCCGGCCGCGCAGCTCGCCGAGCCTGGCCCGGTCCGCCTCGGGCCAGCGCGCGACGAGATCGGGCCGGTTGGCGGCGGTGCGCAGCAGGGACTGGTCCCTGCGGTAGCGGGCCACGGCGGCGTGGTCCCCGCCCGTGAGCACGTCGGGCACCGCGCGGCCCCGGTACCGCGCGGGCCGGGTGTACGACGGCGCCTCGACCCGGTCCAGCAGGTCGCCGGAGAACGAGTCCTCGCCGGCCGACTCCGGGTTGCCGAGCACGCCGGGGAGCAGCCGCGTGACGGCCTCGATCATGACCAGCGCGGCCGCCTCGCCGCCGGCCAGCACGTAGTCGCCGATCGAGATCTCGAGCACGGGCATCCGGGTGGCCGCGTCCTCGATCACCCGCTGGTCGATGCCCTCGTAGCGGCCGCAGGCGAAGACGAGGTGCGGCGCCGACGCCAGCTCGACGGCCGTGCGCTGGTCGAACAGCCGGCCGGCCGGGGTCGGCACCAGCAGCGTGCTCTCCGGCGTGCAGACGGCGTCCAGGGCGGTGCCCCAGACGTCGGCGCGCATCACCATGCCCGGCCCCCCGCCGTACGGCGAGTCGTCGACGGTGCGGTGCCGGTCGGTCGCCCAGCCGCGCAGGTCGTGCACCCGCAGCTGCACCACGTCGTCGGCGATCGCCTTGCCCAGCAACGACTCCCGCACCGGGTCCAGGTAGCCGGGAAAGATCGTCAGGACGTCGATGCGCATCAGTCGAACATGCCGTCGGGCGGCAGCACGACGAGCCGCCCCGCGTCGACGTCGACCTCGGGGACGATCGCGGAGACGAAGGGGACGAGCTCGTCGCCGCCGCCGGCGCGACGCACCTCGAGCACCGGCGCCGCGGGCGGGTGCAGCACCCCGGTGACCGTGCCGAGTTCGCGGCCGTCAGTGTCGACGACGGTGAGCCCGATCAGCTGGTGGTCGTAGAACTCGTCCGGATCGTCGCGCGGGGGCAGCGCGGCGGCGTCCACCGTCAGCTCGACGCCGCGCAGCGCCTCGGCGGCCGTGCGGTCGGCGACGCCGTCGAACGTGAGGATCCAGACGGTGCCCGACGCCCTCGACTCGGCGACGGTCAGCGGGCCCGGCCCCGCCGGGCCGGTGCCCAGCACCGACCCCGGCGCGAACCGGGCCTGCGGATCGTCCGTGCTGGGGTGCACGGTGACCGCGCCGCGGACCCCGTGCGGGCGGCCGACGAGGCCGACCACGACCTGCGTCTCGCTCAGCGGTCGGTGTCCACGACGTCGACGCGGATGCCGCGCCCGCCCACGGCCGTCATCACGGTGCGCAGCGCGGTCGCGGTCCGGCCGCCGCGGCCGATCACCTTGCCGAGATCGTCGGGATGCACCCGGATCTGCAGGGTGCGGCCGCGGCGGCCGGTGGTCATCTCCACGCTGACGTCGTCATCGTGCTCGACGATGCCCCGGACCAGGTGCTCCAGGGCGTCCTCCAGGACGCTCACGACGCGTCGGAGCCGGCTCGTCGGCCGCGGGCGCCTCGTCAGCCGCGGGCGCCGCGTCAGCAACGGGCGCCTCGGCGGCGGTGGTCGCCGGTGCCTCGGCAGCGGGCGCCGCGGGCGCCGCGGGCTCCGCGGGTGCCTCGGGAGCCGCGGCTGCAGGCGCGGCCTCGGTCCGCCGCTCGGTGCGCTCGGCGGTGCCGCCGCGGCGGCGCGGGGTGGTCGCCGACGGGCCGTCCTCGCCCCCGGCGGCGGACAGCGCCGACTCGTAGAGCGCCCTCTTGTCCGGCTTGGCCTTCTGGCCCTGCAGCGTGCCCTCGGCGCCCGGCAGGCCCTTGAACTTCTGCCAGTCGCCGGTGACCTTCAGCAGCGACAGCACGGACTCGGTCGGCTGCGCGCCGACGCTCAGCCAGTACTGCACGCGGTCGGAGTCGATCTCGATGACGCTGGGATCGGACTTCGGGTGGTACTTGCCGATCGACTCGATCGCCCGGCCGCTGCGGCGGGTGCGGGCATCGGCGACGACGACGCGGTAGAACGGCTCGCGAATCTTGCCGAGCCGGGCGAGCTTGATCTTGACAGCCACGGTGGGGGACTTCTCCTTGCGGTCTTCTGTGGTGCTTCGACGGCGGGCGCAGCGGCTCGCGTGGGGCAGCGGTCCGGACGCACCAATGGCGGCCGCGCCCGGAGAGAGGGGCCGGACGGCGGCCGTAACCGGGCCATTCTTCCACACCCATGGACGGGGTCCGGACCGCCGCGACGCGCGCGGTCAGCCGCGGCCGGCGATGCGGCCGGCCCGCAGGATCATCGTCGGGTGCGCCAGGGCGCCGAGGTCGGCCGCCGGATCCTCGGCGTAGACGACGAGGTCGGCGGGCGCGCCCGCGTCGTACGCCGGCAACCCCAGCCACCGCCGGGCACCGTGCGTCGCCGCGACCAGCGCGGCTCTGGCACCCAGCACCTCGCCCAGCGCGGCGACCTCCTCGGCCACCCGGCCGTGCGCGACGAAGCCACCGGCGTCCGTTCCGGCGTGCAGCTCGATGCCCGCCTCCGCGGCGCGGCGCACCGTGTCGGCGTCCCGCGCGTGCAGCTCCCGCATGTGCCGGGCGTAGCTCGGGTAGCGGGTGGCGGCGTCGGCGAAGGACGGGAAGTTCGCGATGTTGATCAGCGTGGGCACCAGGTGCACGCCGCGCTCCGCGGCGACGGCGATGGTGTCGTCCGTCAGCCCCGTGCCGTGCTCGATGCAGTCCACCCCGGCGGCGAGCAGGCCCGGCAGCGCGTCCTCCCCGAAGACGTGGGTGGTCACCCTGGCGCCGCCGGCGTGCGCGACGGCGACCGCCTCGGCGAGCACGTCGTCCGGCCAGAGCGGCGCGAGATCGCCGACGCCGCGGTCGATCCAGTCGCCGACGATCTTGATCCAGCCGTCCCCGTAGTCCAGCTGGCGGCCGACCTCCGCGGGCAGCTCGGCCGGGTCCTCGAGCTCGACGCCGAGCTCGCGGACGTATCGGCGGGAGCGGGCGATGTGCCGCCCGGCGCGGATCAGCACGGGCAGGTCGTCGCGGCCGACGAGCGCGCGGGTGTCGACCGGCGACCCGCAGTCGCGCAGCGCCAGCGCCCCGGCGTCCAGGTTCGTCCTTGCCTGGTCCTCGGCCTCGTCCGGGGTCGCGGGGCCGTCCGACGAGTAGCCGACGTGGCAGTGCGCGTCGACCAGGCCGGGCAGCACGAAGCCGCTGACGGACGCGGCGTCCCGCACCGGTCCCGGCACGAACCGGCCGCCGGCGACCCAGAGGTCCAGCGGCTCGCCGGTCGCGCCGTCCCGGCCGCTGACGTGCAGGCGCACGGCCTACTGCTTGGGGAACTTCAGCTTCGTGGGGTCGAACCCGGGCGGCAGCTGGTCCAGCCCGAAGCCGCCCGGCTGCGCGGCGCCCGGCTGGCCCACCCCTGGGCCGCCCATCCCCGGCGGCAGGCCGGGGAAGCCGCCCGGCATGCCCTTGACCCGGGCCTGCGTCGGCCCGCGCCCGGACGAGACCTTCTTGCGCTTGCCGGACCGCGCTTCGACGACTTCCGGTTCGACGGCCGGCCGCCGGGCAGCCCGAACCTCCCGGCCATCGAGGACATCATCTTGCGGGCCTCGAAGAAGCGGTCGACGAGGCCGTTGACCTGCGCCACCGTCGAGCCGGACCCGCGCGCGATGCGCACCCGGCGGGAGGCGTTGATGATCTTGGGGTTCTGCCGCTCGCCGGGCGTCATCGACTGGATGATCGCGGCGGTGCGATCCAGGTCCTTGTCGTCGACCTGGCTCAGCGCCTCCTTCATCTGGCCGGCGCCGGGCAGCATGCCGAGCAGCCCGCCGATCGGGCCCATCTTGCGCAGCATCATCATCTGGTCGAGGAAGTCGTCCAGGGTGAAGTCGTTGCCGGCCAGCTTGGCGGCCATCGCCTCGGCCTGGTCGGCCTCGAACACGCCCTCGGCCTGCTCGATCAGGGTGAGCATGTCGCCCATGCCGAGGATGCGGGACGCCATCCGGTCGGGGTGGAACGTGTCGAAGTCGGCGAGCTTCTCGCCGGTGGACGCGAACATGATCGGCGCGCCGGTGACCTGCCGGACCGACAGGGCGGCGCCGCCGCGGGCGTCGCCGTCGAGCTTGGTGAGCACGACCCCGGTGAAGCCGACGCCGTCCCGGAACGCCTCGGCGGTGGTCACCGCGTCCTGGCCGATCATCGCGTCGACGACGAACAGGATCTCGTCGGGCACGACGGCGTCCCGGATGTCCACCGCCTGCTGCATCATCTCGGCGTCCACGCCGAGCCGCCCCGCGGTGTCGACGATGACGATGTCGTGCACGCGGACCTGCGCCTCGCGCACGCCCGCCCGCGCGACCGCCACCGGGTCGCCGACGCCGTTGCCCGGCTCCGGCGCGAACACGGTCGCGCCCGCCTGGCCGCCCACCACCTGCAGCTGCGTCACCGCGTTCGGCCGCTGCAGGTCGCAGGCGACGAGCAGCGGCGTGTGCCCCTGACCCTTCAGCCAGAGCGCGAGCTTGCCGGCCAGCGTCGTCTTGCCGGAGCCCTGCAGGCCGGCCAGCATGATGACGGTCGGCGGATTCTTCGCGAACTGCAGCCGCCGGGTCTCGCCGCCGAGGATGCCGACGAGCTCCTCGTTGACGATCTTGATGACCTGCTGCGCCGGGTTGAGGGCCGCGGAGACCTCGGCGCCGGCCGCCCGTTCCTTGATCCGGGCGATGAAGGTGCGCACCACTGGCAGCGCGACGTCCGCCTCGAGCAGCGCGACGCGGATCTCCCGGCAGGTGGCGTCGATGTCCTGCGGGGACAGCCGTCCCTTGCCGCGCAGGTTGGTCAGGACCGTGGAGAGGCGGTCGGAAAGGGTCTCGAACACCCCGCCATTCTTCCGTGCCGCGCGGCCGACCGTGAAACCGTTGTACGTGCGCGGCGAGCTGTAGTACAACTACTACATGCCGTATTCCATAGACAACGATGCCGGTCGACCGGTCATCGAGGTCGACGACCTGCTGATGCGCTACGGGAACACCGAGGTGCTCAACGGGGTGTCGTTCGCCATCGAGCGTGGCGAGGTGCTCGTGCTGCTGGGCCCGAACGGCGCCGGCAAGACGACCACCATCGAGATCCTGGAGGGGTTCCGCGAACCCTCCGCCGGGGCGGTCTCCGTGCTCGGCATCACTCCCCTGCACGGCGACGAGGCATGGCGGGCGCGGATCGGCGTGGTGCTGCAGTCCTGGCGCGACCACGGCCGCTGGCGGGTCAGGGACCTGCTGCAGCAGCTCGGCTCCTACTACGTCCCGTACGCGACGGACGAGCGGAGCCGGCCGTACCCGACGGATGAGTTGATCGACACCGTGGGGCTGACAGACCTTGCGGATCACAAGATCTCGACGCTGTCCGGTGGGCAGCGGCGCCGGCTGGACGTGGCCATCGGCATCGTCGGCAGGCCGGAGCTGCTGTTCCTGGACGAGCCGACGGCCGGCTTCGACCCGTCCGCCCGGCGCGAGTTCCACGACCTGGTGCACCGGCTCTCCGACCTGCAGGACACCACGATCCTGCTCACCACCCACGACCTCGACGAGGCGGAGAAGCTCGCCGACCGGATCCTGATCCTCGACCACGGCCGGATCGTCGCCAACGGCAGCGCCGACCAGCTCGCGCACCAGGTCGCGGGGAGCGCCGAGGTGCGCTGGACCGAGCAGGGCAGCCGGCGCGTGCACAGCACGCCGGACCCCACGGGCTTCGTGCGCGAGCTCTTCGCCGCCGAGCGGGACGGCGACAGCTTCATCGAGGACCTCGAGGTCCAGCGACCCAGCCTGGAGAGCATCTACCTGGCGATGGTCGCCCAGCAGGAGCAGCCCGACATCACCGGCCCGGCGCTGGAGGTGGCGCGATGAGCCAGATCCCCCACGCGATCCGCTGCGGGATCCGCCGCGGCCGCATCGAGTTCGGGAACAGCCTGCGGTCCGGCCAGGACATCGGCTACTACCTCGTCACGTCCATCGTGCTGGTCGGCGTGCTGTGGCTGAACCGGGACAACAACGTCGAGGGCACGGACGTCTCCCTCGCGATGTTCATGCTGCCCGGCGTGCTGGCGCTGTCCGTGTTCGTCTCGGGCGCCTACGGGATCGCCACGGTGCTGGCCACCGAGCGCGAGGACGGCACCCTGCTGCGCCTCAAGTCGGTGCCCTACGGCATGGTCGGATACGTTGCGGGGCAGGTGATCCGGGTGAGCCTGGAGATCGCGTTCAGCATGGTGCTGACCTTGGTCCCCGCGCTGTTCTTCGTGCCGGGCCTGGTGTCCGAGGGCCTCGGCGGCGTGCTCGGCGCGGTCGGCTACATCCTGCTGGGACTCGTCGCGGTGCTGCCGCTCGGCCTCGTCATCGGCTCGGTGTTCCGCAATCCGCGCTCGGTCGGCGGCTGGGGCATGCTCGTCATCGGCGGGGCGGTCTGGGTGTCCGGCATCTTCTACCCGCTGGCGCTGATGGCGACCTGGATCCAGATCGTCGGGCAGCTGCTGCCCACCTACTGGCTCGGCCTCGGGCTGCGCTCCGTGCTGCTGCCGGAGTCCGCGGTGGTGGTCGAGATCGGCGGCAGCTGGCGCACTCTCGCCACCATCGGGGTGCTGCTCGCCTGGGCGGTCATCGGGCTGGCGCTGGCGCCGATCCTGCTGCGCCGGATGGCCAGGCGGGAGTCGGGGTCGGCCGTCGCCGCCCGCCGCGAGAAGCAGCTGCAACGTGTCTGACGGCCATGTCCGACGCTGACGTGCTGTTCAACCGGATCGCCGTGCTGCGGGCCGAGCGCGGCACCACGCGGCGCCAGCTCGCGGAGGCCGTCGGCGTGCACTACCAGACGGTCGGCTACCTGGAGCGCGGCGAGTACAGCCCGAGCCTGCAGCTGGCGCTGCGCATCGCGCAGTTCTTCGACGTGCCGGTGGAGTCGGTGTTCTCCACCCGGCCGTTCCCGCGGATCGGGCAGCCCACCGGCTGACCGGCCCGGATCAGGCCAGGGCGTCCTGCACGGCCGCGGCGAGCTCCCTGGCGCGCGCCGGTGACAGCGGCGAGCCGTCCGCCGCCGTCACGTAGAAGACGTCCACCGCCTCGGCGCCGAGGGTGTTCACCCGCGCGGACAGCACGCTGGCGCCGTGCGCCCGGAACGCCGACGCGACCGTGTAGAGCAGCCCGGGCACGTCGTGGGCGCGCACCTCGAGCACGGTCGCGGTGTCGGACGCGCCGTCGATCACGCGGACCGCCGGCGGCGCCGCCCCCGCGCGCCGCACCGGGGCGCTGCGCTTCGCCAGCCGCGCGGCCACGTCCAGGGAGCCGTCCAGGGCGCGCACGAGATCGGCCCGCAGGGTGGCCGCGGCCGGCGGGTCACCGAACTGCGGCGCCACCGTCCAGGTCTGCAGCGCGGTCCGGCCGACGGTGCGGGCCGCCGCCGTCCGCACGGTGAGCCGGTGCATGGTCAGCACGGCTGCCGACGCGGCCAGCAGGCCCGGCCGGTCCGGGGCCGCGATGGTCACCCGCAGCGCGCCCGGCACCTGCTCGATGACGATGCCGACGCCGCCCGCCTCCACGAGCTCGCGCTCGACCTGCGTCATCGCCGGGGGTTCCGCGGGCGGCTCCCCCGCCAGCGCGCGCCGCACGCGGGACACGAGATGCGTGACCTGGCCGGCCTTCCACGTGGTCCATGCCGCCGGGCCCGCCGCGCTGGCGTCGGCGACGGTCAGCGCGTGCAGCAGGTCGAGGGTGGCGGCGTCCGGGATCACGTCCACCAGCGCGGCGATGGTGGCAGGGTCGTCCGGATCGCGGCGGGAGGCGGTGTCCGCGAGCAGCAGGTGGTGCCGGATCAGCGTGGTGATCACGGCGATCCCCGGCCGGCACACCGATCCGGCGCAGCCACGGGCCGACGAGCGCGGCGCCGGCCTCGGAGTGGTTCGGGTACTCGTCGGAATGCCCCTTGCCGATGTCGTGCAGGATCGCGGCCAGCAGCAGCAGGTCGGGCCGGGACACCTGGCGGACGAGACCCGATGCGTTCACGGCAGTCTCCATCAGGTGCCGGTCGACGGTGTAGAGGTGGATCGGGTCGCGCTGCGGCATCGAGCGCAGTCGCTCCCAGCCGGGCAGCAGCGTGGAGATCAGCCCGGCCTGGTCGAGGTCCTCCCAGGCCGCGATCATCGGCTCGCCGGAGCCGAGCAGCGCGAGCAGCGCGTCAGCGCCACCGGCGGCCACGGTTCGGGCAGCGGCGGCGACACCTTGGCCAGGCGCATGACGGTGGCCGGCGAGACCGGCAGCCCGGCCTGGGCGGCGGCGGCCGCCGCGCGCACCACCAGCGTGGGGTCGAGCGCCGGGTTCACGCCGCGGGCGAGCACCGCCTCGCCGTCCTGCTCGACGATGCCGTCGGCGAGCGGCGACCGCTCGATCCGCCGGGCGAACCGGCCGCCGAGGTCGGTGACCGCGCCCGAGGAGGCGTGCAGCGCCCGGTCCACCCGGTGCCAGGTGAGGTCACTGGCGTGCGCGACGGTCCGCGCGATGGCGGCGACGTGCCGCAGCAGCACGTCCCGGTCGTCCAGGCCGAGCACCTGCGCGACGGTGTCCTGGTCCTGCACCTGCAGCCGATCGGTCGCCCGGCCGGCGAGGCTCTGCACCGCGTCCCGGACGTCCAGCAGCGCGGACCTGGCCTCCTCGAGACCCTGGTGCGGGCAGTCCGCGACCCAGGACGCCGCGACCGCCCGCATGACCACCAGGTCGCGCAGGCCGCCGCGGGACTCCTTGAGATCGGGCGCGGTGGCGAACGCCAGCTCCCCGGACCGCTCGGCGCGCTCCTGGCAGGAGTCCAGCAGCGCCGGCAGCCGGTTCTTCGCGTCGGCCCGCCAATCGGCGAGCACCCGCCGGTGCAGCGTGACGGCCAGTTCGGGATCGCCGGCGATGTGCCGCAGGTCGAGCATGCCGAGCATGGCCGGCAGGTCGGTGCGGGCGACCTGCCGCGCGCCGCCGACCGACCGCACCGAGTGATCCAGCCGGATCTTCGAGTCCCAGATCGGGTACCACAGCCGCTCGGCGAGCATCCCCGCGTACGACGCCGGGGTCTCCGTCGAGTGCAGCAGCACCAGGTCGAGATCGGAGAACGGGGAGAGCTCGCCCCGCCCGTACCCCCCGACCGCGACCAGCGCGACGCCGCCGACGTTGATCCCGGCCTCCTGGGAGAGCTCGCCCAGCCAGCCGTCGGTCAACCGGGCCAGGGCCCGGCGCCGGGCCGGACCGGTGATCCCGGTCCGGCCCAGCAGCTGAGCCCGCAGTTCCGCGAACCCGCCCGCCGTCCCCACAGGCGCGTTCGGCATCCCTTACAGGGCTTCCTGACCGCGCTCGCCCGTGCGGACCCGCACCACGGTTTCCGACCGGTCGGACCAGACCTTGCCGTCACCGATCTTGCCGGTGCGCGCGGCGCGGACGATGACGTCGATGACGTCGTCCCCGTCCTCCTCGTCCACCAGGATCTCCAGCCGGACCTTGGGCAGCAGTTCGACGGTGTACTCCGCGCCCCGGTAGACCTCGGTGTGGCCGCGCTGGCGGCCGTATCCGGAGGACTCCGAGACGGTCATGCCCTGCACACCGAATGCCAGCAGCGCTGCCCTCACCTCGTCGAGTTTGAACGGCTTGATGACGGCGGTGACCAGCTTCATGCTTTGACCTCCTGGGTTTTCGTGGCTGCCGGGTGGCTCAGAACGCCGGAGACGCCCGCGCCCGAACGGAGGGCTCGATGTCGTAGGCGGCCTCACCATGGGTGGTGACGTCGATGCCCTCGACCTCGTCCTCCTCGGAGATCCGCCAGCCCATGGTGAACTTGAGCGCGCAGGCCGATGATCAGCGGTGACGATGCCCGAGAAGCGACGATGGCGATGATGGCGACGACGAACTGGGTCCAGACTGGGTCACGCCCCCGCCGTAGAACAGGCCGTTCAGTGCGCCGTCCGGCGCCCAGGTCGACGTGGTCGACCGACGCCGTCGGCGTCCCGCGGGACGTTGGCGAACAGGCCGATCAGCACGGTGCCGACGAAGCCGCCGACGAGGTGCACGCCGACGACGTCGAGCGAGTCGTCGTAGCTCGAACTTGTACTTCAGGCCGACCGCCAGCGCGCACAGCGAGCCGGCGATGAGGCCGATGAACATCGCGCCGACGACGTCCACCGCGGCCGCGGCCGGGGTGATGGCCACCAGGCCGGCGACCACGCCGGAAGCGGCGCCGAGGCTGGTGGCGTGCTTGTCCCGGATCCGCTCCACGATCAGCCAGCCGAGGGTGGCGACGCAGGTGGCCGTCAGGGTGTTGATCCACGCCTGGCCGGCGGTGCCGTCCGCGGCGAACTCGGAGCCGGCGTTGAAGCCGAACCAGCCGAACCACAGCAGGGCGGCGCCGAGCATGACGAACGGCAGGTTGTGCGGCTTCATCGGCTCCTTGGCGAAGCCCTTGCGCTTGCCGATCAGCACCGCGAGCACGAGGCCGGCGATACCGGCGTTGATGTGCACGACCGTGCCACCGGCGAAGTCGATCGGGGTGGACAGCCACTCGGCGATCGGCCCGGACCCGCTGAGCAGGCCGCCGCCCCAGACCATGTGCGCGATCGGGCCGTAGACCAGGGTGACCCAGATGCCGGCGAACACCAGCCAGGTGCCGAATCGCGCGCGGTCGGCGATGGCGCCGGTGATCAGCGCGACCGTGATGATCGCGAAGGTGGCCTGGTAGCCCACGGCGACCGTGGCCGGCACCCCGGAGGCGGCCATCAGGCTCAGGTCATCGGTGAGCCCGTTGAGAGCGAAGTACTCGAACGGATTTCCGATGATCCCGCCGATGTTCGTGCCGAACGTCTCCGAGTAGCCCCAGAGCATCCAGATCGGGCCCGACGACGGCGAGCGCACCGAAGCTCATCATCATCATGTTCAGGACGGACTTCGAGCGCGTCATGCCGCCGTAGAAGAAGGCGAGCGCGGGCGTCATGAGCAGCACCAGTGAAGCGGCTGCCAGCATCCAGGCTGTATTGCCGGCGTCCAGTTCGAACGGTTCCATCAAGCCTCCTGGCTCGTCGGATTGCGGAGGACCGCCTCACCGGGTCCGGCCGCGTGGGTCGGACGCGCACCGGATGGCGCGCGCAGGCAGAGGTCCTGTGACGCACCGAGATTCGCCTGTGCGTATTTCGACCTGAGCGCTGCGGTGTTTCGCGCCTGTGAACTCGCCGGGGAATGTGTTTCCGGCGTGTTTCCTTTAGATCGACTGCGTGTGACGAGCGACTACCTCAGACGTCAGTCGTGCCGGCTAGATCGATCCGTCACGCGGTGCCAGATTGCGCGACTCCTCATCGCTGCGGGCCTCGCCCCGTCGGGCTCATGTCCTCGCTAGATCGTCGTCACGCGGTGCCGGCATTGCGCGACTCCTCATCGCGTCGCGGGCCTCGCCCCTCGGGCTCGTGTCCGTCGCTAGATCGTCGTCACGCGGTGCCGGATTGCGCGACTCCTCATCGCTGCGGGCCTCGCCCCTCGGGCTCGTGTCCTCGCTAGATCGTCGTCACGCTGCGCCGAGCAGCGCGTCGACGAAGGCCTCCGGCTCGAACGGGGCCAGGTCGTCCGGGCCCTCGCCCAGCCCGACCAGCTTCACCGGCACGTTCAGCGCGCGCTGCACGGCGACCACGATCCCGCCCTTGGCCGTGCCGTCGAGCTTGGTCAGCACGATCCCGGTGATGTCCACGACCTCGGCGAACACCGTCGCCTGCACCAGGCCGTTCTGCCCCGTCGTCGCGTCCAGCACGAGCAGCACCTCGTCGACCTTCGCCTGCTTCTCGACGACGCGCTTGACCTTGCCCAGCTCGTCCATCAGGCCGGTCTTCGTGTGCAGCCGACCCGCGGTGTCGATGAGCACCGCGTCGGCACCGTCCTCGATCCCCCGCTTGACGGCGTCGAACGCGACGGAGGCGGGATCGGCGCCCGGCCGGACCGGACCACCACCGCGCCCGCCCGCTCCGCCCAGGTGGCGAGCTGATCGGCGGCCGCCGCGCGGAAGGTGTCCGCGGCGCCCAGCACGACGTGCCGTCCGTCCGCGACCAGCACCCGGGCGAGCTTGCCGGTGGTGGTGGTCTTGCCGGTGCCGTTCACGCCGACCACCAGCACGACCGACGGCCGGCCGTCGTGCGGCAGCGCCTTGACCGACCGGTCCGCGTCGGTGCCGACGGCCTCGATGAGCACCTTGCGCAGCGCCGCCCTGGCGCTCGCGGCGTCGACCACCCCATGCGCGGCCACCTCGGCGCGCAGCTTCTCGGTGATCTCGGCGGAGGCCTTGGCGCCCAGGTCCGCCATCAGCAGCGTGTCCTCGACGTCGGTCCACGAGTCCTCGTCGAGCGTGCCGGCGCCGAGCAGGCCGAGCAGGCTCTGGCCGAACACGTTCTGCGAGCGGGCGAGCCGGCCGCGCAGCCGGCCGAGCCGACCGGCGGTGGGTTCGATGCGTTCCTCGGCCGGCGCCGCGGGGACGGTCTCCACCTCGACTGCGGTCTCGACCTCGACCTCAGGGAGAGACTCGACGATGAGCGGCTCGGCCGGCTTCGGCTCGACGACCTCCTCGGGCAGGATCACGTCGACGATCGGTCGCGTGACCGAGTCCCGCGGCACCGCGGCGTCGTCGCCGACGGCGGGCTGGCCGTCCACCTCGGGACGGTCCTGGACGGGGTGCTCCGGCGGCGGCGCGGTGGCCGTGGTGCCGGAGGAGAACGAGATCGAGCCGCCCGCGCGGTAGCCGCCCTTCGCGGGTGGGCCCTCGGTGACCGGCGCGCTCGGTGCGGTGTCCGTCAGCGAGATCCGGCGGCGGCGCGCGCGCACCAGGCCGATGCCCAGCCCGATGGCCAGCACGACGACGACGACGATGACGATCCAGACCCAGATTGGCACGGTCGCCATCCTGACAGACGTCAGCCGCCGTCGAAGACGCGATCGACGACCTTCCGGGCCCGCCGCGTGGCCCTGCGGTAGTCGTCCACGAACTCCCCGGGATCACCGCCTGCCGGGTAGCCCATCGCGCGCGCCACGGCGTCCAGTTCGCGTCCGTGGCGCGGGATCTGGTCCTCCGGCTTGCCGCGCACCAGCATGATCGCGTTGCGTGTGTGCGACGCCTGCAGCCAGCCGTTGGTCAGCGCCGCGGCGTCGGCGTCGTCCAGCAGGCCGCCCCGGCGCGCCGCCTCGATCGCCGCCAGCGTCGACGGCGTCCGCAGATCCGGTAGCTCGCGCGCGTGCTGCAGCTGGAGCAGCTGCACCGTCCACTCGACGTCGCCGAGGCCGCCGCGCCCGAGCTTGGTGTGGGTGGTCACGTCGGCGCCCCTTGGCATCCGCTCGGTGTCCACCCTGGCCTTGATCCGGCGGATCTCCACCACGTCCTTCTGGCCGAGCCCGCCCTCCGGGTAGCGGAACAGGTCCGCGGCCTCGACGAACCGGGCGCCGAGGTCGTCGTCGCCCGCCACCGGCCGCGCGCGGAGCAGCGCCTGCCGCTCCCAGGGCTGCGCGAACCGGGTCCAGTAGCTGCGGAACGAGTCCAGGGTGCGGACCAGCGGGCCGTTGCGGCCCTCGGGGCGCAGGTTCGCGTCGATCTCCAGCGGCGGGTCCGGGGTCGGCCGGCCGAGCAGCCGCGCCATCAGGTCGGCGACGGCCGACGCGTCCGCCCTGGCCTTCTCGTCGTCCTCCCCGGGCAGCGCCTCGAACACGTACATCACGTCCGCGTCCGAGCAGTAGCCGAGCTCCGCGCCGCCGAGCCGGCCCATCCCGATCACGGCGAGCCGCGCCCGGAATGCGCCGCGGTCGCGGGTCACCTGGGTGACGGCGGCGGCGTATGCCGCGCGGATGCAGGTCTCGGCGACGCTGGTCAGCCCGCGCGCGATGTTCGTCACGGAGATCAGGCCGAGCAGGTCGCCGCAGGCCAGCCGGAGCATCTCGGGCCGGCGGGCGGACCGCGCGGCGTCCACCGCCTCCTGGGCGGTCTTCGCGCGGCCGGACCGGGCGAGCAGGGCGGCGGCCACGGTCTCCGGTTCCGGCTCGAGCAGTGCCACGTCGTCGGCCAGCATCTTGAGCACCTCGGGCGCGCGGGTGAGCAGGTTGGCGATGAGCCGCGACCCGCCGAGCAGCTCGGCGAGCCGCTGCGCGACCGAGCCCTCGTCGCGCAGCAGACGCAGGTACCAGGGCGTGTCGGCGAGCGCCTCCGACACCTGCCGGTACGACAGCAGCCCGTTGTCCGGGTCGGGGCTGGACGAGAAGTAGTCGAGCAGCACCGGCAGCAGGTGCCGCTGGATCGCCGCGCGCCGGCTGACGCCGACCGTGAGGGCGCCGATGTGCCGCAGCGCGGCGTCGGGCGACCGGAAGCCGAGGGCGGCCAGCCGCGCGCGGGCGCTCTCCGTCGTCAGCCGCAGCTCGTCCGCGCCGACCGCCGCGACGGCGTGCAGCAGCGGCCGGTAGAACAGCTTCTCGTGCAGCCGCCGGACCGTGGCGCCGTGCCGCAGCCGCTCGGCGCTGAACACCTCGGCCGCGGTCGCCGTGCCGGACGCGGTGTACCCGTCGGTGCGGGCCAGCCATTCCATGTCGGACACGTCGTCCGGGAGCAGGTGCGTGCGGCGCAGCCGCTGCAGCTGCAGGCGGTGCTCGGCGCGCCGGAGAAACGTGTAGGCGGCGGCCATCTCGGCGCCGTCGGTGCGCGCGACGTACCCGCCGCGGATCAGCGACCGGAGGCCCATCAGCGTGCCGGGCAGCCGCAGGTCCGGGTCGGTGCGGCCGTGTACGAGCTGGAGCAGCTGCACCGCGAACTCGACGTCGCGGAGCCCGCCCGCGCCGAGCTTGAGCTCGCGTCCGCGGTGGTTCTCCGGGATGTTGCGCTCCACCCTGCGCCGCATGGCCTGCACGTCGTCGACGAAGGAGTCCCGGCCCGACGCGCTCCACACCCCCGGCGCGGTGATCTCCACGAACCGCCGCCCCAGCTCGCGGTCGCCGGCGGCCGGGCGGGCCTTGAGCAGCGCCTGGAACTCCCAGGTCTGCGCCCAGCGCTTGTAGTACGCGGCGTGGCTGGCCGGCGTGCGGACCAGCGCTCCGGCCTTGCCCTCGGGGCGCAGTGCGGCGTCGACCTCCCACGCCGCACCGTGGCAGATCCGCATCATCGCGGTGGCCAGCTGCGTCGCGGTGGCGAGCATCGCGGTCTCGTCGCCGTCTCCCGCGCCCGCCGGGTGGTCGGCCGCGAAGATCACGTCGACGTCCGAGATGTAGTTGAGCTCCTTCGCCCCGCACTTGCCCATCGCCACCACGGCGAGCCGCGCCGGCGCGGCGGCCGCGGGCAGCTCCGCTGCGGCCACGGCGAGCCCGGTCTGCAGGGTCGCGTCGGCCAGCTCCGACAGCGCCTGGCAGACGGCGGGCAGCGCGGTGGTGGGCAGGCTCGGCTCCACCGCGGGCGCAAGGTCGTGCGCGGCGATGATCAGCAGCTGCGACCGGTACGCGCGGCGCAGCGCCGCGATCGCGGTGCCGCCCGTCACCGTGGCCCGCGCGCCGTCGGTCCCGGTGCACGGCGGGGCGTCCGGGTCGACGCCGACCGCCGCGGCCAGCACGCCGCGCATGGTCCCGACCGAAATCAGTTCCTCCGCGGGCGCTTCCGGCACGAGCAGGTGCCAGTCGACCGGGTTCGTCGCGAGGTGGTCCGCCAGCGCGGTGGACCCGCCGAGCACGCCGATCAGCCGGCCGCGGAACCGGGGATCGGCGCGGAGCCGGGCCATCAGGTCGTCGCCGTCCTCGGCCGCCTCGACGAGCCGGGCCAGCCCGTTCAGCGCCAGCTCGGCCCGGCCGGCGCGGGAGATCGCCGCCAGCACGTCGTCCGCGCCCTGGGTCGGCCGCCCGTCGGTGAACAAGCCGGCCGACTCGAGGTCGGCGCGGACCCGGTCCGTGTCCGGCAGCCCGTAGCGGGCCGGGGTGCGCACCGCCGGCCGGGTCATCGGCCGGACCCGAGCAGCGGCAGGCGGGGCCGCGGCGGCTGCCGGACCAGCTCGACGAACCGGGCCGCGAAGTCCGGCCAGACCTCGGACATCGTCTCCTCGGCTGCGTCCAGCATGCCGCCCAGCCGGCCCGTGATGGGCACGTCCTCCGCGCGCGCCCAGTCACGCACCACCTCCGCCGGCGCCTCGATGTGGAACTGCAGCCCCCACGCGCACGGCCCGACGCGGAACGCCTGGTTCGGGTAGCCCATGGCGGAGAGCAGCAGCACGGCGCCGGGCGGCAGGGCGGTGACCACGTCGTAGTGGTAATGCATGACGTCGGGGGTCATCGGCATGTCCCCGAACAGCGGATCGTCCGCCGCCGCATCACGTTTCGCGGTCAGGTAGGCGCCGATCTGCGGGCCGTTCCCCCCCGGCTGCACGGTGCCGCCGGTCGCCGCGGCCAGCAGCTGGCCGCCGAGGCAGACGCCCAGCGTCGGGGTGGCCGTCGCCACCGCGCCCGCCAGCAGCGCGCGGGTCGCGGGCAGCCAGGGCGCCCGGTCGTCGTCGAGCGCGCCGATCTCGCCACCGAGGCTGACCAGCGCGTCGAACCCGTCCATCGACTCCGGGACGTGGTCGCCGTCGAACGGCCGCAGCACGGTGAGCTCGGCGCCGGCCGCGGGCAACCAGTCGCCCAGCAGCAGCGGCGGGTCGGAGGGGTCGTGTTGCAGCACCAGGATTCTCGGGGCGGCCATGGGTCAGCTCAGCTCCACGACCACCGGCGCGTGATCGGACGCGCCCTTGCCCTTGCGCTCCTCGCGGTCGATGAACGCGCCGGTCACCCGCGCGGCCAGCGCCGGGCTCGCCAGGGCGAAGTCGATCCGCATGCCGCGGCGCTTCGGGAAGCTGAGCTGGGTGTAGTCCCAGTAGGTGTAGACGCCCGGCCCCGGGGTGAACGGCCGGACCACGTCGGCGAACCCGGCGGCCACCAGCTCCCCGAACGCGGCCCGCTCGGGCGGCGTGACGTGCGTCTGGTGCCGGTAGAACTCGACGCTCCAGATGTCGTCGTCGGTCGGCGCGATGTTGAAGTCGCCGCAGAACGCGACCTGCGCGTCCGGGTCGGCGGCCAGCTCCTTCGCACCGTAGTCGCGCAGCGCGCCCAGCCAGTCCAGCTTGTAGTTGTAGTGCGGGTCGCCGATGGCGCGCCCGTTCGGGATGTAGACGCTCCACATCCGCACGCCCGCGCACAGCGCGCTGACCGCGCGGGCCTCGGCAACCGCCGGCTCGCCCCACGACGGCGCACCCGGCAGGCCGATCTGCACCGCCTCGATGCCGACCCGGGAGAGCACGGCCACCCCGTTCCACTGAGAGGTGCCGTGGTGCGCGACCTGGTAGCCGAGCTCGGCGAGCCGGTCCGCGGGGAACCGGTCGTCGTCGATCTTGGTCTCCTGGATGGCGAGCACGTCGACGTCGCTGCGGGCGAGCCACGCGGTCAGCCGATCGATCCGGGCGCGGATCGAGTTGATGTTCCAGGTGGCGATGCGCATCGGATCAGCCCAGCACAGGAGCGGGCGGCGGGGCGGGGACGAAGAACGGCACGGTCCATTGCGGGCGGGACTCGCCGTCGATTCTGGCCCGCCAGACCAGCACCCGGCCGGACGGCAGCGGCAGACCGGTGTTGAAGTACAGGACCACATGGGAGCGGGTCGGCAGTGCGCGCCGGGGGACCCCGCTGCCGCGGAAGTTGGGTTCCTCGATCTGCAGGGTCTGCCCGAACCGCATCACCCGCGAGCCCGGCACCGGCGACGCCTCGGTCAGCTCGATCGGCGCGCCGGTCTCGTCCTCCAGCACCACCTCGAACGCGTACTGCTCGTTGAACAGCTCCGGCGGGAAGGTCAGGCTCACCACCAGCGCGAACGCCGCCGAGACCCCGGTCGCCGGATCCCGGCCGATGATCTGCAGGCCGCCGCCGACCACCTGCAGCTTGCCCAGCTGATCGGCCACCGCGAAGTCGGCCAGGATCAGCGACACCGACGCCTGCTCGAAGACCTCGCTCATGGCCCCGATCGTGCCATGCGGCCGGGCGTCATCGGAAGTCCCGCGAGGGCGTGCGGCCACCAGATCCACCGCGGCGATCCGGTCGGCGACGATCGAGATCGCCCCGCCCTCCCGTTCCACCACGCCCCGGACCAGCAGCGCGGCGGACTGCCGGGCCACCCGCCGGTACCGGGTCCACAGCCCGATCGAGCAGATCACGTTGATCATGCCGCTCTCGTCCTCGAGGTTGATGAAGATGACCCCGGACGCGGTGGCCGGCCGCTGCCGGTGGGTGACCATCCCGGCCACCAGCACCCGGGTGCCGTGCTCGACCTCGAGCAGTTCCCGCGCGGTGCGCACCCCCCAGCTCGCCAGCTGCTGCCGGGAGAACTCGGTGGGATAGACGTCGGGCGAGATCCCGGTGGCCCAGATGTCGGCGACGGTCAGCTCGATGTCGCTCATCCCGGGCAGCGCCGGCGCCTCGAGGCCGACGGTGGTGCCGGCCAACGTGCCCGACCGCGGACCCGCCGCCGCCCCCGCCGCCCAGAGCGCGCTCCGGCCGGTCGCCGTCGGTCAGGGCGTCGAGCGCGCCGGCGGTGGCCAGCGCCTCGGCCTGCGCGGCGGTCAGGGTGACCGCCCGGGTGAGCTCGTCCAGCGACGTGTACCCGCCGCCGGGGCGGGCGGCGACGATCTGCTCGGCGAGCTCGGTGCCGATCGTGCGGATCCCGGCCAGCCCCAGCCGGACCGCCGGTCGGCCGTCCGGTCCCGGCTCGAGATCGGCCTGCGCGCCGGAGATGTTGATGTCGGGGCGGCGCACCGTCACCCCGTGCCGCCGGGCGTCGGCCACCAGCGACTGCGGTGAGTAGAAGCCCATCGGCTGCGCGTTGAGCAGCGCCGCGCAGAACGCCGCCGGGTGGTGCAGCTTCAGCCAGGACGAGTAGAAGACCAGGGCGGCGAAGGACAGCGCGTGCGACTCGGCGAACCCGAAGTTGGCGAAGGCGAGCAGCCGCTCGTAGATGCGGTCGGCGGCGTCACCGGTGATGCCGTGCAGGTCCCGCATCCCGTCGTAGAGCCGGGTCTTCAGCTTCTCCATCTTCTGGCTGGACCGCTTGGCGCCCATCGCCCGGCGCAACTGGTCGGCCTCGCCGGCGTCGAACCCGGCGACGTCGACGGCGAGCTGCATCAGCTGCTCCTGGAACAGCGGGATGCCCAGGGTCTTGGCCAGCGACCGCTCCATCACCGGGTGGTCGTAGGTGACCGGCTCCAGCCCGTTGCGGCGGCGGATGTACGGGTGCACCGACCCGCCCTGGATCGGGCCGGGACGGATCAGCGCGACCTCCACCACCAGGTCGTAGAAGGTGCGCGGCTTCAGCCGCGGCAGCGTCGCCATCTGCGCCCGGGACTCGACCTGGAACACCCCCACCGAGTCGGCCCGCTGCAGCATCTCGTAGACCGCCGGCTCCTCCAGATCCAGCCGGGCGAAGTCGACCTCGACGCCCTCGTGCTCGCGGACCAGGTCGACCGCGTAGTGCAGGGCGGACAGCATGCCGAGGCCGAGCAGGTCGAACTTGACCAGACCCATGGCGGCGCAGTCGTCCTTGTCCCACTGCAGCACTGAGCGGTTCTCCATCCGCGCCCATTCCACCGGGCAGACCTGCGCGACCGGCCGGTCGCAGATCACCATTCCGCCGGAATGGATGCCGAGATGCCGCGGGAAGTCCTGGATCTGGCCAGGCGAGCGCGAGCACGTCCGCCGGCACGTCGCAGCTCGCCCTGGATCGCCAGCGGCGACCAGCCGTCCAGCTGCTTGGAGTACGCGTCCTGCTGGCCCGGCGAATGACCGAGCGCCTTGGCCATGTCCCGGACCGCCATCCGCGGCCGGAACGTGTTGACGTTGGCCACTTGCGCGGCGTAGTCCGGCCGTAGTTCTCGTAGACGTACTGGATGACCTCCTCCCGCCGGTCGGACTCGATGTCGATGTCGATGTCCGGCGGGCCGTCCCGTTCCGGCGCCAGGAACCGCTCGAACAGCAGCTGGTAGCGCACCGCGTCCACCGCGGTGATGCCCAGCGCGTAGCAGACCGCCGAATTGGCGGCCGATCCCCGCCCCTGGCACAGGATCCGGTGATCGTGGCAGAAATGGACGATGTCGTAGACGATCAGGAAATAGCCGGGGAAGTTCGAGCTCGGCGATGATCCTCAGCTCCTTGTCGATCTGCGCATAGGCATCGGGTTTCGCCTCCGGCGGGCCGTACCGCCGGGCGGCGCCGGCCATGGTGAGCTCGCGCAGGTGGGAGTTCTCGTCGTGACCGGGCGGCACGTCGTAGGGCGGCAGGTTGGGCGCCACCAGATGCAGGTCGAACGAGCACTCCTCGCCGATCGCGGCGGCGTTCGGCACCGCCGTCGGGTACCGGGCGAACAGCGCCGCCATCTCCGCGCCCGGACCGCAGGTGCGCCCCCGGCCCCGCCGGCAGGTAGGGATCGGCCTCGTCCAGGCTGCGCCGGGCGCGGACCGCCGCCATCGCCGCGCGCCAGCCGGCCGTCCCGCGGCGTGGCGTAGTGCGCGCCGGTGGTGGCGACCACCGGCAGCCCGAGCTCGGCGGCGAGCTCGGCCAGGACGTCGTTGTCCTCGTCGTCGGTGGGCAGCAGCTGGGTGGTCAGCTCGACCGCGACGTTGCGCCGCCCGAAACGATCCATCAGCGCGATGATCTCGGCCCGCGCGGCGTCCGGACCGGCGCGGGCCAGCGCGCGCCGGACGCGGCCCTTGCGGCAGCCGGTGAGGATCAGCCACTGGTCGTCGGCGGCGGCCGCGAGCGCGTCCAGGTCGTAGATCGGGCGGCCCTTCTCGCCTGCCGCGCAGCTGGGCGCTGGCTGATCTGCACGGACAGCCGGTTGTAGCCCTCCTGGCCGCGGGCCAGCACCAGCAGGTGATCGCCCACCGGGTCGGCGACGCCGAGCTGCGGCTCCGGCAGCCCGAGCGAGAGCTCGGCGCCGTAGAGGGTGCGCAGCGAGGTGTCCGCGGCGGCCTCGGCGAACCGGACGATGCCGTAGAGGCCGTCGTGGTCGGTGATGGCCAGGGCGTCCAGGCCGAGCCGGAGCGCCTCGGCGACCAGCATCTCCGGGGTGGAGGCGCCGTCCAGGAAGCTGAACGCGGAGTGGCAGTGCAGCTCGGCGTACGGCACGCGATGCCGGTCCTCCGGTGGCCGCTGGACGCGCGGCGGGGGCGGCCCCGGATCGTCGTAGCGCACCGACCGGAGCATCTTCTGCCCGGACTTCGGCGCGCGTGCCGGACAACGCCCGCTCCAGTTCGGTCCACGGCACCGGCGGGTTGTTCCAGCCCATCAGTCGTACACCCCCTCGACCTGCCAGCCCTGCCGGCCGAATCGCACCAGGAGCGCGCGTCCCCCTCGGTGATCAGCTGCAGCCGCGCCCGGTAGCGCGGCGGGTCGGTGACCCGGTCCCCCAGCCACCACCGCTCGTCCAGCACCCATGGTCCAGCCCAGGCCTCGACCTGCTGGCGGTCGGCGCCGTCGCCCACCCACGCCGGGACGCCACTGAGCAGCCCCCGGGTGTCACCTGCACCGGGCCACCGTCCCGATCGAGCACCGTCACCGCGTGCTCGTCCGCGGCGGCCAGCCGCGCCGGGGACGGCGCCGGCAGCGCTCCCGGCCACGGCGCGGCGGGATCCCGCGCGCTCACCTTCTCGTCACCCCACGGCACCAGTCGTGATCCGGTCCGCCGGCCCGCGACCGCCCGAGAGCACCGGCGCCAGCACGGATTCCGGTCCGAGCATGCCCTGCACCCTGGCGAACGCCCAGCCGGCCCGCTGATCGTCCTGACCGTCGGATCCCCACAGCCCGTACTGGATGCGCCCGGCGCCGATGGCCTCGATGGGCTCCAGCCGGAGCAGGGTGATGGCGCCCGGACCCGCCTCGTCGCCGTCATGTATCGAGCCGGGCCTGGTCGTCCGGCCGGCGGTGAGCCAGCCGTCGAGCTGCCAGCGCAGCCGGTCGGCGGTGGCGGCCGCGGTCAGCGGGCGGGCGCACCGCCAGACCCGGGACAGCGTGGCGTCCCGCTCGGTGACCGCGGTGATGGCCAGCCGGGTGCAGGCCAGCCCGGCATCGGCCAGCCGGGCGTGGAACCGCTCGGCCAGCGCCCTGGCCGCGAACGCCGCGGTGTCCACCCGGTCCAGCGGCGGGTCGCAGACCTGCTCGACGATCAGTTCCTCCGGGATCTGCCGGCGGGACACCCCGCGCTCGGCCAGCCCTCTCGCCAGCCGGTGCGCCTGCACGGCGTCGGCGCCGAACCGGGTCGCCACCTTGTCGTCGGGCAGCGCGGCGAAGGCGCCGCAGGTGGTGATGCCGAGCCGGATCAGCAGGTCGGTCAGCGCCGCGCGTTCCGGCGGGGCGATCGCCGGGTCGCTGGCCAGCTCGGTGATCGGCAGCGGCGCGCAGAACGCGGCGGACTCCCCCGGCGGCACGATGCGTCGCTCGGTGCGCGGCCAGCACGGCGACCGCGAGGACGTCGGCGATGCCCACCGAGCATTCGACGTCCAGGGCCTCGACGACGTCGACGATCCTCTCCGCAGCGGCGGCCTCGGATCCGAAGTAGCGGCGCGGGCCGCGCGCGGAGCACGCGACCACGCCCGCCCGCAGGATCTCCACGCCCGGCGCGATGGACTCCACCGCGGCCGCCACCGGCTCGAACGAGCGGCCGTCCCGATCGGGGTCCACCTGGGCGACGAGCAGCTCCGGGCAGCGGGACTGCGCATCCCGCCGGCGCTGCCCGATGTGTACGCCCTCGCCCGGGCGGCAGCCGTGCAGGCCTGCACCCGGTTGGCGTGGAACACCGCGACCGGGTCGACGCGGGCACCCCGGCCTGGCGCGCGGCCGCCACCGCCGGCCAGTCCGGACACCAGACCACCAGGGCGCGTTGGGATCGTTGCTTCATGTTCCGAAGAGCGCGGCGACCGAGGCGGCGAGGCCGAAGCGTTCGCCGTGCTGCTGGGGACGGATGTGGTGGAAGGGGATGTCGCCGTCCCGCATCGGATCTCCGCGCAGGACCGAGAAGGGCGGGATCGGCGCGCCGTCCGGCCGGCGGAACTCCCACCCCGCCGGGGTGACGGCGACGGCGAACCCGCCCTCGTGCACGGCGGTGTGGTGCCGGCGGCAGAGCAGGACCAGGTTGTCGGGGTCGGTGCGACCGCCCTGCGCCCAGTGCCGGACGTGGTGGGCCTGCAGGTGTCGCTGCCGATGGCAGCCGGGGAATCGGCAGCGCTCGTCGCGGATGCGCAGGGCGCGCCGCAGCGCGGGCGGGATTCGCCGGGTCTTCCTGCCGAGGCGGAGCGGCTCGCCGGGGTCGGCGCCGTGCAGCACCGCGAGCACCGCGGCGTCGCAGGAGATGCGTTGCGCGGTGGCGGATTCCACGCCGGGCCCGCGCTCGATGCGGCACCGGGCGTCCGGCGGCGGATCGGTGTCGGTATCGGTGAGGACGGCGAGGTCGGCGTGCAGGACGACGAGATGCTCGTCGTCGCCGGAGGAATCGGCGTCGCCGGCGGCGAGCGCTGCCTGCGCGACCCCGACCAGCGCGTCGGCCGCGGCGACCCGCTCGTCGGGATCGAGCGCGCTGCCCGCCCGGTTCAGCGCCGCGACCAGCAGCGCCCCCTCCTCCGCTGGCAACCGGGCCGACAGCACCAGCATCCCGTCGTCGTCCCATCCCCACCTGGCCTGTCGCCTGCTCTCCTGCGCCAGCCGGGTGCCCTGCGCCTTGCGGTAGCCCCTGACCACCCGTTCCAGCTGAGATGCCGTGTGCACCAGGCCCTGGTGCAGCAGCACCTGCTCGTCGACCTCGCCGGCGAGCCTGGTCAGGGCGCGCATCTTCGAGTACGACAACCGGCCCTTCGCGAAGGCGGCGTCCAGCGCCGGGACGGCCGCCAGGGCGGTCGCGACCCGCACGTACTCCCTGGCCGCGCCCGGACCCACCGAGCACGCCCAGGACAGCCAGTGCGAGCAGGACTTGATCCCCCACTGCGCCCAGCCCTTGCGCGCGTCGAACTCCGCGATCAGCCGCAGCCACTCGCGGGTCGACGCCGCCAGGGTGCCGGCGAGCGAGCAGATCCGTCGCTCCAACACCTCCAGCGGGACGTCGGGCTCCGGCTGGCTCGCGCAACGGCGGGCCGTGCTGCGGCACCGGCGAGGGCGGGGCAGCCACGACTCCGGGTCCATCCGGTTCACCGGCGCGCTGCGCCACATCACCGACAGGTCGTCCATCACATCGGTCACCGAGAACCTCCAGAACCACCGAGAACCACCGACACCCAGCTGTGTACGTCTGTTCGAACCCTAGAACCCGCCACCGACAACGACACTGGAGTGACGAGTGGGACAGGAGTCCGAATTGTCGATATCGCGGTGACGTACTTCGGGGAGTCGGGGGGGTCGGATCAGCCGACGCGCGCCACTGCCGGAGCCATCGGGACGACGGCGGCTACCCGCGACGCAACGCCGTCCCGCACCTCGACCGCGCCGCGGGCGCCACGCAGCAGCAGCGTCGCCTGCCGCCCGCGACCGGCGGCGCCCCTGCCGCCGACCTCCACCACCAGGTACCGGTCGCGCAGCCGGCCGTGGCCGCGGCCGACGCCGCTCACCCCCGCCCAGCGGGAGCGCAGCACCAGGTCGGCGCCCGGCCACGGGCCCATCGACCAGCAGCACCGCACCGCGCTGCCGCAGCCGGCCGGTGAGCACCCGCTGCCTGCTCGGGGAGGGCCGCGCGGTCGGCGGCAGGGCGACCGCGATCATGTCCACCCCGTCGATCAGGATCGAGAACACCTGCAGCACATCGGGTCCCGGCTCGGGGATGACCACGACGCGATCCAGGTCGACACCGAACTCGGAGGCGGCCAGCAGCCCGATGCCGGGCATCCCGACGATCGCGGACCACGCCGTCGGCTCGCCGGCCAGCAGGGTGAACAGCAGGCTGGTGGCACCGCTGCCCCAGCACGCTGACCACCGACCCGCGGGCCAGGCCGCGGCGGGGCAGCACCGCGGCGAGCGGCTCGGGCACCGGCAGCACGCCCGACGCACCGAGGCTCAGGTCGGCGGTGGTCTCCGGGTGGAGGCGGCGACGCAGCTCACCCAGGACCCGCTCCCGGTCCTCGTCCCCGCCGGCATCGCGGGACAGCGCTTCGAACACCTGTTCGAGAATAGGTCAGCGGGATTGCCCTGTCAGAGCGAGGCAACCCAGCGGCGGAGCACCTCCGCGCCGGCATCCCCGGACTTCTCCGGGTGGAACTGGGTCGCCGACAGCGGCCCGTTCTCCACCGCCGCGACGAACCGGTCGCCGCCGTGCTCGGCCCAGGTCACCACCGGCGGCGTGAACGGCCGCGTCACCTCCAGCTCCCACCGCCGCACCGCGTAGGAGTGCACGAAGTAGAACCGGGTCGCGCGGGTCCAGCCCGTCGAACAGCACGCGACCCGGCGCCGGGCTCCACGGTGTTCCAGCCCATGTGCGGCACGATCGGCGCCTGCAGCCGCTCGACGGTGCCCGGCCACTCGCCCGACCCCGTCGGTCTGCACGCCGTGCTCGACCCCGCGGTCGAACAGGATCTGCATGCCGACGCAGATGCCCAGCACCGGACGGCCGCCGGCGAGCCGGCGGTCGATGATCCGCTGCCCGCGCACGGCCGAGCAGCCCGGCCATGCACGCCGCGTAGGCGCCGACCCCCGGCACCACCAGCCCGTCCGCGCCGAGCGCCGCGTCGAAGTCGGCGGTCACCTCGACGTCCGCGCCGGTGCGGCGCAGCGCGCGCTCGGCCGACGCGAGGTTGCCCGAGCCGTAGTCCAGCACCACGACCGACGGGCCGGCCGAATCGAGCCGAGACGTCAGATCAGCCATACCATACCGCCGGCGATGCAGAGCGCCGAGAGCACCGCGAGCATCACCGCGACGGCGCGCGACTTCTTCCAGAACGACACCACGCCGCCGATCAGGAACCCGCCGACGCCGATCAGGAGGATCGGCAGGACTGTTCACAGCACGCCCTTGGTCGACGGAACCCCTGCCACCCGCGGGTCCGGCTCGACCGCCGCCCGCAGCGCGCGGGCGATCGCCTTGTACTGCGCCTCGCAGATGTGGTGCGGATCGCGGCCGTAGATCACCCGCACGTGCAGCGCGATCCTGGCGTGAAAGGCCAACGAGTCGAACACGTGCCGGTTCAGCACCACCGGGTAGTTGTTGCCGACGGTGAAGCGCTGCAGCACGATCCGGTTCACCGGTGTGCACGGAGAACGGCCGGCCGGAGACGTCGACGGCGGCGTGCGCGAGGGTCTCGTCCATCGGGATGAACGCGTCGCCGAATCGGCGGATGCCGGCCTTGTCGCCCAGCGCCTGACCCGATCGCCTGGCCGAGCACGATCGCGGTGTCCTCGACGGTGTGGTGCGCGTCGATGTCGACGTCGCCGACCGACCGCACCAGCAGGTCGAACCTGCCGTGCACCCCGAACGCGGTGAGCATGTGGTCGTAGAACCGCACGCCGGTGGAGATCTCGACCTGACCGGTGCCGTCGAGATCGAGTTCCACCAGTCACCGACGACTCGCTGGTGACGCGCTCGATCGCGGCGCGGCGTCCCCGCGCGGCGCCGGTGCCAGGCGTGCTCATGCGACGAGTCTTTCACGCAGCGCCGTGCACACCCGCAGGAACGCGTCGTTCTCCGCGTCGGTGCCGATCGTCGCCCGCAGGATACCCGGGGATGCCCATGTCCCGCACCAGCACGCCGGCGTCCAGGATAGTCGCGCCAGGCGGCGGCGGGGTCGTCGAACTCGCCGAACAGCAGGAAGTTCGCGTCGGAATCGACGACGCGAAAGCCGGTCTCGGCCAGGGCGGCGGTCACCCGCCGGCGCTCGGCGACCAGATGCGCCACCGAGGCCAGCGTGTCGTCGGCGTGCCGCAGCGCGGCGAGCGCCGCCGCCTGGGTCAGCGAGGACAGGTGATAGGGCAGCCGCACCAACAGCAACGCGTCGATCACCGCCGGCGCGGCGGCCAGGTAGCCGAGCCGGCCGCCGGCGAACGCGAACGCCTTCGACATGGTCCGCACCACCACCAGTTTCGCGCCGGGAACTGGTCGATCAGCCCGATCGCGCTGGGCCGCGTCGGAGAACTCCGCATAGGCCTCGTCGACCACCACCATGCCCGGCGCCGCGTCCAGCACAGCGCCGGATGTCCGCGAGCGGAAGGGATCCGCCGGTCGGGTTGTTCGGGCTGGTGAGGAACAGCACATCCGGTGCGTGCTCGGCGATCAGCGCGGCGGCGGCGTCGACGTCGACGGTGAAGTCAGCGCGGCGCGGGCAGGTCAGCCAGGTGGTCCGCGTGCCGGAGGCGATGATCGGGTGCATCGAGTACGAGGGCTCGAAGCCCAGCGCGGTGCGGCCCGGGCCGGCGAAGGCCTGCAGCAGCTGCAGCAGGATCTCGTTGGAACCGTTGGCCGCCCAGACGTTCTCGGTCGTGAGCGGCACACCCGGTCGCGCCCGCGAGGTACGCAGCGAGCGCCGTGCGCAGCTCCACCGCGTCGCGATCCGGGTACCGGTTCAGCGAGCCGGCGACGGCGGCGACCGACGCGGCCAGGTCGGCGACCAGCGCATCGGAAGGCGGGTACGGGTTCTCGTTCGTGTTGATCTTCACCGGCACGTCCAGCTGCGGCGCCCCGTAGGGCGACCGGCCGACCAGGTCGGCCCGCAGCGGCAGGTCGGCCAGCGTCGACCCCGGAGCCGACCGCGCCGGCAGGCCGTCACGCCGGCTCCGCGAAGCGCGCGCTGACGGCCTCGCCGTGCGCCGGCAGGTCCTCGGCCGCCGACAGCGCCAGCACGTGCGGCGCGACCGCGGCCAGGGCGGCGCGCGAGTAGTCGATCACCTGCATCTGCGCGCAGGAACGTCGTCGTGTTCAGCCCGGAGGAGAACCGCGCGGACCCGCCGGTCGGCAGCACGTGGTTCGACCCGGCGCAGTAGTCCCCGAGCGAGACCGGCGAGTACGGGCCGACGAAGACCGCTCCGGCGTTGCGGATCCGCGCCGCCACCGCCGCCGCGTCGCGGGTCTGGATCTCCAGGTGCTCGGCGGCGTAGGCGTCGGCGACCCGGACAGCGTCGTCGATCGAGGACACCAGCACCGTGCCGGACTGCCGGCCGGTCAGCGCCTCTCGCACCCGCTCGTGGTGCTTGGTCTGCGAGACCCGCTGCGCGAGCAGCACATCGACGGCGTCGGCGAGCTCGACGGACGTGGTGATGAGCACCGAGGCGGCCAGCGGGTCGTGCTCGGCCTGCGAGACGAGGTCGGCGGCGACGAACGACGGGTCGGCGGAATCGTCGGCGACCACGGCGATCTCGGTCGGGCCGGCTTCGGAGTCGATGGCCACGGTGCCCCGCAGCAGGCGTTTGGCCGCGGTCACGTAGACGTTCCCCGGCCCGGTGATCACGTCGACCGGCTCGACCGTCGTGCCGTCCACGTCGGTGGCGCCGTACGCGAGCAGCGCGACGCCCTGCGCGCCGCCCGCGGCGTAGACCTCGTCGACGCCCAGCAGCGCGCAGGCGGCGAGCACGTTGCGATCGGGCCAGCCGTCGTTCTCCCGCTGCGGCGGCGAGGTGACGGCGATCGCGCCGACGCCGGCGACCTGCGCCGGCACGACGTTCATCACCACGCTCGACGGGTACAGCGCCCGCCCGCCCGGCACGTACAGGCCGACGCGGGCGACCGGCACCCACCGCTGGGTCACGGATCCGCCGGGCGTCAGGTCCGTGACCGCCGGCGCGGGCAGCTGCGCCGCGTGTCCCGCCCGGGCGCGCGCGATCGCCGCCAGCAGCGCGTCCCGCACGGCCGGGTCGAGCGCATCGGCGGCCGCCTCGAGCGCCGCGGGCGGCACGCGGAGGGCGGCCGGGCGCACGCCGTCGAACCGCTCGGCGGCGTCGAGCACGGCGTGCGCGCCGCGCCGCCGGACGTCCTCCACGATCGGCGCGACGGCCGTGACGGCGGCGCCCACGTCCACCGCGGCGCGCGGGAGCACGCCGCGCAGGTCGCCGAGGCCGGCGCGCAGGTCGATCCGCTGGAGCATGGGCCCAGCCTAGGTCTGCAGGTCGAGACCCAGATCCAGCGCCGGCGCGGAGTGCGTCAGGGCGCCCACGGCCAGGAAGTCGACGCCGGTCGCGGCCACCGCGCCGGCGCGATCGAGGGTCAGGCCGCCCGAGGACTCCAGCAGCACCCGCGGTCCGGGCAGCGCCCGCACCCGGCGCACCGCCTCCGCGGTGTCGTCCAGCGAGAAGTTGTCCAGCAGCACCAGCGACGCGCCGGACGTGATCGCCTCGTCGAGCTGCGCGAGCGTGTCCACCTCCACCTCGAGATCGATGTCGGGATCGAGCGCCCGCACGGCCTTGATCGCGGCGGCCACCGAGCCGGCGGCCGCGACGTGGTTGTCCTTGATCAGCGCGGCGTCGCCGAGGCTCATCCGGTGGTTCACCCCGCCGCCGCAGCGCACCGCGTACTTCTCCAGGGCGCGCAGGCCCGGCAGCGTCTTGCGGGTGTCGCGGATCCGGGCGCCCGTGCCCGCCACGGCGTCGACCCAGTCGCTGGTCGCGGTGGCGACCCCGGACAGGTGGGTGAGCAGGTTCAGCGCCGTGCGCTCGGCCGTGAGGAGCTGCGCGGTCGGGCCGGACAGCACCAGCGCGGGCGCTCCGGGCACGAGCGCCGCGCCGTCGGGGAGCAGCGACTCGACGGCCAGGTCCGCGCCCAGCAGGCTGTCGAACACCGCGAGCGCGACCGGCCCGCCGGCCAGCACGCCCGGCGCCCGCGGGGTGACGGACGCGCGGCACCGCTGGTCGGGCGGGACGGTGGCCAGCGTGGTGACGTCGGGCCCGTCGCGCAGGTCCTCGCCCAGGGCCGCGGCGATCACGGCGGCCACCGCCGACGGCGTCGAGGCCGGCGGAGGCCAGCGCGTCGAGGGTCGCCGGCGACCACGCAGCGGGATCGGCCCTCACGCGTCGACCGCCACGGCGGCGCGCTCCAGCACCGCGGAGCGGAGCCGGCCGTCGACGAGCCGCAGCTCGATGGACCGCGCCCAGCGGTCGGCCCGGTCCGGGTGGTCGGTGCGCACGTGGCAGCCGCGGGACTCGGTGCGCAGCCGCGCGGCGGTGGCGAGCGCGGTCGCACCCAGCGCGAGGTTGGCTGCCTCGATGCTCGGCCGGTCGGCTGAGACCGGTTGCGCCGCAATGCGATCCGCGACCTCGATGATCGCCCGCAGGCCGTCCTCATCGCGCCCGATCCCGGCCGACGCGCTCATCGCCGCCTGGAGCACGGCGCGGCCCGCGGGATCGGCCGCTGGCACGGGGGTGAGCAGCAGCTCGGCCGGCGCGGCCACGCTGTCCAGTAGGTCGGCGCCCACCGCCCCGGCGGCGCGCTCCCCCATCACGAGACCCTCGAGCAGCGAGTTGGACGCGAGCCGGTTCGCGCCGTGCAGGCCCGTCCGGGCGACCTCGCCGACGGCCAAGAGCCCCGGCACCGTCGTGCGCCCGTCCAGGTCGGTGAGCACGCCGCCGCAGTAGTAGTGCGCGGCCGGCGCGACCGGGATCGGGTCGGTCGACGGGTGGATCCCGGCGAGCGCGCAGGCGGCCGACACCGTGGGGAAGCGGCGGGCGAAGACGGCCGGGTCGATGCCGGTCGCGTCGAGGAAGACGTGGTCGCCGATCCCGCCGGGCGCGCGCGCCATGCGCCGGGAGACGGCCAGCGACACCACGTCCCGCGGCGCGAGGTCGGCCAGCGGGTGCACGCCGGGCATGATCCGCGCGCCGGCGCCGTCGATCAGCACGGCACCCTCGCCGCGGACCGCCTCGGTGATCAGCGGCCGGTGGCCGAGGTCGCCGGGGCCGGTCCACAGCACCGTCGGGTGGAACTGCATGAACTCCACGTCGGCCACGGCGGCCCCGGCGCGCAGCGCCATCGCCATCCCGTCGCCGGTCGCGACGCCCGGGTTGGTGGTGGCCGCGAACAGGTGACCGGCACCGCCGGTCGCCAGCACCACGGCCCGGCACCGCAGCAGCCCGACCCTGCCGTCCGGCGCCAGCACGGACAGCCCGCGCGCCCGGCCGAGCGCGTCCAGCACGACGTCGACCACCTGATGGCCGGCCAGCACCGACGGCAGCCCGGGCACCGCCGAGCAGCGCGCGCTCGATCTCGGCACCGGTGGCGTCACCGCCGGCGTGGATCACCCGGTTCGCCGAGTGCCCGCCCTCGCGGGTGCGCAGCAGGCCGTCCGGCCCGGCGTCGAACTGCGGCGCCGCGCGCGATCAGCCGCTGCGACCGCCGCGGGACCCTCGGTGATGATCATCGCGACGGCTACCGGGTCGGCCAGCCCGCCGCCGGCGACGAGGGTGTCGTCGATGTGCGTCTCGACCGAGTCGCCCGGGTCGCGCTCGTCGCGGACGACCGCGACCCCGCCCTGCGCCCACTGGGTGCTGGCCTCCGCCGGCTCGCCCTTGGTGACCAGCAGCACGACGAGCCCGGCGGCGGCGGCGTCAGCGCGGCGGTCAGCCCGGCGACCCCGGTACCGACGACGACCACGTCGGCGCTCGCCTCCCACGCGGGCAGCAGCGGCCGGTCCGCTCGACTTCAGCTCGATCACGCCCGACATTGCTCGATCACGCCCGAAATTCGCTCATTCGCCGCCGCCGCTCTGCCCGATCGAGATCATCCGTTCCACCGCGCCGCGGGCCCGGCGGCGATCTCGGGATCGACGTCGACCTCGTCGCGCAGCTCCCGCAGCGACGTCAGCAGCTTCTCCGGGGTGATCATCTTCATGTACCTGCAGGACGCCCGCTCGTTGACGGCGCGGAAGTCGACGCCGGGCGCGGCCCTGCGCAGCTGGTGGATCATCCCGATCTCGGTGGCGACCAGCACCTGCCTTGCTGTCCTCGCCGTGCCGCGTCGACCATCTCGCCGGTGGACAGGATCTTGACCCGCTCGGCCGGCACCGCGCCGGCGGTCGGCCAGGTACAGCGCGCTGGTCGCGCAGCCGCACTCCGGATGGATGTACAGGTCGGCCTCCGGATTGGCCTCGGCCTGCGCCGTGAGCTGGCGGCCGTTGATGCCGGCGTGCACGTGGCACTCGCCCGCCCCAGACCGAGATGTTGTCCCGGCCCAGCATCCGGCGGACGTGCGCGCCGAGGAACTGGTCGGGGCCGAACAGCACCGGCGTGTCGGCGGGAATCGACGCGGACCACCTCGACCGCGTTTGACGACGTGCAGCAGATGTCGGTCTCCGCCTTCACCTCGGCCGTGGTGTTGACGTAGGACACGACCACCGCGCCCGGGTTCTCGCGCCTTCCAGGCCCGCAGCTGGTCCGCGGTCAGCGAGTCGGCCAGCGAGCAGCCGGCCGCTGGCGTCGGGGATCAGCACGGTCTTCTCCGGGCGAGAGGATCTTCGCGGTCTCGGCCATGAAGTGCACGCCGCAGAACACGATGGTCGACTGCGGCGCGGTCGCCGCGATCGCGGGACAGGCCAGCGAATCGCCGACGTGGTGGGCGACGTCCTGGATCTCCGGCACCTGGTAGTTGTGCGCCAGGATCACGGCGTCGCGCTCGGCGGCCAGCTCACGGACCTCGGCCGCCCACTCGGCGAGATCGGGCGTCTGCGGCGCCGAGGTCGACACGGTCGATGGCGTCCTCCTGTCATCGCTCCTCGGCCGGATGACTATCATCGAGGTTTTCGACTTATAATCGATAACGTGCCCAATGTAGCAGGTCGTCATCTCCCGTCATCTCAGGACACCCGGTGGAGGTGCTGGCGGCCGTCTTCACCGTCCGCCCCGACCAGCGCCGAGGCGCCGCCGGGCCTGCACGGTGCTGCTGTGGCAGCGCGCGCCAGGAGCCCGACGCCGGCCAGTGGGCGCTACCCGGCGGCCTCGTGCTCGGCGACGAGGACGTCGATGCCTCGGCATCGCGGCAACTCGCCGAAAAGGTGGACCTCGCGCGGGTCGCCCACCTGGAGCAGATCGGCGTGTTCTCCGATCCGGGCCGGGTGCCGGACGCGCGGGTCGTGGCGACCGGCTTCCTCGGGCTGGTGCCGCTGGCGCCGACCCCCGGCTGCCGGACGACACCGCCTGGCATCCCGTCGACGCCCTGCCACCGACCGCGCTGGACCACGGCGTGATCGTCGACCGGGCCCACCGCCGGCTGCAGGCGAAGCTGTCGTACACCAACATCGGCTTCGCGCTGGCGCCGGCCGAGTTCACCATCGCCGAGCTGCGGCGGATCTACGCCGCCGCCCTCGGGCACGACGTCGACCCGACCAACCTGCAGCGGATCCTGACCCGGCGCGGCATGCTCGAGCCGACCGGCACCACCGCGCCGCCCGGCCCGTCCGGCGGCCGGCCGGCCGCCATGTACCGGTTCACCCTCGACGAATTCCGGGTGACCGATCCGTTCGCGGCCTTCCGGCCGCCGGAGCGGGCGACTCCGGCATAACCCGGCCGAGGTTCGGGTTGCCGTTCCAGGCCGCGAGGAAGGTGTAGACGGCGGCCGCGATCGCCGGCTGCACGAACACCACCAGCAGGGTGTCCGTGTGCGGCGCCGACGTGACGATCGAGTCGGCGTCCGTCGCGCCCACGGAGGCGGGATCGACGCCGGTCGCGAGCAGCCCGCCCAGCCACCAGGCGAGCAGCGCGCCGGCCAGGGAGCTCGCCGCCAGGGTCACGAGCATCGGCCAGCCGCGGGTCCGCACGGACTGCCACGCGCCCACCGCGAGCGCGGCGCCGATCGCGAGGCCGGACAACGCGAAGATCGCCACGTCCAGGAAGTAGTTCGTCGAGGTCGTGGGCAGCGCGCCGTACCGGCCGTCCGCCAGCACCTTGTAGGGGACGCCCGGCGCGAGCGCGGCCCAGGCGATGCCCTGCAGCACGCCGAGCAGCAGCGAGGCGGCGACGACGATCCACAGGGCGCGCGGGATGCGGCTCACGCCAGGCAGTCCGCGCCGAGGAGCGCCTTGAGGTCGCCCATCAGCGCGGACGTCGGTGTCACCCGCAACCCGTCGTCCAGCTTGAGCGTGGTGGCGCGGCCCGCGTTCAGCAGCCGCAGGTGCACGGCGGTGGTGCCGGGATGCGCCTGCAGCACGTCACGCAGCCGGTCGACGACGGGCGGGGTGCAGCGCGTCGCCGCGATGCTCACCTGGACGGGCCCCTTGCCGGCGGCGGTGGACAGGTCCGGCACGACGACGGACTGCGCGTGCAGCGAGAGCCGGTCCTCCGATCGCGCCACCCTGCCCTTGACCAGCACGACCGCGTCCTCGGCGAGCAGCAGCGCCGTCTCCGCGTAGACCTTCGGGAAGAACGCGACCTCCACTCCCCCGGCCAGGTCCTCGAGCGTCGCCGACGCCCAGGGGTCGCCCTTCTTCGTCAGCCGGCGCTGCAGCCCGGTGAGGATGCCGCCGACGGTGATCATCCCGCGGTCCGGCACGGTGCCGTCCAGGATGTCGGGCACCGACGCGTCGGACTGCGCCGACAGGACATGCTCGACGCCGGCCAGCGGGTGACCGGAGACGTAGAGCCCCAACATCTCTCGCTCGAAGCCCAGCCGGAGCTTGGTGTCCCACTCGGTCTCCGGGATGTTGCCGCGGAAGGACGTGCCCTTCTCCTCCACGGACATCTCGCCGAAGAGGTCGAACTGGCCGGCGGCCTCCGCCTTCTTCAGCCCCAGCACCTCGTCGATGGCCCGCGAGTGCTCCATGAGCAGGCCCTTGCGGGGGTGGTTGAGCGAGTCGAAGGCGCCCGCCTTGATCAGCGACTCGACGACCTTCTTGTTGCAGGCGACGGCGTCGACCTTCTCCAGGAAGTCGTAGAAGTCGGTGT
>CAWHKH010000006.1:0-179595 GCA_963829945.1 uncultured Actinomycetota bacterium | reverse complement strand
GAGCCGCCGAGGGGACTTGAACCCCTAACCGCCCGATTACAAGTCGGGTGCGCTACCAATTGCGCCACGGCGGCAGGCGCGCACCAGCGTATCGGTGGCCCTGACGGGGGCCGTCGCCGACGATCAGCCGCCGGGCGCCGGGGTGGTCGCGGCGGGATCCGGCGCGGCGGGATCCGGCGGGGCGGCGGCACCGGTCGCTGCGTCGCCCGGGGTCGCGGCGCCCGGCGGGGTCGCGGGCGTCGGCGCCGGCTCGCAGACCACGTTCTGCTGGCCGTTGTAGACGGTGGTGAAGTCCTCCCGGCGGATCTCCGCGCCGGCAGGTCCCGGATGATCCGGGTGTTCACGACCGAGAAGCCGCCGATCCGCCGGACGGGCTGCAGGCCTCGCCGTACGGGACCACCACGCGCTGCGGGAGGTGTAGTTGAACCGATCGCCGGTGACCGACTCGACCTGCGACGTGTCTTCGTCCCCCACAGCCGGACGGTGATGTCGCCCTCGGTCCAGATCGTCTCGATCAGCACGGCCGTGTCGGTAGTCGTTGGAGAACGCGAGTTCGATCTCGCCGTCGAACACGGTCGCCTCGCGGCCGGGCGGGTAGCGGCTGATGTAGAACGAGTGCGGCGTGTGCGTCACGTCGCCCATCCCGGCGAAGTACGCGGCGTTGTACAGGGTCGTGGCGAACTGGCTGATGCCGCCGCCGACGGCCCGCGCCGGTCGACCCTCCTGGATGATGCCCGAACTGATGTAGCCCTGCTCCTGCCGCGGGTTCCGGTGAACTCGTTCAGCCCGAAGGTGGCGCCCGGCTGCACGATCGCGCCGTTCACCTTCTCCGCGACGACCCGGATGTTCTCGCCGGAGGCGTACTCGAAGCCGCCGGTGGTGAACTCGCCGATGACCTCCTTGATGCCGAGCGCCTGGGCCTTCTCGGTGGTCAGCTCCGGCTCGGTGATCACGTAGACCACGGGCACGGTGTGGTTGGCGCTGCGCAGGGCAGGCTCGATGGCGGCGTCCGTGGCCGCCCAGTCCACGGTGCGGCCGGGCACGCTCGGGCGCGATCACCGGGGCGCCGTTGACGATGGAGATCGTCGCGTTCTGCGGCGCGGTCTGCGTCGCCTCGGCGGCGGGCATGGACGGGGTGCGCAGCGCGCCGACGTCGACGGAGACGGTGAAGCCGTCCGCCGCGTCCGGCGCGATCGTGGTGCCCGACGCGATCACGTCCAGCGGGATCTCGATCGGCGTCTCGTTCGCCTGCAGCACGAGCGGCGCTGCGAGGATGGTCGTCGCCTCGGCTGCGGCCGCCTCGGTCTTCTCCGGGTTCGCGCGCACCGGGGCATCGGTGGTGGGCAGCGCCAGCGCGGACAGTGCGGTGGGACCGCCGGTGATCCACGCGTTCGCCATGGCGTCCACGGACTCCGGGACCTGCAGGCTGCGGCCGATCACCGGCAGGACCGTGCGGACCGCCACGCCCTCGATCCGCACGTCGCCCTCGACGGGCGCGACGTCCGTCGCGGCGGCGACGCCGGACACGAAGGTCTCCAGCTCGGCCCGGTCGACCTGGACGCCGAGCGGCAGGTCGGTGCTGGTGAAGAAGGAGGTCAGCCGGACGAACGGGTTCGCCGACCGGATGCCGGCCGCGGCCACCGAGCCGGCGGCGTCGGGCGTCAGCCCCGCGGCGGCCGGGTCGACGGCCACGGGCTCGCCGTGCGCGTCGACGTTCAGGGTGCGCGCGTAGCCGGGGACGACCTGCTGGTCGAGCGCGGCGAGCGCCTGTTCGGGGGTCATTCCGCCGACGTCGACGCCCGCGATGGTGGTGTTCCGCTCGATCTCACCGCTGGTGCCGGCCAGGTCGATCAGGTAGACCACGGCCAGCACGAGGAGAAGCCCGCCGGCGGCGACCAGCGCGATGCCCGTCCGGCCGAGCCGGTCCAGCACGCGCCTGACACCCGACGGCTCCGCGGCCGGCGCCGCAGCGAGATCGCGGTCGGGGTCGAGCACGCCCAGCACCTCGGTGTCGGCGTCCGCGGCCGCTCCGGCGGGATCGATCACCTGGGTCGGCTGGTCGATGACCTGGGTCGCCTCGGCGTCCCGGTGCTGCCCCGCCGGGGCGCCGGGGCGGCCGGCCTCGGGTCCGCCGTGCGCGCCGTCACTTCCGGACGGGGACGATGCCCCGTGCGTGCTCCCGAGATCCCTCACACCAGTCCCTTGCGCCAGCGGGCGCCCGCGCCGACGCCCGTCAAGGCGCGCCGGCCGCGGGCACCCGAGCCGATCGGCCGGGGTTCATCATCCCGGACCGCAAACGATCAGCAGGACGCCTGGCACGGCGTTCGGGCGGCGCGATCGGCCGATGTGTGGTCAGTATCACCCGGACGGGTGGCCCGACCGCACGCGGTGCGAAGGGATTGCCGGGAGCGCGGCGGGGCCGCTCACGAGACCGCGGTCACGAGACTGCGCTCAGGAGACTGCGCAGCTCAGGAGAGGGCGCTCAGGAGAGGGCGCTGAGGAGAGGGCGCTCAGGAGAGGGCGCTGTTCACCTGGCGCGGAAACCGCGCGGTCGAGAGCAGGATCCGGCGGCACTCGATGACGCTGACGTTCATCAGCGCGGCCAGCGCGGCGATGGCGTTCTCGTCGAGAGTCATGTTCGTGTGCGGGCCACCGCGGCCGCTCAGCTCGAACCAGCGGCGGACCGGCGCGAGCCGGTTGTCCGGCGAGTTCATCACCTCGTCGGGATCGACCGTGATCGGTCCAGTGGCGCCGCCGAAGGGCCGGATGTTGACGCCCCGCTCGGCGGCCGTGAGCAGCGTCCCGAGATCCTCGCCGAGCGCGCCGGCGATGACCCAGAGCACGTCCACCCGCAGCGAGCGGTGACCGGTCTCGTAGTTGGCGAGGGCGGCCTTGCTGACCAACCCGCCCGTGCGTTGCGCGACCTCGGCCTGCGTGAGCTTCTGCCGGCGCCGCGATTCACGCAGCACCCGGCACACCGCGGCAGCGAACTGCTGCTGCGACCGTGCGTCGTATGCCTGCGACACGCGGATCCCCTGTCGTCAGTAGGGACGGTCGGGGAATGCCCCGATCGTCGACGTCGCGCCGGCAATCACAGCGGCCGTCGCACGGCTGGTGCGAGACGACTGCGGACCTGAAGTATCCGGAAGTTCTCGTGAGACCAAACGGGCGACGGCAGCGTCGTCCAAGCGCGTTGCTCCTACTTTTGTACCACAGAGTAACCAGAGATTTCCTCGTCTAGCCCGTTGGAGTGAGTAGATATGCCGGATCGAGTGGTGTTGATGCCACGATTCCGCGGGTACGCGCCGATCGCAAGCGGAGCGCGGACCGGCGACCGTCCGCCGGGTGTGCGGCTTGCACCGATCAGGCGAACAGGGACTTCCCGAACCAGTCGCCGGCCGCGCTGACGCCGGGGGGCAGGCGAACAGGCCGCCCCCGATGTGCGCGATGTACTCGTTGAGCAGGTCCGTCTTGCCCAGCCGAGTCTGGATGACCTTGAACTGGGCGTGCGGGTCGCGCTGGAAGCAGATGAAGAACAGCCCGGCGGCCAGCTTGCCGGTGTCGGGGTCCTGGCCGTCCGTGTAGTTGTAGCCGCGCCGCAGCAGCCGGATGCCGGCGTTCTGCTCGGGCGCCGACAGCCGGATGTGCGCGTTGATGTCGACGACCGGGTCCCCGGCCTCGTCGGTCTGCGCGTAGTCGACCGGGCTGAACTCGTCGCCGCCGGTGATCGGGGCCCCGGTGACCTTGTACCGGGCGAAGATCCGCTCCTGGTCCGTGAGCGGGTCGGTGTCCCAGGACTCGATCTCCATCCGGATCTTCCGCGCCACCAGGTACGACCCGTTCGCCATCCAGGCGGTGGCCGGCGTCAGGTCCGATCCCTGGACCCACACGTGCTCCTCCAGCGCGTCCCGGTCGTCCGCGTGGATGTTGCGGGTGCCGTCCTTGAAGCCCATCAGGTTCCGCGGCGTGCTCTGCCCCGCGCCGGTCGCCGAGGCGCGCCCGAAGCCGAGCTGGGACCACTTGAGGACGGCGGTCCCCCTGGCCGCGCGCACCATGTTGCGCACCGCGTGGAAGACCACCTGCGGGTCGTCCGCGCAGGCCTGGATGCACAGGTCGCCGTCGGACAGCGCGGGCCTGAGCACGGCGTCGCCCGGGATGGTGCCGAACGGCGCGAGCGCATCCGGCCGGCGGTCGGCGAGGCCGAACCGCTCGTCGAACAGGCTCGGCCCGAAACCGACGGTGATGGTCAGCGAGTGCGGGCCGAGGTCCATCGCCTCGCCGGTGTCGAACGGCGGCTGCTCGTTACGCACCGGCGAGTCGGACACCGGCCTGCCCGCCGTGAGCCGCGCGGCGATAGCGGCCCACCGGCCGAGCATCCGCTGCAGCTCGTCCGAGCTCGTGGTGGTGACGTCGAGGGCGGCGAACATCAGCCGCTCCTGCTGGGTGGTGACGATTCCGGCCTGCCGCACGTCGTAGAACGGCACGGACGCCGCGGCGCGGTTGACGGTGACGCCGGTCGCCGTCTCCGCCGTCCCGGACGCGCCCGCCGCCGACCCCGCGTTGTCCTGCACCGTGCGCAGGCCGTAGCCGGCGGCGACCCCGGCGCCGGCGGCCAGGCCCGCGACCGCCGCGCCGCCCAGGAACCGTCGCCGGCTGGTGCCTGGCGGTCGATCCGCGTCAGTCATCGCATGTCAACGTCTCGGACGAGTTCCTCAGTTGGTGATCTTCGCGGCCACCGCGGACAGCGGCTCCTGCACCACCAGCAGCGCGTCCGTCAGGACCTTCTTGTCCTCGGCGGTGAGCTGGTCGTAGGGCGTCCAGCCGCCCAGGGCCGCCTCGTTACGGTACCCGTCCAGCACCGCGATCAGGGCGTCGAACTCCGCCGCGATGTCCGGCACGACCGTCGGGTCGATCATGTCGAGCGCCGGCTTGAGCGTCGCGAACGCCTGCAGGGAGCCCTCGACGTTCGCCTCGAAATCGAGCAGGTCGATCCGCGAGTACGCCTCCTCCTCGCCGGTGATCTTGGACGCCAGCACCTCGTCGAGCAGGGTGGCGGCGCCGTTGGCGATCTCGAACGCCTGGTAGCCGCCGTCCGTGCCGGCCGACGGTCGCGTCGGACAGCGCCTTGGCCTCCGCCTGCAGGGACTCGCAGTCGGCGATCAGCTGGTCGGCCAGATCGGCCAGGCCGTCCGTGGACTGCTGCTCGAACAGGCCCTGCTCGATCGGGTGGAACCCGGTCCACGTCGCGCCCGCCTCGACGTCGCCGATGCGCAGGTCGATCGCCGGATCGAGCTCGGGGAACGACTCGGCGACCGGCTCGATGCGCTCGTAGAAGGGCCGCGCCTTGATGTAGGCCGCCTGCGCCGCCGCGAGGTCGCCCGCCTTGATCGCGGTGGCCATCGCCCGCACCGGCTCCAGCAGGAACGCGACCTGTTCGTCGACATACGCGCCGTACTCGACGGTCGCCTGGCCGAGTAGCTCCGTCAGGTCGCCGCTCTGCGCGGCGGCCTCGCCGGTGACGGTGAACGGCCGGCGCTCGGTGCCGGCGCCCGGGCAGAAGATCTCGAACGTGCCGCCGTCGAGCCGCACCGAGAACGTGCTGTCGAAGCCGGGGGCGAGATTCTCCCGCTCGCCGACGATGCGCTGGTCGGACACCAGCTCGACCTCGGTGACCCCGAGCGCGTCCACGTTGGTGATGACGAAGGTGACCTGGCCGGCCGGGACGGTATCCGGCGTGGCGATGCAGCCGTCCGCCTCGGTGACCAGCACCTGCACCTCGCCGGCGGCCCCGCTGGACGAGCCGGGGCCGGCCGAACTGCTCGACGCCGCCGAAGCCACCGCCGACGTGGTCGATCCGGCCGTCGATCCGGCCGACGAGGGCGCCGACGCCGCGCTGCTGGACCCGGCGGAGTCGGAACCGGACGAGCACGCCGACAGGACGAGCACACCGGCCGTCGCGATCAGCAGGCCGGGGCGGAGGGACAGGCGCACGGAAGCTCCTCGATGATGTCGGTGCGATGGGTGGAACGAGTGCCTGGCGGCCCGAACCGGTCGAGCCACCGGGTCAAGCGCGGTGCGATACCTCGGATGTCGGTGCCACGGTCGGTGCCACGGTGGTCGGTGCCACGGTGGTCGGTGCCACTGTGTCGGTGACACGGTGGCCGGCGCCCCGGTGGGTGGCGGAGAGGCGGCGGCCGCGACGGGCGGCGCGGACGGCGGCCCGGTCGTCCTGCGGCTGCCCAGCAGCTTGGGCAGGCCGAACGCCAGCAGGACGATCGCGAACACGACGAGCAGTCCGGGGATGACCTGGCCCACCACCTGGTGGGTGGTGCGCTGGTCGAGGCCCTCCTGGACCGCCCGCAGGCCAGGGGCGCCGGCCGAGCCGTCCAGCGCGCCGGCGGCCTCGACGACGCTGCCCGTGCTCACGGTCGCGCCGGACGGCACCGTCACCTGGGCGCTCCGGGCCAGGTCGACCGTGAGGCCCAGGACGCTGCCGGTCGTGGGGTGCACCAGCAGCGAGCCGGACCAGGAGTCGGAGTAGGTCGCGGGCATCGGCGCATCGGAGTCGTCCGACCGGACGCCGACGGGCAGCCGGCCGCCGTTCAGCTCTGCCAGCTGGTCCGCGGTCAGGGCGGCGGGCAGTCCCGCGGTGGCCGGGTCGACGGGCGCACCGACGGGGCCGAAGGAGTAGACGGTCACGCCCAGCGCGCTGCCGTCGGCCGCGACGACGTCGTCGTGACCGGTGGCCAGGATCGGCACGGTCGCGCTCCAGCTGCCCGTGGTGGTGCCGCCGGCGGCGACGTCGGACGGGGCCGCCGCCGTGACCTCGATGGTGGCCTCGCCCAGCGTGGGCGACACCGCGACGGTGGCCGTCCCGGTGAGCGGGGCGTTGGCGGCCGCGCCGTCCGCGGCGGTGGCGGCGGTGAGCGGGTACGGGCCCTGCGCCCCGCCGGTCGGCGCCGGGGCCGATGGCGCGACGAGCACGAGGGTGCCGGCCACGGCCAGCGCGGCGACGGCGGTGCTCACCAGGATCGTGCCGACCGCGCGCCGGGACGGGGTGCGCTTGGGCGGCCAGAGCACGACCGCGAGCATCGGGATCGCGTACAGCAGGTACGCGATGACCTCCACGACCGGCATCGACGAGCGGATTCCGAGCATCCCCGTCAGCAGCGACTCCTGCACCGAGCCCGGGCGGGCGATCGCGGACAGGTCGATCGCGGTCTGCTGTCCGATGGTCAGCCAGCCGGCCTCGTAGGCGGCGCGCAGCGTGCTGGCCACCAGCCCGGCCGCGACCAGCACGAGGACGACGCCGGTGATCCGGAAGAAGCGGGACAGGTTCAGCCGCAGCCCGCCCCGGTAGACCAGGTAGCCGAGGGTGACGGCCACGGCCAGCCCCAGCAGCACGCCGATCGCGGCCAGCGCGGGCGACGCGGTGGACTGGAACGCGGCCAGCAGGAAGACGGCGGTCTCGAAGCCCTCCCGGATGACGGCGAGGAAGGCCATCACCACCAGCGCGAGGGCGGACCCGCGGGCGAGCGCGCTGCCGGCGGCGCCCTGCAGGTCGGACTTCAGGCTGCGGGAGTGCGCCTTCATCCACAGCACCATGTAGCTGACCATCACCACGGCGATGGCGGCGACGACGCACTCGAGCATCTCCTGCTGGCGCTGCGGCAGGGAGCTGCTGACCAGCTGGAGCAGCACGCCGACGGCCAGGCTCAGCAGGATCGCGACGGCGACCCCGGCCCACACCGAGCGGAGCGCGTCCCGCCGGCCAGTCCGCACCAGGAAGGCCGCGATGATGCCGACGATGAGCGCGGCCTCGAGCCCTTCGCGCAGACCGATGACGAAGGTCGCCAGCATCCGCAGCTCCTCGCGCCGGTCGACGGGGTCATCCAACGGTGGATCACCACGGGGATGATCACGCAGGATGATCGGGGTCCAACTTGGTTAGCCTTGCCTTAGCAGGGGGGACGCTACACCGACTTTTCGGGTATCGATAAACAACCCCGGCCGGCTCCGGCGCGACACCGCGCGCCGCCGGGCGGCGCAGCCGGAATCCGTACTCTGTTGCGAATGACTGTCCGCCCCATCGTGATCTGCGGTGAGCCGGTCCTGCACCGACCCACGCGCCCGGTCACCGAGTTCGACGCGGAGCTCGCCGAACTGGTCGCCGACATGTTCGAGACGAACGAGACCGCGCACGGCGCCGGCCTCGCGGCCAACCAGATCGGTGACGACCGCAGGGTTTTCGTCTACGACTGCCCGGACAACGGCACCCGCCGCCGGGGCTACGTGGTGAACCCGACGATCGAGACGTCCGAGATCCCGGAGACGATGCCCGACCCGGACGACGACTACGAGGGCTGCCTCTCGGTGCCGGGCGAGAGCTTCCCGACCGGGCGCGCGGACTGGGCGAAGGTCACCGGGGTCGACCAGGACGGCGAGCCGATCGAGGTCGAGGGCACGGGCTTCTTCGCGCGCTGCCTGCAGCACGAGGTCGACCATCTCGACGGCCACCTGTACCTCGACCGGCTCGTCGGCAGGAACCTGCGTGCGGCCCGCAAGGCCGTGAAGTCGCATGGCTGGGGGGTGCCCGGGCTGACCTGGATGCCCGGCAAGGACAAGGACCCCTTCGGCCACTAGATGCGGCTGCATCCGCCGGCCGGCCGGCGGTCATCCGGCGGGCGGGCGCCGGCGCCGCCGGTCGGGCTGCCGGATGCGACCGAGCACGGCGACCGAGCACACGGGGCGATCAGGGGCGGGACCCCGGCCGATACCCTCAAACACGTGTCCAGCCCAACCACCAGCCCGCGGACCGTCGCCGAGAGCCCGCCCGGCGGCCCGGCCGACACACCTGGCGAGACTCCGGCCGACACAGCCGACACCGCCGGCGACGAGGGCTCGACCAGCCAGGCGCGCATGGTGGTGGTGGCGAACCGGCTGCCCTTCGACATCGAGAAGCTCCCGGACGGCACCACCCGCACCCGCCAGTCCCCCGGTGGCCTGGTCACCGCGCTGGCGCCGATCCTGTCCCGCCGGCAGGGCGCGTGGATCGGCTGGCCCGGCACCGCCGACGTGACGATCGCGGAGACCAAGACGGACGGGCTGAGCCTGGTGCCCGTCACCCTGACCGCGGCCGACGTCGAGAACTTCTACGAGGGCTTCTCCAACGGCACCCTCTGGCCGCTGTACCACGACGCCGTCGCCGACTCCGAGTTCCACCGCGATTGGTGGGACGCCTACCAGCGGGTCAACGAGCTGTTCGCGCGACGGGCCGCCGAGATCGCGGCGCCCAACGCCACGGTCTGGGTGCACGACTACCAGCTGCAGCTGGTGCCGAAGCTGCTGCGGCGGCTCCGCCCGGACGTGCGGATCGGATTCTTCCTGCACATCCCGTTCCCGCCGGTCGAGCTGTTCATGCGGCTGCCGTGGCGGCGGCAGATCATCGCCGGCCTGCTCGGCGCCGACCTCATCGGGTTCCAGCTCCCCGGCGGCGCCCGGAACTTCGCCCGCCTGGCCAAGTCCCTCACCGGCGCGACGACCACCGGCGGATCCATCGAGTTCGACGGCCGCACCATCCGGGCCGGGGCGTTCCCGATCTCCATCGACTCGGCCGAGCAGTCGGCGCTCGCGGCCACCCCGGAGGTGCACGCCGCCGCCCGCCGGCTGCGCTCGGATCTCGGCCAGCCGCGCAAGCTGATCCTGGGAGTCGACCGCCTCGACTACACCAAGGGAATCGACGTCCGGCTGCGCGCCTACGGCGAGCTGCTGGCCGAGGACGACCCGGCCGTGCAGGACGCGGTGATGGTGCAGATCGCCACGCCGAGCCGGGAGCGGCTGGAGTCGTACCAGAAGATGCGGGAGTCGATCGAGCGCCAGGTGGGCTCGCTGAACGGCGACTTCGGCCGGATCGGCCGACCGGCCGTGCACTACCTGCACCAGTCGCTGCCGCGCGAGGAACTCGCCTCCTTCTATGTGGCGGCGGACGTGATGACGGTGACGCCGTTCCGCGACGGGATGAACCTGGTCGCCAAGGAGTACGTGGCGTGCCGGGTGGACGGCGGCGGCGTGCTGCTGCTGTCCGAGTTCACCGGCGCGGCCAAGGAACTCCGCGCAGCCCTGCAGGTGAACCCGTACGACACGGACGGCGTCAAGGACGGCCTGCGCCGCGCGCTCACCATGCCGTCGGTCGAGTCCCGGCGCCGGATGCGCGCGCTGCGCCGCCAGGTCCTCACCCACGACGTCGACCGGTGGGCGGCCGCGTTCCTGTCGTCGCTGGAGCACACCCCCGACCACCTCGCCGACGCGCTCAGCCGCCTGCCCGCCGACGTGGCGGCGGCGGTCGCCGAGGTCTGCCAGACCCAGCGCCTGCTGGTCGCCACCGACTTCGACGGCACGCTCGCGCCGATCGTCGACGACCCGGCGACCGCGCGCCCGCTGCCGGAGGCGATCGAGGCGCTGCGGTCGCTCGCCGCGATCCCGGGCACGACGGTCGCCGTCATCTCCGGCCGCGCGCTGGCCGACCTGGAGTCGATGGTCGGCGTCGACGACACCATCCACCTGGTCGGCAGCCACGGCGCGGAGACCTCACCCGAGGACGGCCCCGGCGTCCCCGAGCACGCCCCGTCGCTGCTCTCGCCCGAGGACACCAAGCGGCTCAACCGGCTCAAGCTGGAGCTGCAGCAGATCACCGCCGAGTTCCCCGGGGTGCGGCTCGAGGTGAAGCCGACCGGGGTCGCCGTGCACCTGCGCGGGCTGGACGAGCGGGACGCCGCCGGGGTCACCGAGCGCATCGAGGAGAACCCGGCGAGCTGGCCGGGGGTGCACCTGCTGCGCGGCAAGAAGGTGCTGGAGCTGACCGTGGTCACCACCAACAAGGGCCGCGCGCTCAAGGCGATGATGCGCCAGCACCAGGTGACGGCGACGGTCTTCATCGGCGACGACGTCACCGACGAGAACGCGTTCGGCGTGCTGGCGGGCGACGACGTCGGGGTGAAGGTCGGCTCGGGGCGGACCGCGGCGGACGTGCGGATCCAGGACCCGGCGCGGGTCGCCGACCTCCTGCACCTGCTCGCCGCGTCGCGGCGCCGCGGCCAGCGGCGGCGATCGCAGCACGCGGCCGGCACGTCCGGGCCGGTGGCCAAGGAGCTCACCGGAGTGCCGGCGGAGAGTTCCTGACCGGCACCGCCTCTCGGCCATCACGGCCGGGCGGGACGGAGCGCGTCAGACCCGGGCGGTGGTCATGCCGGGCAGGAACGTGGTCTCCAGCGTCACCCGCCGGCCCTGCGGGCGCCGCCCGGGGCTGAGCAGCAGCCGGCCGGCCGCCCTGCCCTTGTCCACGACCGGCTGCACCACGGTCGTGAGCTTCGCGTCCAGCGCCGCCCGGATGCCGTCGAAGCCCGTGACGGACACGTCCTCCGGGACCCGGCGCCGGCGCCGGGCCAGCTCGGTCATCGCGCCCAGCGCCAGCACGTCGGAGGTCGCGACGAGCGCCGTCACCCCGGGGTCGAGCGAGAGCACCTCGGCGGCGGCCGACGACCCCGCCTCGATCGAGTGCTCGAAGCGCTCCACCACCGGAATCCGGTCCCACGCCACGCCCGCATCGGTGAAGGCGCGGCGCAGCCCGAGGAGCCGGTTCCGCTGCACGTGGTAGTGCGCGGCCTGCTGCCGGGCGAGCGGCACGGGACCGTCCAGCACGGCGCGGCCCAGCCGCATGCAGATGACGCCGATGCGCCGGTGCCCGAGGGCGAGCAGGTGGTCAGCGACCGCGCTCATCGCCGCCGCGTCGTCGATGCCGACCAGGTCGGCGCCGTCCAGGGCGGGCTGGTCGCAGATCACCGCAGGCACGGGACGGGCGAGCGCCGCGGCCAGGTGCGGGTCGTCGTCGGGCATCGAGTAGGCGACGAACCCGTCCACCGACGCGCTGGAGACCGCCAGCACGTCCTCGGAGTCGGGGCGCGCCGGGACCAGCAGCAGGCCCACCCTGGCCTCGTCGCACTCGAGCGTCAGGCCCTCGAGGAAGGCCACCGCGCTCGGGTCGCGGAACGCGTAGGACACCTGCTCGGTGAGCAGCAGCCCGATGGCGCCGGCCTTGCGGGTGCGCAGCGAACGGGCGACCGGGTCCGGCCCCGGGTAGCCCAGCCGGCGGGCGGCGTCCATCACCCGGGATCGCAGCTGGGGCGACAGCTGGTCGGGGCGGTTGTACGCGTTGGACACGGTGGTCCGGGAGATCCCGAGTTCGGCGGCCAGCGAGGCCAGCGTGGCCGGTGGACGCATCCGAGGCGGGCGATCCATCCCCAGACGGTAGCCCCTGGGTCGACCCGGACCACACCCCTGCCCGGGGTAGGCCGAACGGGTGAAAACCGCGGCCCTGGAAAGCGCTTTCCCATTTCGGCTGTCGCCATCGGGAGGACGGGGTTACGGTCGCGGGGATCACGTTTGCGAGACGGCCGCGGCGGTCGCTCGACATCGTCTGGAGGGACGGACTTCATGGCAGACGTCACGTACGACGAGGCCTCCCGGGTGTATGCGGGCAATCCCCCGGTACGCGCGGTGGACAAGCTCAACCTGGAGATCCCGGACGGCGAGTTCCTCGTGCTGGTCGGCCCGTCGGGCTCCGGCAAGTCGACCGCCCTGCGGATGCTCGCCGGCCTGGAGGACGTCAACGAGGGTCGGATCATCATCGGCGGCCGCGACGTCACGCACGTCCCGCCGAAGAGCCGCGACATCGCCATGGTGTTCCAGTCCTACGCGCTGTACCCGCACATGTCGGTCGCCGACAACATGGGCTTCGCGCTGAAGCTGCGCGGGGTGAACAAGACCGAGATCGCCGCGAAGGTGCGTGAGGCCGCCGGCCTCCTGGACCTGGAGAAGTACCTGGACCGCAAGCCGAAGGCGCTCTCCGGCGGTCAGCGGCAGCGCGTCGCCATGGGCCGGGCCATCGTCCGCGAGCCGTCCGTCTTCCTGATGGACGAGCCGCTGTCGAACCTGGACGCCAAGCTGCGCGTGGAGACCCGCGCGAACATCGCCGAGCTGCAGGCCCGGCTGGGCACCACCACCGTCTACGTCACCCACGATCAGGTCGAGGCCATGACCATGGGCCACCGGGTCGCGGTCCTGAAGGACGGGATCCTCAACCAGGTCGACACCCCCAGGACGCTCTACGACCGTCCGGTCAACGTCTTCGTCGCGGGGTTCATGGGCTCCCCCGCGATGAACCTGCTGACGGTGCCCCTGGCCAGCGAGGGCGCGAAGCTGGGCGACACCGTGTTCCCGCTGCCGCGCGAGCTGCTGTCCGAGGCCAGCTCCGGCGGCCTCAAGGAGGTCACGTTCGGCGTGCGCCCGGAGAACATCACGCTCTCCGAGCACGGCGTCCCGGTCACCATCGACCTGGTCGAGGAACTGGGTGCCGACGCGTTCGTGCACGGGCACACCCCGGACGGCAACCGGCTGGTGATCCGCGCCGACGCGCGCATCCACCCGTCGACCGGCTCGACCGTGCACGCCATGCCTACGGACAGCGAACACTGCCACGTGTTCGACCCGAACACGGGGCTCCGGTTGAAGTCCTCCGCCGCCGTGCCGGCCGACGCGACCATCGCGGCCGCCACCGTCCTGCCGAGCTGACGCCGGTCGGGCCGGCCCAGCCGGCCGCGTCCCGACGGTGTCCGATGGGGCCGGGTCCGCATCCCGCTGATGCGCGACCCGGCCTTTGTCGTGGCGGTCGCGCCATGGGCTTCGCCGCCGCTGAATGCCGGTGGTCGCGCCGGCGTGCGTTCGCCGAGCCGGTCAGACCAGCGTCGGCTGCGGCGTCTCCTCGGTCTCCCGGCCCGGCGTCGGCTCGCCCCGCTCGCCCCAGCCGCGCCGCATTCGGCGGCGGCCGATCAGCCGGCAGGCCACGTAGATCGCGAACGAGATCGTCGTGACGTAGGGGCTGATCGGCAGGCTGCCGCCGAGCGCGATCAGGATCCCGCCGACCACCGAGGACACGCCGAACAGCACGGACAGCACCGGCACCCACAGCGCGGACGCGGTCACCCGCATGGCCGCCGCCGCGGGCGTGACGAGCAGCGCGAGCACGAGCAGGGCGCCGACAACCTGCACCGCCATCGCCACCGTCAGCCCGAGCACGAGCATGAACACCGGCGACAGCGCGCGCACCGGAACGCCGCGGGCGGCGGCGATCTCGGGGTCGACGGTGGCGAACATCAGGGGCCGCCAGAGGATCGCGATCACCACCGTGACCACCGCGGAGACGCCGAGCATCCAGATCAGCTGTGGGTCGTCGACGGCCACGATCTGCCCGGTGAGCAGGCCGAACTTGTTCGCCGCCCGGCCGGGGTAGAGCGCCAGGAAGAGCACGCCGAGGCCGAGGCCGAACGGCATGAGCACGCCGATGACGGACGAGCGCTCGTTCGCCCGCACGCCGAGCAGCCCGATGATGAGGGCCGCCAGCAGCGACCCGCCGATCGACCCGACCACCACGTTGACGCCGATCAGCAGCGCGAAGGCGGCGCCCGCGAACGACAGCTCGCTGATCCCGTGCACGGCGAAGGTCAGGTCGCGCATCACCACGAACACGCCGATCAGGCCGCCGATCAGACCCAGCAGCGCACCGGCGATGATCGAGTTCTGCAGCAAAGCGAGGAGCTCGCCGTAATTCTCGAAGTTGAAGATCTTCTCCCAGACGGTCATCGCGGCCGCCGCAGGCTGCGCACGAAGCGCGGGCCGACCGGCTCGACGCTGGCGCCGTGATCGTCGTGGGACAGGTGGTGACCGGCGGTCGGGTCGGTGGCGGACACCACGATCACCCGGCCCTGCACGTGCAGGACGTCCACCGGTGCGCCGTACAGGGCGGTCAGGCCCTGGGAGGTGAGCACCTCGTCCGGGGTGCCGAGCCGGAACCTGCCGTTGGCCAGGTAGAGCACCTGGTCGACGTACTCGAGCACGGCGTTGATGTCGTGGGTGACGAACAGCACCGCGGTGCCGCGCTCCCGGCGCCGACGGTCGAGCAGCGCGGCCACGTCCTGCTGGTGCCGCAGGTCCAGCGCGGCGAGCGGCTCGTCGCACAGCAGGATCTGCGGGTCGGACGCGAGCGCCGCCGCCACCCGCACCCGCTGCAGCTCGCCGCCGGACAGCAAGGACACCGGGGCGTCGCCGAAGGCGGCCGCGCCGACCGACTCCAGCAGCTCGTCCACCCGGCTGCGCACCTCGCGCCGGCTCGCCGCCGACCCGATCGGCAGCCCCCAGCGGTGCCCGTCGAACCCCATCCGGACGAGGTCCCTGGTCTTCACCATGGTCGCGCTGTCGATCGAGATCTTCTGCGGCACATAGCCGACGAGAGCGCTGCCGCGGCGCACCGGCTGGCCGGCGATCAGCGCCTCGCCGGAGGACAGCTCGCGCTCGCCGAGCAGCACCCGCAGCAGGCTGGTCTTGCCGGAACCGTTGGCTCCCAGGATCGCGATGAACTGACCCGGCTCGACGTCCAGCGACAGGTGCTGCCAGAGCGGGCGCGAGCCGTAGGTCAGGCCCGCATCGCGCAGGCTGATCAGCGGGTCGACGGACATCGGGGTCAGCCCAGCGCGCCGGCGATGGCCGCGATGGTGTCCTTCATCCAGGTCACGTAGTCCTTGTCGGCGGGCAGGGTCTCGGTCACGCCGACCACCGGGACGCCGGCCGAGTCGGCGGCCGCCTGCACCTGTTCGGTCTCCGGGGACGACGTCTGCTCGTTGTACACCAGGAGCGCGACCTGGCCCGCACGGAACAGCTCCAGCGTCTCGTTCAGCACCGCGGGCGGCACGTCGGTGCCCTCCTCGATGGCCGCGCTGAACCGCTCGGGCGTCCTGTCGACCAGGCCGGCCGCCTCGGTGAGGTACAGCGGGACGGGCTCGGTCACCGCGATGGGGTCGCCGCCGTGCGCGTCGCGGATCGCATCGACCTCGCCGATCAGCTCGTCGAGCCGGCCGTCGAACGCGCCGGCGCGCTGCGCGAACAGCTGCGCGTGTTCCGGCCGCAGCTCGGACAGCCGAGCGGCGATCGCGGCCGCCGCGAGCTTCACCGTCCGCAGGTCGTACCAGACGTGCTCGTTGGTCTCGCCGTGCGCATGACCGTCGGTGCCGTCGGTGACTCTGCCGTCGGTGCCATCGGTGCCGTCGGTGCCGTCGGTGCGCCGTGCCGTCGGGACGTCGGTGCCGCCCGCCGAGCCCGGCGCCGACGCCGTTCCGGACGCCGTTCCAGACTCGGGGGGCAGGACGGCCTCCTCGGGGTGATCGGCCAGCACCACCACGTCGATCACCGGCGCGGTGGATCCCGACGCCTGGATCATGCTGATCATCCAGTCGTCGTAGCCGCCGCCGTTCACGACGAGCAGCTCGGCCTTCGAGATCGCCAGCTGGGCCTGGGCATTCGGCTCGAAGGAGTGCGGGTCCGCGGCGGGATCGCTGACCACCGCTGTCACGTCGACCTCGTCGCCGCCGACCTGCCGGACGATGTCGCCCCAGACGTTGGTCGACGTGACGACCGGGATCGGTCCCGTCGCGTCCCCAGACGCGGCCGACGGCGTCCCCGAGGACCCGCATGCGGCAACCGCGCAGGCGGCCACGACGGACGCGGCGACGGCAACCAGCGCGCGCGCCGGTCGGGTGATGCGCATCGTGCGAGCTCCCGGTCAGGTCTCTGCTGAATGATAATCGGTCTCATTAAAGCAGATCACTCGACCGCATCGCACCGGGTGCGCGCCTGCCTACTCGGCGCGGCGGCGGGCGGCCACGGTCGCGAGCACGACGCCGGCCGCCACCGAGGCGTTCAGCGACTCGACGGCGCGAGCCATCGGGATGCTGACCGTCGCGTCGCACACGGTCCGGGTGAGGCGCGCCAGGCCGCGGCCCTCCGAGCCGACCACCAGCACCAGGGGCGAGGTGGCCAGCTCGAAGTCGTCGGTGGTGACGGTGCCGTCGGCGTCGAGCCCGACGACCATGAGCCCCTTCGCGGCGTAGTCCTTCAGCGTGCGCACGAGGTTCGTGCAGCGCGCCACCCGCAGGCGTGCGGCCGTACCGGCCGACGTGCGCCAGGCCGACGCGGTCATTCCGGCGCTGCGCCGCTCGGGCACCACCACGCCGTGCGCGCCGAACGCCGCGGCGGACCGCACGATCGCGCCGAGGTTGCGCGGATCCGTCACGCCGTCCACCGCGACGATCAGCGCCGCCCGGCCCGAGTCGGCCGCCCTGGCGAGCAGGTCGTCCGGGTGCGCGTACTGGTAGGGAGGGACGACGAGCGCGAGACCCTGGTGCACGGCGCCGGCGGTGATCCGGTCCAACTCCGCCCGCGCCACCTCCAGCAGGGCGACGCCCCGCTCGGCGGCGAGCGCGACCGCCTCGGTGACCCGCTCGTCCGAGCCGAGCCCGTGCGCCACGTACAGGGCGGTCGCCGGCACGCCGGCGCGCAGCGCCTCCACCACCGGATTGCGGCCGACCACCGTCTCCGGCAGCGCCGCGCCCTTGGTCAGCGACCGGGAGCCGACCCGCCCGCCGCCGGACGCGGCGACCGAGCCCGACGCCCGGGCGGCCGCGGCGGCCCGGCGGGCGGCCGGATGGCCGGTGCGGGCGCTGGCGGGTGGGGTCGGGCCCTTGCCCTGCAGGGCGCGGCGGGGTTGCCCGCCGCTGCCGACGGTGGCGCCCTTCTTGGTGCCGTCCTTGCGCCGCGCGCCGCGCCGCTGCGAATTGCCTGCCACGTGAGCCTCCGCCGTCAGCGGGCGCCAGGGACGGACCAGACAGGCCCGTCCTTGGTGTCCTCGATCGCGAATCCGGCGTCGGCCAGCCGCTGCCGGATCTCGTCGGCGCGCGCGTAGTCCCGCGCCGCTCGGGCGTCGGCGCGCTCCTGCAGCAGCGCCTGGATCAGCGACCCGGTCGCGTCGACCAGCCGGCGATCCGGCCGCCCGACGGCCCACGGTTCCGCCCACGGGTCGAGCCCGAGCACGGCCAGCATCGACCGCACCGCGGCCGCCGCCGCCCGGACCGCCGGGTCGTCGCCGGCGGACAGCGCGGCGTTCCCGCTGCGCACGCGCTCGTGCACGACCGCGAGGGCGCGCGGCACTCCGAGGTCGTCGTCCATGGCCTGCCGGAAGGCGTCGGGCACGTCGACGATCTCGACGTCGCCCACCCGCTCGGCCGCGCGGTGCAGGAAGGACTCGATCCGGTCGAACGCCTTCGCCGCGTCCTCCAGCGCCTCCGCCGAGTACTCGATCGAGGACCGGTAGTGGACGCTGATCAGGTAGTAGCGCAACGCGATCGGCCGCGTGTGGGCGGTGATCGCCGGCACCGACAGGATGTTGCCGAGCGACTTCGACATCTTCTCGCCGGCCATCGTCACCCAGTGCGAGTGGATCCAGTAGCGGGCGAAGCCGTCGCCCACGCCGTGCGACTGGGCGGCCTCGTTCTCGTGGTGCGGGAAGATGAGATCCAGCCCGCCGCCGTGGATGTCGAACTCCGCGCCGAGGTAGGTGCGGGCCATCGCCGAGCACTCGATGTGCCAGCCGGGGCGGCCAGGTCCCCACGGCGACGGCCACGACGGTTCGCCGGGCTTGGCGGCCTTCCACATGGTGAAGTCGGCAGGGTCGCGCTTGCCGACGGCCTCCGTCTCGCCCTGCACCATGTCGTCGATCCGCTGGCCGGACAGGAACCCGTAGTCGGCCTGTGTGCGCACGGCGAAGTACACGTCGCCCGCGGCGGCGTAGGCGTGGCCGGACTCGACCAGCTCGCCGATCATCTCGACGATCTGCGGGATGTGTCCGGTGGCCCGCGGTTCGATCGACGGCCGCAGGCAGCCGAGGACGTCATAGGCATCGGCGAAGCTCCGCTCGTGGGTGGTGGCCCATTCCCACCACGGGCGGCCCGCCTCGGCGGCCTTGACCAGGATCTTGTCGTCGATGTCGGTCACGTTGCGCACGTGCCGGACCTCGAACCCGCTGTACTCCAACCACCGCCGCAGCACGTCGTACACCACGCCGGCGCCCCGGAGGTGGCCGATGTGCGGGGTCCACTGCACGGTGGCGCCGCAGTTGTAGAGCGAGACCACACCCGGCCGAAGGGGTTCGAACGGCCGCACACTGCGGGTCGCGGTGTCGTAGAGGCGCAGGCTCACCGGAGGAATGGTACGGGGGCGCGATCAGCTCGAACGCCGGTAGATCCGGGCCTCCCAGGCACGCAGCTCGATCCGCCCGGCGCCCGACGGAGCGCCGCCCGGGTCGGGATAGTTCCCCAGCACCAGCTCCGCCGCGGCCCAGCCGGCCTCGTCCGGCACCGCCGCCCTGGCCGCCGCCGCGGAGAAGTTGCCCACCACGAGCAGGGTGCTCCCGCGATGGCTGCGGGTGAATGCGTAGACCGTGGGGTCCTCGGCCAGCAGCATGGTGAAATCGCCGAAGGCGACCACCGGATCCGAATGCCGGAGATCGATGACCGCCCGATAGTGCGCGAAGACGGAATCCGGGTCGTCGACCTGCCGGGCCGCGTTGATCTCGGGGTAATTCGGATTGACCGCAATCCACGGTTCGCCGGAGGTGAATCCGGCGTGTGCACCGTCGTCCCACTGCATGGGCGTCCTGGCGTTGTCCCGGCTCCGCACCCGGAGCGCCGCGAGCACCGTCTCGGGATCCTCGCCGGCGGCCGTCGCCGCGGCATAGTGGTTGACGGACTCGATGTCGCGGAAATCCCCCGGCAGGGCGAACGGCACGTTCGTCATGCCCAATTCCTCGCCCTGGTAGACGTACGGCGTCCCGCGGTGCAGGTGCAGGATCGTCGCGAGCAGCTTGGCCGACTGCACGCGGAATTCCCCGTCGTCGCCGAAGCGGGACACCGCGCGCGGTTGGTCGTGATTGTCCCAGTAGAGGCTGTTCCATCCGGACTCCGCGAGACCGGCCTGCCAGCGGCCGAGGCTGCCCTTCAGATCGACCAGCCGGAGCGGGCGGATGTCCCACTTGCCGAGCGGGCCGGAATCGAGCTGTACGTGCTCGAACTGGAACACCATGTCGACCTCGGCGTTCGCCGGATCGGTGAACCTCGCCGCGTCGTCGATGGTGACGCCGGGCATCTCGCCGACGGTCAGCATCGCCGCCGGGCGATCGGCGAAGACCTCGCGGTGCATCTCCTGCAGGAACTCGTGAATGCGCGGCCCGCAGAGAAAATGCGCCGACCCGTCGCCCAGCAGGCCGCCGCCCAGCGCCGGGCCATCGGGCAGCGACCTCTCCTTGGAAATCATGTTGATGACGTCCATGCGGAAGCCGTCGACACCGCGGTCGAGCCACCACCGCATCATCTCGTACACGGCCCGCCGGACGTCCGGGTTCTCCCAATTCAGGTCGGGCTGTTTGATCGAGAACAGGTGCAGGTAATACTCCGCCGAGGCGGGATCGAATTGCCAGGTCGAACCGCTGAAGAAGGACGTCCAATTGGTCGGCTCGGCGCCGGGCGCGCCGGGCTCCATGCCGTCCCTGGCCGACCGCCACCAGTACCAGTCGCGCTTCGGGCTGTCCGGGCCGGACCTGGACTCGACGAACCACGGGTGCTCGTCCGACGTGTGGTTGACGACGAGGTCCATCACCAGCCGGATGCCGCGGTCGTGCAGGCCGGCCAGCAGCTCGTCGAGGTCCGCCAGCGTGCCGAAAGTCGGGTCGATGTCCTGGTAGTCGCTGATGTCGTAGCCGTTGTCGTCCTGCGGCGACGGGTACGCCGGGGACAGCCAGACGACGTCGACGCCGAGCGCGGCCAGGTAGTCGAGCCGGTCGATGATGCCGCGCAGGTCGCCGATGCCGTCGCCGTCGGAATCGGCGAAGCTGCGCGGGTAGATCTGATAGACGACGGCCTGCTTCCACCACGGCTCGGCGGCGTCGTCGCGCGGGCGCGGCGCCCCGGTGTGCGGGATGGGCTGAACTGCCGAAGGCTGCTGACCGGACTCCACGGTGCTCCTCGCGTCTGCATCGCCGGACCGGCCTGGCGCGAAAGGGCGCGACCCCGGTGGCCGGTGCAGACTAACGCGCGTCCGCTCCGGCTACCGGGATCGCGATGGGACGGTGGGCTCAGCCCAGCGAGGCGGTGTAGCGCTCGACGACGTCGGCCGGCACGCGGCCGCGCGCGGACACCGAGATGCCCTGGGCGACGGCCCATTCGCGAATCGACTTGGCGTCAACCGAGGTGGCCGACGACGGCCGCGGCGCCTTGGCCGCCGCACGGGACGGGCGCACCCGGCGGCCCGCTGCGGTGAAGTCGGCGAGCGCCTTGCGCAATGCGGCCGCGTTCTTCTTGCTGAGGTCGATTTCGTAGACCTTGCCGTCGAGGCCGAAGGAAACGGTTTCCGCGGCCTTCCCACCGTCGATGTCGTCGGTCAGGGTAACCGTTGTCTGCTGCGCCATGGCTTGTTGCGACCTTTCCGAGGAGAGTGACGACGACGTTCGAGCCCCGACGACCCCATGCCACGTCATCGATCTGCCGGCCGGGGCCGCTGCGGCCGTCGGGCGACGCCAGGAGCGGCGCCGGGATCGACGGCTTGCAGGGCACCGAATCGGCCGCGACATCGGTCCGTCCGAGATAGTGCACACACTAGCGCTTCCCGGACCGCAACGGACGAGGCACACTGCATTTTAGCTGGGCAAATATTCGAACGGCTCATGACCGGTTTGCGACCGCCAGGTGCAGCCGAGCGAACGACAACGCCTCGGCCAGGTCCGTCTCGCGCTCCTGGACGGTCGCATTCCTGGTGCTGATCTCCACCACCACCGATCCTGCGAATCCGTTGCGGGACAGGCGTTCCAGCATCTCGGAGCAGGGCTGGTTGCCGCGCCCGGGCACCAGGTGCTCGTCCCGCGCCGACCCCGACCCGTCGCCCAGATGCAGGTGCCCCAGACGCGATCCCATCTGGTCGGCCAGCTCCATCGCGTCGAGGTTGGACGTCGCGGTGTGGGACAGATCGAGGGTGAACCAGCGGTGCCCGGCCGGGACGGGATTCCAATGGGGCCGATACGTGTTCACCAGAGAGCCCCGGACCTTGACCGGGAACATGTTCTCGACGGCGATGCGGACATCGGTGCGCTCCTGCAATTCCGCGACAGATTCCGTGAAAGTCGCGGCCGCCGCGCGTTGCCACAGAAAGGGCGGGTGCACCACGACCGTGCCCGCGCCCAGCTGCTCGGCCATGTCCACCGACCGCGCGAGCTTGACCAGCGCGTCCGTCGACCAGACCCTGGCCGTCACGAGCAGGCAGGGCGAATGCACCGACAGCACCGGGATCTCGTAGCGGTCCGACAGCTCGGCGAGCTGGTCGGCGCTCTGGCTCAGCGGGTCGGTCTGCACCATGATCTCGACGCCGTCGTAGCCGAGGTCGGCGGCGAGCGAGAAGCCGGCCGCGGTCGGCTCGGGATACACGCAGGCGGTGGACATGCCGACCGGGATCGGCGGGACGACCACCGCGTGCTGAACCGACGGTTCGGGGGTACCCGCCGGCTCGTCCGCCATGCTCCCGCCCTCCGCGCCACCGGACCGCGGCACGCCCGCGATCAGGCCTCCAGTTTGTACCCCAGCCCGCGCACGGTGATCAGGTAGCGGGGGTCGGACGGGTCGGGCTCGATCTTGGCCCGCAGCCGCTTCACGTGGACGTCCAGTGTCTTGGTGTCGCCGACGTAGTCGGACCCCCAGATGCGATCGATCAGCTGCCCGCGGGTGAGAACGCGTCCGGAGTTGCGGATCAGATACTCGAGCAGGTCGAACTCCTTGAGCGGCAACGAGACCTGATTCCCGCCGACGTGCACCACGTGCCGGTCGACGTCCATCCGGACCGGGCCGGCCTGCAGGATCGGGGATTCCGGCTCGTCCAGCTCCGAGCCGCGGCGCAGCACCGCGCGGATCCTGGCCACCAGCTCCCGGGTCGAGTACGGCTTCGTGATGTAGTCGTCGGCGCCCAGTTCCAGGCCGACCACCTTGTCGATCTCGCTGTCCCGCGCGGTGACCATGATCACCGGGACCGGGCCGCGCGCGCGCAACTGACGGCACACCTCGGTGCCGCTCATGCCGGGCAGCATCACGTCGAGCAACACGATGTCGGCGCCGTTCCGGTCGTACTCGACCAGCGCGTCCGGGCCGTTGCCGACGATCTCGGTGCTGAAGCCCTCCTTGCGCAGCAGGAAGGACAGCGGGTCGGCCATCGACTCCTCGTCCTCGACGATCAAGACCTTGGTCACGGGGCTCCTCGATGTGCCGGTTCGGTGGTGGGCGAGCTGCCCGGGCCGGGGGGGTCGTGCGGCGGGCCCGGCGGCCGGTTCGGACGGCACGGCTCGGACCCCAGTCGGGATGGCCGGGAGCGCAGGATCGGCGCTGGCCGGCGCGTCCAGTGCCGGCAGCCGCAGGGTGAAGGTCGACCCGGTGCCCGGCCGGCTCCACAGCCCGGCGGATCCGCCGTGGATCGACGCGACGTGCTTGACGATGGCCAGGCCCAGCCCGGTGCCGCCCGTCGCCCTGGAGCGCGCGGGATCGACGCGGAAGAACCGCTCGAACACGCGCTCCTGGTGCTCCACGGGGATGCCGACGCCGCGATCGGTGACGGCGATCTGCACGGTGCCGTCCCGCTCGGTGCGGGTGAGCGAGACCTGGGTGCCGTTCGGCGAGTAGTTGATGGCGTTGTCCACCAGGTTGGTCAGGGCGGTCACCAGCAGCGCACGATCGCCCTTCACCAGGAGCCCGCTGGGCCCGTCCTGGGTGATGGTGATGCCGGCGTTCTCGGCCGCGGTGGCGGTGCGCGCGACCGTCGCGTCGATGACCGCGTCGACCTCGACCACGGCCATGTCCGGCAGCGGATCGGCGCCCTGCAGCCGGGACAGCGCGATCAGCTCGTTCACCAGCGATCCCAGCCGCTGCGCCTCGGCCTGCAGCTTGCCGGCGAACCGGTGGACCGCGGCGGGGTCGTCGGCCGCGTCGACCGTGGCCTCCGCGAGCAGGCCCATCGCGCTCACCGGGGTCTTCAGCTCGTGCGAGACGTTGGCCACGAAGTCCCGGCGGGCGGCCTCCAGCCGCTGCGCGGCGGACTCGTCGTGACCGGAGACGAAGATCCGGCCACCCTCGATGGCGCGCACGACTGCGTGCACGGCGGGCGCGTTGGGATCGGCGTCGAGCGCGGTGATGACCGGCGCCGGCCGGAACTCGACATCGACGGGCTCGTTCGAGACCTGTGCGCGGGACGCCGCGGAGACGATCCTCGGGTCGACGATGCCCGAGCGGATCATGCCGAGCTCGCCCGCTCGCGGATTGGCCAGCAGCGGCCGGCCGGTCCGGTCGATCACCAGGTAGCCGGTGGTCGACCGGCGGATGACCTCGGCGTCGAGGGAACCGGCGGGCGACGCGCGCTTCTCCGCGCCGCGCGTCGGACGGCGCAGCACGAGCAGGCAGACGAGCCAGCCGACCGCCACGCCGCCCACCGCGACCAGCGCATAGCCGATGCCCGACACACCGTGCATGGTAGGTCGGTCCGCCGCCGCTCCCGGCGCGCGCGCCGCCGCCGCGCAGGTGAAGCACCCGGCCGGGCGCATCGTTCACCGAGGTTTCACCCGCCGGTCACCCGGCGGCAGGGTGTTTCTGCGGGGCCGCGCGCTGCGGCCGGCCCGGCGTCGGTTGCCGGGTCAGCGCCCCTGGTTCGCCACGGCGGTGATCGCCGCGGCCGCGGCGTCGGGATCCAGGTACTCGCCGCCGGCGGTGATCGGCTGCATGTCGTCGTCGAGCTCGTAGCGCAGCGGGATGCCGGTCGGCAGGTTCACCTTGGCGATGCCCTCGTCGCTGATCCCGTCGAGCAGCTTGACCACGGCGCGCAGGGAGTTGCCGTGTGCGGCGACGATCACCGTCTTGCCGTCGCGCAGGTCGTCGAAGATCGGCCCGCGCATGTAGGGCTCCATCCGGACCACGACGTCGGCCAGGCACTCGGTCTTGGGTGCATCGTCACCGAGATCCGCGTAGCGGGGGTCGCCGGCCTGCGAGTACTCGTTGGTGTCGCCGATCGGCGGCGGCGGCGTGTCGTAGGACCGGCGCCAGAGCATGAACTGGTCCTCGCCGTAGGTCTGCAGGGTCTGCTTCTTGTCCTTGCCCTGCAGGTCGCCGTAGTGCCGCTCGTTGAGCCGCCACGTCCTGCGCACCGGGATCCAGTGCCGGTCCGCGACGTCCAGCGCGAGATTGGCGGTCGAGATCGCCCGCCGCAGAACGGATGTGTGCAGGACGTCCGGCAACAGGCCGGCGTCCTTGAGCAGCTGGCCGCCCCGCGTGGCCTCGGCGGTGCCCTTTTCCGACAGCGGGACGTCCACCCAGCCGGTGAACAGGTTCAGCGAGTTCCAGGTGCTCTCGCCGTGGCGCAGCAGGATCAGCGTGGAGGTCATGGGCGACAGTGTGCCGCAGCCCGGGCCGCGTCACCCGCTGAGGGCGCGACCCGGGCCGCGGGCTCCGGGGACCGTGCGGACGGGCCGATCAGCCGACCGGGGCGCGGTCCCGGCGCTCGCCCGTGACCGGATCGATCTCCGCCGTGACGACCGCAGCATCGCCCCGATCGTGCCCGGCCGCCGGCACCGGCGCGGCGCCCGACGGGCCGACGGCCCGGGCTGCCCTGGCGTTCCGGCGGGCACGCCGAACGAGCCACCAGACGAGCGCGGCGGCGGCCAGGAAGATCGGCAGGAACGGCAGCAGCGCGCCGATCGCCGCGCCGAACCAGGCGAAGAAGTCGAGCAGCGCCGACCAGCCCGCGGCCAGGCCGGCCAGGAAGCCGTCCTGCGGCTCCTCCGTCGCGGCGCCCGGACCGGAGGTGACGGCCGTCAGGTTGACGGTCACCGTGGACAGCGCGACCTGCCCGCTGAGCGCGGCCTGCTGCTGCAACAGCGACTCGAGGTTCGCCTCCCTGGCCGCCAGCTCGCCCTCGATGGCTATCACGTCGGCGATCTCGGTGGCGCCGGCGAGCAGCGCCCGCACCCGGGCCACGCTCGCGGTCATCGTCTCGACCCGGCTGTTCACGTCCACGATCTCGGTCGTCACGTCCTGCGAGCTCTCCGTCCGCGCCGTGACCTCGCCCAGCGCCGACACCCGGTCGAGCACGGAGTCGTACTGTTCGGCCGGCACGCGCAGGGTGACCGTCATGCTCGAGCCCGAGCCCTCGGCCCCCGCGACGAAGCCGCCGACCGAGGTCGCGATGCCCCGGACGGTCGACGTCGCCTGGTTGACGGCGGCCCGGCGCGCGTCGCCGTCGGCGTCGCGCTGGTCGCTCGCGGAGGTGCCGGCCGGCTGCTCCGCGGGCGGCACGGAGAGCTCCACGGACAGCGCCGCCGTCCGGATCACCTGACGGCCGTCGGACAGCGTGGTCAGCGGCGCCTGGGCCGCGGCGGGGTCGCCCCCGGCGGCCGGGTCCGGCGCGCCATCGGAGTTGGCGCCGGCCGACTCGGCGGCCGCGTCCCGCTCGCCGACGGCGCCCGACTCCGGCAGGGCCGGCGCCGCGCTGGCCATCGCCACGGCCTGCTCGGGATCGCCGCCGGAGGAGCTGGAGCCGGCCGACGTGCACGCCGCGACGGTGGTGGCGAGGGCTGCGGCCACCACCGCGGCGCCGAGAATCTGCCAGCCCGATCGGCGAAGCGGACGCGGCCTCCCCGTCCGGGGCGCGCTGCGGCCGCGGCGATCGGTGCGGCCGGAGGGATCGAGCTGCGGTGCTGCGCCTGTCGATGAGCCCATGGTGATCCTCCGAGGTCGTGATGACGGCTGCCGGCGGCCATCGCGTCGCGGCCGCCTGTGCTGATCGGACGGAGGCGGCGCCGGGCGCGGATGCACGGCAAGGGTCACGATTCGGCAACGCGGTCGGCGCGCGCCGGCCATCGGCGCGACCGGACCAGTCGGTTCAGTCCTCGGGATCGGCCTCGGGCCGGCGGCCCGTCGTGGTGCTGGTGGTGCGCACCGGCGGGGTCGCGGGGGGCTGGTGGTTCGGGTCGTCGGGATCGACGGGATCCGTGGGCGCGGCGGGATCGGTGACGACGAGCGCCGGGTCGGTGGTCGCGGTCGGGTCGGCGACCGGTGTCACCGGTTCGGTCGTCGTCGTGGTCGGGGTCGGGGCCGTCTCGGTGGCGACCGCGGTCTCGGCGGGAACCGCGGCGGGATCGGTTGGCGCGGCGGTCGGCACCACCGCGGGATCGGTGGGCGCCGGCGAGGTTCCGGTGCTCGACGCGGTGTCGGTCGCGGTCGCCGTGCCCGTCACCGGTGCACCCGGCGTCGGTGTCACGGTCGCCGTGGCGGGGCCGCTCGGGGCCGCTGTGGGCGGGATGGAACTCGCGGTCGCCGGCGGGGTCGACGACGGCGCGGGCGAGGGATCCGCCGAGGAGCTCGACGAGGGCCCCGACGAGGGCGAGGATGCGGCCGTCGATTCCGCCGGTTCCGTCGCCGGCGCGCTTGTCGCCGGCAGGGCGCGCTGGTCGACGGCGCGCTTGTCGACGGCGCGGTCGGTTCCGCGGCGGCGCTGGTCGGCGGGATGGGCGGCGGGCTGGTGGCCGGCGGCTCGGGAGCGGGCGCCGGCGGAACCGGCTCGGGCTGGAACACCGGCGGCGGGACCGCGGCCGGCGGCGGGACGACGGGCGGCGGGGTCACCGGCGCTGAGGTCACGGGGGCCGGCCACGGCCGCGGCGCGATCATCGGCCCCGGCTGGGTCCGGCGCCCGGCGGTGGCGGCAGCGCCAGACCGGACCGGCGCGCTCGAGGAGCGCTGGTTCAGCATCCCGCTCGGCGACGGGGCGTTCAGCCGGGCCATCCCGACGAGCGTGGAGAAGTCGGCCGTGCCCGGCGCGCGCACCGCGGTGCCGGTCCAGTAGCGGTGCAGCCGATCGTCGACGTCGGTGCGGGTCAGCGGCACGATGTGGATCGGCGTGCCGACCCACGACGCCTCGAGGATGTACGGGCGGCCGCCGAAGGTGCCGAGGTACACGGCGACGTGCCCGGGGAACCCGACGATGTCACCCGGCAGCGCCTCCGCCCAGCTGACGCTGACCCCGGCCGCGCGCTGCGATGACGAGTTGCCGGGGATCTGGAAGCCCGCCTTGCCGAGCACGAACGCCGTCAGGCCCGAGCAGTCGAAGCCGACGGTGGTGCCGCAGCTGTTGAAGCTGCCGCCGCCGCGCACGCAGCCGTTGTTGGGCCCGGCGCCCGACCCGCCGCCGCCCCACACGTAGGGCAGGCCGAGCGAGGAGAAGCCCGCGGCGAGCCCGGCCGCGACGGCGGGATTCGGCGCGGTGATCTTCTGGCCGGCGAGCGCCGCGGACACGTACGGGCCGGCCGGGATGGTCAGCTCCGTGCCGGTGGCGAGCACGGCCGGCGACGCGCTGGTGGATGCGCCGCCGCCGGTGGCGCCGAAGTACTTGCGGAACAGGTAGAAGAAGTTGCGGTTGCCGTAGGCCGAACAGCTGTCGCCCGTTCCCGGGTACGCGGCCAGCGCCGCGGCGTTCGGCTGGTAGGGCGTGTAGTTGTACAGGGATGCGGTCGCCGTGTTCTGGATCGTCACCGGCGCCGACCCGCAGCCCGACTCGACGACGTTCCAGAGGATGTCGACCGTCTCGCCCGCCTGGTAGTTGTACTTCTGCGGGTCGACCCGGTACCGGCTCCACTGCTTGGCCATGCCGTAGCCCTGGTTGAAGAACCCGGCGTACCGCGGATCGCAGTTCGCCGAGCCGCCGGGGCCGGTGTCCGGGCAGTGCCAGCCCCACGCGGCGTTGTAGCTCGCCTGGGTCACGCCGTTCTTGCCGAGCAGCCCCGACTCCTTCTGCAGGGTGGTCAGCATGACCTGCGGGTTGATGCCGCAGGCGGTGGAGAACTTCACGATGACGGTGGCGGCGTCCTCGTTCGTGCCGCCCTGGTAGGCCGCGCAGTACTGATCCGCCGGCTGGTTCGGCGTCGTGAGCCGGAGGTTCTTCAGGCACCAGTCGCCGGTGCAGCCCTCGCCCTCGGCGCGCAGGAACGCGCGGACCTGCTCCACCGACATGGACGCGACGTTGTAGAACACGGCGTCCGTGATGATGTTGCCCGGGTCGAAGGCGGATCCCGTGGTCGCCTGCACGGCGGGTGCCGGCGCGCAGGTGGCGTCGTCCTGCTTCAGCTGGACGGCGTCGACGAGCTGGTCGGCGAGCGCCGTCGCCATCGCGTCGTACTCGGCGAACCGTTCGCCGGTGGTCGTCTTCTGGACCACGTCGCCGATGGCGTAGTTGGGCCTGGGGTCCGTGTCGTAGTCGGGGACCTGCTTGAGCAGCTGGTCGTAGAACATCCAGGCGGCGCCGCCGGGCTCGGTGCGCCGGTACTGGGTGTAGGTGACCGGGTTCTGCTGGAACAGGCCGAGCCAGTCGCCGTTGACGGCGTCCGGGCGCAGCGAGGACTGCTGGGTGGCGACCGCGATGCCGATCTCGATGCCGCGGCGGCTGATGCCCATCTGCTTACCGACGGCGACGATCGTTGCCGCCATCTCGACCTGTTCGGCGTCGAGTGGCACCGAGGCGTAGACCCCGCCGTCAGCGGCGTCGGCCGGTAGCCCCTCGAGGGTGCCGAGCGGGGCAGGGGTGCCGGCACCCGCCTCGGTGGTCGCCTCCTGGCCGGGCAGGCAGATCGGCAGGACCGCGGCGCTGGCCGTCGGCGTGACCGGGCCGAGAACGGCGGTGGCCCCCGTGAGGACCAGCGCCAGCGCCAGGCCGGCCAGCAGCGTGCGCGCGAAAGGGCTTGGGCCGCGGTGTTTCTCGACGTCCCGGAGCGGACCGACGGGCGCACCGGTGATCGCCAGCAGCAGGCGGTGCCGACCGCGCCGGGCGGACCGCTGGGCAGCCGTCATCACGACATGCGTGAAGCGATGACGCCCGCTCACGGGCACTCCCCCAGAGGTTGCTCCTGCCGTCCGGGACGTTCTTTCCGCCGTCGCAGACGATACCCGGAGCCACACTGCCGTGCGGATTCAAGGATAGTCACTATGCGTGGCCCTCCTCTTCCCCTGGACGAGTGATGACACGGGTGATTCGTCGCTGATCAGGCGGTGGTCTGCTCGATGAGATGACGGAATGCGATCAGATTTCGGACTGATTCCCCGCGCGAGATGCGCCACGCCCATTCCCGCCGGATCGCTCCGGCGAACCCGCGTTCGAGGATCGCGTTGAAGTCGACGTCCGCGGCCTCCAGCACGACGCCGAGCACCGTGTCGATCTCCTCCGCCCGCAGCGACGCGCGGGCGATCCGGCCCACGAGGTGGATGTCGCCGACACCGTCCAGGGCGTAGCCGACCGTGCGCAGCCGGGCGTTGCGCTGCAGCAGGTACCGGTAGACCTCCACGGCGTTCTCGTCCGGCGCGCGGCAGACGAACGACTCCACGAGCAGGTGATGATCGCCGAGGACCAGCCAGACCATCGTGCGGTGCCGGCGCTCACCCGGCAGCGTCACCAGGAAGGCGTCCTCGCCCTCGCGCGAGGCGTCCACGCCCAGCTCGGCCAGCACCCGCTCGAGCTCGTCGGCGGTCACCGGGCCGCCCGCGCGGCGCGCGTCACCGGCCGGCCAGCTCGGCGGCGGGCCGATCCGGCGCCTCCAGGTACTCCGCCGCGGCGGCGCCCGCGCGGGCCCTCGCGTAGCAGTCCAGCAACCCGTCCACGGTCACCTCCCACGAGAACCGGGCGGCCTGCCGCGGCGCCGCCTCGGCCATCCGGGCCCTGCGGTCCGGATCGAGCACGACCTCGGCGAGTCGCTCGGCCCAGTCGGCAGGGTCGTGCCCGTCGACCAGCTGTCCCGTCACTCCGTCGTCCACGGCGACGGTCAGCCCGCCGACGGCCGCCGCGACGACCGGGGTCCCGGACGCCTGCGCCTCCAGGGCGACCAGCCCGAACGACTCGTTGTAGCTGGGCACCGCGACGACGTCGGCGGCCCGGTAGACCTGCGCGAGCTCCGCCGCGGGCACCGGCGGGCGCATGTCCACCCGGTCGGCGACGCCGCGCTGCTCCGCCAGGTCCGCCAGCCAGTGGTCGCGGTGCCGGCCGGTCCCTGACTCGCCGCCGACGATCACGGCCCGCCACGCGACGTCCGGGTGCCGGTCGACCAGCAGCCGCAGGGCGTCGATGACCACGTCGGGGCCCTTGAGCGGCTGGATGCGGCCGGCGAAGACGATGACGCGCTCCGCATCGGGCAGGCCGAGGGCGGCGCGGGCGGCGGCCCTGGCGTCCGGCCCGCCCGGCGAGAAGACGTCCGTGTCCACCCCCGGCGGCACCACGTCGATGCGCGTCGGGTCGGCGCCGTACAGCTCGACCAGCTGGCCGGCCTCGGTGCCGGTGTTCGCGACCAGCCGGTCGGCCTCGGCCACCACCTGGTCCTCGCCGATCAGCCGGCCGCGCGGCTCGGGCTCGTCGTCCTGCGCCATCGCCGCGTTCTTCACCCTGGCCAGGGTGTGCGCGGAGTGCACCAGCGGCACGCCCCAGCGATCCTTGGCCAGGTAACCGACCTGGCCGGAGAGCCAGTAGTGCGAGTGGATGACGTCGTAGAAGCCGCGCTCCCGCCTGGCCTCCGCGCGGAGCACCCCGGCCGCGAAGGAGCAGAGCTGGCCGGGCAGATCCTCCTTGTCCATGCCCTCGAACGGCCCGGCGATGATGTGCCGCACCGTCACCCCCGGCACCAGCTCGGCGGCCGGCGGCTGGTCGGAGGACGTCGCCCTGGTGAAGATCTCGACCTGGATCCCGCGCGCCGCTAGCCGGCGGGAGGTCTGGTCGACGTAGACGTTCATGCCGCCCGCGTCGCCGGTGCCGGGCTGCGCCAGCGGGGACGTGTGCAGGGAGATCGCCGCTAGACGGCGGATCTGGTCCGCACCGAACGCGTGCATGGATGACGTCAGGGCTCCTCAGCTGATCCGGTGCTGGAACTCTTCGTGCGACCGCCGGGCGCGGCGGGAAGCCGGGACCCGCCCGGTCCCGGCGCTACAGCGCGGACAGTTTCACCCAGTCCTCCCAGCTGTAGATCCAGTCGTAGATGTAGTCGGCCTCGGTCATCGGCGTGCCGGTGTTGGTGACCTCGACGGGATCACCGTAGATCGTCAGGTTGTAGAAGTCCTCGGCGTCCCCCGGACCCATGTTGACGCAGCCGTGGGACACGTTGGCCTTGCCCAGATAGGGCACCGTCTGAGGGTTCTCGTGGATGAACTCGCCGTTGTTGTTGATCCGGACGGCCCACTTCTCGACCAGGTTGCAGTAGTCGAACTGCGGGTTGCACATGGTGAACTCCGGGAACTTCTCCGTCACCACGTGGATCCCGCTGACCGTCGCCCGACCGGGCACGGACTCCTTGCCGTAGGACACGGCGTAGTTCCGGACGATCTTGTCGTCGATGAGCACCACGAGCCGGAAGGTGTTCACGTCCGCCTTGACGATCTGCGATCGGCCGATCGAGAAGTCCGTGACGATGTCCTCCTCGCCCCACGCCCCGCTCCCGTAGCTGACGCCGTAGAGGTTCGCCTCGGCGTGCACGTTCGTGTACCCCGGCCAGTACGCGGCCGGCCGGAAGTGCACGATCGACTGCTTGACGCCGGTGCCCTGGATGTCCTCGTCCTGCAGCCAGCCCCACGACCCGGGGATGTCGCCCTTGTCGGTGGTGAGCTTGAACGTCGCCTGTGCGGCGGCCTTGTCCTGGATCGCCTCGGCGAAGGTGATGATCACCGGCGCGGCGACGCCGACGGTGGTGCCGCTCGGGATCTGGAACGACGCCCGGACGGTCTTCTCAGGCTTGATCGTGGCCAGCGTGCCGCTGATCGGTGACTCCTCGCCCGATTCGGAGACGGCGGTGCCGGTGAACGTGTAGGTGGTGTTGTACTTCAGGCGCTGGGTGAGGGTCCAGGTCGACTTGTCCTCGGAGATGGTGCCGGTGACCAGGATGCCGTCGTCCGCCGTGACCGACAGGTCCTTGATGTCGGCGGAGAACACCGTCACCGTCACCGGGGTGCTGGGCTCGACGTCGGTGCTGCCGAACTTGGGCTTCGCGCTCACCCGCACCGTGCTGGCCAGGGAGCTGGATTCCGACGTCGGCGCGCTGGAATCGCTCAGCCCCGGGGCCGTGACGGCCGGGCCGGCGGTCGACGTGACGGTGACGACCTCCTCCTGCGCGCCGGACGCGCAGCCGGACGCGATCAACGCGACCAGGACGACGAGGGCCAGCACCCGTGCGACGACTCCCCGGCGAGGTGTTCGAGGAGATCTCGTGGGCGAGAAAGGCAACGCTCGGCTCCCTTCGGTCGAGGTCCGACGTCCACCGTAGGCCCCGTTCCTGAGCGCGCCCGCCGGCGAGGGGAGATCGCGATCAACACGAGACCTTGTGCCCGGCGACGGTCGCCCCGCCCGCTCCCGGGCGGCGCGGTGGGTCCGGGACCGCGGCCAGGCGTCACTACCCTGGCCGGGTGCCAGGCCCCGCGCTCCTCTCGGAGCTGACCACGCTGCGGCTGGGCGGACCCGCGCCGGCGCTGGCCACCGCCGTGACGCCGGCGGAGGTCGCCGACGCCGTCGGCGAGGCCGACCGGGCCGGCACCGGCATCCTCGTGCTCGGCGGCGGCTCGAACCTGGTGATCGCCGACGCCGGCGTCGCCACGCCGGTGCTGCGGATCGCCGTGCCCGGTCTCGAGGTCGTGCCGGACGGTCGTGCCCCCGCTGGCCATGCCGCCGATGCCGGCATTCGCGTCGATACCGAAACCGGCCTCGACAGCGGCGCGGACTCCGCGCTCGTCACGATCGGCGCCGGCGAGAACTGGGACGAAGTGGTCGAGCGGCTCGTCGCCGACGGCTGGTCCGAGGTGGCGCCGCTGTCCGGGATCCCGGGATCCACCGGCGCGACGCCGGTGCAGAACGTCGGGGCGTACGGCACGGAGCTCGCCGAGATGCTGGTGTCGGTGGACGCCTACGACCGGGTGGCCGGCTCGCCGCGCACGCTCGCGGCGGCCGACCTCGAGCTCGGCTACCGGTCCTCGATGCTGCGAGGCACGGACCGGGCCGTGGTGACCGCCGTGACGCTGCGGCTCAGCCGCCGGCCGGTCACCGTGCGATACGCGGAACTGGCGCGGGCGCTGGGGGTCGGGGTCGGCGAGGCCGTCCCGGCGGCGGACGTCCGGCGGGCCGTGCTCGGCCTGCGGCGCCGCAAGGGCATGGTGCTGGATCCCGACGACCCCGACACCTACAGCGTCGGCTCGTTCTTCACCAACCCGATCCTGCCGGCGGCGGAGGCGGCCGCGGTCGATGCGCGGATCCGCGCCCGCCTCGGCGCCGACGTGCGCTACCCGAGCTACCCCGCCCCCGACTCCGGGGACGGCTTCGTCAAGCTCTCCGCGGCGTGGCTGATCGAGCGCGCCGGCTTCGCCAAGGGCCACCCCGGCCCCGGCGGCCGCGTCGCCCTGTCCAGCAAGCACACCCTCGCGCTGACCAACCGCGGCGGCACCACCGCCGACCTCATCGCCCTGGCCCGCGAGATCCGCGACGGCGTCCGCGCCGCCTTCGGCGTCACCCTGCACCCCGAGCCCGTCCTCGTCGGCGTCTCGCTGGACTGATCCGCGTTCAGCGCTGCGCGGCGCGTGCTCACCGGCGGGGTCGCGGCGGATCATCCGGTTCACTGAACCGCCGTCGCTCAGGATCCCGCCGGATCCTGGGCGACGCAGGGTTCACCAGCGACGCTGCACCGGGCGACACCGATCGGTCCCCTCGGCGCCCCGCATCCACAGCACGTCGCGACCCCGAGCGCACGCCGCCCTGCCGTTGGGATGCACTCCTTCCCGTGGACGCGGCAAGCCTCGCCGCTGCACGCGGGTCTGGACGGGTTCACTCCGTCGCTGCAGCTACAGCACCGCGTCATCCGACGAGACCAGGCGCTCGCGGCCGGGGTGAACGACTCGACGATCGACAGTCTCGTCGCGCGGGGTCGCTGGATCGTGTGCTGCCGCGGGTCTATGCGGTCGACGCCGATGCTGCCGATCCCGAACGGCGGATCCGCGCCGGCTGGCTGTGGGCGGGCGAGGACTCCGTCGTCACCGGCTTCGCTGCGGCCTGGTGGTGGAAGCTGACATCTCGAGAGCCCGGTCGAATCGAGATCGTCGTGCCAGTCGAGCGGCGCATGTACGGACCGGCCCGGGTACCGGATCATTCGATCGAACTCGATCCTCGTCGAGATCGCCGACCATCGCCGGATTTCGCCGACCACCGTCGCGGCGACCTGCCTGCGATTGGCCAGGAGCGGGGCGCCCGACCTGCTGGACGCCGCCCTGCGCCGCGGGCTCTCGCAGTGCGAGCTCACGGCACGCTCGCCGCCGGCGCCTACCGGCCCGGCCAACCGCGTGCCAGGCGCAGCTGCGCCGACGTCGCGGAGAATCCGTGGTCACACCCGGAACGCGCGCTGCACCGCCTGTTTCGCTCGGCCAACCTCGCCGGATGGACGGCGAACAGCCCGGTGCGCGTCGGCGGCGTGCTCATCCATCCGGACGTCCGGTTCGACCGCGCGGCGCTCGTCGTCGAGGTCGACGGCCGCGCCTTCCACAGCAGCCCGGAGCAGCACGATGCCGACCACCGGCGCCAGAACGCCCTCGTCGCGGCCGGCTGGACCGTGCTCCGCTTCACGCCGCGGCAGATCGCCGAGACGCCGGCTGCGGTGATCGGGCTCGTCCGAGCGACTCTCGCCCGGCTCGATGAGCGCCCGTGAACCGCCACCACGCAAGAACGCGATCTCTGAGCGGCTGCGGTTCAACAGCGGCGCACTCCGGCACTCGCGGACCGACTACTCCTCGATGATCAGCGTGGGGGTGTCGCGACGGAGGGTCTCGCCGCGGAAGAAGGCGGGTGCCTTCGCGCGCCAGACGAACATCAGCACCGCGCCCAGCAGGATCAGGCCGAGGCCGAGGACCAGCACGATGCCGAGCCCGAAGATGCTCTCCCCCGTGCCGTCGTACTCCGGATCCGCGCTGTCGATGAGGGTCTGGAAGAAGACGAACCACAGGCCGAGGCCGCCGACGAGGGGGAACAGGAACTTGAAGATGATGTTGTTGAAGCTGGTGAACAGCTCCTTGCGGAAGAACCACACGCAGCCGATCGCGGTCAGCCCGTAGTAGAAGCAGATCATCAGCCCGAGCGACAGGATGGTGTCGGTCAGCACGGCCTCGGAGACGAACGTCAGCACCGTGTAGAACGCGCCGGCGATGATGCCGGCGACGATCGTGCCGTAGCCCGGGGTCAGGTACTTGGGGTGGATCTTCGCGAACCGCGACGGCAGCGCCTTGTAGGTCGCCATCCCCAGCATCGTGCGGGTGGTCGGCAGGAACGTGGTCATCAGGCTCGCCGCGGACGAGGCGAGCACGGCGAGGAACAGCAGGTTGCTCAGCGGCTGACCCGAGCACCGGCTCGGCCAGGGCGCCGAAGACGTTGTCCTGGATCTCCTCGTTGGACAGGCCGAGGCCCTCGGTGCCGTCGCCGGCGAACATCAGCGACGCGACCGAGACCAGCAGGTAGGTCAGCAGGATCGACAGCACGCACAGCAGGGCCGCGCGGCCGGGCACCTTGTCGGAGTCCTTCGACTCCTCGTTGACGGTCAGCGCGGTGTCCCAGCCCCAGAACGAGAAGATCGACGCCGACAGGCCGGCGACGAACGCGCTGAGGGTGAGCCCGGTGAACGGGTTGAACCACTCCCAGGAGAACGCGAGGCCGTCCGGATCGTCGGGGCCGCCCGCCTTGGCGATCGCCATGATCACGAAGAGCGCCAGCACGGCCAGCTGGAAGAAGACGAGGACGAACTGCACCTTCTCCGTGGTGGTGATGCCGCGGTACGCCACCCAGGTCGCGAGCCGCCAGGAACACCAGGCAGGTCAGCACGTTGACGAGCTTGTTCTCCCACAGGGCGCCGAGATCGTCGTTGCCGAACAGGCTGCCGAGGAGTTGGTAGAAGAACTGCACGCCGATCGACAGCCAGGTTTGCCAGCACGATGATCGTCGCGATGATGGCGACCCAGCCGCCGAGCCACCCGACGTAGGGGCCGAACGCCCGCGTGGTCCAGGTGAACGACGTCCCGCAGTCGGGGTCGACCTTGTTGAACTCGCGATAGGCGTACGCGGCGAAGAACATCGGGATGAAGCCGGCGATGAAGATGATCGGCATCTTGACGCCGGCCACCGCGACGACGAGGCCGATCGTGGCGGTCAGCGTGTACGCGGGGGCCACGCTCGAGATGCCGAGCACGGTGCCGCCGAGCAACCCGACCGAATTGGCCGACAGACCCTTCTCGATCTGGGGCACGTGGTGGACGACGGGTCCGTCGCCATGCTCGGCCGCGGGGCCGCTGTCACTGTCGGACATGTTCCACCTCGCGATTGTTCATCGAGCAGACCAATCGGGTCGGCTCACAGTAAACGAGGCCCGCACTGTTGGGTAGGTTGCCTGGTTCTTCTTGCCTGCGCGCCGCCGGGCGGCAAGGCTTGCACCCACGGACGTCCGTCGTGACGGCAGGAGTCCGAGAACGTGACGGCGGCGAACGGGTTCGACCGCGACCGAGAAGCGAAAGGTGTCGAGGGGATCATGAGCAACGCGACGGGCGAGGCCGCCACCGAAAAGACCGTGCTGCAGAACATCATCGGAGGCGAGTCGGTGCCGGCCGTGGACGGCGCGTCGATGGACATCATCGACCCGTCGACCGGCGCCGTGTACGCGACCGCGCCCCTCTCCGGCCCGGCGGATGTCGACCGCGCGTACGCCGCGGCCACCGACGCGTACACGTCGTGGCGCTGGGCGACACCGGGCGAGCGGCAGAAGGCGTTGCTCGACTTCGCCGACCACGTCGAGGAGCACGCCGACGAGCTCGTCGCGATCGAGGTGCAGGACACCGGAAAGCCGACAGCGCTCACGAAGTCGGACGAGATCGGGCCGATGGTCGACCAGATCCGGTTCTTCGCCGGCGCCGCCAGGGTGCTCGAGGGCCGGTCGTCCGGCGAGTACATGCGCGGTCATACGTCGTCGATCCGGCGGGAGCCGGTCGGCGTCGTCGGCCAGGTGGCCCCGTGGAACTACCCGATGATGATGGCGGTCTGGAAGTTGGCGCCCGCCCTGGCCGCTGGCTGCACCGTGGTGCTGAAGCCGTCCGACACCACCCCGGCCAGCTCGGTCTGGATGGGCAGGGCGCTGCAGAACTTCTACCCGCCCGGCGTGGTGAACGTGATCTGCGGCGACCGGGACACGGGCGCGGCGTTGACGTCGCACGCGGCGCCGGCGCTGGTGTCCATCACCGGGTCGACCGGCGCGGGCATCGCGGTGGCGACCGCGGCGGCGAAGAACGTCACCCGCGCGCATCTCGAGCTCGGCGGCAAGGCCCCGGTCGTGGTGTTCGACGACGCGTCCCTCGAGGCCGCCGTCGAGGGCATCGCCATCGCCGGCTATTTCAACGGCGGGCAGGACTGCACGGCGGCGACCCGGGTCATCGCGCAGGCCGGGATCTACGACGAGTTCGTCGCCGCCCTCTCGGCGAAGGCCAAGGAGACGAAGACCGGCAGCCCGGACGACGACGTGCTCTACGGCTCGATCAACAACGCCCATCAGCTCGAGCACATCTCCGGGCTGGTCGACCGCGCCGCCGACCGCGCCGACATCACCGCCGGCGGCCACACGCTCGACCGCCCTGGCTACTACTACGAACCCACAGTCGTCGCCGGTGTGCACCAGGCAGACGAGATCGTGCAGACCGAGGTGTTCGGCCCGGTCATCACGGTGCAGAAGTTCAGCGACGAGGCCGAGGCGCTCGCGTTCGCGAACGGCACGGAATACGGTCTGGCGTCATCGGTCTGGACGACCAACGTGGACACGGCCGCGCGGATGTCCGCGCAGATGGACTTCGGCTGCGTGTGGATCAACTGCCACATCCCGCTGATCGCCGAGATGCCGCACGGCGGCTTCAAGAAGTCCGGCTACGGCAAGGACCTGTCGATGTACGGGTTCGAGGACTACACGCGGATCAAGCACGTCATGCACTACCACGGTTTCGGGGCCTGAGAGAGCGTCCTCGCCGAGATCCGGCCGACCGACGCGGGTTCGACCGACCAGGGAGGTGCCCTCCTCGGCGCGCTGTCGTCACCGCGGGGAGCGACCGTCCGGGCCCGGTGGCAGTCTCCTGATCATGACCGACCTCGCCGGCTCGCGCGTCCTCGTCGTCGGTGCGACGGGCGGAGCTGGACGACGACGTGCTGGACCAGCTCGTGCTGGTCAACCTGCTGGCGCCGATCCGGCTCGCCCGGGCCGCAGCCGGCACCCTGCCGGCCGGCGGGTTCGTCGCGATGATCAGCGCCGTCGTCGCGGAGCGTCCGACGAAGGGCATGGCCGCCTACAGCGCGACCAAGGCGGGCCTGACCGGGTTCGACGCCGCCATCGCGGCGGAGCTGCGCCGGCAGCGGATCAGGGTGATCGACGTCCGGCCGCCACACACGGAGACCGGGCTGGCCGGCAGACCGATCGCCGGGACTGCCCCGCGGCTGGGCGAGGGAATCGATCCCGACGCGGTGGCGGCCCGCATCGTGCAGGCCATCACCGGCGACGAGACCGACCTCCCCGCGGCGGCGTTCACCGCGTGAACTCTCCGACCCGGCCGCCGACCCGTCCCGCGGCCCTCTGATCAACCGGAGCGGGGCGTGGCCGGACGATGCGCGGCTCCAGGGCCGACCCCTCAGTCGGTCTCGGGCAGCCGGCAGTACCGGCATCCCTCGTCGCACACCCAACCGGCGGCGGGGGCGAGGGCGATCCGGGCGGACGGCAGGCTGGTCAGAAAGATCATGCTGGCAGGACGCGACCGTCCCGCTGCGGATGCGCGGTCCGGCGGATCGCGATCTGGATCACACACGCGGGCCGGCGCCGGCGGTCAGCGGAAGGCACCGATCAGCAGCTCGCTCACGCCCACCAGTGCCGCCGACCAGAGCGCCACGCCCGCGAGCAGCCAGGCGACGAGGCGGGGCCGGTCGGCGCCCAGCGCGACGCCCGCGAGCGGCAGGGTCCACCGTCCGAGCAGCGGGCCGAGCAGGCCGGCTCCGTGCGGCCCGAGCCGGTCGACGAGCGCGGTCGCGCGGTCCACCGTGGCGATCGTCTCGGGCCCGGCGATGCGGCCGCCGACCCGGCGCCACAGCCACCCGACGACAGGGACCGCCACCGGCACGAGGATGCCGGCGCGGTCCGTCACCCGCGCCTGGACGCGTTCGCGGGCGCGGGCGAGCGACGCGACGGCGACCAGGACGAAGCAGCCGCCGCCGACCACGGTGGCGAGCCAGACGAGCAGCGGCGACAGTCCGAGCGCCAACCCGAGCGGCGCCGCCACGATGCCGAGCGCGAAGGTCGCGAGCACGACGACGACGAACTGCACGCCCTGCTCCCTCGCGGTCGGTGATCTTCGACGACCCGATCATCACGCACCGTGCGGACGGGTTCGTGCAGGACACGAGCCGCTAGCCGTCCCGGACCAGCGGCGTTATCGTCGTGGTCACCGGTTGGAGTCGATCGATCACGGGGTGGTAGGCACCGCGCGGAGGACGGGGGGACGGCATGACGGTTTCGGAGCAGACGCCGTCGCCGCCTGCCGGGCCACCACCGGCTGCGGCGCCCGGCATCGCGTTCAGCACCGTGAAGGGCTTCGGCCGCGGGTACGACCAGCACGAGGTCGACGAGTTCGTGCACCGCCAGGCGAACGCGGTGGGCGAGCTGACGGCGCGGCTGGAGGCCGCCGAGCGAGAGCTCGCCGCACTGCGTGCGCGGCTCTCCGCCCAGCCCGCCGACTCCACGGTCGCGCACGCCGTCAGCGTGCTCACCACCGCGCAGGAGACGGCCGAGAAGATCCTCGAGGACGCCAGGGACCGCCAGCACCAGATGCTGTCCGCCGCCGCCGCCCAGCTCGAGCAGTCCGAGCGCGCGGCGGCCGAGCGGGAGTCGCTGGCCGAGCGGAGCGCGCAGCACACCCTGGACGAGGCGCAGCGCGTGGCGGCCGCCACCCGGCGGGCCGCGGAGGCGCGGGCGGAGCGGCTCACCGTCTCGTCGGACGAGGCGCAGCGCACGATCGACCGGCAGGCCGCGGCGCTGCGCACGTTCCACGACGCGACCATCGCCCAGGTGCACGAGTTCGTGGACGACGCGCTCGACAACATCGCCGAGCAGTACGGCCGCGCCCACCCGCTGGCCGCGCAGGCCGCGGGGGCGGGCCTCCGGGCGGGCGGTGGGCGGTCGGCGTCGCGCCGGATGATGGGCGTGCACCGGGCGCGGCGACGCCGGGTGGCCGGCCGGCCGAGCGTCCCGGCCGAGCCGGAGCAGGCCGAGAGCGGACCCGCGGTCGCGCCGTCCAACGGATTCACCCCCGGCTGGCGCCCGGTGCCGGGCGCCCTCGCGCCGCCGCTGCCGCAACCGCGGTCCCCGCAGACGGAACGGGCCGCGGGCGTCCGCGCCTGAGCCACCCACCCTCGGGTGATCCACCCGCCTCAGACCGGCCCTCGATGGGCGCGGCAAGGGGTTCGGGGCGCGTCGATCCAGGGATGTGCCGGACGGGACCCCGGGCACACCGGTCAGAAGCAGACGGCGCCCCTGGCGGCGGAGCCGACCAGCTTCGCGTACTTGCCGAGCACGCCCACGTTCAGGTTCTGCGGGTGCGGCCGCCACGTGGCGCGGCGGGTCGCCAGCTCGTCATCGTCCACGATCAGGTCCAGGGTCTTCGCCGCCATGTCCAGCCGGATCACGTCGCCGTCGTGCACCAGGCCGATCGGGCCGGCGTTCGCGGCCTCCGGCGCGACGTGCCCGATGCACAGGCCGGTGGTGCCGCCGGAGAACCGGCCGTCGGTGAGCAGCAGCACGTCCTTGCCGAGCCCGGCGCCCTTGATCGCGCCGGTGACGGCGAGCATCTCGCGCATCCCCGGCCCGCCCTTCGGGCCCTCCCAGCGGATCACCAGGACGTCGCCCGGCTTCAGCGTGCCCTCGGCGACGGCGTCCATGGCGCCCTGCTCGCCGTCGAACACGCGGGCGGGACCCTCCCACACCTCGGCGTCGAAGCCGGCGCTCTTCACCACCGCGCCCTCGGGCGCGAGGCTGCCGTGCAGGATGGTGATCCCGCCCGTGCGGTGGATCGGGTTGTTCAGGGTGCGCAGCACGTCGCCGTCCAGCGCGGGCGGGTTCAGCTCGGCGAGGTTCTCCGCGAGCGTCTTCCCGGTGACGGTCAGCGCGTCCCCGTGCAGCAGGCCGGCGTCCAGCAGGGCCTTCATCACCACGGGCACGCCGCCGATCCGGTCCACGTCGGTCATCACGTAGCGGCCGAACGGCTTCACGTCGGCGAGGTGCGGCGTGCGGTCGCCGATCCGGTTGAAGTCGTCGAGGGTGAAGTCCACGCCGGCCTCGTGGGCGATCGCCAGCAGGTGCAGCACCGCGTTCGTGGACCCGCCCAGCGCCATCACCACCGTGACCGCATTCTCGAAGGCCTTGCGGGTCAGGATGTCCCGGGCCGTGATGCCGGCGTCGACGAGCGCGACAGCGGCCTCGCCGCTGCGCACCGCGAAGCTGTCCCGGCGGGCGTCCGGGGCGGGCGGCGCGGCCGACCCTGGCAGCGACATGCCCAGCGCCTCCGCCGCGCTCGCCATGGTGTTCGCGGTGTACATGCCACCGCATGCACCCTCGCCCGGGCAGATCGCCTTCTCGATCTCCGTGAGCCGGTCGCGGCTGATCTTCCCGGCCAGGCACGCGCCGACGCCCTCGAACGCGTCGATGATCGTCACCGTCTCACCGTCGAGCTGGCCCGGCAGCGTCGATCCCGCGTAGAGGAACACGGCCGCGACGTCCAGCCGCGCGGCCGCCATCAGCATGCCGGGCAGCGACTTGTCGCAGCCGGCCAGCAGCACGCCGCCGTCCAGTTGCTCGGCGCGGAACACGGTCTCCACCGAGTCGGCGATGATCTCCCGGCTGACCAGCGAGTAGTGCATGCCGCTGTGGCCCATCGAGATGCCGTCGGAGACCGAGATGGTGCCGAACTCGAGCGGGTAGCCGTCGGCCTCGTGCACGCCCTGCTTGGCCGCCTTGGCGAGCCGGTCGAGCGAGAGGTTGCACGGGGTGATCTCGTTCCAGGAGCTCGCGACGCCGATCTGCGGCTTGCGCCAGTCGTCGTCGCCCATGCCCACGGCCCGGAGCATGCCGCGGGCGGCGGCGCGTTCCACGCCGTCGGTGACGATGTGGCTGTGCGGCTTGCGGTGCGGCTTGCGCTGCTGCTGGTCGGCGTCGGTGGCGGCGGTCATGCGTCGCACTGTACGACGGGCCGCCGGGTAACGTCCCGGGGTGATCCGCCCGGGGCCGCCCCGGCCCGTCCGCTGGAGCGACCCGCCATGACCATGACCGGCTTCCCGCCGTCCGTCGACGATCGCTGGTCGCTGGACAACTGGCAGAAGGCCCCGGTCAACCGCTAGCGACCGCACCGGGCTCCAGCACCCCACCGGGGTCAGCCGGAGGTCTTGTCCAGCAGCTGCAGCAGGTCGTGCGCGGCCAGCTCGACGTCCTTGTGCCGCCACTCGGACGCCCGGTACACGCAGGCGATCAGGCCCGTGCGGTGGATCCGCCGGAAGTCGCCGTACACGAACGCGTAGCGCGCCTTCGTGCCGTCGTTGGCGCCCTCGGTGAGGCCGAGGTGCCACGCGGCGTAGTCGTCCCAGCCGTGCGAGTCCAGGTAGGCGTTCTGCTGCTCTGCGTTGGGCTGCACCTCGCCCCAGTCGCTGTTCAGCACGTACTGCCGGGCCGTGATGAGCTCGCGCGCCCTGGCCACCGCGGCGTCGTTGAGCAGGTACTTGGCCACGTCGGTCACCAGCCCGATTTGATGCCGACGCCCGTTACCGGGGCGGGCATCTCGGGTTCGAGCCGGACGCCCCGGTACTGGGCGCGGATCGCATCGATCAGGCGCAGGCCCCGCGAGGTGATCTGCTCGACCATCCATCCTCCGCGTTCTCGGCTGGAAAGGGACGTTGGTGCACGGTCCGGAATGATCCTCCCGCAGCCTCTCCCAGCGCTCCACCCGCGGCAACAGTGAAGTGCGGACCGCCCCGAGCGTCCGAACCGGTCACCCGGCGGGCGGCTGGGGCAGGATGAGGCATGACCTCGGCGTCGACAGGGGGCCGGCGGCGCACCCTCGACGCGTTCCCCAAGCGACCTGTCCTGGACACCGAGGATCCCGCGTTCCGGGAGCCGATTCCGCTGACCGTGTACGGCATCTCCGAGGCGCAGCCCGGCCCGCGCTGGCAGGCGCTTTTCCCAGCCACCTGGCCGGGCTACCGGCGCTGGTACCTGCAGCGGGACGTGCGGCACCGGCCCGACCCCGCCGGCTTCGCCGTCTCCCTGGTCGTCCGCTACAGCCGAGCTGATCCGCGCGCCGCGTGCGCTCACCCGTCGAGCAGCTCCAGGGCCAGCCACAGCTCGCTGCGCACGGTGGGCGAGCCCAGGTCCCGGTCCAGCAGCCGCTCGGCGGTGCGGATCCGGTTCCGCAGCGTGTGCCGGTGCACGCCGAGCGCCGCCGCGGCCGGGTCCCACTGGCCGTGGTGCGCGAGCCACGACCGCAGGGAGGCGACAAGGTCGCCGCGGCCGGTCCGGTCGTGCTCCAGCAGCGGCGCGAGCAGCGACTCGGCGAAGGCTGCGGCCTGGCCGGGATCCAGCAGACCGGTGACGCCGGCGGAGCCGATCGCCGCGAACGGCAGCACCGCCCTGCCCGTCCGGCGGGCGGCGTCGGCGGCCCGCAGCGCCCGCCGGTGTCCGTCGGCCAGCTCGTCCGTCGTCAGCTCGGCGGACAGGCCCACCGCGAAGGCGGCGTCGGCGGACAGATCGGCGGACAGCCGGTCGGCCCTTTCGACGGGTGCCAGCACCACCAGGGCGCCGTCCAGCTCGGCCGCGAAAGCTCCTTCCCCGACGTCGATCTCGGCGCGCGCGGCACCCACCCCGGCGGCCGGCAGGCCGACGAGCACGACGAACGGGTCGGCCGGCAGCGGGACTCCCGCGCGCGCGGCGATCTCCCGCGCCTGTGCGGCGGGACCCGCCAGCGCCAGCTGCAGCAGGCCGGTGCGCAGCGCGGCGAGCTGCTCCGGCCGCACCGTGGCCTGCTCGAAGCCCAGCGTGAGCAGCAGCACGGACGCGTTGACCAGGTGCCGGTCCGCGGCGGACAACGGTCCCGGCTTGCCGACCGCGAGGAACGCGCGGCGCCGCGCGCCCGCGCCGACCGGCTGCAGGCTGACCGTGTCCCGGTCGACCGCGAACCCGGAGGCGACGGACCCGCGATGCGTCCGCAGCCGGGCGACCTCCTCGGCGACGGCGGGGAGCCGGGCGCGGGCCGACTCGGGGTGCACCGCGATGGCGGCGCCGGCCGGGTCCACCAGAGCCACCCAGGCGTCGACCTGCCGAGCCAGCAGTCGGATCAGCCGATCGGGCCCGCCCGGCGCCAGGGCCGCCTTCGTCAGTTCCTGCTGCGCGGTGAAGGTGCGGGTGACGGCGGCGTACTCGTCGGCGGCCAGTGCTCCGGAGACCGCGCGGCTGATCGCGATGAACGGCGTCTCGCGCGGCACCTCCAGCAGGGCCAGGCCCGCGCCCTCGGCGGCCTCGAGCAGCTCGTCGGGCACGCGCCCGTGGCTCAGGCCGATGCCGAAGCCCAGTCCGACGACGCCTGCGGCGCTGAGCCTCTCGACGTAGGAGCGGGCGTTCGCGTGGGCGTCCGGCCGCGCATCGGAGTGGGCCGGGAAGCCGAGGCCCGTGGTGAGCAGCAGCTCGCCGCCGGACAGGAACGGGGTGGGATCGTCGAGCTCGCTGACGTGCACCCAGGTGATGGGTCGGTCCGGGCCCGAGCCCGCCACGAGCATGCGGACCCGCGGGTCGGGCGCGGCGGCCAGGCGCCGGACGGTCAGCGCCACCCGGCGCTCCTCGCACACGGAGCTGCCATTCTGTACATATCGACCAATCTACTGCTCCAGTTCCGGCATTTCGCGGTGCTGCCGAATCGTGGACGCTGGACCTACTCGCGGCTCGCCGTGTCCGAGCCGACCGTGGGACCGCACCGACACCTCACCCCGGCAAGGGGGCGATGTCGCGAACGCCGCCCGTGTGAGACAGGAGCCCGTGCCATGACCGCCACGATCAAGACCGCCACGACGAAAGACGCCGGCGACGCCGCACAGGCGGAGTCCGCCCAGCCCGTGCAGGAGCGCCGGATCGTCACGGAGCTGCCCGGCCCGCGCTCCCGGGAGCTGTTCGCGCGCCGCCAGGCCGCGGTGTCGGCCGGCGTGGGGAACGCCTTCCCGGTGTTCATCGAGCGGGCCGGCGGCGGCGTCCTGGTCGACGTCGACGGCAACTCGCTCATCGACCTCGGCTCCGGGATCGCGGTGACGAGCGTCGGCAACGCGGCCCCGCACGTGGTGCGCGCCGTCACCGACCAGGTCGCGGCGTTCACGCACACCTGTTTCATGATCACGCCGTACGAGGTGTACGTCGAGGTCTGCGAGGAGCTCGCGGCCGTCACACCCGGCTCGCACGCGAAGAAGTCGGCGCTGTTCAACTCCGGCTCCGAGGCCGTCGAGAACGCGGTCAAGATCGCCCGGCACGCCACCGGGCGGACCGCGATCGTGGTGTTCGACCACGCGTACCACGGGCGCACCAACCTGACGATGGCGCTGACCGCGAAGAACATGCCCTACAAGCACGGCTTCGGCCCGTTCGCCCCCGAGGTCTACCGGGTGCCGATGTCCTACCCGTTCCGGGACGGCGCTGACCGGCGAGGAGGCAGCCGCCCGCGCCATCGAGGCGATCACCACACAGGTCGGCGCGGCGAACGTGGCCGCGGTGCTCATCGAGCCGGTGCAGGGCGAGGGCGGCTTCATCGTGCCCGCGGTCGGCTTCCTGCCCGCGATCGCCGCGTGGTGCTCGGCCAACGGCGCGCTGCTGATCGCCGACGAGATCCAGACCGGCTTCTGCCGGACCGGCGCGTGGTTCGCCAGCGACCACGAGAACGTGGTGCCCGACCTGGTGACCACCGCCAAGGGCATCGCGGGTGGGCTGCCGCTGGCCGCCGTCACCGGTCGCGCCGAGCTGATGGACGCCGTGCACACCGGCGGCCTCGGCGGCACCTACGGCGGCAACCCGGTCGCCTGCGCGGCAGCACTGGCGCAGCATCCGCACGATGCGCGAGCTCGACCTCGCCGGCGCCGCGCAGGCCATCGAGGACACCATGGTCGGGCGCCTGCGCGAGATGCAATCGCGCCACCCCGAGATCGGCGACATCCGCGGCCGCGGCGCCATGATCGCGATCGAACTGGTCAAGCCGGGCACCACCGAGCCGAACCCCGAACTGACCGCGCAGCTGGCGAAGGCCTGCCACGCCCAGGGTGTCGTCGTGCTCACGGCCGGCACCCACGGGAACGTGCTGCGCTTCCTGCCGCCGCTGGTGATCCCGCAGCACCTGCTGTCCGAGGGCCTCGACGTCCTCGGGCAGGCGCTGGATTCGCTGGCCCCCTGACCCTTCTCGGGGTCGATGCTGTTCACTGGATGCCGAGTCGAAGGAGAGACGTGCCATGGGTGTGACGAAGGATCAGATCTCGCGGGTGCTCGGCGCGGTGCCGAAGGGCCTGCTGATCGGCGGCAAGTGGATCGAGACCGAGAAGACGGTGCCCGTCGACGATCCGTCCACCGGCGAGGTGATCGCGGAGGTCGCCGACGCCACCCCGGAGGACGGCATCGCCGCCCTCGATGCCGCCGTCGCGGCGGCCGCCGACTGGGCCGCGACCGATCCGCGCGAACGCGGCGAGATCCTGCGCCGCGCCTTCGATCTGCTGATCGAGCGGGCGGACGACATCGCCCTGCTGATGACGCTGGAGATGGGCAAGACCCTCGCCGAGGCGCGCGGCGAGGTGACCTACGGCGCCGAGTTCTTCCGCTGGTTCTCCGAGGAGGCCGTGCGGATCAACGGCCGGTACTCCGTCGCGCCGACCGGTGGCACCCGGCTGCTGACCATGAAGCAGCCGATCGGTCCCGTGTACGCGATCACGCCGTGGAACTTCCCGCTCGCCATGGGCACCCGCAAGATCGGCCCGGCGCTGGCCGCGGGTTGCACCGTGGTGATCAAGCCGGCGGCCCAGACCCCGCTCACCACGCTGGCTCTCGCGGCGGTGCTGATCGAGGCCGGGCTGCCGGACGGCGTGGTCAACGTGATCACCACGTCGACCTCCGGCAAGGTTTCCGAGCCGATCATCTCCGACCCCCGGCTGCGCAAGCTCACCTTCACCGGCTCGACGAGCGTCGGGCAGCGGCTGATCGAGCAGTCCGCGAAGCAGGTCCTCAAGCTGTCGATGGAGCTCGGCGGCAACGCCCCGTTCCTGGTGTTCGCCGACGCGGACCTGGACAAGGCGGTGGACGGCGCGATGCTGGCCAAGATGCGGAACATCGGCGAGGCCTGCACGGCCGCCAACCGCTTCATCGTGCACGAGTCGGTCGCCGCCGAGTTCGCCGCGCGGCTGGCCGAGCGGATGGGCGCGATGACGGTGGGCAGGGGCATCGACGACGGCGTGCAGGTCGGGCCGCTGGTCGACGCGGCGGCCGTGGAGAAGGTGACCGAGCTGGTCGACGATGCGGTCGCGCACGGGGGGACGGTGCTCACCGGCGGCGCCGCGATCGACGGGCCGGGCCACTTCTACCCGCCGACGGTGCTCACCCAGGTGCCGACCTCGGCGAAGATGTTCCGCGAGGAGATCTTCGGCCCGGTCGCCCCGATCAGCACCTTCGCCTCGGACGACGAGGGCATCGCGATGGCGAACGACACCGAGTTCGGGCTGGTGGCCTACGCCTTCACCGCCGACCTGACCCGCGCGATCACGGTGGCCGAGCGGCTGGAGACCGGCATGGTCGGCATCAACCAGGGCATCGTGTCGAACCCCGCCGCCCCCTTCGGCGGCGTGAAGCTGTCCGGGCACGGCCGGGAGGGCGGCCTGGAGGGCATCGACGAGTTCCTCGAAACCAAGTACGTGGGGATCAAGCTGTAGTGGGAAAGCGGTAGCCGGATTCGGCGCGTGACCCTTTCACCGGACGTCGCCGTCGGCCGCATGGACCGGGAACAGCGGCCGCACGTCCTGCAGGGCGTACGACGGCCGCACGGCCGATCGCGGGATCACCCGCTCCCACTGGACGCGGCGCCGGTGCGGCACCGGCCCGGTGCCGGACGCGAACTCGTAGTCGTCGATCACCGTGCCGACCATCAGCGCATCGCCGGACTGCACGGGGACGGCCACCTCATCGCCGACGTCCATCTCGGTGACGAAACGCGCCAGCGCCGCGACCGGGCGGGTGCCCCGGACGCCGCCGAGCGCGGACCGCAGACCCGACAGGTCCAGCCCGGATGCGTCGCCGACCATCCCGGACGCCACCCCGAGTCCCACCACGCCCTCGTCGAGAAAGGCGCCGAGGGCCGTCGCCGAGTCCGGCCGGACGACCCAGAGCGGCGTCCCGGTCGGCGGGTCGGGCTGTCCGTCGGCATCGGCAGGGGCATCGGCGGCCGGCCAGAAATAGTCGAGGTCCGGTCCCACGTCGGAGAAGTAGCGCCCGTAGTGCTCGGGGTCCTTGGCCAGCAGGCGACTCCGGTGCGAGCGGTGGAGGCGCTCGTCACCCAGCCAGGACGGGAGCAGGCCGCGTTCTCCCAGCACAGCCTGATCCACGTCGACGACATCCGGCGCGAACTCCGCGATCTGGTGGGCCGTGCTGTCCGGAAAGGAGAGAGCGCGCCACCGCGCGACGCTCGCCAGGCCGTACGACACGAGCGCGGGCACCCGCCCCCGCCACATCACCACCGCCGGATGGTTGCGCCAGCCGTATTCCGGCAGCGTCAGTGCGCGCAGGATCTGCAGCGTCTCCACACGCTGCTTACCGAGCCGCGGCGTGTCCAGAACCGAGACCGAGGCAACGAAGTCGGGGTACGGGAGAAACGTCTGCACCCCGTCAGCGTCGGCCACCCGGGCCGGTCTCGCTCGACGGCGCCGGGTCCTCGCACAATGGCGCCGGGAACGAGGATCGCTCAGAGTCGAGCACAGCGCATCAAGCGCCGGAGCTGGGCTCGGCGGTTGCCGCCGATTCCTGGCCGGCCTCGGTGGTCTTCTCCCGCTGGTGGGACGGGCCGCCGGCGACGGACAGGTTGCGGGCGGTGTTGAGCAGGGGGACGTGGCTGAATGCCTGTGGGAAGTTTCCGACGAGTCGGCCTTCCTGCGGGTCGTACTCCTCGGACAGCAGCCCGAGATCGTTGCGAAGCGCCAGCAGTCGCTCGAACAGCGCCACCGCCTCGTCCGCCCGCCCCATCAGCGAGTAATTGTCGGCGAGCCAGAAGGTGCACGCCAGGAACGCGCCTTCGCCCGGGGGCAGCCCGTCCGTGTCGGTGCTGGCCCTCTGGGTGTACCGCTGCACGAACCCGTCCCGCAGCAAATGCCTCTCGACGGCCGCGACGGTCCCGATCACCCGGGGGTCGTCGGCCGCCAGGAATCCGACCATGGGGACCATCAGCAGGGCGGCGTCGAGCTCCTCCGACCCGTAGTACTGGGTGAACGTCTCGCGACGCGGGTCGTAACCGCGGTCCAGGATCTCGGCGCGGATGTCGTCACGGAGCTGCCGCCATTCCTCGAGCGGCCCGTCCAGGCCGAACTTCTCGACGCTGCGCACGGCCCGGTCGGCGGCGACCCAGGCCATCAGCTTCGAGTGTGTGAAGTGGCGAGGCCCGCCCCGCACCTCCCAGATCCCCTCGTCGGGTTCCCGCCATCGCTCGGCGACCACCTTCATCAACGAACGCTGCAGCGCCCAGGTGCTGGCCCCGCCGCTGAGCCCGCTGGCCCGCGCCTGATACAGCGCGTCCATCACCTCGCCGTAGACGTCGAGCTGGAACTGGTCGACGGCCTCGTTGCCGATCCGCACCGGGTTGCCGTCGTAGCCGGGAAGCCACTCCGCGACGTACTCGGGAAGTCGGCGCTCACCGGCGACCCCGTACATGATCTGCACCTCGGCCGGGTCGCCGGCGATCGCGCGGAGCAGCCAGCGCCGCCAGTCGCGCGCCTCCTCGTCGAAGCCCGCATACATCAGGGCCTGCAGCGTGATGGTGGCGTCGCGCAGCCAGCAGAACCGGTAGTCCCAGTTGCGCACCCCGCCCAGCTTCTCCGGCAGTGACGTCGTGGGAGCGGCCACGATCCCCCCGGTGGGCGCGAAGGTCAACGCCTTCAGGGTGATCAGCGAGCGCATCACCGCGTCGCGCCAGTCGCCGTCGTAGGTGCTGTGCGCGAGCCATTCGTGCCAGTAGTCCTCTGTGTCCCGCAAAGCGTGGTCGGCGTGAATCGGTTCGGGCGCCGGCAGGTGTGATTCGCGCCAGGTGAGCACGAACGGAACTCGATCTCCCTGCTCGACAACGAAATCGGCGACGGTGTGGAGGTCTTCGCCGCGGGTCTGCACGGGCGTGCGCAACCAACAGGAGTCGGGTCCGGCAACCGCGACCAGGGCGCCCTCCTCCTGACGCACCCATGGCACCACCCGGCCGTAGTCGAACCTCAGCCGAAGCTCCATCCGCATGGGCACGCGGCCGGACACCCCTTCGACGATGCGCACGACGTCCGGCGCCGATCCTCGCGGGGGCATGAAGTCGATGAGCCGAACGGTTCCGTCCGGGGTTGCCATCTCCGTCTCCAGGATGAGGGTGTTCTCCCGGTAACGGCGTCTCGTGGACGTGACGTCGCCGGCCGGGCTGACCAGCCAGCGGCCGTGCTCCTTCGTGCCGAGCAGCGCCGCGAACACCGCGCCGCTGTCGAAGCGCGGGAAGCACAACCAGTCGATGGAACCGTCACGCCCGACCAGCGCCGCGGTCTGCGTGTCGCCCAGCAGCGCGTAGTCCTCCACCAGCAACGCCACGGCACGCTCCGTTCCTCACCCGCCCGCGATCGGGTGCCCGATGCGCGGGCGGGCCAAACGCCGGCCCGCGGGGGAGCAGGAGCCGCCGTGCGACCGGGGACCGCCCCTACCGCGTGCTGTCCGTCGGCCAGCCCGGCGGTCCGTCGGACCCGGCGGGGTACTCGTCCAGCGGGACGGACCCCTCCCGCCACGCCTGCAGGATCGGATCGACGATGCGCCAACACTCTTCGGCGGTGTCGCCGCGCACCGACAGCGTCGGGTCCTGACTGAACACGCCGGCGAGCACTTCACCGTAGGCCGGGAGTCGACCGGTGTTGAAGTCGGCGTCCAGGGTGACTCGGTCGATGACGAACGGATCGTCCGGGCCGTTGATGTTCAGCTCGAGCGCCATGTGATCCGGTCCCATGGAGATCCGGAGCCGGGTGGGCAGGGTCACGCCGGAGAGTCCGGGCAGGAGCCGCGGGACGTCCTTGAAGGTGATGACGATTTCCTTGCGTCGTCCGGCCAGCGCCTTGCCGGAGCGAACTCGGAAGGGGACGCCGGACCATCGCCAGGTGTCGACGGCAAAGGTGACCTCCGCGAGGGTTTCGGTTCCCCGGGTGGGATCAACGCCCGGTTCGTCGGCGTAGGCGGGCAGTTCCCGGCCCTCCACGATGCCGGCCGTGTAGCGGGCGCGACGGCTGGCGGCGACCGGATCGCCGGCCCACACCCGGCAGGCCCGCAGGGCATCGGCCTTGCGGTCGCGGAGGTCGGCGGCGTGCACGCTGGCGGGCGGGTCCATGGCGATCAGCGCGAGCACCTGCAGCAGGTGGCTCTGGATCATGTCCACCAAGGCGCCGGCTCCGTCGTAGTAGCGGGCTCGCCCCTCCAGGCTGAGCGGCTCGTCGAAGACGATGTCGACCGTGTGAATGTGGTCCGCGCTCCACAGCGGTTCGAACAGGCGGTTGGTGAAGCGCAGTCCGAGGAGATTCAGGACGGTGGACTTGCCGAGGAAGTGGTCGATGCGATGAATCTGGTTCTCGGGCACGAGGCGGGCGAGGACCTCGTTCAGCGCTTCCGCGGTCGCTGTGTCGACCCCGAACGGCTTCTCCAGCACGAACTCGGTGCCGTCGGGCAGCGGTACGCGTGCGCAGCGCGTCGCACGCTCGGGCGGTGATGGCCGGCGGCAGCGCGAAGTAGATGGCCGGTGCCCCGGGACAGGCGTCCATGAGCCGCTGCAGGTCGGCCGTCTTCGTGACATCGGCCGGGAGGTAGCGAGTGTCGGTGAGCACTGCCTGGATGCGCGGCCCGGAGGCGTTGACGCTGTCGAAGGCGGTCCGAACCCGGGCCAGCCAGGTCGGCTGGTCCCAGTCCTCGATACCGGCGCCGATCAGGGTGAGCGAGTCCGGTCCCTCGGCGCTGCTCATCAGTTGCGCGACGGCGGGCAACAGCAGTCGGCCGGTGAGGTCCCCGCTGGCGCCGAGCACCAGCAGGGTGTGGACTCGTTGGGCCATCGCGGGCACCTCCAGCCGACGTCCCTGGTCCGGCGACCAGCAGCGTGTGCGCGCCGGGCCGGCCGGGCTGTTGCGCTGGTTAGTTCCCCGGCGAGTCCAGTCCGAACTCGTTTCATCGCGAGAGTGCGCGGCCGCGGGGCCGGCTGCGCCCTGCCGGGCTCGAGTCGACGGCGGGCGGTCCGGCGTTCGTCAAGCGGCAGCGGCGGTCTCGGCGGCGGTGCGCCGGACCATCCCGACGATGGTGTGTGGCGCGTCGGAGTGCGGGGCGTGGCCGGCCACCGGCAGCAGCACGAAGCGCGCAGTGGGGATCAGCGGCGTGTAGCGCGGCGTCTGGCCCGAACCGACGACGTCCATGGCTCCCTGGGCGACGACGACGGGGCAGTCGATGTCGCGGAGGCCGGTGGGCACGTCGATCATGATCGCGTTCCACAACGTGGGCCAGAACCCGCGCTGCTCGGCAAACCCGCCCTTCATGGTCAGCGCCTCCTCGCGAGACGCTCGCCAGGGCAGCGCGCGCATGCCCGCGAGCAACAGCGCCCTGCCGGCTGGTGACGCCGAGAGATCTGTCAGCCAGGGTCGTCGCATCTGGTTGATCAGCCGCGAGGTCACCATCAGCAGACCCTGGTGAACGCGCTCGGCGGGCAGGCCCAACCCGCTCGGCGAGATCGAAACCACGGAGAGCGCCCGGCCGCGCCGGGCCAACTCGATCGCGATCCGACCGCCCAGGGAATTCCCGAGGATGTGAACCCGGGGAAGGCCCAGGGTGTCGAGATCGTTCTCGATGGCCGCCGTGATCGCCGCCACGGACGGACGGTCGGCGATCATCGGCGAGTCGCCGTGGCCCGGCAGGTCGACGGTCAGCACCTCGAAGTGCGCGCTGAGCTCGGGGATCAGCGCCGTGAAATCGGCGGATGTGCTGCCGAATCCGTGCAGCAGGAGCAGCGGCTCGCCTGTGCCGGTCCGGCCGAAGGACAGGTGCGTCGTGGTCATCCATCCATCGTCGGGGATGACAGCCCCGGCACCCGCCGATCCATGCATGAGCATGCTCACAGGCGGTGTCGGGTTGGTCATGTCGCGGGATCCACGACGTCGCCCTTCGGCGGTGAATGTCCGACTTGCCCAGGTGCGTCGTTCGATCGCAAGAGGCACCAGGAATTCGGACGACCGCAGTCGACGGCCCGGCGCATGCTGACCGCCCGCCCACGGTCTCGAGGACCATCGGCGGGCGGTCGCGGCCGCGATCCCGGTCGAGCGGATCGACGCTCCGGGTCTTCTCATCGGCGGCGGAGCCGACCGGAGGGCCCCGGACGACAGCGCGGCAGTGGGCGGTCAGCTGGACGCGTCGACGGTTTCCCGTGCGCCGTTTCCGGCCGTGATCTGCTGCCCTTCGCCGGCCGCCTGATTGACGGTGATCTTCCGCGGCTTCGCCTTCTCCGCCACCGGAATGGTCAACCGAAGGACGCCGTCGCGGTAGTCGGCCTCGATGCGGTCCAGGTCCAGGTTGTCGCCGAGCACAAGCTGCCGGCTGAACACGCCTCGCGGGCGCTCGGCGGCCAGGAAGTCGACCTGCTCGTTCAGCGCGGGGCGCTGCGCGGTCACCGTCAGCACGTTGCGTTCCACGTCCAGATCGATGGAATCGGCCGTCACGCCGGGCATGTCGAACTCCACCCGGAACGTGTCTCCCTCGCGCCACGCGTCCATCGGCATCACCGACGGCCGGGCGTTGGTGCCGAACACCTGCTGCGTCCACCGATCCAGGTCACGGAACGGATCGCTGCGCACGAGCATCACGAACCACCTCCCTGATCTCATCTGATGCTCGAGCCGACCGTGGATCTATCACGATCGACATAGATTCTTTATAGCACCGGCAACAGTGCTGCGCAAGTGGCCCCGCTCCGATCAGTCGCGACAACCGTTTCAGGCGCGGGATCTCGGCCGACGACACGAGGAGCCGCCGCGGGATACCCACCACACAGCACAGGACCGCCGGTTCTCTCCGACGGTCCTGTCCTGGATCGCGACGGGTACGTGTGCGGTCAGCGTCAGCAGCTGCCCGCCGCGCCACGAGACGGCGCGCGGTTCTCCCGCAGCGCGCGGACGCTGCCCGGGGTTGCCCGCACCGCACCGTGGCCCACCGATGCGGATGGCCTCGTACCCGCCCCCGACGACGGTCGTTTCCTGATCACTCCGGGAGTGTTCACGAATTCCCTGGGCTGATCCGCCCCGGCGGTGACCTTTCGCGGCGCCGCCCGATCGATCGAACAGGGGCTGACCGCCCGGCCGGCCAGGAGCTCTCCCGGGGACGGGAATGCGGTCGACCGAGCGGCGAAACCGCCACTGCGACGCGGATCTGCGGGTCCCGTCCAGTGGCATCTTCGCCGGCCGAGGCGACGATCTCGTCGAACTCCGCTCGAAGCCACTCCGCGTCCCGGCAGACCATCGCCCAGAACTCCGAGTCGACGTCCCGCGACACCGAGCGGCACGGCGGAGTACGGGCCATCGGCCGACATGACAAACACCTCCATCGATAGGCCGTGAGGCCTAGTAATATGTATCAGCCGGTGCAGGTTTCATATAGCATCTGGACCACTCTCGCGCAAGGGGGAAGGACGCCGTGGCCACGCCCGCCCGTCGGTCGTCACCCGCCGTACCGGCGCGCGCCAGCGACGGCACCACCGGCGTCTACGGCATCACCGTCGCCGCCCAGCTCGCCGAGATGAGCGTGCAGGCCCTGCGGCTGTACGAGCGCAAGGGGCTGCTCGAGCCAAGCCGCACCACCGGCGGTACCCGCCGATACAGCGACGCCGACATCGCCCGCCTGCGCCGCATCCGCGAACTCATCGACGAAGGCATCAACCTCACCGGCATCGGCCGGGTCCTCGGACTGGAGACCGCCAACGACTCCCTCACCACCAGCAACGCCGGACTGCGCGCCCGCAACGCGGCTCTCACGGCCAGCAACACCGAGCTTCGCACCGCCAACACCGATCTCGAAGCCGACAATGCCGCGCTCACCGCCGACAACACCCGGCTCCAGCGCGCACCGCGATGAGAAGCCGTCTGTTGCCCCGCCGCTCCGAGGCGTCGCCAGCGAGACGCCAGGCGCCGGCAGCGCCCAGGATCACGGCCGGCTGAGCCGGTCCAGCTCGCGCGGCAGCTCGTCCAGCATGTCGCGCGCGAGAAAGCCGACGCGCCCGAATCTGTCGGCCAGTCGCTGGCCGACCCGAATGTGCAGATGGGTGGCCCAGCAGGCCGCCTGGGCGGGTTCGGCGCCGCGAGCCAGCATTCCGGTCAGCGCGCCGGCGAGCACGTCGCCGCTGCCGGAGGTTCCCAACCCGATCGAACCTCGATCGGTCCGCCACAGCGCGCCCCCCGCGTCCGCGATCACGTTCTGACACGTGATCACCGCCGAGAACGCCTTGGCGGCCTCCGCCACGGCGCGGCGCAGGGCGTCGTCGTCCTGCACCGTCCCGGGGTCCAGATCCACCAGCCGCTCGAGTTCCTCGGCGTTCGGGGTGAGGACCAGGCGGTCCGCCCACGCTTCGCTGGCGCCTCGCGCCCGGTCGAGGATCCCGAGGGCGTAGGCGTCCAACACGACGACGGTGTCATCCGGCGTTCGACGGGCCAGATTGTCGAGCAGGAAAGCCGTCTCGTCCGGGTCGTCCAATCCCGGCCCGACCAGCAGGGCGTCGCACCCGTCGAGTTCAGAGGCCAGGACATCCGCGGCCTCACGCATGATCGATCCGCCGGCGGACTCCGGGAGACCGACCACCCCCGACTCGGGCACCGCGACGGCGACCGGGACCGCCACGGACTCGGCGACCGCCAGCGTCAGTCGTCCGGCACCGGCTCGCAGCGCGGCCTGTCCGGCGAGCATCACCGCCCCGGGGGTGCGGCGCGCTCCGCCGATCACCCAGACGTCTCCGCGGCTGTTCTTGCTGTTCCCCGTCAGGGCCGGCAACGGCCAGCGCTGCAATTCCTGGTCGGTGAGCTCAGCCACACCGTCAGCGGGGGAAGGCATCTCGATCGCCAGGGTGCTCGGTGACGGGTACTCCGGACGCCTGCAGATGCTGATCGGCGTTGAACGCGTCGACGACCCACCGCGCGGCGTCGGGCGGTCGGAACAGCCTGGTCACCGACGCGTTCCGCACCGACCCGGCGCTCGCGACCGCCAGGAGGTCTGCCTCGCGCATGCCTTCGCAGACGTAGCGGAACATCAAGACCATCGCGTCGTGGCACACGACCAGCAACCGCTCGGGCACGTCCGGCAGCTGCAGATCGAGCATCAGAGAGCGCACCCGCAGCGCCATGTCGGCCCAGGACTCCCCGCCGGGCGGCCGGTAGTAGAACTTCCCCAGCCACCGCCGGCGTGCCGCCTCCTGCGGCCACCGGCTCTCCACACCGGCCGTCGTCAACAGGTCGAGGATGCCGAGCTCCCGGTCCCGGAGCCGCTCGTCGATGAGCACCGGCACGCGGCTCCCGGCGACGCGCACCGCGATGTCGGCGGTCTGCGCCGCGCGCAGGTACGGCGAGGACCACACCGCCTGCGGCGCCACCGTCGCGTCGAGACCCGCCAGATACTGGCCGAGCGCCGCCGCCTGCTGCTCACCGGTCGCGGTGAGGGGAACGTCTGCGTCCCGCAATCCCACCTGGATCACGTCGGCCCTCGCGGCCTCCGCCTGCGACGCCGCCACGTTGCCCACGCTCTCCCCGTGCCGGACCAACCACAGGTCACGCGCGACCATGACCACCTCCCCACCACGAGAGCACCCGGACGACGCGGATCGCCCGGCATTCGACAGCGGCCGCGCCGGCGCGACGTCGCTGCCATCGCGAGCCATGTATCCACTGGACCGGCCGACCACACGAAGACCGGCGGTGTCGGGCCGGCGATCGGCGGGAACCGTACGGGCAGCCGCGTCGGACAAGCCGCCGGCGAACGACCTCGGAGGGGGCCCAGTGACACCACGCGTCCGGAGCAGCGAACGCGCGTACGAGGGCAGGATCCTGTCGGTGAGGGTCGACTCGGTGCAGCTCGAACCCGGGACCGCAGGGGACACCGTCACTCGCGAGGTGGTCGAACACGACGACGCCGTCGCGGTTGTCGCCCTCGACGACGACGGTCGCGTGCTGCTCATCCGCCAGTATCGTCATCCGGCCGGACAGCCGTTGTGGGAGCTGCCGGCGGGCCTCCGCGATCAACCGGGCGAACCGCCGCTGACGACCGCGCGGCGAGAACTCGCCGAGGAGGCCGGCCGCCGGGCCGAGACGTGGAACACGCTCGTCGACCTGCGTCCCTCCCCGGGCATGAGCACCGAGGTCGTCCGGATCTATGGGGCCGGCGGACTGTCCGAGCACGCTGCGGACGGTGCCGAGGCCGAGGAACGGGACGTCGAGATGCGGTGGGTCGCGCTGCCCGATGCCGTGCGGGAGGTCCTCGACGGCACCATCACCAACGGGCTGGCCGTCGCCGGCATCCTCGCCGCCGCCGTCCGGCACGGCGTGGCCGACGACCACATTCGCCCGGCCGACGCAGCGTGGCCCGAGCACCCGTGAGGAACTCAGGCGCGCCGGGAGCTCGCCTGGACGGGCACGGGGCGTCAGGCCGTGGCGGCGGACGGAATCACCGCCCGCCGGTACTCCTTGGGGCTCGCCCCGTACGCCCGCTTGAAGGCGGTGCTCAGCGCGAAAGGCGTGCTGTAGCCGACCTTCCGGGCCACCGCGGCCACCGTCGACGTCGGCTCACGGAACAGGTCGGCGGCCAGCGCGAGTCGCCAGCCGGAGAGGTAGGCCATCGGCGGCTCACCGATCAGTGCGGTGAATCGGCGGGCCAGCGCCGCCCGCGACGCGCCGACCTCGGCGGCCAGGGAGGCAACGGTCCATGGGTGGTCGGGCCGGGCGTGCAGCAGCTGCAGCGCCTGGCCGACGACTGGGTCGTCGTAGGCGCGGTACCAGGCCGGGCCCGGGGCGTCCGGCCGGGCGAACCACGCCCGCAGCACGTCGATCAGCACGAGGTCCAGCAGCCGGTCCAGGACGGCCTGCTGGCCGGGCCGCTCCTGGCCGATCTCGGCCTCCAGGAACGGGATCAGCGCGCACCGGTGCAGCTCCCGCGGGATCACCAGCACCGCCGGCAGCGCCTCGAGCAGCCGCCGGCTCACCTCGCCGACCATGTGGTAGGTGCCGGTGAGCATCTGCACGGCCCCGTCCGGGCTGTTGCCCCAGGTGCGGACGCCGAGGTCCGACATCGCCTTGACCTCGGTCCCGTCCGGCGTCACGCAGCGATCGCCGGGCAGGATGACCACCTGTGGCTCCGTCGCCGGATCGTCCGCGACGACGTAGGGGTCGGGGCCGCGCAGGATCGCCACCTCGCCCTCGGCGATCCGGGCGATCCCCGCAGTCCTCGATGCCACCGCGCCGGGCGACCCGGCCGCCGCGCCGCGCGATTCCGGCCCGGCCTCCGGGATCACCCACGCGGCGCCCCGCACCATCGCGACCACGGTCAGCGGCGACTCGTCCCGAATGCGGATCGACCACGGCGGGTCCAGCAGCGAGCGCAGCAGGAACGCGCTCGCCGCGCGCGGGCCCTCGAGCAGGGCCGACACCTCGTCCATGTTCGGCATGCTAGCCGCGCATGTCGGCCGATGTAGACGACGGCGTATGGAGTTGCGCCGCTGAACCATGGATCGTCTCACGGCGGACCGGTTGACTGATGGGCATGACAGCCTCCCCCGATTCCCCACCCCGCGTCGCCGACGGACTGCCCGAGGCCGACGTCGAGTTGCTGGTCTACCTGTTCCGCGAGGTGCCGGACGGGCGCAACATCCGGCCGGCCGACGGCGTGCAGCGGACGCTGGGCCGGCGCGCCCGCGACTTCACGGACTTCGCCAGAGCCGCGGCCGCGCGCGGCGTCTGGGCCGCGCCGGCCGCATCGTTCGCGACGGCACCGGCCGCGAGCGCCCGGTGATGAGCACCGGCCCCGGCGTCCTGGCGGCGGTCGCCGCCGCCGGGGCGGCCCTGGTGGCGGGCGCCTTCTGGGTGTTCTCGGCGATGGTGATGCCCGGGCTGCGCCGCGCCGGGGCCCCCACTGCCGTCCCGGCGATGCAGGCTTTCAACGTCGTGGCCCTCCGCCCGCCGTTCCTGTCCGTCTTCCTCGGCACCGCCGCGGCGGCCGCCGTCGCCGCCGTCTGGGCGGTGGTCGCGTCGGCCGCGGCGGCGCCGTGGATCGTCGCGGGAGCCGCGTGCTACCTCATCGGCGCGCTCGGCGTCACCCGCGCGGGCAACGTCCCGCTGAACGACGCGCTGGCCGTCCTCGACGCGGCATCCGCGGAGGCCGCGCGAGAGGGCTGGCGGCGCTTCGGGTCTCGCTGGGCGGCGTGGAACCACCTGCGGGCGGTCGGCGCGCTCGCGGCGGCGGCGTGCTTCGTGGCGGCGCTGCTGTGATCCGCCGGCGGGTCATCCGCTCCAGCGCGACCAGGCGGCCTGCCGGGAGGTGCCCGCGACCGTGCCGACCTCGGCCCACGAGCCGGACTCGGCCAGCGACCGCGCGCTGACCCCCAGCGCCGTTCCGACCTGCTCCGACAGCGCGAGCAGCGCCGCGAACGCCTCCGGCTCCGTCCGCTCCGCCAGGGCATCGACCACCCGGCTCGCCTCGACGTGCAACCGCTCGATCGACGTCCGCCGGCCACCGGCCCGCGCCGATGTCGCCGTGCCGGAACGCTCGGATTGGGCAGTCACCCTTCAACTGTCGCGGCCGGCCCCGGACTCGTCAACGACCCCGGCAGTCACGGTTTCGTCAAGGACGACGGTACGGGTGGCGTCCGGATCGTCGAATCCGCGGCGCCAGCGCAGGCCCGGCCAGCAGTAGTCCACCACGCCGGCCGCGGGGCGGTAGGCCGCCGTGTACAGCGTGCCGAACGCGCGCGAGTACTCCCGGTTGTACAGCGGTGGCGCGAGCATCGCCTCGATCGTGCGTTCCGGACCCGGCGCGGTCGCGACGACGGTCTCGAGAGCGCGCTGCCGCGGCACGCTGCTCAGGCGCCCCGCCCGCTCGGCATGTTCAGGCACCCGGCCGCGGTGGTTGGTGGCCACGCGGTCGTCGCGGAACTCGGGCGCCAGGCCGGGCGCGACGAACGCGGTCGTCGCGTCGCCGGCGCGGTCGACAAGGTTGTAGGACATCGCGACCGGGATCCGGCGGAGCGTGTCCCGCGCCGCCGCCACCGAGTCCGCCGTCTCCAGCAGGTACCTCAGCACGATCGGCACGGCGAACCCGTCGCCGGCGCCGGGCCGCCCGCCGTACGCGAGCGAGACCGCGAGCCCAGCGTCGTTCATCCCGTCGAGCAGCCCCCACAGGCAGTCGCCCATCCCGATCACCCGGCGCCCGGCGTACCGGGTGGAGACGATCGTGCGCTCCCACAGGTCGGGCCCGTAGTCGTAGTTGCGGACGAGCAGAGGGTCGGCGCCGGTCACCGCCGCCTGCGAGCACGCGGGCAGGAACGCCGGCGCGTTCCACAGTGTGAGCATCCGCTCGGCCACCGGGTCGCCGCCCGCCAGGCCGACGAGGCGCTGGAAAGTCGGGACCAGTTCGGGCATGTGGCGGCCGAGCATGCCGACCGCGGCGGTGCGGGTCGGCCGGGCCGCATCGCCCCCGGCCAGGTACCAGGCGCGGTAGGCCGGCCACGTCGCGTCGAACAGGGCGCGCCAGCGCGGGCCGGGCGTCGGCTCGTGGATGCCGTGAACGATCAGGTCGTATCGCACGGTGTCAAGGATTAATTGACACCGCCGGCGTTGTCAACTTTTCCTTGACACCCCCCCGGTTCAGGATCGCAGCGACCGTGCGGACTCCCGGTCGTTGGCCCTCTGCAGAGCCTCGACCAGCTCGTCCTTGGACATCGTGGAGCGGCCGGGGATGTCCAGCCGCTGGGCGAGCTCATAGAGGTGCTTCTTCGAGGCGTTGGCGTCGACCCCGCCCGCGGTCGGGCGATCCGTGTCGCGCCCGCCCTCGGCCTGAGCGTCGGATGGACCCCACTCGTCCTTGGGCTCCCAGTGGTCGCCGACCTTCTCGTGCGTGTGCTTCAGCGACGCGAACGCCACCTGGTGCGCGCGCTGCTCATCCCCGTCGTACTGCTCGATGGCGGCGTCGTGCGTCTTGGCGAACGTCTCCTGGGCCTTCTCACCCGAGCGCTGCAACGTGCTGGGCAGCTCCTTCTTCCTGACCCTGCCCCGCTTGTCGGTCTTCGGCATCGGCACACCTCCCGCTGTCCGGCTGCCCGTCAGGTACCCGCGAGGGCGCGGCGTCAAGCACCGACGGCGGGTGTCCGGCGCGGCCCGCCCGTGGCGAACAGCCGGTCGAGCTGCAGCTCGAGCATCTCGATGGCCCGATCGGCCGCCCATTGCCCGCCCAGCACGCTCGAGGTCAGGCCGTTCGCCAGGGCGAGCAGGATCGCCGCCTCCGTCCCGGGGTCCCGGCCGGCGTCGATCGCCCCGTCGGCCTGCGCCGTCCGGATCACGCCCGCGACGTAGCCGTGCAGGGCGTTGGGGTAGCGCAGCCGATCCTCGGGCCGGGCGGCGCCGGTGACCACCGCCGCGTAGAACGCGGCCGACGCGACCGCGTCCCGGTGCGCCTCCGGGTCGGTGGGCACGATCGTCCCCAGCACCACGGAGAGCACGGCGCGCGGCGGGAGGCCGGTGCCGATCGCCGCGGCCCTGGTCCGGATGCGCTCACCGAGCCGCTCCGCGACGTATCCCCACGACGTCTCGAGCAACCGGTCCTTGGTGTCGAAGTAGTACTGCACCAGCCGGACCGACACCCCTGCCCGCGCGGCGACCTCGCGCATGGTCACCGCCTGCAACCCCCGCTCGGCGGCGATGTCGAGCAGCGCGCCGGCGATCTGCCGCCGCCGCGCCTCGTGGTCGACGCGGCGTGGCATGGGACCATGATGATACGCTCGTACCACGACCGGATGCGGACTCACCGGGAGGTCGACAGAGCCGTGTGGACACCGATCCTCGTGATGGCCGTGTGTGTCGCCGCGCTGGCGGCCGGGATTCTCGTGGGCAAGGTCGAGCCCTACCGGGCCGTGCTGACCATCCCGGTGGTACTCGTCCTCGGCCTGATCGCCTCTGCGGGGTTCGGCATGCTCTCCTCGGCCAGCGGCGGCGGCTGACCGGGCGGAGCCGCTCGCGGCGCCGGGTCTCCGGTCATGGGCGGCGGCCCTCAGACGGCCTCGTGCCGACCGGCGCCCGCTGCCGCCGGCTCGCCGCCCGCGGATTCCCCGGCCGTCGGTTCGAGTTCCTCTGGCGCCCGGTGCCGCCCGCCCGGCGCGGCCTGCGCGGCCAGGCCGGCGGCGAGTTTCTCGCCCTCGATGTCGACGTTGGGCAGGATCCGGTCGAGCCAGCGCGGCAGGTACCAGGCCGAGCCGGTTCAACAGCGTCATCACCGCCGGGGTGAGCGTCATCCGGACCACGAACGCGTCGACGAGCACGCCGATCGCGAGGGCGAACCCGATCGACGCGATGATCGTGTCGGGCGCGAGGATGAATCCCGCGAACACCGACGCCATGATGATCGCCGCCGCCGTCACCACCCGGGAGCCCGCGCTGAAGCCGCTCACCACGGCGCGGCGTGGCTCGGCGCCGTGCACGTAGGCCTCGCGCATGCCGGACACCAGGAACACCTGGTAGTCCATCGCCAGCCCGAACAGCACGCCGATCAGCAGGATCGGCAGGAAGCTGATGATCGGCGCCGGCGTGTCCACGCCGAACAGCCCGCCGAGCCAGCCCCACTGGTAGACCGCGACCACGGCGCCGAATGCCACGCCGATGGAGAGCAGGAAGCCCAGCGTCGCGATCACCGGGACGACGATCGACCGGAAGATCAGCAAGCAGCAGCACCAGGGCGAGACCGACGACCAGCAGCAGGTAGATCGGCAGTGCGGCGGCGAGCTTCTCCGAGATGTCGATGCCGGCGGCGGTCAGGCCGGTGACCGCGATCGTGCCGCCCACCGCGGCGCCGAGCTCGGGCGCGCGGTCCCGCAGGTCGTGCACGAGGTCCTGGGTCGCCTCCTCGGACGGGCCTGACGCCGGGATCACGGTGAGCACGCCGAAGGTCCCGTCCTGGCTGACCGGCCCCGGCGCGACGAGCGCGACGTCGGAGCTGCCGGTCTGCACGGCCTCCGCGGTGGCGGTCATGGCGGACTGCAGCGTGCTCGGGTCGTCGACCGACACGGTGACGAGCAGCGGCCCGTTCACCCCTGGGCCGAAGGAGTCGGTGACGAGGTCGTAGGCCTGGCGGCGGGTGGAGTCCGGCGCGGCGGTCCCGTCGTCGGGCAGGCCCAGGTGCAGGGACCAGGTCGGGATGGTCAGCGCGGCGAGCGCGGCGATCCCGGTCACCAGCACCAGCACGGGCCGGCGGGTGATCATCCGGATCCAGCGGTTCGGGGTCGCCGCGTGATCGATCACGACGGCCTGCCCGTCGAGCCGGGCCCGCTCCGCCGCCGCCGCACCGCGATCGCGGCGGCGCAGCACGCGCTCCCCGGCGAACGCGAGCAGCGCGGGCAGGAGCGTGATCGCGATCAGCACGGAGATCGCGACGGTGGCCGCCGCCGCGAGGCCCATCACGGTCAGGAACGGGATGCCGACGACCGACAGCCCGGCGAGGGCGATCAGCACGGTGAGACCCGCGAACACCACGGCGGTGCCGGCGGTGCCGGTCGCGCGGGCGATCGACTCCGCCACCGGCATGCCCGCCCGCACCTGGGCGCGGTGCCGGGACACGATGAACAGCGCGTAGTCGATGCCGACGGCCAGCCCCAGCATCAGCGCGAGGATCGGTGCGGTGTTGGACATCTCGATCGCCGCCGAGGCCCACAGGATGCCGGCCAGGCCGGTGCCGACACCGATCAACGCGGTCAGCATCGGCAGGCCCGCGGCGACCACCGAGCCGAAGGTGAGCAGCAGCACCACCATCGCCACGATGACCCCGATGCCCTCCGTGGAGCCGATCGCGGGCGCCTGCGGGACGGCGCCGCCGCCGAGGTGGATCTGCAGCCCGTCGACCTGGTTGGCCGCCGCGACGTCCGCCAGTGCGGCCTGGGTGGACTCCGGGATCTCGGTGATCTGCCCGGCGAACGACGCCTGCGCGAAGCCGACCGTCATGTCGGGCGACACCGTTCGCCCGGTCATCGGGTCGATCACGCCCGTCACGCCGGGCAGCGCCTGGGCCTCCTGCACGACGGTGGCGATCGCCTGCTGATAGGCGGGCTCCGCGAGCGTGTGCCCCTCGGGCGCGGCGAACACGATGCGGCCGGTGGCGTCGCCGGCGCCCGGGATCCGCTCGCCGAGTTCGTCCAGCGCCGCCTGGGCGGGCGTGCCCGGGATGGTGAAGGACGACGTCATCGTCCCGGAGAAGGCGGCGGCGGCCGCGCCGACGCCGAGCAGCAGGACGATCCAGGCGATCAGGAACGCCCACCGGCGGCGGGCGGCGATGCTCCCGAGCCGGTAGAGGAGGGTGGCCATCGTCAGGACTCTCTCGTCGCGGGGGTTAGTGAGCGGGGGTTAGTGAGCGGGGTTAGTGAGCTCGGGTGGGTCATCGGGGGTGGGGCGGCGCGATCATCGACGGGGTGGGTGGTTCGGGTACGACGGCTGTCCGATCGCGGCGAGCGCCGTGACGTCGATGATCGACAGGGCGAGCTCCAGCCGGCGCTGGAAGCCGTCGACGCCCGCGGGGCGACCGGCCAACAGCCACTCGTCGAGGCAGGTCCGGCCGGCGAGCATGGCGAAGCCGGCGAAGAGCCGCATCCGCAGGTCGTCGGCGGGCACGCCGAGCCGCTCCGCGACCACCACGCGCAGCTGATCGGCGTTGGCGGCGTCGGCCGCGCCCGCCATGGCGACGAGCTCTGGCTCGGCCTGCACGGCCAGCGTGAGGCGCTCCCACCGCTCCGGCAGATCTGCGGCCACGCGTTCGAGCGCTGCGCACAGGATCTCGTCGACCGAACAGTCGTCCGGCGCGCTGCGGACCGCCTCCAGCACGTCGTCCAGCCAGCCCTCGGTGACGGCCAGGAGGCACTCGGCCTTGCCGGCGAAGTAGTTCGAGAACGTTCGGCGCGAGACGCCGGCGCGGTCGGCGATCTCCGCGATGGTCACGCGCGGGTAGCCGTGGTCAGTGACCAGTTCCAGGGCCGCCTCGGCCAGGGCGCGCCGGGTGGCGTCCTTCTTGCGCTCGCGCAGCCCGCCTGCCGGTCGATCTGCGGGGACCGCAGCGGGCGGCGGGGCCGGGCGCGCAGCGGTCGGGGTCGGGGCGGACACGCACCCCACCCTAGAGAATCATTGCTCAATGTGCAAAGTTGCTCAGTGAGCAAGTGACTGACGCCTCAGTGGTGGCCGGGCACGTGCCCCCCGGTGCCGTGCTCGTGCACCGCGTGCTCGGCCGCGCCGCCCGCCGCGTGCGCGCCGTGCCCCGGCTGCGGCGGGACGTCCAGCGACGGGTTCCGGTCGAAGAAGCCGAACGGCTTGAGCCAGAACGAGATCGTGTCCACCGGCATGATCGGCCAGTCCTCGGGCCGGGTGATGTGGTGGATGCCGAAGACGTACCAGAGCACGAGATCCGTGTTCTCCAGCGGCTCGTCGTCGGCGATCCAGCGGGTGAGCCCCTCGTCGCCCTCGCTCTGCGTGGGATACGTTCCCGCAGGGCCACTTCTCGTCGTCGTGGTGCGCCGTGACCCAGAGCGTGTGGCCCATCACCGGCGCGCGCAGGTACTGGGGCGTGGACGGGTCCATCAGCACCGGGAACGCGGCGCCCGGCACCAGCTTGTAGCCGACCGAGTCGCCGACCGCGTTCCGTTTCCCGGGGTTGACCACCTTCCAGGCGCGCTGGGTGGTCCAGTCGAAGTCCCTGGCCCGACTCCGCCTCGGAGCGGATCGGCGTCGCCGTCGTGGTGAGCGCGAGGCCGTACGGGTTGTCCGGTCCGATCGGCGCTGCGTGCGAGTCGACCTCCAGCACCGTGTTCGGCCCGCCGTCGACGTCCATGTCCAGTCGCGCGACGAGGAAGTGCTGGTGGAACGGGGCGTACGTGCGGTGATCGACGAGGGTGCCGGTGGGCGGCGTCTCGGCGCCCTCGGCGAACGGCGTGGTGACCATGATGCCGGTGGCCCTGACCTCGCACTCGATGTTGCCGTCCTGGTAGAAGCGCCAGTAGACGAGGTACTCGTAATTGGCCACGGTGGCGTGCACGGACACCACGAACCGGCGCGCGCGCCGCACCTCGGCCCGCCCGTTGATCGAGTCGACGTGCTTCCAGAGCACGGCGTTGTCCTCCTCGTGCAGGCAGATGGCATTGGTGATGGTGAACGGCTCGCCGTGGCTGTCGGTGAGAACCGCATCCAGGTAACGGATCTCGCCGAGGCAGTCACAGCCGAGCTCCAGTGACTGGGTCATGTAGCCCAGCCCCCACTCACCGATGTCGTACGCGGTGCGGCGATAGTGGTCGAAGCTCGAATCGCGGTAGGGCACGACCATCTCGGCGAACGACATGCGGTAGGCGATGTCCCGCTCGGTGCCGTGGTCGTCGTAGTTCACCTGGTAGATGACCGGGCCCTCCCGGTAGTTGAAGCCCAGCCGCATGGACCAGTTCTGCCACCGCACCACGTTGCCGTCGATCTCGAACGACACCCCGTCGGGCTGGGTGATCTCCAGCGGCTTGATGTCGTCGCGCAGCGTCTGGCCCGGCACCAGATCCGGCTCGTACTCACCCATCACCGGCGCCGGGGCGACGGCGTCGTCGGAGCGATCGATCTCCAGCAGCTCCATCGTGTTCATGTCGACGATCAGCTTCAGCCCCGACACCGGGTGGGCGTAGGGATTTCCCGTCGGCGTCTCGCGCACCCAGATGTCGGCCCAGCCGAGCCGCCGGTCCCGGTACTTCTCCGGCATCAGCGCGTGTCCGTAGGTCCACACGTCGATCAGCACGAGATCCAGGTCGGTGAGCCCGCGTTCGGCCAGCGCCGCGACGACGTCCGGGTCGGCCTTCATGGCCACCTCGCACTCGTGCCACTCGTCGAGGGTGAAGTTCGGGGTGACCCCCGGCACGTGGGTCCACGACACGACGCTGTCGTCCCCGTCGGGGCCGAGCATGACCAGCGCCTCGTACGCCTTGTTGTCTGCCCTGTCCCACAGCACCGACAGCGACCGGCGCGGCACCGGGCGATCGCCCTCCCGCCAGGCGAGCACGTCCGCCTTCGCCGGCTCGTCCAGGGCGATCGAGGCGAAGCGGTGAGAGGGGTTGAGGTGTCCCGCCTCCCGCAGAGCCGAGGTGGTGCGGCGGTACTCGTCGGTGGTCAGGCTGTCCAGGGGATGACGGGCCACGGTCGACTCCTTGCGCGGATTGCGACGGATTGCGCCAGATGGTTGGTTGCACCGTAATAGGTCCCGCGCGCCGCGGCGGGGCCGTGCCGATCCGGCGGTCACTTGCATCCGCCCAGGCATCCGTCGATGATCGTGCGGGCGAACCGCGCCCGTCGCCGCACGCCGGCGGCGGCGGCCGCCCGCACGCCCCGTCCCGAGACGCCCAGGAGCGAATTCGTGCCCACCAAGCTCAACGTCACCCAGCAGTTCGACGCGCCGCCCGCGACCGTCTACGGCCTGTTCGCGGACCAGGGGTTCCAGGAGGGTCGGCTCGACGAGGTCGGGGGGCTGGAGGCTCAGGTGGTGAGCCTGGACGCGACCGACGACGGCGTGAAGATCGTGACGCGGCAGAACATCCCGTCCTCGGTGCTGCCCTCGATGGTGGCCTCGATGATCCCCGGCGACCCGGCGACCGAGCGGATCGAGGACTGGCACGTCGCGGGCGACGGTTACTCCGCCGACTTCTCCGTGACGTCAAGGGCGCGCCCGCGTCGCTCAAGGGCACGATGGTGCTGAACCCGGTCGAGGGCGGCGGGTCCACGCTCGACCACCACCGGCGAGGCGGCGGTGCCGATCCCGCTGTTCGGCGGCAAGATCGAGACGGTCATCGTGGAGCAGGTCAGCAAGCTGCTCGAGGCCGAGGCCGACTACACCAAGTCCAAGCTGCCGAGCTGATCGCCGGCATCCCCGCCCGGCCCCGGACGGGCCAGGACCTCGCGACACCGCCATGACCGAGCCCCAACGCCGCTTCGTGCTCACGCTGAGCTGCCCCGACCGCACGGGGATCGTCGCCCGCATCACCACTTTCCTGGCCGACATCGGCGGCTGGATCACCGAGGCGGCCTATCACTCCGACGACGAGTCGGGGCGCTTCTTCACCCGCCAGGAGATCCGCGCCGACTCGGTGCAGTTCGACGTCGCCGAGCTGCGCAGCCGGTTCCGCACGATCGCGGCCGGACTCGATGCCGACCACTGGCAGGTCGCGGACAGCGCCGACCGGAAGACGGTGGTGCTGCTGGTGTCCAAGGAGGGTCACTGCCTGTACGAGCTGCTCTCCCGCTGGCACTCGGGCGAGCTGGACGCGGACATCGGCATGGTCATCGGCAACCACCCGGACCTGGCGCCGGTCGCGCGGCTGTACGGGCTGCCCTTCCGGCACATCCCGGTGCCGCCGGATCCTGCGGGCAAGGCCGCCGCCTTCGCCGCCATCCGGGACGAGGTCGACGGGCACCAGCCGGACGCCATCGTGCTGGCCCGGTTCATGCAGGTGATCCCGCCCGACCTGTGCGCGGCGTGGAACGGCCGGCTGATCAACATCCACCACGGCTTCCTGCCGTCGTTCCGCGGCGCCCGGCCCTACCACCAGGCCTACCTGCGCGGCGTGAAGATCATCGGCGCGACCTGCCACTACGTGTCGGCCGAGCTGGACGCCGGGCCGATCATCGAGCAGGACGTGATCCGCGTCGACCACAGCGATTCACCGGCCGAGATGGTCCGCCGCGGCAGGGACATCGAGAAGACGGTGCTCGCCAGGGGCTTGACCTACCACCTGCAGAACCGCGTGCTGCAGGACGGGCGTGCGGACGATCGTGTTCGCCTGATTGCCCGCCCGCCCTGGGGACCGGGCAGAATGGTCGCATGACGGGTGAACCAGGAGAGCTGTACGAGCTGCACCTGGAGAACCCCGCGATCGACAGGCTGGGCAGCCCGGTGCTGATCGTCGCCCTGGACGGCTACATCGACGCGGGCTCCGGGGTCCGGCTCGCGGTCGAGCACCTCCTCAGCAGCCTCGAGCACAGCGTCGTCGCCACCTTCGACGTCGACCAGCTCATCGACTACCGGTCGCGCCGGCCGATCCTGACCTACCAGTCGAACGAGTTCACCGACTACCAGGACCCGCAGCTGGTGGTGCACCAGCTCACCGACGAGGACGGCACCGCGTTCCTGCTGCTCACCGGCCCGGAGCCGGACAGCCAGTGGGAGCGGTTCGTCGCCGCCGTGGGCCAGGTGGTCGACCGGTTCGCGGTCCGCCTCACGGTCGGGCTGATGGCGATCCCGATGGGCGTGCCGCACACCCGGCCGACCGGGATGTCCAGCCACGCGACCCGCAAGGGGCTGCTGCCCGAGCAGCAGGACTGGCTGGGCACCGGCATGATCCAGGTCCCCGGTCACGCCGTGGGCCTGCTGGAATACCGGTTCGGCAAGACGGGGCGCGACTGCATCGGGTTCGCCGCCCACGTCCCGCACTACATCGCCCGGTCGGACTACCCGGAGACGTCGCGCACCCTCATCCAGGCCACCGCGGACGCCACCGGGCTGCTGCTGCCGACGACCGGCCTGGACACCGCCGCGGCCGCGGTCCGCGACCAGCTGGCCAACCAGGTCGCCGAGAACGAGGAGGTCGCCGAGATCGTGCGGGCGCTCGAGCAGCAGTACGACGCGTTCGTCTCCGCCACCGGCCGCGGCCTGCTGGCCCAACAGGCGCCGCTGCCCACCGCCGACGAGCTCGGCGCGCAGTTCGAGGCCTTCCTGGCCGATCGCGAGCGCCCCGGGCAGTGACGCGGGCCCGGCCGTCACAGCGGCCAGAAGTGACGCGGGCCCGGCGTCGGAGCCGGCAGTGACGCGCCGGCCGTCACAGCGGCCGGCGCGGTGACGCGAGCCAGGGCCCCGCGCAGGCCGTGCGGGTGACCGGCCGAAACTAGTCGTACCGTTGCGCCCTGTGGCCAAGGAAATGCCGGCGCGCCTGGCGCTGCCCGAAAAGGAGCGCGGTCCGGTCAGGGCGATCAGCGTCCGCGTGCTGGTCGCCGTGCTGTGTGTGGTCATCACGACGGCGGCGGTCTACCTCGAGCGCGCCGACTACCGCGACCTCGACGGCCAGATCGACAGCTGGGTGGACGCGCTGTACTACGCCACCGTCACGCTCTCCACCACCGGATACGGCGACATCACGCCGGTCACCGAGTCCGCCCGGATCACGAATATCCTGTTGATCACACCGCTGCGGTTCCTGTTCCTGATCGTGCTGGTCGGCACGACCATCGAGGTGCTGACCGAACGCAGCCGACAGCAGTTCCGCTATACCCGGTGGAGGAAACGCGTGAAGAAGCACACGGTCGTCATCGGGTACGGCATGAAGGGCCGGTCGGCGGTGTCCGCGCTGATCGACCAGGGCTACCCGGCCGATCGCATCGTCGTGGTGGACCAGAACGGCGCGAACATCAAGGCCGCCACCGCCGACGGCTGCGTCGGCGTGCTCGGCGACGCCCGGCGCGAGGAGGTGCTGCGGCAGGCAGCGGTGCCGAACGCCCAGCAGGTGATCGTGGCCGCGGACCGGGACGACACCAGCGTGCTGGTGACGCTGACCGCGCGCCGGCTCGCGCCGCACGCGATGATCGCCGCGGCCGCGCGCGAGGAGCAGAACATCGCCGTGCTCCGGCAGGGCGGCGCCGACGTGGTCATCCCCACCGCCGAGTCCGCCGGCCGGCTGCTGGGGCTGTCCATCGTCGCACCGAACGCCGGCGAGCTCATCGAGGATCTGCTGGAACCGGTTGCCGGACTGCAGATCTCGGAGCGCGAGGTCAAGCCCGAGGACGTCGGGTTGTCCCCGGCGCGGCTCACCGCGCGCGGCGAGATCGTGCTCACGGTCATCCGCAACGGCGTCTCGCACCGCTTCGACTCGGGCGGGGTCAAGGTCTTCCAGCCCGGCGACCGCATCGTCGTGATCCGGGCCAACGCCGCGGCCCCGGTGCCGGGTGAGGAGTCGCCCAACGGCTCGCCGCGGCGGCCGGCGCGACGGGCGGAGTAGCCGTGGGGGGACACGGCTCGCACGCGCACGCCGGCCCCGCCGGGGGGACGCAGACGCATCGCCGGCCGATCGCCATCGCGCTGGCGATCACGGTGGTCATCCTCGTCGTCGAGGTGATCGGCGCCTTCCTGGCGGACAGCCTCGCCCTGTTCGCCGACGCGGGTCACATGCTCACCGACGCGGCCGGGCTGCTGATCGCCTGGATCGCCGCGGTGCTCGCGAGCCGGCCGGCGACCGACCGGCGGACCTGGGGCTACCGCAGGGCCGAGGTGCTCGCCGCCACGCTCCAGGCCGCTGTGCTGCTGGCCGTCGGGGTGTTCATCCTCGTCGAGGGCATCCAGCGGCTGTGGGATCCGCCCGAGGTGGTACCCGGCATCATGCTGGTCTTCGGCGCGGTGGGTCTCGTCGGGAACCTGGCCTCGCTGCTGGTGCTGTCCCGCGGCCGCGGCGCCAACCTCAACGTCCGGGCCGCGTTCCTCGAGGTCGCCAACGACGCGCTGGGCTCGATCGCGGTGCTGGTCGCCGCGCTGGTGATCGCCACCACCGGCTGGCTGCAGGCGGACGCCGTGGTGTCGATCCTCATCGGGCTGCTGATCCTGCCGCGCACCGTCGCGCTGCTCCGGGAGACCGCGGACGTGTTGCTGGAGAGCACGCCGCGGGGCCTCGACCTGAATCAGGTGCGCGCCCACCTGCTGGAGCTGCCACATGTTCGCGCGGTGCACGACCTGCACGCGTCGCAGATCGCCAGCGGGCTGCCGGTGCTCACCGCGCACGTCGTGGTGGACGACGAATGCTTCCACGACGGCCACGTGCCGCGGATGCTGGACGAACTGCAGTCCTGCGTGGCGGAGCATTTCCCGGTGTCCGTGGAACACTCGACCTTTCAGCTCGAACCGGTGGACCATCAGCGGCACGAGGCCGGCTCGCATCCGTGACGCATCATTGAACCTGCGCCCCGCCGCCCCGCGGCGGCCCGCTCCACCCGCCGCTCGTCGCAGCACCGAACGATCCTGGAGGCCGCCGTGAGCACATCAGGTGCGCCCGCTGACGCCCCGGCGATGTCCGACTCCGACCTCGCCGAGGCGGCGCGCCGGGTGGCGGACAACTCCGACACCCGCCGCGCGCTGGCGTCGGTGGTCGATCTCGCGCTGACCGCGTGCATCTGCGACCGGGCCAGCGTCACCTTGGTGCGCGCCGACGGGATCGTCGAGACGGCGGCCAGCTCCGACGACCTGGTCGAGCAGGCAGACGCGTTGCAGTACGCGCTGAACGAGGGGCCCTGTCTGCGCGCGGCCGAGCACGGTGGCCTGTACGTCATCGCCGACACGGCCACCGATCCGCGGTGGCCGCTCTGGGGGCCGGCGGTGGCCCGGCTCGGCCTGCGCAGCGTGCTCAGCGTCAACCTGTTCACCGACCACCGGGTGCTCGGCGCGCTCAACCTCTATTACCAGCCGCGCGACGAGTTCTCCGACGACGACGTCGAGGTCGCCCGGGTGGTCGCCGCGCACGCGTCCGTCGCGCTCGCCAGGGTGCGCGCCGAGCAGGACCTGTGGAAGGCCGTCGACTCGCGTCACCTCATCGGCCAGGCGCAGGGGGTGCTCATGGAGCGGTTCGCGCTGTCGCCCGAGCGTTCGTTCTCGGTGCTGCGCCGCTACTCCCAGCAGCACAACATCAAGCTGTACGACGTCGCGATGACGCTGATCTCGACCGGCGACCTGCCGGCGGACCTGCTCGCCCCCGGCGACCGGGACCCGAGCGGGGCGGCCGACCAGGCGGGCTGAGCCCGGATCAGTTCTCCCAGGACGCGCGCAGCTTGCCCGCGATGGCCCGCAGCCAGCGGGACACCTGCATCTGGCTGACCCCGATCTCCCGCCCGATGCGGGACTGCGACCAGCCGTTGCCGAAGCGCATCTGCACCACCTGGCGCTCGCGGTCGGTGAGCGTGGCGAGCAGCCGGCCGACGGCGACCCGGTCCTCGACCTTGGACATCTCGGGATCGGCTGCGCCGCAGGTCTGTGCGATCGTCCAGCCGGAGCCGTGCACCTCGTCCAGGGACGGCGGGCGGCAGAGCGCGGCCGCCCCCCTCGCCTCCGAGATGTCCCTGGGCTGCACGCCCAGCTCGCGCGCGAGGTCGGCGTCCGTCGGCCGGGCGCCGTGCCGCTGCCAGTACACCTGCTCGGCCTCGTTCACGCTGGCCCGCAACTCCTGCACCCGCCGCGGCGGCCGCACGGTCCAGGACTGGTCGCGGAAGTACCGCTTGATCTCACCGACGATCGTCGGCACGGCGAACTGCAGGAAGTCCTCGCTGCGACCCGGCAGCCACCGGCGCACCGCCTTGATCAGACCCACGAACGCCAGCTGGTCGAGGTCGGAACGCTCCACCCCGCGGCCCGAGTAGCGGGCGGCGATCGAGCGGGCGACCGGCAGGTACTCCATGATCACCGAGCGCCGACGGCGCTGGCGCTCCGCCGGGTCGTCGCAGGTGCAGGTCTCGTCGAGGATCTGGCGCAACTCGACGGCGCGCGCCCGGGGCGGGGCCGAGGAGATGGTCGGGGCGTTCGCGGGGCGGGTCGCCAACGCGACCGCGCCATCGTTCGGAGGCATAGGAACTCTCCCAAACGTACGAGAATCGTTCCTGGCGCCTCTGCTGGACCAGAACCCCATGCAACCACGGCCCGCGGTCACTTTCAAACGGAGTGTGACGACGCTCCGACACCTTTGCTGGCCTGACCAGGCGTTTCGTCAATCCTGACGGCGTGTCCTGCCGGGCACCTTGGAGATGCCGCGCAGCGCCTCCCCGACGTACACCGGATCCGCCGACAGCGCGACGTCCGCGAGCGCGAGAACTCCCACCACCCTGCGGTGCGCCACCACCGGGAGCCGCCGGACCTGGTGGCTGATCATCACCAGGAGCGCCTCCTCGACCAGGTCGTCGGGCTCGACGGTGACCGGTCGCCGGGCACAGATCGATCCGATGGTGGCGTCCATCACGGCGCCGCCCGTGCCACCGATCCCCAGCACGATGTCACGGTCCGTCACGACGCCGGCCAGCTCGCCGGACGGCAGGCACACCGGGAGAAACCCGACGTCCTCGGCGGCCATCAGTTCGGCCGCCTGCCGGACGGAATCGGTCTCCCGGGCGACCACCGGATCGGGCGTCATGATCTCGCCGACGGTCCAGATCATCGCCCACTCTCCGGTCCCGGTCGCGAGGGGCCGTGCACCCGGTGCCCAAGCGAAACCTTCATACCCGCTTCACCGTCGGTCAAACCCATCGGAGGCCGCACGGCGGGCCTCGGGTTCCCGGTCGCCGGCGGGCCGGGCGACACTACGGGCATGCCCGACGCCGACTTCCCCCGCACCCTGGTCCTGATGCGACACGCCGCCGCCGCCAACCCCGGGCGGTACTCCGACCACGACCGCCCGCTCACCGACAGCGGCACCGCGGACGCGGCGGCGGCCGGCACGTGGCTCGCCGACCGGCTCGGGCGGATCGACCTCGTCCTGTGCTCCACCGCCCTGCGCGCGCGGCAGACCTGGCAGGCCACCGCGCTGGACGCGCCGGTGCGGTACCTGGACGAGCTGTACGGCGGCGGGATCGAGGACATCGTCGAGATCCTTGCGGGCACCCCGGCCGAGGCCCGCACGGTGCTGGTCCTCGGCCACGCGCCGACCATTCCGGCCACGGCACACGACCTGGCGACCATCGCCGAGCTGGCCGACGGCGGCGCGACCGCGGGCGAATCGGCCGACCCCGCGGATCCGGACCCGCCGCAGGTTCAGTCGACGCGCGAGGCGCTGCGCTCGTTCTCCGCCTGCGCGCTCGCCGTGCTGGACGTGCGCTGCGCCTGGGGCGAGCTGGCCGAGCACGGCGCGACCCTCGCGCACGTCCGGCACCCCGGGCGCTGACCGATGCCGCTGCCCCCGGCCTTCCTGTTCGGAGCCGCCACGTCGGCGACCCAGATCGAAGGAGGGTCAACGGCTCTCGGTCGCACCCCGTCGATCTGGGACGTGTACGCCGCGCTGCCGGGCCGCATCGCGGACGGCAGCACGCCCGATGTGGCCGCCGACGAGATCCACCGGTGGGCCGACGATGTCGCATTGCTGGCCGAACTGGGCGTCGGCGCCTACCGCTTCTCGCTGTCCTGGCCGCGCCTGCAGCCCACCGGAACCGGTCCGGCCGGTTCGGCGGGCGTGGCCTACTACGACCGGCTCGTCGACGCGCTGCTGGCCGCCTCGCTCCAGCCGCACGTCGCCCTGCACCACTGGGACATGCCGCTGCCGGTCATGGAGGACGGCGGCTGGCTGATCCGGGACACCGCCGAGAGATTCGCCGAGTACACGGGTCTCGCCGTGCGCGCGCTGGGTGACCGGGTCGCCTCCTGGACCACCCTGGACGAGCCGGTGCTGCACACGGCGCTCGGCTACGGGGTCGGCATCGACGCCCCCGGCCTCACCCTGCTCGGCGGCGCGTTCCAGGCCGCGCACCACCAACTGCTCGCGCACGGCCGCGCCGTGCAGGTGCTCCGTGCCGAGACCACCGCCCCCGTCGGCATCGTCAACCACCACACCCTCGCGGTGCCCGCGTCGGACGCACGCGCCGACGTGGCCGCCGCCCGGTTCTACGACGCGTACCACAATCACCAGTTCGCCGGGCCGGTGCTGGCCGGCCGCTACCCGGCCCTCGTCCGCCGGATGCCCGGCGCGCCCGACGACGTCGTCCTGGACGGCGATCTCGAGCTGATCTCGGCGCCGCTGGACCTCTACGGCGTCTGCTGGTCCCACCCGACCGTGGTCGCCGCGGCGCCGGAGAACCCGCGGATCCCGTTCAGCCTGGAGACCCTGCCCGGTGTGCCGGTGTCCGACGCGGAGATCCCCGTGCACCCCGGGTCGCTGACCACGCTGCTGGCAGACCTGCGAGAGCGCTACCCGTCGCTGCCGCCGGTGCACGTGGTCGACAACGGCTTCGCCCGCCTCGACGCGCGGGACGAGGTCGGCGCCCTCCGGCCGGATCTCGAGCGCGCCGCGTACGTCGTCGACCACGTGGACGCGGTGGCCGGCGCGATCGAGCGCGGGGTCGACGTCCGGGCGTACCACTACCGCCCGCTGGTCGACGGCTGGGAGTGGGCCGACGGCTTCACCCGGCACTACGGGCTGGCCGGGCTGGGCGACGATCGGGAACGCCTGCCGCGGGAGTCCTTCCGCCGGTACCGCGAGCTGATCGCGCGGCACCGGCGGACGGATTGATCCGGTTGAGCGCACCACGATGTCGATCTCGTTGCTGAGCGCTGTTTTCCAGGCCGACCAGCGTGAACAGGATCTCCGGGGCAGCGCATTCCGCGGATACAACGTCCGGCTGCTGAGCAGCACCACGGTGGGCGTGGCCTTCTCGACCGTCACCGCGCCCGCGTTGCTGCCGGAGATCACCAGGCAGACCTACGCCAGCTCCGCCGCGAGCTCGGCGTGCAGCGCCGGACCGGCGGCCAGGCACCCGGTGGGGCCGCCCGTCGGCAGCTGCGTCTCGGTGACCACCGCCCCCGCCTCCCGCGCGATCAGGCTGCCCGCCGCGACGTCCCAGCGCTGCACCCCCTCCTCGAAGTAGGCGTCCAGCCCGCCGGCCGCGACGGCGCAGAGGTCGAGCGCGGCCGACCCCATCCGGCGGATGTCCCGGATGCGGGGCAGCAGCCGAGCCACGAGAGCGCCCTGCAGCGCCCGCTTCTCGGCCGCGTAGCCGAATCCGGTGGCCAGCAGGGCGCGGGCCAGCGGCACCGGGTCGTTCACCCGCAGCCGCCTCCCGTCGCCCACCGCACCGGCGCCGCGGACCGCCGCGAAGGTGCTGCCCGAGGCCGGGTTGTGCACCACGCCGACCACGGCACCGTCGGCGTCCTCGGCGGCGATGCTGACCGAGAAGTTGCCCAGCTGGTAGAGGTAGTTCACGGTGCCGTCGAGCGGGTCGATCACCCACGTGAGCCCGGTGTCGGACGCCCGCTCTGTGCCCTCCTCGCCGACCAGCCCGTCGCCGGGCCGCTCCCGCGCGATCATGCCGACCAGTAGCGCCTCCGCCGCCCGGTCGGCGTCCGACACCGGGTCGGTCGCGGTGGTCTTGGTGTCCAGCCCCTCCACCCGCCCGTACCGCGACATCAGCTCCGCGCCCGCAGCCCGGGCGCCCCGGAGCGCGAGCTCGAGCAACGCGGCGCTCTCCGCGGCCATGCCGCCGAGGCCGGCGGTCATGCGTGCAGCCCGTCGTCGCTCGGGCCGATCCACCATCCCGTGAAGGTGACGATCAACCCGTCCCGCTCCGGCGCGCAGCAATAGGGACCGGCGTAGGCGGTGGCGCCCGGCTCGATCGGCGTGACGCGGAGCAGCCGCCATGGCTCATCGCCCGATCGGACGCGCAGCGTCACGCCGGTGCCGGAGCGGCTCGCACGAACCGTCACCAGCCGTCCCGCCCACCCCGGCACCGGCGAGACCGACCAGTCCGACAGTCCTCTCGTCGCGACCGCCGACGCCTGCAGCGCTCCGTCGGAATACTCGACACCCGCCTTGATCCAGGTCTGCTCGTCGATCCGGACGAGCACGCCCGCCTGGTCGAAGAGCTGATCGAAGTCGCACAGGAAGCCGACCTCGCAGGCCATCCCGTCGGGCAGGTCGATCAGCAACGCGTGCGCGCTGTCCCGGACGAAACCGTAGGACGTCGTGCGCCAGGCGTCGCTGCCGCGGGCCGCCTCGACCACCAGCGCGCCCTGCCGGATGCCGGCGCGCGGGGGCCGGTTCAGCCACCACCCCTGTCGCCAGGCGACCTTCTGCCGTCCGTCCACGCGGTCAGCCTGACACGAGCCGTCGGCCGCCCGGGCCGCCGGGCTAGCCTGCCGGTCATGGATCTGCGCATCTTCACCGAGCCCCAGCAGGGGGCGTCCCATCGCGACCTGCTGGCGGTGGCCCAGGCGGCCCACGACGGCGGCTTCTCCGCCTTCTTCCGCTCCGACCACGTGCTCGCCTTCGGCGGCGACGGTCGGCCCGGGCCCTCGGAGTCGTTCGTCAGCCTCGGCGCGATCGCCACCCAGGTTCCGGACATCCGGCTCGGCACGCTCGTCGCGTCGGCGACGTTCCGGCACCCGTCGATGCTCGCGCTGTCCGCCGCCCACGTGGACGACATCTCCGGCGGCAGGCTGGAACTCGGCATCGGGTCGGGCTGGAACGAGGCCGAGCACCGCGCCTACGGGCTGGACTTCGGTGCGTCCTTCGGCGACCGGTTCGACCGCCTGACCGAGCAGCTGGAGATCATCACCGGGCTGTGGGCCACCCCGGACGGCGGTCGATTCGACCACGAGGGCCGGCACTATCAGCTCGCGGGCGCTCCCGGGCTGCCCAAGCCCCGGCAGCGCGCCGCCGACGGCACACCCCGGATCCCGATCATCATCGGCGGAACCGGACCTCGCCGCACGCCCGCGCTCGCCGCGCGATATGCCGACGAGTTCAACGTCGCGTTCTCGGACCTGCCGGTGGTCACCGCCCAGTACCAGCGCGTGCGCGAGGCGTGCGAGGCGGCCGGGCGCGATCCCGGCTCGATCACCTTCTCGTTCGCCCACGTGGTGTGCGTCGGCGCGAACGAGGCCGAGTTCGCCCGCCGTGCCGCGGATCTCGGTCGCGATCCCGACAAGGTGCGGCAGAGCCCGCTCGCCGGCACGATCGCCGAGGTGATCGACACGCTGCAGCGGTGGTCGGACGCGGCGGCCGAGCGGGCGTACCTGCAGGTGCTCAACCTCCGGGACCTCGATCACATCGCGCTGATCGCCGCCGAGGTGCTGCCGGCGCTGCGCGAGTACCGGCCGTCCGGGACCTGACCCCGATGTTCGACGAACAGTACTGGGAGGAGCGCTACCGGTCGCAGGACGCCATCTGGAGCGGTCGGCCGAACGCCTTTCTCGTCGACGAGATCGACGACGTGGCAGCGGGTGTCGCGCTGGACGTCGGGTCGGGCGAGGGCGCTGACGCGATCTGGCTCGCCGAGCGGGGCTGGCGGGTGACGGCCGTGGACATCTCCGGGACCGCGCTCTCCCGCGGCCGGACGCACGCGCTGGATCGGGGCGCGGCTGTCGCGTCGCGGGTCGAGTGGCTGCGCCGCGACGTGCTGACGTGGACGCCGCCGACCGGCGCGTTCGATCTCGTGTCGGCGCAGTACATGCACCTGCCGCCGGCGGAGCGGGCCGGCCTGTTCGCGCGCCTCGCCGCCGCCGTGCGAGCCGGTGGCATCCTGCTGATCGTCGGGCACCACCCGAGCGACCTGGACACGTCGGTGCGCCGCCCGCGCATGCCCGAGCTGTTCTTCACGGCCGAGGAGATCGCCGCCACCCTCGACCCGGCCGAGTGGGACGTCGTCGCCGCGGAGGCGCGACCGCACCCGGCGACCGACCCGGAGGGGCGCGAGGTGACCGTGCACGACACCGTGCTCCACGCCCGGCGCCGGGCCGGGACCGACCACGCGGTCAGCGGGCCAGGTCGGTGATCACCTCGGCGCCGGGGATCAGCGCCAGCGCGGCGCCGGGGAGCACGAGCTTCGACCCGCGGATGCCGGAGCCGATCACCACGAGATCCGCCTCGACGACGCGCGAATCGACGAGCACCGGCCAGCCGTCCGGGACGCCGACGGGGCTGATCCCGCCGTACTCCATCCCGGTCCGATCGACCGCATCGGCCATGGCGGCGAACGACAGCTTGCGGACGTCGAGGCGGCGCCGGACCGCGCCGTTGACGTCGGCCCGGGTCGTCGCCAGCACCACCACCGCCGCCCAGCGATCATCGCCGCCGCGGCGTCCCGTCACCACGACGCAGTTCGCCGAGACGTCCAGCGGCACGTCGTAGGCGGCGCAGAAGGCGGCGGTGTCGGCCAGGTCGGGATCGATGGGCGCGACCCCGACCCGGTTCGCCCAGGAGGCGACGGCGAGGGCGGCGGCCGTCGGCGGGGCGAGCAGGTCGGGACGAGCGGTGGCGTGCTCGGCCGCGAGCCGGCCGAGGGTGGCGGGGGCGGTCACGGGCGTCCACTGTGCCATCCCCCCAGTTTGGGCCCGGACGCACCATCCCGGCGTCGTCGCCACCGCATGACCGGGCCGGCGCCCGATGCCGGGCGGGCGCGCTTCCCGACCACGAGACAATGGTCCGGTGAGCGTCGACGCCCGGACCCGGCAGGAGAGCACCCTTCCGGTTGCCCCGACCCTCTCGATCGGCCGGTACCCGGTCTGGCCGCCGGTGGTGCTGGCGCCGATGGCGGGCATCACCAACGCCTCGTTCCGGCGGCTGTGCCGCGAGTTCGGCGCCGGGCTCTACGTCTGCGAGATGATCACCACGCGGGCCCTGGTCGCCCGGGACCCGAAGACGTACAGCATGATCCGGTTCGAGCCGGAGGAGTCCCCCGCTCGCTCCAGCTGTACGGCGTCGACCCGGCGGTCGTCGGGCGGGCCGTGCGCATCGTGGTCGACGAGGACCTCGCCGACCACATCGACCTGAACTTCGGCTGTCCCGTGCCGAAGGTCACCCGGAAGGGCGGCGGGTCGGCGCTGCCGTACAAGCGGCGGCTCTTCGAGGAGATCGTCCGCACCGCCGTCGCCGAGGCAGGGCGCGCCGGGATCCCGGTCACGGTCAAGATGCGCATGGGCATCGACGACGAGCACGTGACCTATCTCGACGCCGGCCGCATCGCCGAGTCGTGCGGCGTCGCCGCCGTGGCACTGCACGCGCGGACGGCGATCCAGCACTACTCCGGCGTGGCCGACTGGTCCGCCATCGCCCGGCTCAAGGAGCACGTGACCGAGGTCCCGGTGCTCGGCAACGGGGACATCTTCGCCGCGTCCGACGCCGTCGCGATGATGGCGCGGACGGGCTGCGACGGCGTCGTGGTCGGCCGCGGCTGCCAGGGCCGGCCGTGGCTGTTCGCGGAGCTGGCGGCGGCATTCGCGGGCCGCCCGGCCCCCGAACCCCCCGACCTGCGGGCGGTCGCCGGCGTGATCCGGCGGCACGCCGAGCTGCTCGGCGAGGAGATGGGCGCCGATCGCGGCATCCGCGACCTGCGCAAGCACGTCGCCTGGTACTTCAAGGGATACGCGGTCGGGTCGGACCACCGGCGCCGGCTCGCCATGGTGTCCAGCCTGGGCGAGCTGGACGGCCTGCTCGCCGAACTCGACCTCGACCAGCCGTTCCCGGCGGCCGCGCTGGGGCCGCGCGGGCGGCAGGGCTCGCCGCAACGCCGGGTCGCCCTCCCCCACGGCTGGCTGGACGACCCGGATGCGCTCGTCGTGCCGGAGGGGGCCGAGCTCGATGACGGCGGTGGCTGACCGGCGCCGACCCCGGTCGGTTCGGCGAGCGGGCCACGAGCGGCGTCGCCGCGCCGCCCGCAGCGCCGCCGCCGTCGCGCTCCTCGTCGCGACCGCCGCCACGCTGGCCGGGTGCACGGGGGCGGACTCGACGGCCGGGACGGTCCCGGCGCCGCCCCGGCCCGCTGCGGCGGCGAGCACCGCGGGTGCCGGCGCGGACGAGCGCGCGATCCGGGACGTGGTGGACGAGCTGAACGCGACGGCCGGCGGCCCGGTGGACCGCCAGCAGACCGTGCTGCGCGGCGCCGTCGACCCGGCGCTGCTCGACCAGCTCGACCGGTGCCCGGCCGCGACCAGCACGCTGCGGTTCGAGCCGGTCTACGCCGCGCTGCGGCCCGACCCGGACTGGCAGGGCGCCTCGGGCACCCCGGCCGGCACGGTGTACGCGCTGCCGGTGCTGATCAGGATCTTCACCGGTGACCGGATCACCGGCACGGACCTCGGCACCATCTTCCTGGGCGTCCGTGACGGCCGCGCGCTGCTGGCACCGGTGTGCGTGAACTAGGCCCGGCGCGACCCGGACCGGCCACCGTGGCGGTGCTCACATCGCGCGTCGCGACGGAACGTTTCCCCCGTTCGCGCGTCCCACACCGGTCGTCCCGCGCATGCCATGTCGCACCGTGACCGCGCTGACCCGCGCCGGTGCGAGCGACACGAACCTGCGGGTGATGGACACCCGTCCGTACCATGGACAACTGGGCCGATCCACGACCGACACGCCGAGACATTCATGCACGTGCATGCCGCTGTGCCCATGCCTTGCCCTGCCGGGGCCGATCGAGAGGAGGTCGCGTGACCGACGGTCCGCGCGACGACTCCGGCCCCGGCGCCGAGCAGACACCGAGCGCCGCCGGTCCCGACGCGGAAGCGGCTGGGGGCGCCGGCGCCCGGCACCGCTCGTCGGCTCCCCGATCGCACCGACACCCCTGGCTCACCACCGGCCGGATCGCCGTCGCACTGGTCGCCCTGCTGGTCTTCACCGCGACGGGCTGGGAGTGGGCCATCAAGTCCAGGGCCGACTCCGGCATCCTGTCCCGCCAGGTCGAGGCGATCGTCACCGACGACACGAACGTCTCCCGGCCGGCGACGCCGACCACCCCGCCGGCCGGCAGCTACGCGCCGGAGAACATCCTGCTGCTCGGCTCCGACACCAGGTCGGGCGCGAACCGCGAGGAGGGCAACTCGGACGACAGCACGGACGACGGTGTGGCCAACTCGGACACGTTGATGCTGGCGCACGTGAGCGGGGATCGGCAGCACGTGCAGGTCATCTCGATCCCCCGCGACCTCGAGGTGGACGCGCCCACCTGCAAGCAGTGGGATGCGGCCACCGGGCAGCTCTCGGACACCGACTACCCGGTGAACCCCGGCGATGTCTGGCACGTCAACTCCGCCTACTCCGTCGGCGGCCCGCAGTGCACCGTGCGCGCGGTCCAGGACCTGACCGGGCTGCAGATCGACCGCGTGATCGGCATCGACTTCGCCGGGTTCCAGGCGATGGTCGACGCGCTCGGCGGCATCACGATGAACATCTGCGGCCCGATCATCGACGAGGAGCTGCAGACCGTCGTCGCCGCGGGCGGCGTACAGAACATCGGCGGCGCGCAGGCGCTCAGCCTGGTCCGCGCCCGAAAGGTGATCGGCGACACGGAGTCCGACCTCGCCCGCATCCGTCGCCAGCAGGTCGTGCTGTCCTCGATCCTGCAGCAGGTGACGAGCGCCGGCACGCTGCTGAATCCGAACAAGCTGGACGCGTTCCTGCAAGCCTTCGTGCAGAACACCTTCACGGACAACGTGACCATCGAGGATCTCGTCACGCTGGCCCAGTCGTTCGGCAGCCTCGACCCGAGCCGGGTCACCTTCTACACGCTGCCCACCGTCGCCGTCGGCGACGGCCTCGAACTCGACACCGCCCAGGCCGATGCCGTGTTCTCGGCCATGCTGAACGACCAGCCGCTGCCCGGCGATCAGGGCGCGGCCTCCGGTACCGCGGGCGCGTCCACCGCGCCCACCCCGTCCCTCCCGGTCGAGCAGCCGGGCTCGGGCGTGACCGTCGACCCGGCCACAGTCGAGCTGGAGATCGTCAACGGGTCCGGCACCCCCGGCGTCGCCGGCAGCGCGATGGACGAGCTGAACGCGCTCGGCTTCGCGGTCACCGAGGACCAGCTCGACCAGCTCGACCAGCCGCAGCCGGACGTCACGATCGAGTACGACCCGACCAACGTCGACGCCGCCGTGACGGTCGCGGCGGCCGTGCCGGGCGCTCTCCTCGCTCCCGTCGACGGCATGGGGTCGGCCGTCCGGCTCGTGCTCGGGGGGTCCTTCGACGGCGTCTTCCAGCCGGTGCAGGCAGGCGTCGCCGTGACCGGCACGGTCGGCACCGCGGCGACCGTGCCGAGCGACGGTGCGGCGACGGCCCCGACATCGGAGCTGCAATCGGTCAACGCGGGCGCGGCCCTCTGCGTCTGACCGGGGCGGCCGCCCACCGCCCGCCGGTCCATCCACCGCGCGTTCACCACTCGTTCACCCGCACCGTGATCGACGGCGCTCCGTGCGCCCTATCCTGGGTCCATGCGGCAGGCGTATCAGATCCGGCTGGCCGACCTGGCCGAACACGGGGCTTCGATGTCCGAGGTCATCAGTGACGCGTTGCGCGACGCCACAGCCGCGCTGCTGAACGCGGACCTGTCACTCGCCGAGCAGGTGATCGCCTCCGACGTCAAGCTCGACCTGATGCGCGCGAACGCCGAGAACGTCGCGCTCGAGCTGCTCGCCCTGGAGGCGCCGGTCGCCTCGGACCTGCGCTCGGTCGTCTCGGCCATGTGGATCGTCGCCGACCTGCAGCGCATGGGCACCCTCGCGATCCACGTCGCGAAGACCGCGCGCCGCCGGCATCCGTCGCACGTGATCCCCGTCGAGGCCAGGCCTTTCATCGAGCGGATGGGCCGGGTCGGCGTGCACCTGGCCGACGAGGCCGGCCGCGTGCTGCGCGAGCGGGACCTCGATCTCGCCCGCCGGATGGAGGACGAGGACGACCTGATGGACGACCTGCAGCGCGAGCTCTTCGCCACGCTGCTCGCCCCCGACTGGAAGCACGGCGTCGAGCCTGCCGTCGACATGGCGCTGCTCGCCCGCTTCTACGAGCGGTACGCCGACCACGCGGTCGCGGTCGCCCGGCGGGTCGTCTTCCTGGTCACCGGCCAGAACGTCGGCGGGGACACCACGCCCGCGCTGACCACCACTCCCGACGTCTAGAACGGGCCACCGGCACAGGCGTCAGGAGGCGACGAAGAAGTCGGTGAGCACCGGTGCCAGCGCGACCGGATCGGCAGTGTGGGATGCGGTCGCGACGACCTGTCGGCGGCCGTCTGGGACCGTTAGGGCGATGACATCCGCTGCGGCGGCGAAGAAGTCGGTGGGCAGTCCGGCCATCGCCGGATCCAGGCCGGAGCCGGTGAGCGCCAGCACCGGCGGCCGGACGCGGCTCAGCTGCTCGATGGGCGGCATCCCGGACGGTCCGATGCAGGCGGCGTCGTAGGCCAGCGTGGGCGCCAGCGCGCGCAGCTGCTCCCACACCGGATCGGCGCGGGCGCCGGCGATGTCGTCCTCGGCGGAGCCGGCGAGCCGCATGAACAACTCGAGCGCACCATCCCGATCGTCCGCCCGGATCAGGGTGCCGAGCTCGTCGACGTACCTCGGCCAGCCCGCCGCCTGCGCGCGGTCCGTGTAGTACGGCACCTCGTACACCGCCAGCGAGCGGATCGGCAGGCCCGCGGCCGCGGCCCGCAGCGCGAGGGCTCCGCCGGACGATGCGCCGAACACCGCGGCCGACCCGCCCATGACATCGAGAAGCGATGCCATGTCCTCGATCTCGCGCTCGACGGCATAGGGCGCGGTGTCGCCGCTGCGGCCCCGGCCGCGTCGACAGTAGTTCAACACCGTCATCCCGCCGGCGAGTTCGGCCGCGATCGGCGCGTTCTCGGCCCCGTCGTCGAGCCCGCCGCCGACGAGCAGAACGGCCGGGCCGCCGCGCGCCAGGTCGTATGCGATCTCTGTGCCGTCCGCGGAGATCGCGACACCCTGCTCCGCTCCGGCCGCCCGCCCCCGGCGATCCGGCGTGTCCACGCGGTCAGCCTACGTGCACCCGCGGCCGGATCGTGCGATCGGGTTCGGCCCGCCGCAACACCTCTCTGGTCGTCGGCGCGAACTCCCCCTCGCCCAGGAACAGGAACTTCAGCAGGTTGACCACCGGGTTGCCCTCGGTCCAGGAGAAGTAGACGTTGGGCTTGACGCCGTACGTGTCGCGCAGGTGCAGCAGCAGGGACGCGATCGAGTTGGCCACCACCGGGCTCTGCATCGCCAGCACCCGCCGGCCCTGCCGCACCGTGCCGTGCACGTCCAGGCTCGAACTGAAGTCGGACGCGTCCGTCAGCGTCACCTCGAGGAAGATCACGGGATCCTCTGCGGGGATGTGATTCTCGATCCGCTGCTCGCGTTCCTTCGCGCCGAGGGTGTCGTGCGCGATCGGATCGTGGGCGACGAGCTGCACGTCACGGCCGACGTAGTCGGCGAGGAAGCTCTCCGCCTCGGCGTCCAGCGTGATGCTGGTGGTGCGGAGCTCGAAGGCCCGGTGGGCGCGGGAGCTGAAGGAGACGATGATGATCGCCAGGATGAACAGCGAGGCGATCCGCACGCCGTCCGGCCGCTCGATGATGTTGACGATGGTGGTGTAGACGAACACCACCGCGACGATGCCGAAACCGATGATGCCCCAGCGGGATCGGCGGCGGACGGAGGAGAGCGTGACGGCGACGGACGCGGAGGTCATCAACACGAGCACGCCGGTCGCGTACGCCCCGCTCTGCTTGTCGACGTTGGCGTCGAACACCCAGGTGATCAGGAACGCGACGGCGGCGAACACCAGCACCAGCGGGCGCACCGCGCGGGTCCACTCCGGCGCCATCCCGTACCGCGGCAAGTATCTCGGCACCAGGTTCAGCAGGCCTGCCATCGCCGACGCGCCGGCGAACCACAGGATCGTGATGGTCGAGACGTCGTAGACCGTGCCGAACGCGCTGCCGAGCTGCTCGTGCGCGAGGTAGGCCAGCGCGCGGCCGTTCGCCGAGCCGCCCGGCTGGAATTCGCTCTGCGGGATCAGCAGGGTGGTGATGAAGCTGGATGTGATCAGGAACGCGCTCATGATCAGCGCCGCGGTGGTCAGCAGCCGACGCGCGCCGGCGATCCTGCCGGTGGGGCTGTCCTCGGTGTCGCCGGGGCGGCCCTTGATCTGTGGCATCACCGCGACCCCGGTCTCGAACCCGGACAGTCCGAGGGCGAGCTTGGGGAAGACGAGCAGCGCGATGCCGACCATCATCCAGGGGCTCGAATAGCTCGTGGTCAGCGCGGACGTCCAGTCCACCACCAGGCTCGGCGCCGAGATCACCTCTGCCAGGCCGACGATGACCACGACCAGGTTGAGGGTGAGGAAGACCCCGGTCAGCACGACGGCGATGCCGATCGCCTCGCTGAACCCGCGCAGGAACACGCCGGCGAGCAGGGCGAGCAGCACCAGGGTGATCAGCATCGTGTGGCCGCCCCAGGACTCGGGGACGAAGGGGTTCTCCACGACGTGCGCGGTCGCGTCGGCTGCGGACAGCGTCATGGTGATCATGAAGTCGGTGGCGGCGAACCCGAGCAGGGCCAGGACGAGGAGCTTGCCGAGCCAGCGCGGCAGCAGCCGCTCCAGCATCGCGATCGAGCCCTCGCCGCGAAAGCTCTCCCTGGCCACCCTCCGGTACACCGGCAGGGCGCCGAGCAGGGTGAGCAGCACCAGCACGATCGTCGCGAGCGGGGAGAGCAGGCCGGCGGCGAGGGCCGCGATGCCCGGCTGGTAGCCGAGGGTGGAGAAGTAGTCGACGCCGGTCAGGCACATCACCCGCCACCAGGAGCGGCGCTCGTGCTCGGGATTCGTGGCCTGCAGCGGGCCGGGGTGGCTCCCGCGCCTGTCGACCAGCCCGTACAGCAGCCAGGAGCGGAACCGGCCAGGCGGCCGGGTCGGCGGACCGGGCGCGGCGTCGCCCTCCGTCACGCCGACCGGTCCGCGTGCGGCGGCCGGAACAGGCTGGACGTGCTGAGCCGGTGCTTGGTCTCGATCGTGCGCACCCCGCCGCTGCGGGAGCGCATCGACAGGCTCTGGGTGATCGCCAGGTCGGGGGCGTGGCGGACCCCGCGCAGCACCTCGCCGTCCGTGACGCCGGTGGCCACGAAGTAGGCGTTGTTGCCGCGCACCAGGTCCTCGGTGGTGAGCACCCGGTCCAGGTTGAATCCCATGCCCCGCGCCCTGGACTTCTCGGCCTCGCCGCGCGGCGCGAGCCGCGCCCAGATCGCACCGCCGAGGCAGCGCACCGCGCACGCCGCGATCACCCCCTCGGCCGTCCCGCCCACGCCGACGAGGAGGTCCACGTCGGACTCCGGCTGCAGGGTCATCAGCGCGCCGGCCACGTCGCCGTCGATCAGCAGCTTGATCCGCGAGCCGGCGGCGCGGATGCGGGAGATGAGCTCCGCGTGCCGCGGCCGGTCGAGCAGCGCGACGGTCACCTCGTGCGCGTCCAGCCCGCGCGCCCGGCCGATCGCGGCGAGGGTGTCCTCGATCGGTGCCGCGAAGTCGACCGCGTCCACCAGGTCGGGGCCGACCACCAGCTTGTCCATGTACAGGCAGGGACCCGGGTCGAACATCGCGCCGCGGTCGGCCAGGGCGATCACCGACATGGCGTTCGGCAGGCTCTTCGCGGTCAGGCCGGCACCGTCGACCGGGTCGACCGCGATGTCGACCAGCGGTCCCTCGCCGGAGCCCACGTGCTCGCCCGCGTAGAGCATCGGGGTGTCGTCGTTCTCGCCCTCGCCGATCACGATCACCCCGCGCATCGGGATCGTGCCGAGCACCGGCCGCATCGCGTCCACGGCCGCGCCGTCGACCTCGTCATCGTCGCCACGACCCAGGAACCGGGCGGCCGCCATCGCCGCCGCCTCGGTGGCGCGGACGAGCTCGAGCGCGAGGATGCGGTCGTCGTCCAGGTTCGGCCGGACCGGCGGCGCCGGGCGCTCGGATCCGTCGGGTGCCTCGTCCCCCGCAGGCGCAGTCATCGTCGGTCCCCTACCTCCGGCACGTCGTCGCGTCACATGATTCGCCGGCCGTGGGCGCGGCACCACGGGGGGCCCCGGCCGACGGTCGAGCGTCCGGTGTCTGGCCGGGGAAGGAGCGGTCCGGGTCTCGATCACCCGAACGGGATGATGAGGACGGATCGGTCTTCGCGTCGAATGTACTGAGCCGACCGACCGTCCACGACCGGCGCACCCTGGACTCCACGAGGTGACCGAAAGACGTTGCACGTGTTCGCCTCTACAGATTCTCAGAATCCCGCCGTACGTTGACATCCGGCCCGTTCGGTCCCGTTGCCTTCATTCGCCGGAATGGTGCAACAATGCGCGGTGGTCCGGCCTGTTCGGTGAACGTCGGCGGTGGAAGGGCTCGGATCGATGACGACAACGCTGTTCCTGGTCACCCTGGTGATCGCGACAGCGCTGTTCTTCGATTTCACCAACGGCTTTCACGACAGCGCGAACGCGATGGCCACGTCGGTGGCGACCGGCGCGCTGGCGCCGAGGATCGCCGTCCTGGTCGCGGCCATCCTGAACGTCGCCGGTGCGTTCCTGTCCACCGAGGTCGCCAAGACCATCTCCGGCGGCATCGTCAACGACGCCGTGGTCACCCCGACGATGATCTTCGCCGGCCTCGTCGGCGCCATCCTGTGGAACCTGCTCACCTGGCTGTTCGGGCTGCCGTCCAGCTCCTCCCACGCCCTGTTCGGCGGGCTCATCGGCGCCGTGCTGATCGGCGCGGGCGCGTCGGGGGTGAACTTCTCCGTCGTGGTCTCCAAGATCCTGCTGCCCGCGATCATGGCGCCGCTGGTCGCCGGGCTGGCGGCCGGGCTGGCCACCTTCCTGCTGTACAAGATGATCAACCGGGCCGACCAGGAGCCCGCGACGGGCTGGTTCCGGAAGGCGCAGACCGTGTCCGCGTCCCTGGTCGCGCTCGCGCACGGCACCAGCGACGGGCAGAAGACCATGGGCGTCATCACCCTGGTGCTGATCACCGCCGGCTACCAGGAGTCCGGCACCGGCCCGCAGTTCTGGGTGATCGCCTCGGCCGGCCTGGCCATCGGCCTGGGCACCTACTCCGGCGGCTGGCGCATCATGCGCACCATGGGCCGCGGCATCGTCGACGTGCACGCGCCGCAGGGCTTCGCCGCCGAGACCACTTCGGCCGCCGCCATCCTCGCGTCATCGCACATGGGCTTCGGGCTGTCCACCACCCAGGTCTGCTCCGGCTCCATCATGGGCTCCGGGATCGGCCGCCGGCTCGCCCGGGTGCGCTGGGGGACGGCCCGACGCATCCTCTACGGCTGGCTGCTCACCCTGCCCGCCGCCGCGCTCGTCGGCGCCGCCGCGGCAGCCATCGCCCTCACCGGCACGACGGGCGTGATCGTCGTGTTCATCGCCCTGCTCGCCGGCGCCCTGGCGATCTACGCGATCTCCCGGCGCGCCCCGGTGTCCAGCGAGAACGTGAACGATTCCGCGGACGTCGTCATCAACCCGGAGATCCCGCCGGCCGATCCCGACCAGCGGACGCCCGACGCGAAGGAGCCGGCGTCCGCATGACCGTCGACTGGGGATCCCTGGCGCTCGTCGCGGCGACGACGGTGGTCGCGGCCATCGCGATCGTCGGCATCTTCGGCCTGGGCGTCGCGGCGCTCACGTCGGGCACCGCGCGCGAGGGCGGCAGGCGGGTGCGGCGTCCCGGCGCCAGGCCGGCCGGGTACGCGTGCATCGCAGTGGCGGGGCTGCTCATGCTCTACGGGCTCTACCTGATCATCCCGCAGTTCCACTGACGGCGGTGCGAGGCGTCAGGGCGCCGCGCGCCGCATGAGCACGCGCGGAAACCCGTTCAGCACCGAGTCCGTGTCGGCCACCTTGGCGAACCCGGCCCGCTCGAACAGGGCTCGGGTGCCGACGTACGCCATCGTGAGATCGACCTTCCGGCCGCGGTTGTCGACCGGGTAGCCCTCGACCGCGGGGGCGCCGCGGTCGAACGCGAACCGCACAGCGCCCGCCAGCAGCTGGTGTGAGATGCCCCCGCCGCGATGTCCCGGTCGGACCCGGATGCACCAGACGGACCAGACGTCGAGGTCGTCGACGTGGGGGATCTTCCGGTTCCGGGCGAAGCTGGTGTCCGCGCGGGGATGCACGGCCGCCCAGCCCACCACCTCGTCGCCGTCGTACGCGAGGACCCCGGGCGGTGGGTCCTGCTTCACCAGCTTCCGCACCCGTTCCCCCCGCTCGGGACCCTGCAGCGCGAGGTTCTCCTTCGACGGGATGCGATAGCTCAGGCACCAGCACACGTTCGCGTCGGGTCGCTTCGGCCCCACCATCGTGCGCACGTCCGCGAAGGCGGTCGCGGGACGGACCTCGATCGTCATGCCGCCCAGATTGCCACGCCGGTGCGCCGGATCACCGCAGCCGATGGCGCAGGTGGACCTGGCGGAGTAGATCAGCGCGGCCATGGCAGTCCTTCTCGGTCGGGTCTCCGTCGCACCCCAGGTCGTGACAGGGGCCGGGACGCCGTCAGGCGCGGGACCGGGCGAGCAGGTAGACGAAGTAGGGCGCCCCGATCATCGCCACCACCAGACCGGCGGGCAGCTGCGCCGGGGCGATGACCGTGCGCCCGACCGTGTCGGCCACGCCGACCAGCACGGCGCCGAGGAGCACCGAGACGGGCACGATCCGGGCGCTGCGGCCGCCGACGAGCGCGCGGGCGGCATGTGGGGCGGCGAGGCCGACGAACCCGACCACCCCGACGGCCGCCACGCTCATCGCGGCGAGCACCGCGGCGGCCACGAGGATCAGCAGCCGGAACCGTTCCAGCCCGACCCCGACCAGCCGTGGCGTGTCCTCGTCCACGGCGATGAGATCGAGCTCGCGCCGGAGCATCAGCGCGAGTGGCAGCGCGATGAGCAGCGCCGCCGCCACGGGAATCACCTGGTCCCAGACCCGCCCGTACGTGGTCCCGGACAGGAAGGTGAAGATCCGCGGCGTGTCCCACGGGTTGGCGCGCACGAGCAGGAAGGTGGTGACCGCAGCGGTCCCGTACCAGACGCCGATGCCGATCAGCACCAGCCGGTCGGCGTCCAGCCCGCGGCGCCACGCCATCCCGTAGACCAGCGCGAAGGCTGCGAGGGCGCCTGCGGTCGCGGCGATCAGCAGCGACCCGGTACCGCCGGTGCCGCCGGTCACCAGGATCACGGCGCCGAGCCCGGCACCCCCCGTGATCCCCAGGATGCCTGGCTCGGCGAGCGGGTTGCGGCAGGTCGCCTGCACCAGCGCGCCGGCCAGGCCGAGCGCGCCCCCGGCGACCAGCGCCGCGGTGATCCGCGGGGCGCGCTCGTCGAGCGCGAACCCGATCCTCGGCGGCGCGACGCCCTGCAGCCACAACGCGATGTCCCCGGTGCGCAGCCAGGTGTTGCCCGCCAGCAGCCCGAACAGCAGGGCGGCGGAGGCGGTCACCAGGCCGACGGCGACGACGAGCCAGAACCGCCGCCGGCTCCGGATCGGCACCCCGGCGCCCGGCGGCTTCCGGGTCGGGCCCGAATCCCGGCTCCGGCGGGCCAGCACGATCAGCACGACGGCGCCGAGCAGGGTGGTGGTGACGCCGGTGGGAATCGCGATCGCCGTGTCCGGGCCGAGCGCGGCCCGGACGACCGCGTCGGAGACCACCACGATCAGCGCGCCCAGTAGGCCGGACGCCGGAACCAGCACGGCGTGCCGGTTGAGCGCCGGGACCACCCTGCCCAGCAGGCGGGCGATCACGGGTGCGCACAGCCCGACGAATCCGATGGGCCCGGCGAGCGTGACGGCGGCCGCGATCAGCAGCACGGCGAGCACCGTGGCGAGCAGCCGCGTCGACCGGATGGGCACGCCCAGCGCGCCGGCCGCGTCGTCCCCGAGGGCGAGCAGGTCGAGCCGGCGGGCGAGCAGCACCGCGCAGGCGGTGGCGGCGACGACCACGGGCGCCGCCTGCCAGAACGCGGCGAGCCCGAGCTGGCTGAGCGAGCCGCTTCCCCAGGCGAACAGTCCCGTCGTCTCCTGCCCGAACAGGATGAGCAGCGCCGCGGTCCCGGCCTGGAGGGCCAGCGCCATCGCCGACCCCGCGAGGATGAGCCGGGTGGTCGAGGTGCCGCCGCGGCCGGCGAGGCCGAGCACCACCGCGGCGGCCAGCAGGCCACCGGCGAAGGCCACCGCTCCGGACGCCCAGAGCGGGACCGTCAGCCCGAACGCCGCGACCGCCGCCACCGCGATGTACGACCCCGCCGTCACCGCGAGGGTGTCCGGCGAGGCCAGGGCATTGCGGACCACCGACTGGAGCAGCGCGCCGGCGACCCCGAGCGCGAAGCCGACGGCGATCCCGGCGGCGAGCCGCGGGATCCGGGAGCCGACCAGGATGTCGCGGGCGGCCGCCGAGCCGCCGCCGTCCTGGCCGGTCAGCAGCGCGAGCAGCTCGCCGAAGCCGACCGCACCCGACGTGCCCTGCGTCAGATGCCAGCCCGAGGCCAGCAGCAGCGCGGCGCTCAACAGGACCAGAGTCCCTGCGGCGCTGAGGATGCCGGCGGTGCTCGCCCTTGCGGGCGACGCCGCCGCGGCGACCTGCGGATCCTCGACCCGCTGCGTCACCGCGACGGGCGGCGGGCCCGACCCGGGCAACGGGCGACCTCAGCCGGTCAGGTGGCCGACGTACGCGTCGATCACCTGCTCGGCCGACCGCGGCCCCCCGAACGTCCAGATCCCCGCGGGGAAGGCGTACACGCGGCCCTCCGCGACGGCCGGCAGCGCCCGCCAGATGTCGTTCTTCTGCAGCTCCGCGAGGACGTCGCCGTCCTGATCGACAGTTCCCGTGTGGAAGAAGGAGGCGGTGCCGACGTCGCTCATGCCCTCGATGTCCGTCTGGCCGAGGCCGTACGCGGCGTCGACCTCCCCCGTCCACGCGTTGGTCATGCCCAGCTGCTCGCCGATCTCGCCCATCAGCGAGCCCTGGCCGAACGGCCGGATGGCGACGTTGCCACCCTGGATCCACCCGTCGAAGTACACGAAATCCTTGATGTCCGTGCCGGAGTCGGTGACGGCCTGCTTCGCCTCCGCCATGCTCGCCCGGAACTCGTCGACGACGACCCCGGCCCGCTCCTCGCGGCCCGTGGCCTTGGCGATCAGCGTGAAGGTGTCCAGCATGGTCTGCACGGGATCGGCGGTGTCGGCGCCCTTGGTGGCGAGCACGGGGACGCCGTACGCCGCCAACTGGCCGATGATCTCGTCGTCCGGGGTGTAGGCCTCGACGATCACCAGGTCCGGCTCCGTGGCGAACAGCGCGTCCAGGCTCGGCTCCCCGCGGGTGCCGACGTCGACAACCCCCGCCGGCAGCGCCTCGGCGGTGTTCCACGTCGTGTAGCCGGCGACGTCCGCGACGGCCACGGGGGTGAGGCACAGCGTCAGGACGTCCTCGGTCTGCTGCCATTCGAGCACGGCGACCTTCGCCGCCGGGCGCTCGAGATCGACCGTCCGGCCGAAGGAGTCGGTGAGGCTCACCGGCGCGGTGGAGGTGGTGGTCGAGTCGTCGGAGCACGATCCGGAGGGTTCGGTCGACGGTGCAATCGTCGCGGCGGCCGACGCCGCCTCGGACCCTTCCGCGGCGCCCGCGGTCGGCTCGGTGGTGCCGCACGCGGCCAGCACGGCGGTCAGGAGCGCGGCGCCCGCGGCGGCCACGATCGGTCGTCGTCTCATGATCATCCTCTGGTGTCGGGCCGGCGCCTCAGCGGCGCCGGTCGTGGTGCCGGCCGCGGGGTTCCACGCGCACCAGCGCGGTGTCCGGGTCGACGGTGGTGCGGATCGGCAGGCCGTAGACCTCGGACAGCCGATCCGCGGTCAGCACGGCGGCGGGCTCTCCCGCCGCGTGCACCCTGCCCTGGTGCAGCAGCACCAGGCGGTCCGCCACCGCGGCCGCCTGGTTCAGGTCGTGCAGCACGACGCCGACGGCCGTGCCGTGGTCATCGGCGAGATCGCGCAGCAGGTCGAGGGTCTCGACCTGGTAGCGGAGGTCGAGGTGATTCGTGGGCTCGTCGAAGAGCAGCACGTCGGTGTCCTGCGCCAGGCAGGTGGCAAGCCACACCCGCTGGAGCTCGCCGCCGGACAGCTGGTCCACCGCGCGGCCGGCCATCGACGTCAGCCCGGTGAGCCGCATCGCGCGGTCGATCGCCGATCGGTCCTCGTCGTGCAGCGCGGCGAATCGCTTGCGGTGCGGATGCCGGCCGAACGCGACGACGTCCCGCACCTCCAGGCCCGACGGATGCGGCCGGGACTGCGACAACAGCGTGACTCGCCGGGCGAAGTCCCGCGCGGACAACAGCGCGACGTCCTGGAAGCCGCCCGGCTCGCCGCCGAGGCTGACCCGGCCCGACTCGACCCGGTGCAGGCGGGCGAGAGACCGCAGCACCGTGGACTTCCCGCTGCCGTTCGGACCGATGAGGACCGTCACGACCCCCGGCAGCAGGTGCACGGTGACCCCGTGCACGACCGTCGTGCGGCCGTAGCCGAGCACGAGGTCGTCGGCACGCAGCGCGGTCGTGGGCACGCAGGTGAGCCTAACCTAAGCTTTCGCCCGACCGGCGACGCCCCCCGAGTTCGCCCGTCACAGCCCCGCCCTCTCAACGCTCCCCTCCTCGAAATGATCATGGCGATTTTCACGCGGCGCGCCCACCAGAAGGCGGGCCCAGCGTGAATATCGCCATGATCAACTCGGGGGTGCGCGGGATGCGGGCCGCCGTCAGCGGGGGGACGGCCGGGTGCGCGGGGCGCGGGCCGCCGTCAGCGGGGGGGACGGCCGGGTGCGCTCGTGGTGCCGCGCACGACCAGCCGCGGCTCGATGACGAGCTCGCGGCGTTCCGTCGGCACCCGGTCGATCCGGTCCACCGCGCGGCGCACCGCGAGCTCGGCGATGCCGGCGGCGTCCTGGGCGACGGTGGTGAGGTCGACGTGCGCGAGGCGGGCGATCCGGCTGTCGTCGAAGCCGATGACGCTCAGGTCGCCGGGCACGGTCAGCCCGGACCGCCGCGCGACGTCGAGCACGCCCAGCGCGGCGGTGTCGTTGAACACGATGGCGGCCGTGGGTCGCGGGCGGCCGTCGAGCAGCACCCGTGCCGCCCTGGCCCCGTCATCCTCGCCGAGACCACCGGCCACCACGACGGTCTCGGCCTCCAGCCCATGACGGAGCATCGCCCGGCGGTAGCCGCGCCGGCGTTCGGCCGCGCCCGGCGCGCGGCCGCCGTCGAGGTGTGCGATTCGCCGGTGGCCGAGGCCGACGAGATGATCGACCGCGAGCTCGAGCCCCCGGCCGTCCGCCGTCCGGACGACGTCCACCGCGCGGTCGGGAACCGCCCGCGCGACGACGACGACCGGCAGCGTGGCGGTGAGCGCGGACAGCGAGCGGGCGGACGACTCGGGACCCAGCAGGACGAGCGCCTCGCAGCGGTCCTGGAGCAGGCTGCCGACCGCCTGCCCGTCGTCCCTGGCCGGGGTGACCGCGCTGAGCGCGAGCTCGTAGCCGACCGCGCCGGCGGCCGCGTACAGCCCGGTCAGCAGATCGCCGTGAAAGGGGTGCTGGACCCCGAAGGTCACCCCGAGGAGCCGGCTGCGGCCGCTGCGCAGCAACCGGGCGCGCGCGTCGGGCCGGTAGCCGAGCTCGGCGGCCGCCAGCAGCACGCGCTCCCTGCTCGACGCGCTGGCCCCTGGCGCCTGGCGCATCACGATCGAGACCAGCGGCACCGAGACGCCCGCGCGCGCCGCGACATCGGCCAGGGTCGGCCGCCGGTCCCGCCCGTCCGCAGTCGCGCCGTCGCCCATGTCGCCCACCCTAGCGAGGCGCACACGTGCAGCTCTAGAACGTTCTATCGAATGTCTTGACAATCCTCCCGTCCCGTCCCCATGATCTCTATAACGTTCTAGGCGAAGGAGCCGGCATGGTGCTACCGCAGGGAGGCGGCCCGGTACGGGTCGCGCTGATCGGGTCGGGACGGATGGGCTCTTTCCACGGCGAGACGCTGGCGCGCCGGCTGCCCGGTGCGACGCTGGCCGCGGTGGCCGATCCGGCGCCCGGCGCGGCGGAGAAGCTCGCCGCCCACCTGGGCGCGCCCAAGGCCTCCGGGAACCCGGCAGAGCTCTTCGCCGACCCCGAGATCGACGCGGTGGTGATCGCGGCACCGGCCCGGTTCCACGCCGACCTCGTGGTGGCCGCGGCCACGGCCGGCAAGGGCGTGTTCTGCGAGAAGCCGATGGCGCTGACGCCGGCGGATGCGGATCGGGCGATCGCCGCGGCGAAGGACGCGGGGGTGGTCCTCCAGGTCGGCTTCAACCGGCGTTTCGCCGCGGACTGGGTGGCTGCCCGCCGGCTGCTCGATGACGGCCGGCTCGGCACGCCGCGACAGCTGCGGTCCGTCACGCGGGACCCGGGTGGCTTCGACCCCGCCAGGGTCGCCCCGAACACGATCTTCCTGGAGACGCTGATCCACGACTTCGACGCGCTGCTGTTCCTCAACCCGGGCGCGTCGCGCGGTCGAGGTGTATGCCACCGCAGACGCTCTCGTCGAGCCGGCGTGGCGGGATCGCGGGCTGCTGGACACCGCGACGGTGCTCGTGCGCTTCGACAACGGTGCGGTCGGCACGGCCGAGGCCTGCTTCGAGGCGGCCTACGGATACGACGTCCGCGCGGAGGTCCTCGCGTCGGGCGGCATGGCGACCATGGGCGACGGGCGGCGCACCGGTATGACGTTCTCCGGCAGCGCCGGCCAACTCAGCGACACCGTGCGCAGCGATCAGGAGCTGCTGTCCGAGGCGTACACGGCGGAGCTCGCGGCGTTCGTCGAGGCGGTGCGGACCGGTACGCCGGCCAAGGTCAACGGCGACGACGCCCGCAACGCCCTGGAGATCGCGCTCGCCGCCGCCGACTCGGTGGCGTCCGGCCGTGCCGTGCGGATCGGGCGGTCCGCCGGATGACCGGGTACCGGCTCGCCGTCTCCGCCGAGATGGTTTTCCTGGACCTGCCTTTCGAGGAGCGGGTGCGCCGCATCGACGCGCTCGGCTTCGAGGTCGAGATCTGGGACTGGACGAAGAAGGACATCGACGCGCTGGCCCGGACCGGGGCCACGTTCTCCTCGATGACCGGCTACGTGACGGGAACGCTGGCCGATCCGGACGGCGCGGACGAGCTGCTGCGCACCGCGGAGCGGTCGCTGGCGGTCGCCGAGCGGCTGGACTGCCCTCGGCTGAACCTGCACGGCACCGGGCTCGACGACCGCGGCCTGCCGATCAAGCCGACGGAGGTGGTGTCACCGACGATGTGGCTGACGGCCGCGCGCACGCTGGGCAGGATCGCCGCGCTGGGCGAGCGGGCCGGCCGGGTGTTCACGCTGGAGAACCTGAACACCGCGGTCGACCACCCCGGGACCCCGTTCGCCCGCGCCGCGGACACGCTCGCGCTCGTCGAATCGGTCGACAGCCCCCACGTCAGAATGAATCTCGACCTGTACCACGCGCAGATCGGCGAGGGCAACCTGATCGCCCTGCTGGAGCGGGCTCTCCCCGTCGTCGGCGAGATCCAGGTCGCCGACGTGCCCGGCCGCTGCGAACCGGGCACCGGCGAGATCAGCTATCCCGCCGTCGCCGCCGCCCTCCGCCGCCTGGGCTACAGCGGCGTCGTCGGGCTGGAGGCCTGGGCGTCCGGTGATCCGAACGAGGCGATCGAGCGGTTCCGGCGCGCGTTCGCCGACCCGGCTGTGCTCCGGTGACGCCGGGGTGATGTGGTCGCCGCTGCCGGGCCGACGGCGCGCCGGCGGCGGGCCGCCTACGGTCTGGGCATGGCCGAGCCCAGCCGTCTCGCCGATGTCGCGACGCTGCTGCCCGACCGCGTCGAGCAGCACTACGGGGCCGACCGGCGGGTGGACGAGCTGCGGGCGGCGGTCCTGCCGTTCGCCGGGGACGCGCGGCCCGTCGGGGTCCAGAGCCTCCGCGACCTGGAGAGCAGCGCCCGGGCCGTCTTCCGGCACATCGAGCTGACCCACACCACCGGCCTGCTGCCCCAGGAACGCAGCCCCGGCTGGCCGCCGGTCGATCCGGCGACCGTCCGGGCGGAGGGCGCCGGCATCGCCGCCGCGCGCCTCGAGCCGGGGGGCGCCGCCGTGCTCGAACTGACCGGGCTGGCGCCGATCGCGGGGGCCGCGTCCCTGCTCACCGGTGCGTTCGAGCTGGTCCGGCACGCCGAGCGGCTCGACATCGACCTGCGCGCGAACGGCGGCGGGGATCCGGCGACGCTGGCGCTGATCGTGGACTGGGTCGCCGGCTGGCCGCCGCGCCACCTCTTCGACGTCCGCTACCGGGACCGCACGCGGCAGTGGTGGACCGCCGGCGCGCCGCCGGCGCCCCCGCCGGCCGGGCGGGTCCGCGCGCTGATCGGGCCCGACACCTACAGCTCCGCCGAGGCCCTCGCGTGGGTGCTGCAGCGGCAGGGCCTCGCCACCCTGGCCGGGGCACCGACCCGCGGAGCCGCCGATCACGTCGTCCCGCTCAACCTGACCCACGACGTGTACGCGCGCATCCCGGAGGCCGCCGTGGTCGCTCCCGGGGGCGGCCCGACCTGGGAGGGCGTTGGCGTGCAGCCCGACGAGGGCCTCGCGCCCGATGCCCCCGGCGTGGTCCGATCGTGACGTGAGTCTCACCTTGCGCGCGTGGTGTCCGGGATCGCGCGCGGCTTCCTCTTGTCGCCGTCCGGTGCCGACCGGACGCGCGGGCCGCGCCCGCATCCCCCCGTTCCCTGCCCGCCGCCCGAGTTGACGGCTGCGGGCGCGACCCCGCAAGGTGCCCACGATGAACCTGCGCCACGGCATCGCCGCCGCCGCCCTGCTGTCCGCCGCCGTCCTCACCGCCGCCTGCTCGTCGACCGTCGCCGGCACGGGCGCCGCCGCGAGCACCGGCATCTCGACGACCAGCTCGTCGAGCTCGTCGAGCACGTCCGCATCGACGAGTTCCCCGACCAGCACGTGGTCGTCGCCGACACCCACGTCACCGCACCACGGTCGAGACCACCGCCACGGAAACGGTCACGGTCGTCGACGAGCCCGCAGACCTCGACGAGGCCACGGCGATCTGGCTGCAGAGCAGCTGCACCGACGTCGGCACGCTGTTCGGCGCCCTCTTCGCGGTGCCGGCCGTGGACGAGACGGCGCCGCTCGAGGAGTACCGCACCGCCTACCGCGACTACTACGCGTCGCTCGCGGACACCATCCTCGGCATGACCGAACGGATGTCGGTGCTCGAGCCGCCGACCGTCGAGTCCGGCCAGGCGCTGCACGACGGCTACCTCGCGTACCTCATCCAGCTCGCCGACATCACCGGAAGCGGCTCGATCGCGATCGACGAGGCCGTGGACGCCGCGTCCGTGACCGCGATCATCGACCAGATCGACTTCGAGATCGAGCGCCTCGGCGAGAGCGATCTCGGGCTCGGCGACTTCCAGGGCGAAGAGTTGCAGGCGCTCATGGCACAGGTCCCCGAGTGCGCGGACATGGTCACCACCTAGTCGCGCCCGGGATCTCGGCGACGTCCGGCCCCGGGCGACGCGCGCTCCATGCCGATGGCGAGACTGGTGCGATGGAGTTCGCCTTCAGCGCCCGGGTGATCGAGTGGCGCGGGCCGTCCCCGTACCACTACGTCCCGCTTCCGGAGGACGAGTCGGCGGCCGTGCGCGAGGTGGCCGCGATGGCCAGCTACGGCTGGGGGGTGATCCCGGTCGAGGCCCGGATCGGCGGGATCGCCTTCCGGACATCGCTGTTCCCGAAGGACGGCGGGTACCTGCTGCCGGTGAAGGACGCCGTGCGGCGGCCGCTCGGGCTCGCGGTCGACGACCCCGTGACCGTCGAGATGACCGTGCTCCTCGGCACGGCGCGCTGAGCACCAGGGCCGGAACGAATCCTCAGCCGAAGCGGCCCGACACGTAGTCCTCGGTCGACTTCTTCCCGGGGTTCGAGAAGATCTTGGCGGTGTCGTCGTACTCGATCAGCTTGCCCGGCTGCCCGACGCCGGCCAGGTTGAAGAACGCGGTGCGGTCCGAGACCCGCGCGGCCTGCTGCATGTTGTGCGTGACGATCACGATCGTGTAGCTGGACTTCAGCTCGCTGATCAGGTCCTCGATGGCCAGCGTGGAGATCGGGTCGAGCGCCGAGCACGGCTCGTCCATGAGCAGCACCTGCGGCTCGACGGCGATGGCCCTGGCGATGCAGAGCCGCTGCTGCTGGCCGCCGGACAGGCTGGCGCCGGGACGGTTCAGCCGCATCTTGACCTCCTCCCACAGGTTCGCGCCCTTGAGCGAGCGCTCCACGATGTCGTCCATCTGGGACTTGTTCTTCCGGGTGCCGGCGATCTTGTAGCCCGCGATGACGTTGTCGTAGATCGACATCGTCGGGAACGGGTTCGGCTTCTGGAAGACCATCCCGACGGTGCGCCGCACGTTCACCGGGTCGACCCCCGGCCCGTACAGGTCCTCCCCGTCCAGCAGCACCTTGCCGCTGACGTGCCCGCCGGGAATCACCTCGTGCATGCGGTTCAGCACCCGCAGGAAGGTCGACTTGCCGCACCCGGACGGGCCGATGAAGGCGGTCACGGACAGCGGCGCGATGTTGATCGACGCCCCCTCGACCGCCAGGAAGTCGCTGTAGAAGACGTTGACGTCCTCGACGTCGATGCGCTTGGCCATGTCGTTCGATGTCTCTCTTCCGGTGGTTCCCGTGCAGAACTGTCAGCGGGTCTTCGGGCGCGCGAGCCGGGCGAGCAGCCGGGCGCCGATGTTGAGGATGAGCACGAGGAGCACCAGGGTCAGCGCCGCGCCCCATGCCCTGGCCTCGGTCAGGTCGTTGGAGGTGGTGCCCGCGCGCTTGCCGAGCTGGTCCCAGACCATCATCGGCAGCGTCGCCTGGTCGCCGGAGAACGGGTCGTAGTTGATCCGCGAGGCGTACCCGACGAGCAGGATGAGCGGGGCGGTCTCGCCCGCCACCCGCGCGATGGCGAGCAGCGACGAGGTGATCAGCCCGGACATCGCCGTCGGCAGCACGACCTTGACGATGGTCCGCCACTTCGGCACGCCCAGCGCGTAGGACGCGTCGCGCAGGTCCCGCGGCACGAGTTTGAGCATCTCCTCGGACGCCCGCACCGACACCGGGATCATCAGGATCGCCAGCGCGATCGCCCCCGCGACGCCGAACGGGCGCAGCCCGAAGCCGAGCAGCAGGAACGTGTAGACGAACAGGCCGGCGACGATCGACGGCACGCCCGTCATCACGTCGACGAAGAAGGTGACCGCCTTGGCGAACTTCCCGCGGCCGTACTCGACCAGGTAGATCGCGGTGAAGATGCCGATGGGCAGCGCGATGATCGCCGCGATCGCGACGAGTTCGAGCGTGCCGATCAGCGCGTGGTAGAGCCCGCCGCCCTCCTCCCGGCTGGTCACGCCGTTCATCGACTTGAGGAAGAAGTCGGCGGTGAACACCGAGATCCCCTTGATCCCGATGTAGCCCAGGATCAGCACCAGCGGCACGATCGCCGCGATGAACGATGCGTAGATCAGCGTGGTGGCGAACCGGTCCTTGGCGCGCCGGCGGCCCTCGACCTGGAACGACCAGATGCTGAGCACGATGATGAACAGGGCCGCGGCGCTGAAGAACGTGGTACCCCACCCGGTCCAGCCCAGCAGCAGCTTGAGACCCAGGGCGATGGCGATGGCCACGACGGCCGAGCCGTAGGGCGCCCACCGGGGCAGCCTGCGCTCGACGAGCGTCGAGCGGGTGGTCGGCGCCTTGACGGTGGCCGCGGTCGGGGTGCTCATGCCGTGAACTCCTTGCGGCGGGCGATCACGACGCGGGCGATCGAATTGACCACGAGGGTGATGACGAACAGGAAGAGCCCGGCCGCGATGAGCGCGGCGATCGCGACCGGCGACCCGCCGGCCTCGCCGAACTTCAGTGCGATGGTGGAGGCGAAGGTGTCGCCGCCGGGCTCGGTCAGGTGCCAGTTGATCCGGAAGCCGGAGTTGAGAACCAGGGCGACGGCGATGGTCTCGCCGAGCGCGCGGCCGAGACCGAGCATCGCGGCGGAGATCATGCCGGCCCGGCCGAACGGCAGCACCGCGGTGCGGATCATCTCCCACTTCGTCGCGCCCAGCGCCCACGCGGCGTCGATGGTCTCCCGCGGGACCTGCAGGAAGACCTCGCGGGTGACCGCGGAGACGATGGGGATGATCATGATCGCCAGCACGATGCCGGCGATCAGCAGCGACTTGCCGTACTGCCCCGCGGTCGTGGCGGTGGTGTTGTTGAACAGCGGTATCCAGCCGAAGTAATCCGACAGCCACTTCTGGAAGCCCTGCGTCTGCGGGATCAGGAAGTACAGGCCCCACATGCCGAACACCAGGGACGGCACCGCGGCCAGCAGGTCGACGATGGCGCCGAGCGTGGTCGCCGCGCGCCGGTTCGCGTAGTGCGAGATGAACAGGGCGATGCCGATCGCGATCGGCACGCCGACGAACATGGCGACGAAGGCGGCCACCACGGTGCCGAAGAACAGGGCCGCCATGCCGAAGACCGGCGGAGTGCCCTGCGGGTTCCAGGTCTGGGTGGTGAACAGGTTCCCGGAGTTGTCGGTGAACGCCGGAATGGCCTTCCAGACCAGGAAGATCGCGATCGCGGCCATGACCACCAGCAGGATCGCGGACGAGCCCGCGGCGAGGCCCTTGAAGACCTTGTCGCCGACCCGGACCGAGCGGCCCGAGATCCCGGCCTCCTCGCGACCGTCGGGCAGGATCGTGCCGGGCTTGTCGGTGGACCCGGCCGCGTCCGGCTCGACCGGTCCCACCATCGCGGCGCCCGGCACGCCGAGCGCGGCCACCTCGAACTGCTCGTCACCAGTCGGATCGGGCTTGGTCGGTGTCGCCATGTCAACCCGGTTCTCTCTGATCGCCCGGTGTGGACCGAGCGATCCCGTTCTGATGCCGGCGGATGGGGGTCATCTCGGGAAACGGCCTCCGGCGAGGCGGGAGCCGGTCGACGGGACCGACCCGGTCGGGCGCGCTCGCGCGCGAACGGATCGGTCCCACGACGTTCCACCCTCCCGAAAGTGCCGTCAGCTGATGGTCAGCGCCGACTCGATGACCTGGGCCTGGATCTCCGCCGGCAGCGGCGCCGCGCCCAGGTCCTCGAGACCCGCCTGGCCGTCTGTGGCCATGTAGCCCATGAACGACTTGAGCACCTCCGCCTTGTCGGCCGCGTTGCCCGCCGAGCAGACGATCTCGTAGGTGACCAGGATGACCGGGTAGGCGCCGGCCTCCTTCGTGGCGTAGTCGAGCTTGAGCGTCAGGTCGCCGCCCGTGCCGGTGACCTGGGCAGCCGCCACCGCGGCGCCCGCCGACTCGGCGGTGAGCTCGACCGCGCCGCCGCCGTTGTCGATCTGGGCGACGTTCAGGCCGTCGTCGATCGCGAAGCCCCACTCGACGTACCCGATCGAGCCGTCGGTGCTCGCGATCTGCTTGGACACGCCGTCGCTGCCCTGCGCGGCGACGCCGCCGGGCGCGGTCCACGACTTGCTCGGGTCGAACGTCCACGCATCGGGAGCGGAGGCCTTGAGGTACTTGGTGAAGTTCTCGGTGGTGCCGGAGTCCTCGGCGCGGTGCACGGCCTGGATGGCCAGGTCGGGCAGGGTGGCGTCGGGATTGATGGCCGCGATCTCCGGCGCGTTCCAGTTGGCGATCGTTCCGGAGAAGATGCCGCCGATGACCTCCGGGGTCAGCGTCAGGTCGTCGACGCCCGACGCGTTGAACGCGAGAGCGATCGGGCCGGTGACCATCGGCAGGTTGTACGGCGTGTTGCCGGCGCACCGCTGGGACGTCGCCTGGGTGGTCTGGTCGGGGTTCATCGCCGAGTCCGAGCCGGCGAAGTCGACCTGGTTCCCGATGAAGTCCTGGATGCCCTTGCCGGAACCGCCGCCGCCGTACGCGTTCAGGTTGGCGTTGCACAGGGCGTTGTAGTCGGCGATCCACTGCTCCATGACCTTGCCCTGGGCGGTGGAGCCGGACGAGCGCAGCTCGCCCTCGGCGCACGCGAAGCCGGCGCCCTCGAAGGTCGTGTCCCCGCCGGTCGATGCGCTGCTCGAGGCGGACGACGAACCGGACGACGAACCTGACGACGACGCGGGCGACGCAGCCGCGGAGGTGGTTCCCTCCGCCGCGGCCGAGCTGGACGGCGTCGTATTGTCGTCGCTCCCGCACGCGGTCAGGACGAGTGCACCGACGGCGATGGCCGCCACGATGCCGCTCAGGCGCGTGATCTTCACGCTTGTTCCTCCATCAGGTCTGGCAGACGCACGCTGCGCGCCTCCAGCGAGGCACGGTCGACCACCGGGCGGCGTCCGACAAACCTGGACGGTAGGGCGCACGGGTGGACGGATGACCGCGCGTGGTGAACGAGCGGTGAACGGGGCACAGCCCAGCGGAGGTCACCACCCGGGCCTCCGGACGGGACGCGACCGTCCGCGTTCGCCCGGTCTCGCTGCGCATTTCGCATCGCCCGAGATCAGACCGGAACGGCCACATCTGAACTCATGCTGCGTAATGCATCGACCGCCTGGCGCTCGACCAGGACAGGGACGTAGCCGCGGATCGGACGACCATCGAAGTCGGCGTGGATGTCGCGAACCAGCGACTCCACCGCGTCCGGGTGCACGTCGCCGAAGCGCGCGGACAGCCGGGCGACGACCTGCTCGATGGCCGCCCGCTCGTCGTCGGTGGTCATCCCTGAAGACTGCGGCGACCGAAAGGTTTCCGTCAAACAAACAACGGGTGAACAAAACGGGACGGATCGTCGCGAACGGCGCGCATCGCGGTCCGGGGTGGTCGGTGTCACCGCGGCGTCGGGAGATATTCACCTGATCGGGAAACGGCCGCGTCCGTATCGTCGACGGGGACGGACACCGTCCGTATCTGCTGCAGTGCCGCGGCTTTCGCCCCCGTTTCCAGCCCCGAGGTGGACCCGCCGTGGCCTACCCCGCCCAGCCCGCACAGCCTCGCCCTCCCCGCGCCGACACCGATCCCGCGACCCCGCGCGGCGAGGTGACCGCACCCGACCCGGCCCGGTTGGCCGCCCAGCTCAAGCACCTGCGGGACATCGGTGCGCGCGACGTGACGGAGAGCTTCACCGACGGCGAAGAGGTGACGAGCATCGGCGCCACGCCGCGGCGGCGCCGTGCGGGCCGCCCGTCGCCCTGACGTGCGTCGACTATCGGCGCACGACGGCACCGGACACGCCTGCTGCGCGGCCGTTCCAGGTGGCAGAGTGGGTCCACGCGCCGGGTCGGCATCGGCGCAGGAGGCTGCGATGACCACGTCACCGACGACCGTGCCCGACATCCATGCGCCCGCACGGATCGCCGACCCCGGCGAGGCGATCTCCCTCGACGAGCTGCAGCTCGCCACCCGCAACCACGGGCTGCCGCTGGAGGCGCTGCGGTACGACGTCACGCCGATCGGGCTGCACTACCTGCTCGTGCACTACGACATCCCGGCCGTCGATCCGGACGACTGGCGGCTGACGATCGACGGCCACGTCGAGCATCCCCGGACGCTCGACCTGGCCGAGCTCCGCCGCCGGCCGCGGCACACGGAGCGGGTGACGATCGAGTGCGCGGGCAACGGCCGCGCGCGCCTGCACCCGCGGCCGGTCAGCCAGCCCTGGCTGCAGGAGGCGGTCGGCACCGCGGACTGGACGGGGACCCCGCTCGCCGCGCTGCTGGCCGAGGCCCGGCCGCGGGCGGGTGCGGTGTCCGTCGTCTTCACCGGCGCCGACCACGGATTCGAGCGGTCGATCGAGCAGGACTACGCCAGGGGTCTGTCGCTCGAGGACGCGCAGCGGGCCGAGCTGCTGCTGGCCGACGAGATGAACGGGCAGCCGCTGCCCCCGCAGCACGGTGCGCCGCTCCGGCTGGTCGTGCCGGGCTGGTACGGCATGACGCACGTGAAGTGGCTGACCCGGATCACGGTCCTCGACGCCGAGTACGACGGCTTCCAGAATGCCGTGGCGTACCGGCTCAAGCAGGACGCCGACGACCCGGGCGAGCCCGTGACGCGGATCCAGCCCAGGGCCCTGATGGTGCCGCCCGGGTCCCCCGACTTCATGACCCGGGTCCGCGTGGTCGATGCGGGCCCGCAGATGCTGACGGGCCGCGCGTGGTCCGGCCGCGCGCCCGTCGACCGCGTCGAGGTCTCCACCGACGGGGGCGCGACCTGGCGTGACGCCGAGCTCGGCCCGACGGCGGGCCGGTGGGCGTGGCGGGGCTGGTCATTCCACTGGGACGCGGTGCCCGGCGACGCGGAGCTCCTCTGCCGGGCCACCGACGCCGGCGGCGTGCAACCCGTCGACCAGCCCTGGAACCGGCAGGGCATGGCGAACACGATGGCGCAGCGGGTCCCGGTCGTCGTCCGCGAGCGATGACCCCGCGCGGCCCGCTCAGGCCGCCGCCGACCCGATGAGCAGACCCACCGTCGTCGCCGCGAGCCCGGCCACCACGGTGCCCGCGAGGTTCAGCGCGGCGAGCGCCCGCGCCGACTGCTCGACCAGTCGGGCGGTGTCCCAGGACAGAGCGGACCAGGTGGTCAGCGCGCCGCACAGGCCGACCCCGACCAGCAGCCACGCCGCCGATCCGGCGCCCAGCGCGAGCCCGGACAGCAGCCCGAGGAGCGCGGACCCCGCGACGTTGACGGTGAAGATCCCCCAGGGCATGCGCGAGGTGACCCGGGTCTGCACGGCGAAGTCCGTCAGGTAGCGCAACGGCGCGCCGAGCGCACCGCCGACGGCCACCAGCAGGTAGCCCGCCCAGGTCGGCACGTTCATCGCGCGCCGCCGGCGTGCAGGACCCGCCGGGTGCCGTCTATGCCGACGAACACGGCGGCGATCGCGCCGGCCACGGTGAGCACCAGGTACAGCACCGCCCGGCCGACCTCGCCGTCCCGCACCAGCAGCGCCGCGTCGAGGCTGAACGTGGAGAAGGTCGTGAACCCGCCGAGCACGCCGGTGGCCACGAACGGCCGGATCAGCGGGTGCGCATCGGTCCGGTGCTCGGTGACCAGCACCAGAACGATGCCGATCAGCAGGGACCCGGCGACGTTCACCACCACGGTGGTCCACGGGAACGTGTCACGACCGGTCGGCCAGATCACCCCCGCCTCGAAGCGGGCCAGCGCGCCCAGCGCGCCACCGGCTGCCACCACCGCCACGACCGCCCGCTCGCCGCGGCCGATCCTCACCACCCGTAGACCACGTTGGTGTTCCAGGTCTCGAACCCCATCCGCTCGTACAGCCGGCGGGCCCGGTCGTTGTCCCCCTCCACGTAGAGCATCACCGTTCGCAGGCCGGCCCCGGCGAGGTGCGCCAGCCCGGCGCTGGTGAGCGGGGTGCCGAGGCCGCGCACCGGCGAGTGCGGATCGACGGCCAGCACGTACACCTCCCCGAGGCCACCGGGGTGGACCTTGGTCCAGTGGAAGCCGAGAAGCCTTTCCGTGCCGGTGCTCTCGACCGTGTCAAGCGCGTCGGTCGGGCCGCCCCGCTCCGGTTGCGTCACCGCGACGAGCAGGCCCGCGGGGTCGAACCAGCCCTCGGCCATCTGCGCGTGCAGGTCGTCGAGGGTCATCCGGCCCTGCTCGGGGTGCCAGGCGAAGGCGCTGGCGTTGATCGCCACGATCGCCGCGTCGTCGCCGGGACGGTAGGCGCGGATCCGGACCCCGTCGGGCAGGGGTGAATCGTGCCCGCCGGGCAGTGCTGAATCGTGCCCGCCGGGCAGTGGCAGCTCGCGGCGCAGTTGCAGCAGGACGCGGCCGCGGCGCAATCCGACACGTTCCGCGAGTGCCCGCGCGGGGGGCAGGTCGCCGTAGGCCCAGACCCCGCCCTGCCGCCGCACGGCCGCCGTGACCAGCGCGGCCCCCCAGCCGTGCCGCCGATGCGCCGGGTGCACCGCCACCTCGGCGGGGTCGCCGGCGATCGCGACGGCGACGCCGACCGGCGCCGACGCGGGACCCTGGGCCGCGATCAGCCAGCGCGCGGACCCCTGCCGGATCGCCTCGATGACGTGACCGGACACCGCCGCGACGCCGTCCCCATCGGCGACCGCGTCGAGCAGCGCCAGCGCCGCGGAGATCTCCGCGTCGCCGGCGGGCGCGCGCCACTCGCCGATGGCGCGGTCCGTCGAGTGGCGTCCCGGGGGTTCGGCGGCTTCCGCCGCGGGCGTCATGCCGGGGTGGTGGAGGGTGCGGACTCGTCCCTGGCCATGGACCGGGACGGCGGCACCATCTTGTATCCCACGTTGCGCACCGTACCGATCAGCGACTCGTGCTCGGCCCCGAGCTTGGCCCGCAGCCGCCGGACGTGCACGTCGACCGTGCGGGTGCCGCCGAAGAAGTCGTAGCCCCACACCTCGGTGACGAGCTGCTCGCGGGTGAACACCCGGCCCGGGTGCTGTGCGAGGAACTTCAGCAGCTCGAACTCCTTGTAGGTGAGCTCGAGCGGCCGCCCGCGCAGCCGCGCGGTGTAGGTGTCCTCCTCGATCGTGAGATCGCCGAGGCTGATCATCCCGGAGTTCGCCGCGTTGGTGGTGCGGGCGGCCAGCAGCCGCAAACGCGCGTGCACCTCCGCGGGGCCGGCGGTGGCGAGCACGACGTCGGCAACGCCCCACTCCGGGCCGATCGCGACCATGCCGCCCTCGGTCACGACGGCGAGAATGGAGACGGCGAGGCCGTCGGCGCCGAGCAACCGGCACAGGCTCCGCGCCGCGGCCAGGTCGTGCCGGGCGTCGAGAAGCAGGAGGTCGTAGGGACCGGAGGTGACCAGCGACGCGGCCTCGGGCGGTGCCGAGCGGATCCGAACGGGAAGCAGATCCACCGCCGGCAGCACCGATGCCGGCTTTTCATCGGTGGTCAGCAGCAGGAGCTCCATTCATCTCCTCCTTACCTGCGGGTCACCGCCGGTTGATTCTATCGTCAGCGATGACGGGTCAGGCTCGGGCGACCGGGCCGCGCCCGTTGTCCGGGAATGAACTGCGGGAACTCCGCCGGCAACGAGCCGACGGGTATTCGGATTACCAGCCGGATGTGTCGGCCGGGTAACAGTGAGATGTCCTGAGCGGTCACGCGAGTGCATCTCACAGAGCATGGCGGAGGAGGTGAGACAACGTTGACGCACACGTCGCGGAGGCCCGTGCCGAGCACGGAGAGCCGCACCGGCATCCGATCGTTCCGACGATCACGCCGGCGAGAATCCCCGGCGCTCACGACATCTCTGCGTCACCTGTCCGAATTCAGCTGCCGCACGGCCGACGGCGTCGAGCTGGTCGGGATCCACGTCCCGCGGGAGGGTCGCGACACCCGGCGGGCGGAGCCTGGGACCCGGTCGGAGCCGCCGTCCGCGAACGCCGCCGAGAGGCTCTTCGTCCTCGCACACGGCTTCACCCACGGGATCGGCAAGCCCGCGACGACGGCCACCGTCGCCGCCTTCGCCGGGCACGGGGACGTGGCGGCCGTGGACTTCCGCGGGCACGGCAGGTCAGGCGGCCGGTCGTCCGTGGGCCGCGACGAGACGCTCGACCTCGACGCCGTCGTCGGCTGGGCGCGGGAGCAGGGGTACGGGACGGTGACCGTCGTCGGCTTCTCGATGGGCGGTGCGGTCGCCCTGCGGCACGCGGCGATCGGCGATCACCGGCCCGATGCGGTGGTCTCGGTGTCCGCCCCCGCTCGCTGGTACGTCCGCGAGTCCGCGGCGATGCGGCGGGTGCACTGGCTGCTGGAGAGCCCCCTGGGTCCGCGCGTCGGGCGGCTGCTGGGGCTGCGCCTCGGCGCGCCGTGGGACGAGCTGCCGTCGAGCCCGATCGAGACCGTCGGCGCGATCACCGTGCCGGTGCTGCTGGTGCACGGCACGGCGGACCGGTACTTCGGACCCGCCCACGCTGTCGCGCTGCACCGCGCCGCCGGATCCGGATCCGAGGTCTGGATCGAGCAGGGCATGGGGCACGGCGAGACGGGCATGACCGCGGCGACCACGCACCGCATCGCCCGGTGGTCCGAGGCGGCCGCGCGGCCGCGCGCGGGCGCCGACGGCGCATCGGCGCCGGAGTCGACGCGCGCCGGGTCAGTTCAGCGGGAGCGGGCCGGCGCCGACGCCGCCGACGCTGGCCGTCAGGCCTCGTGACCCGGCGGCCTCGACCGCGCACACCAGCCACACCGGCCCCCCGTCGACCGTGTAGTAGACGCCGATGTCGGCGCTGAGCGGGCCGCTGAACGACTGCCCGCTCCGCGGCAGCACCGACACCGACAGCCCCCCGCCGAAGGTCGGATCCGGCGAGCCGGTGAACGCCGCCGCGGCGGCCGAGCACGACCGCCCCCAGTCGCCCCTGGACACGGGGTCGACCGCCGAAGCGGCGTCCGTCGGCAGCACCCCCACGATCTCTCCCGCGTGTGTCCGGGCGCAGGACACGACCGTCAACGGCTGACCCCGTTCGAGGTAGCACAGCCGCATGGCCGTCGGCCCGGTCCCGTCGGCCGCCAGATCACGGATGCTGTCCCGGTACCCCGACCACGGAGCGGGACCGGTCGCGACCACCAGGCACACCTGCCAGGACCAGGCGGGCAACACGAGCGGGCCGGGGCCCCAGACGAGCATCGGCCGGTACCGCATCGGCAGGGACCAGCGGCCCTTCGGGTGGGACGTCGGGTCATTCGCCGGCGGCATGCCGACGTAGCGCCGCGCCTGATCGGAGCAGGTGCCGAACGATGGCGCGGGCGCCGGATCGGGGGGCCGCCAGGTGCCCACGACCTCCACCGTGTGCAGCCGCCCGCAGTCCACGAGGAGCAGTTCGCCGCTGCTCATCGAGCCGCAGGACCCGACCGCGGGCGGGAGCGGCGGGTCCGCCCGGGTCGCCTCGCCGGTTCGGGGCGGACGCCCGAGTGCGGTGAGCACCGCGAAGGCCGCGACGGCAAGGGCCAGCATCAGCACCCCGGCGGACGTGCGGCCCACGCCTGCGCACGCTACGGCGGCCGGGGCGGGCCCTCAAGGCCGGCCCTGGCCCGCGAGCGGCGCCGCCCCAGCGGCTCGATGCAGCCGTCGTCACGGCGGGTGACCGATGCGCACAGAGGCCCCTGCGACACTGGGCCGGTGCGCAAGCTGGTGATCATCCTCGTCGCGGTGGTCGCGGCGCTGGTGGTGGTCGACATCGGGCTGCGCGCCTTCGCCGAGTCGCGGACCGCCGACGGCATCGCCGAGGAGCTGCATTCCCCGGTGAAGCCGGACGTTGCCATCGACGGCTTTCCCTTCCTGCTCGGGGTGATCCGCGGGCACTTCCCCCAGGTCGTCGATCACCCAGAACCGTGTGGAGGTGCCCGGAGTCGCCGGCGTGCGGGCGGTGCTCACGTTGCACGAGGTCGACCTGTCGATCACCGACGCGATCTCCGGCACCGTGTCCGCGATGGCGGCGGAGTCCGCGGAGCTGCAGGTCCGGGTGCCACTGACCTCGCTCGCCGCCGCGGTGGGGCGGCCGAACCTGAGGCTCGGCGCGGCGCCGAACGGCACGCTGCAGATGTCCGCGACCATCAACGTCGACGGCCGCAACGTGCCCATCGTCGGAACCACCTCGGTGACCGTCAGCGACCAGCAGCTGACCATCGGGGTCGAGCAGTTCACGGCGGCCGGCGACCTGCCCGCGGCCGCGAACGAGGCGGCCGCCACGCTCGCGAGCGAGCTCTCGGTGGACATCCCGCTCACCGGCCTGCCGTTCCAGGTCACCGGCGCCACCGGGGTGGTCGACGGCTCCGACCTGCTGCTCACGGTCTCGACGGACGGCTTCGTGATCGCGGATCTGACCTGAGGCGCCGCCGATCCGACCCGCCGGATCCCCGCCGCGCGCGACCTCACCCGGCCCGGTGTGCCTGCCGCCCGATACCGTCGGGTCGGGCGGGCTCGGCAGCCACGAGCGGCGGAAGGCGGCACGAATGACCCAGATCGCGGTCGGCGTGGACGGGACGGAGGCCAGCCTGATCGCGCTGCGCTGGGCGGTCGCGGAGGCCCAGCTGCGGAACGCCGCGCTGAAGGTGGTGATCGTGCACCCGCCGGTCCTGGACTGGCCGAACGACACCGAGCAGCACGTGGCCGACCTGAACAAGCACATCGCCGACCGGGTGGACGCGATCCGGCGGGCGGTGGACGAGAACATCGGCACGCGCAGCGCTCGTGCAGCGCCCGAGCTCGCGCACGGCGCTCGCAGCGCCCGATGGCACCGCGTCCGGTAACACCGCGCCGACGCCCGGTGGTACGGCCGGATCCGGCGCTGCGGTTGCCACCGGTGGCCCGCCGCCGGTGTCGACCGACGTCGTGCAGGGCCACCCGGCGCAGGTGCTCGCCGAGGTGTCCACCTCGGCGTCGATGCTGGTCGTGGGCGGCCGCGGGCAGGGCGCCTGGCAGGGCGCGTTGGCGGGGTCGCTCACCGGCCAGCTCGCCGGCCGCACCCGTGCGCCGATGGTGTCCGTGCGGTCCCTGCCCGAGCGGCGCCGCGGCCGGATCGTCGTCGGCGTGGACGGGCGGAGCAGCCACGACGCGGTGCGCTTCGCGTTCGAGGAGGCGGCGCTCCGCGGGTCGAGCGTGCACGTGGTGACCACCTGGCAGCTGCCCGTCTTCGGTGGTCACCCGTCGGCGGACGCCGCCGCGATGCTGGAGACGGGTGCCACCGCGGCGCAGCGCGAGGGCGTCGGGGACGCCCCCGCGGCCCATCCCGGCGTGCCGATCGAGACGACCGTGCGAATGGACCACCCGGTCGACGCGCTCGCCGACGCCGCAGCGGACGCGGACCTGGTGGTGGTCGGCTCGCGCGGCCGCGGCGGATTCACCTCGCTGATGCTCGGCTCCGTCGCGATCGGCGTGCTGCACCGGGTGACGGCGCCCGTCGCGGTGGTGCCGGAGCGCGGCTAAGCGGGTCCCCGGTCACGCGGGCCGGCCGCCGGGCGTGTGACGGATGCCCCGTTCGGCGGCGGCATCGACCGGTTCACGGCCGCGACCTGGACTGATACCGTTGCCTCCATGGGGCCGTTGCTGACCTGCAGGCGCGCCGTCGACTTCGTTCGTGTCGGCAGCGCCCTCTGTTGCACCCCCTGTCGTGCGTGTGCGTGCTGACGATCCAGCCCTGACGCCCCGCACCATCCCCGCGCCGATCCGGTAGGCAGCCGGAGCCCGGCATCCGCCGCGCCCTCGCGCCGGCACGTCCCGCCTGACCGCACGGCCGCACCGTGGCCGGCCCCCCACCGCACCGTTTCCCCCGCAAGGAGTTCAGCATGAGCCGCGAGGAATCTCTCGTCACCACCGACTGGGCCGAGCAGAACCTGTCCACGCCCGGCCTGGTCTTCGTCGAGGTCGACGAGGACACCTCGGCCTACGACGCCGGCCATCTCGCCGGCGCCGTCAGGATCAACTGGAAGACGGAGCTGCAGGATCCCGTCCGGCGCGACTTCGTCGATCGCGCCGGCTTCGAGAAACTGCTGTCCGCGAAGGGCATCTCGAACGACGACACCGTGATCCTCTACGGCGGCAACAACAACTGGTTCGCCGCGTACGCGTACTGGTACTTCAAGCTGTACGGCCACGACGACGTCAAGCTGATCGACGGCGGCCGCAAGAAGTGGGAGCTGGACGGCCGCCCGCTCGTCTCCGATGCGGCCGACCGCACCGAGACCGCCTATGTGGCCAAGGATCAGGACCTTTCGATCCGCGCGCTGCGGGACGAAGTGCTGGCTGCCATCGGCGCCCAGAACCTGGTCGACGTCCGATCCCCCGACGAGTTCTCCGGCAAGCTGCTGGCGCCGGCGCACCTCCCGCAGGAGCAGGCGCAGCGCGGCGGGCACATCCCGACCGCGGTGAACGTGCCGTGGTCGAAGGCCGCGAACGAGGACGGCACCTTCCGCTCGGACGCCGAGCTCGCCGAGCTGTACGCCGGCGTCGACGACAGCAAGGACACCATCGCCTACTGCCGCATCGGCGAGCGGTCCAGCCACACCTGGTTCGTGCTCCAGGAGATCCTCGGCAAGCAGCGCGTGAAGAACTACGACGGCTCCTGGACCGAGTACGGCTCGCTCGTCGGCGTGCCGATCGCGACCGGCGCCTGAGCCCGGCGTCACCGAAACCCGCAGAGGCGAAAGGACTTTCTTATGTCGTGCGGAACCCCCGTACAGTCCGCCGAGCTACCCGCCGGCGTGAACACCGTCGACCAGGCGATCCTGCAGGGCAGGGTGCTCGCGGGCGCGGAGCCCGTGCGCGGCGCGTTCGTCCGGCTGCTCGACGCCACCGGCGAGTTCACCGCCGAGGTGGTCAGCTCGCCGACCGGCGACTTCCGGTTCTTCACGGCGCCGGGCAGCTGGACGGTGCGGGCGCTGTCGCGCGCCGGCAACGGCCAGGTCGAGATCGACGCGCCGGGCGCCGGCATCCACGCGGTGGACGTCGTCCTCGCCTGAGATCCGTTCCGCCTCAACCGGTTCGCTGGACGCATCGGGGGCGGGTGGCCCGGCCGGGGTCACCCGCCCCCGGCGCGCCGAGCGGGTGCCGGCGCCCGGCCGCCCGTCGCCGGTGCCCGCGGCCTGGTAGCGGCGGTGCCGAAAGCGCGCCCACCAGAACAGCATCAGCGCGCTGCTGACCAGGTAGAAGGTGTGCAGGGCCCAGAGCGGCCCGGCGGGCAGGCTGAACACGTAGATCGAGTGCACCCCGTTGCCGACGTTGGCCAGCAGGAGGTTGAGCACGCTGTATGACGACAGGTCCCTGCTCCGAGCCGCCTTCACCAGCATCGGCAGGTAGCTCACGACGAAGACGGAGGTCGACACCGCGCCGGCGATCAATCCGACATCGCTGAACGCCACTGCCGACCTCCTCTCCGGTCCGATGGCGCGGGGGAAGCGCGCCCGTGACGACCGCGTCCGTGGACGCGGTCGGGGTCCGGCCGCCACGGCCGGACGCGCTTCCAAGAGGTGCCGCCCGCGAGCGGCGGACCGGATTACACAGAACTGGGAAACCGCCGGCGGACGGGCCGCCTCCAGAACGCGGGGCGAAACTCCGGACGCGAGGGCGCGGAAGCCCGGTCAGGGCGCGGGCAGCGCCGCGATCGCGGCGGGCAGCGCCCTGGTCACCGCCGCCGAGAACTCGGCGAACGGACTGGGCGTGACGGTGCGGACACCCTTGCGCGTGGTCGCCGACCAGATCCCGACGACGCGGCCGTCGGCGACCACCGTGTTCTTGAAGACGCCGTTCCGACCGGGGACCACGCGCTCGAAGTGCTGCGGATCCAGCACGGCCGAGCGGTCCTTGTAGCCGAGCATGAACTCGTCGAAACCGGGCAGCAGGAACACGCCTCGCGCCGCGGCCCGGGCCGCGTCGAGAAGCTCGGGAGTGTGCGGGTCCATCCAGTACTCGACGCCGTCCAGGGTGCGGCGGGCGAGTTCGGGGGACGCCGCCTCGATCGCCTCCCTGACGGGCCGCACCGGCAGCCCGGCCCAGCCCGCGAGATCCTTCGCCGACGCCGGTCCATGGCTCCGCAGGTAGCGAGAGGCGAACTCGCGCAGCGCATCCGCGCCGTCCAACCGGCGCGGCCGGGGGATCCATTCTTCCGCCTGGACCACGAGCTGCTCGGCGCCGCGCATCGGACCCAGACAGATCAGCCCGCTCTCAGCGTGGTAGCCGAGCAGGTGGTAGCCGCGCTGGTTCGCGGTCGCGATCCCCGCATCCTCGAGGACCCGGACGATCTCGCCGCGACTGAGCCGGCCGCTCGCGTCCAGCGCCTCGTCGATGAGCTTGCCGCTCGCGCGGATGGTCGCGTCGTCCAGTCCCAGGGCCGCGCGGTGCCGGGCCGCGCGGTCGATCGATCGCGACCCGCCCAACGCCACCATCCACGGCAGGTCCTCGGCCGCGACCAGGTGCAGGGTGCCGCGCATCGGCCAGGTGCGGACGATGACGCCGGCATCGAGCGCGGCACGGACCTCCGCACGGCTGCGCCCCACCGTGCGCAGGGCGATCGAGGTGATGGCGCCGGGGAGGTCCTGGGCCTGGGCGGCGAAGAGCCAGGACACGGCGTCGGCGGGCGAGGCCAGCGGGGTGCCCACGATCCGCTGCGCGGCGAGCCGGAGCAGGGCGATCTCGTGCGCCGTCACATCCGCACCTGCTGCCCCGCCTCGGTCACTCATGCGGTGACCGTAGTGGAGGTCACCGACGGTGTCCGGCGGCCTCCTCGGCGGCGGCCGCGGCCAGCGCCCGCCGGTCGACGCCCATCACCGCGAACGCCCGGGCGACGGTGCCCTGCTCCACGTCGCAGGCCGCCGCGAGCACGTGCGCGCCCCGCAGCGGCCCCCACTCGGGTCGCTTGGCCATCAGCACCGCGGCGTGGAACACCTCCTGCGCGGCGACCGTGCTTCGGAACAGGCCGGTCGGTCGCGGCAGGGTGCGGGTCCGACCGGTGGACGCGGGTGGCGGAGTCACCCCGACCGCGCGCAGCGCCTCCCGGTGGGCGGACTCGATCGCCCCGGCGAACAGCTCGGGGTCGGCGCCGATGGCGAGGAACGCCCGCCGCGCACTGCCCTCCGGGAGGTCGATCGCGGACAGCACGAGGTGCTCGGGTCCGGGCAGCTCGTCGCCGCTGCCACGCGCGGCCGTCTCCGCGCCCTCGAGCAGCGCCTTGACCGTCGCCATGTCCGTCAGGCGGCCACCTGTCTTCATGCTGTCCTCTCCCGGAGATGTCCTGTGCCTGCTGATGTTTCGCGCGTGCTACGCGGCCCGGCTCATCGTCGCCCCGGCCGCAGCTTCTTGTGCGCGGCCTGGGCGCTGACGCCGAGTGCCTGACCGATCTGGGCCCACGTCCACCCGCGGTCGAGGGCACTGTCGACCGCGTCACGCTCCAGCTGGTTCGCCATCCGCCGGAGCGCGACGACGGCGGCGAAGGAGTCCGCCGGCTCATCGCCCGGGCGACTGCCGGATGCGTCTCCGGGTGGTGCGGGCGATCCGCCCGGCACAGCGCGATCGTGGATCGACATGCCATCAACTTTAGTTGATGCGCACGGGTTCGTCAACCGAAGTTGATGACCGCGCGGAGTGCGGCAGTCGCCGCACCTCCCCCGCTAGGCTGGCCGGGTGGAGATCTTCTACACGGGCCTGCTGGTGCTGGTGGCGCTCGCCGTCGCCTGGTTCGCGTTCTACGTGATCTACCGGCTGCTCCACGAGGACCGATGACCGCATCGCCGCCCGATCGCGTGCCTGATCAGTCGAGCGAGTCGGAGCGCGCCGCGCAGTCGGCGACGGCCGAGGAGATCTCGTCGCTCGTCGCCGCCGAGGCGACCGCGGGCGAGTACGTCGGAGGAGTCGACCGCATCCCGGAAGTCGTCCGCGGCAGCGGTGATGCCGCGGTCGCCGCCGCCGAGGAGCGCGCCGCGGCCACCGCGCGGCGGAACATCGACGACGAGGACGACCTCCCCGTTCCGGGCGACACCGCGAACCTGCGCTCCGGCCCCGACCTGGACCCGCTGTGCCGGCCGCTGCTGCCGTTGATCGGGGTGTGGCGCGGCGAGGGCGAGTGGAGTTACCCGACGCTCGACCGCCCGCGGCCCTTCGGGCAGCGGCTGACCATCTCGCACGACGGCCGGCCCTTCCTGCGCTACGAGTCCGTGGCCTGGCTGCTGGCGGACGAGACCGGCGACGGGGCGCCGGACGTGCCCGTCGAGCAGGGCGCGCGCGAGGTGGGCTGGTGGCGCCCGCAGGCCGACGGCACGATCGAGCTGATCATCGCCCACTCCGAGGGCGTCGTGGAGTTGTTCTACGGCCAGGCGCAGACGCTGACCTCCTGGTCGCTCGGCACCGACGCCGTGGTGCGCACGGCCAGCGCCCCGACAGTCACCGGCGCCACCCGCCTGTACGGGATCGTCGAGGGCAAGCTCGCGTACGTCGAGGAGCGCGCCACCACCGACCACGAGCTGCAGCCGCACACGTCCGCGCTGCTCAGCCGGACCGCCGGCTGATCGGGCGGCCCGCGCGCCGGATCCATCCGACGCCGTTCACACTCCGCGACCTCTCGAGCAGTCGCCACGTCGGCAGACACGTCGCAAAGATGCTTTCTCGGCCGCGCCGCCCCCACCATCCGGGCGCGTCACTCCGCCGGGTCGAAGCCCGGACCCGAGCCGCGTCAGCCGGCGAGCGCGGCGGACACCACCTCGCGGGCCTCGGCCTGGACCTGCGCCAGGTGCTCGGGTCCCTTGAACGACTCGGCGTAGATCTTGTAGACGTCCTCGGTGCCGGAGGGGCGGGCCGCGAACCAGGCGTTCTCGGTGGTCACCTTCAGGCCGCCGATGGCCGCGCCGTTCCCGGGCGCGGCGACCAGGCGATCGATGATCTTCTCGCCCGCCAGGGAGTCGGCCTTCACGTCCTCGGGCGCGAGCTCGGCCAGCTTCGCCTTCTCGGGCTTGGTGGCGGGCGCGTCGACCCGCGCGTAGGCCGGATCGCCGAACTCCGCGGTGAGCTCGCGGTACCGCTCGCTCGGCGACTTGCCGGTCACGGCGCGGATCTCCGACGCGAGCAGGGCCAGCAGGATCCCGTCCTTGTCCGTGGTCCACACGGTGCCGCGGCGGCGCAGGAACGACGCCCCCGCCGACTCCTCGCCGCCGAACCCGATGGAGCCGTCGATCAGGCCGGGTACGAACCACTTGAACCCGACGGGCACCTCGACCAGCCGGCGGCCGAGCTGCTGCACGACGCGGTCGATCATCGTCGAGGACACCAGGGTCTTGCCGACGCCCATGTCCGGGGACCAGTCGGGGCGATGGCTGTAGAGGTAGTCGATCGCGACGGCCAGGTAGTGGTTCGGGTTCATCAGGCCACCGTCCGGCGTGACGACGCCGTGCCGGTCGGCGTCCGCGTCGTTGCCGGTGGCGACGTCGTAGTCGCCGATCTTCTGCACCACCGAGGCCATGACGGACGGCGACGAGCAGTCCATCCGGATCTTGCCGTCCCAGTCCAGCGTCATGAACGACCAGGTCGGGTCCACGCGATCGTTCAGCACGGTGAGGTCCAGGTGCAGCCGCTCGGCGATGGCGGCCCAGTAGCCGACCGAGGCGCCGCCCAGGGGGTCGGCGCCGATGTGCACCCCGGCCGCGCGGATCGCGTCGATGTCGAGGACGTTCTCCAGGTCGCCGACGTAGCTCGCGGTGTAGTCGAAATAGCCCGTCGTGTCGGCGTTCTTCGCGGACTGGTAGTCCATCCGCTTCACGTCGGCCAGACCACCGGCCATGATGTCGTTCGCCCGCGCCGCGATGACGGACGTGGCGTCGGAGTCCGCGGGCCCGCCGTTCGGCGGGTTGTACTTGAACCCGCCGTCGCGGGGCGGGTTGTGGCTGGGCGTGACCACGATGCCGTCGGCGAGCCGGCTGGTGCGCTTGCGGTTGGCCTTCAGGATCGCGTGCGACACGGCCGGGGTCGGGGTGAAGCCGTCGCCCGAATCGAGCATCACGGTGACGCCGTTGGCGGCCAGCACCTCCAGGGCGGTCTCGGTCGCCGGACCCGAGAGCGCGTGCGTGTCCGCGCCGAGGAACAGCGGACCGTCGGTGCCCTGCTCGGCGCGGTACTCGCAGATCGCCTGGGTGATCGCCAGGATGTGATCCCGGTTGAAGGCCGTGTCCAGGGCCGATCCGCGGTGCCCCGACGTCCCGAACGCGACCCGCTGGTCGGGAATCGAGACGTCGGGATGCAGGTCTTCGTACGCCGCGAGCAGCGCGTCGACATCGATCAGATCGCCGGCCTGCGCCGGCTGTCCTGCGCGAGGATCCATGGCCCGTATTCAACCGGACCTGATCGGTGACGGCATTCCGACCACGTCCGCCTCAGAGTTCCGCCACCGCGGGGATGACGTGCCGGCCGATGAGGTTCAGCGGCGCGATGGTGCCCACGTCGGCCACGATGCCGTGCACCTCCGAGACCCCGAGGGCGGCGAGCCGCCGGACGGAATCGATGATCTTGTCGATGTTCTCGCCGTTCGGTCCGGGATCCAGGCCCATCATCACGGTCTTCTCGATCTCGTCGTAGTCGCGGCCGACGTCCTCGCAGTGGCCGCGAAGCACGTCGAACTTGTGCTCCAGGTCCGGGGTGGGGAACAGGTTGCAGATCTGTGCGTACTGCGCGACGAGCCGGAGGGTCTTCCGCTCGCCCCCGCCGCCGATCAGGATCGGCGGGTGCGGCTGCCGCAGCGGCTGCGGTGAGTTGAGCGTGCGTTCGAGCTGGTAATGCCTGCCGCGGTAGGGTCCCTCGTCGGTGCTCCACATCTGCAGGCAGATCTGCAGCGCCTCTTCCAGGCGCTCGAACCGCTCGGCCGTGCCCGGGAACGGCAGCCCCAGTGCCCGTGCCTCCGCCTCGTTCCAGGCCGCTCCGATGCCGAGCACGGCCCGGCCGCCGCAGAGCACGTCGAGGGTGGTGATCATCTTCGCCAGCAGTCCCGGCTCGCGGTAGACGACCGCGGTGACCCACGGGACCAGCTCGGCGCGCTCCGTGCGGGCGGCGAGGTACCCGAGGGTGGTGTACGCCTCGAGCATCTCGAGTTCAGGCGGCCCGACGACGCCGATCTGAAAGAGGTGGTCCATCACGCTGATCCGGTCGAAGCCCTGCTCCTCGGCGGTGACGACGATCCTCGTGAGGTCGTCGCGCAGCGCCTGCGGGCCGTTCGGATAGGTGAAGTTGGCCAGGTGCACTCCGATCTTCACGGCGCCTCCTCGCGTCAGGGTGCCCGTGGAGGCCCTTCGCCAGCGTAACCACGCTTCGCCGGCCGGGACTGGGTCGACCGTCGGGTGATCTGTCACCCTGGAGGCATGTGTCGAAACATCAGGGTCCTGCACAACTTCGATCCGCCCGCCACCAGCGACGAGGTGCAGGCCGCCGCCCTCCAGTACGTGCGCAAGGTCAGCGGCACGACCAAGCCGTCGGCCGCGAACCAGGCCGCGTTCGACCGCGCGGTGCACGAGGTCGCCCACATCACGGCCCACCTGCTCGAGGACCTGGTGACCTCGGCGCCGCCGAAGGACCGCGAGCGCGAGGCCGCAAAGGCGCGGGCCCGCAGCGCCGAGCGTTACGGGCCCCGCCCGGCACGCGTCGCAGGCTGAGCGGCGCGCCCCCCGAACCGCCGCGCTAGTTGACGAGGGGCACGGGTCGGTCGGCCAGGCCGACGAGCGTGTCCGACAGGGCGGCGCGCCGGGAGGCGGGGGTGACCAGGCACGTCACGGTGCCCCAGTCGGCGCGGTTCAGGTCGAAGTCATCGGGAGCGGGATCGGTGAGCACCTCGAGCTCACCGCCGGCGGTGGGGTCCGCCCGGCGCATCACCTTCGCGGCCACCTGGCGGCACGCGTCCACCAGTTCCGCTCCGCTCACCGCCGTGCGATCGAGAATGTTTCCGGCAGCGAGAATCTCGGCCAGGTGCGGGTGATCGCACGGGACCAGGTCGACGGCCCTGGTCAGGTGCAGCACGTCCCGGCAGACGGCGAGCTCGGCGGGTTCCACGCCGGCCGCGAAGGCGTCCCGCACCCGCCCGGTGTAGGGCCGCCCGGTCCCGCTGGTGACGGCGCAGGCGATCCAGCGGCTACCCAGGAGGATGGCCGCGGGATCGGGCGCGAGGAGGGTGGCCGCGGCATCCGTGACCGGCGACCAGCGCACGCCCCGGACGTTGGCGGCGCCGGGGAGCACCGGGACCCCCCGGATGCGGGTCAGCCCGAGATAGCTCGCGGCGGCGGCCGCGCAGGACTCCCGTTCCCGGCTGATCGCCGCGGAGTCGTGCGGGTCGGTCAGCGCGGGTGAGTTCGTGTTGACGGTGACGATCTCGCCGTAGATGGGGACCGCACCGATGGGGCCGCCGCACGAACCGAAGCTGTCGGCGCTCGGCCCGACGACGCGACCCTGACCGGCTGAACCGGCGTCGGTCAGGCTGCGGACGAGGCAGTCCTCGGCCGTGGGCACGGCTGGCAAACCGACCGTCGCCACACCCGCAACGCGACGGCCGTGAACGCCCTCGGCCGCGGCGACCAGCAGCGCCACGGCGATCGCGATGACGAGCGCGCGCCGCCAGGCGCGGGAGGCCCGCTGGGTGTGGTCGGGACCTATGGAGTTCGGAGGGCCGGCCGCGCGGGGCGTCGCCCACGGCCGGCGCTCCATCAGCAACGTCGGCCGCTCCGGCGGGTGCGGCGGCCTCTGCTGTGCGGGCGGTGGTGTCGGCATGGCGTGCTCCTTCGGGTGGTGGGCAGGCGTCATCACGGATCGCCGGCGTCGGCGGTTCGGGCAGGCGGGCGCACCGGCTGTGGCCGGGATGCCGTGTCAGGTGATGTGTGGAGAGCCGTTGCGGGACAACGGCCGTCGATCGGCCATCGATCGGCTAGGTGGGACAGGTCTGGCGATAGGGCTGGTCACCGAACGCGTCGCGCCACTCCGCGTCGGTGAGGTTGCGGCCGGCGAGGGCGCAGGCGAAGTCGATCCACCGGTCCAGGCGGGTGTCCCATCGGTAGACCGCGCCGTCCGGGCTGGCGGCGATCGCGTCGTGGCCGTCGGGCAGCACCGCGGCGAAGGCCGGATGGTCGTTCGCGCCGGCCGTCGCGGTGCCGAGGACGGCACCCGTGGAACCGTCCCAGGCGCGGAGTCCGCCGTCGAAGGACGACGTGACGAATGTCGCGCCGTCCGCCGCGTAGGAGACCGTCAGGACGTACTGCCGGTGCGCGACGACCGGCGCCGCGACCCAATCACCGGAGTCCAGGTCGAGCAGCCCGACCTCGCCACCCCGGCCGCCAACCGCGAGCCGCGCGCCGTCCGGCGACAGCGCCGCCGCGACGGGAATCATGCCCGCGCTCCCGGTGCCCACGAGGTCGCCGTCCTCGAGATCGGCCACCGCGTAGGTGCCGTCGTCGAGCAGCGCGACGGACCGCGGTTCGCCCCCGCCACGGCGAGGATCGGGTGGCCCAGGCTCACCGCGGCGCCGGTCGGCTCGAGGGTCCTCGCGTCGACGCGACGGAGCACCCCGCCGCGGTCACCGATCAGGATCGCGGCCCCGTCGGGCGTCGCGGCGACGGCGGTGACGTCGCCGTCCGCCACGGCCCGCTCGGCGACGGCCGCGCCGCTGCCCCGGTCCCACAGTCGCACCGCCGGGCCCGCAGCGGTGACCACCCGGTGGAAGTCGGGCGGCAGCCACGCCGAGACCTCGCTCCCGCCCGCGTCGGGTGCGGCGTCGCCGAGCCGGCCGGACGCGACGTCGAGGAAGCGGAGCTGATCGCGGACGGCGACGGTCGATCCGCTGTACACAACGGCATGTCCGTCGGGGGAGGGCAACGCCTGCTTGGCCACCGTCGTGCGCGGCCCACCCGGCACGACGCCGGCGACCAGCTGCTGACCACCGCTGAGATCCCAGACCAGCACGCGCTTGTCGCGGCCCCCGGTGTACGCAGTGTGGTCATCCGGCGAGAACGCGATCCCGGTGACCGTGCCCGCGTGCCCGACGAGCCGGTGCACGTCGGCTCCGGTGGCGACGTCCCACACGACCACCGTGCCGTCCTGGGATCCCGACGCGAGCTTCGTGCCGTCGTGGGAGAACTGCAGCGACCGGACGAGGTCGGCATGGCCGCGCAACACAGTGCGCTGCGTCAGCGTGGCCGCGTCCAGGAGCAGGACGTCGTCGCGTTCGGCCACGGCGAGCGTGCGGCCGTCCGGGCTGATCTCGAGGTCATCCCACATCGCGGTCCACCACGTGTCGTCGTCCGGCCCCACCGGCAGGATTCGGAGAAGCGGCGACAGCGGCACGGACGTCAGCACCCGTCCCGTCGCCACGTCGATGGCCACGAGCGCGGGGTCCAACGTGCCCACGTAGAGCACGCCCCCGTCGGGGCTGAGGACGACCCCGAAGGCATGCATGGACGGCACCCTCAGGATCGGATGATCGGTGTCGTCGGCGCTCCAGACCACCACGGCCGCGTCGAGCAGGCCGCCGCCCCCGGTCGTGCCGTCAGCGCTGACGGCGATGAACCGGCCGTCCTGGCTGTAGGCGGCGTCGAGGGCGTTCAGCCACGTGACGTCCGTGATGCCGGTGCCCGTCAGATTCCGCCGGTCCGCGAGTTGGCTGTCGGCGACGGCCGCGGACAGGACGGGCCCGTCCTCGCCGAGTCCGCTCGTCCCCCGCCCGGCGAGGAGGACCTGCTGGGCGTCGGGGCGATAGTCGACGAGCCACCCGGGGAGAGCAGACTGAAAGGACGTCGGCTCGAGGCTGGGCAGGTCGAAAGCGCCGGTCCCGCTCTCGACCCTCGCCGACGATCAGCGTCGTTCCGTCGGGGCTCACTGCCAGCGTCTCGACCGGATGCTCCGTCGCGAGGGAACGGATCAGTGCCGGATGCGCGGACAGCAGGCCGGTGAGCGCGGTCCGGGTCTCCGGAGAGTCCAGGCGGCGAATCGCCTCCAGGGACAGCAGGGCGGCCCGGTCCACGTCCGGGGTGTTGTGTGCGAGGTCGATCAGCCGGGCGGCCTCGGCGGTGTCCGCCGACAGGCTCGCGGCGTCGCGCTCCCGCTGCTGCCGGACGGCCACCACCGCGGCGACGACCGCAGCGACGAGCAGCGCCGCGACGCCCGCGACGAGCAGCCGGGTGCGTCGCCGGCCGCGAGCGTGCTGACGGGCGCGGTCGTCCGCCGCGCGCCGGTCGGCCTCCCTCGCCGCTGCGCCGGCCGCCAGGAACTCGGCCTCGGCGGCGGTCAGCACGGGCTCGGCGGTGTCCCGCCACTCGAGGGCCTGGGTGAGCCTGGATCCGCGGTAGAGCTCGCTGTCGGGTCGGCCCATGCTCTGCCACGCGTCGGCGCTGCCGCTGAGGTGCCGCAGGATGCGCTGACCCTCGACGTCGTCGTCGAGCCAGCTCGCGAGCCGCGGCCACGCGGTCGCGAGGGACTCGTGCGCGATCTCGATGGTCTCCGTGCCGGCGGTCGCCAACCGGGCGTCGACGAGGCCGTCGAGAATGCGCTCGCGTGCGGCATCGCCGACGAGCACGCGCCGCGGGACCCTGGTGCGAAACGGATCGCCGTCGTCGTTGGCGGAGACCATGCGCAGCAGCATCTGTCGCAGCAGGTGCCGCTCGTCGACGGTCAGGGACTGGTAGAGCTGCTCGGCGGACTGCGCGACGCACCCCCGGATGCCGCCCGTCGCCTGGTACCCCCCGACGGTCAGGATCCTGCCCTCCCGCCGCTCCCACGTCTGCCGCAGCGCGTGCGAGAGCAGCGGCAGCGCGCCCGGTTCGCCCTCGACCTCGCGCACGAGCAGATCCACCAGGCCGGGCTCGAGCAGCAGCCCCGCCTGCTCAGCGGGCCCGGTGATCGCCGCGCGGAGTCCGTTGCCGTCCAGCGGCCCGAGCAGGCACAGATTGCGCTCGACCGCCCGCGCGGCGTCCGCGTGCGCAGCGAGGTCGCCCAACCGGTCGGCGCGCATGGCGATCACCACCGGCACGCGCTGCGCCAGGGACAGCAGCGAGGTCAGGAAGCGCAGCCGCTCTCCCGGGTCGGGGCAGAGGGTGAACACCTCCTCGAACTGGTCCACGATCAGGACGGCGTCCGGCGCCGGGACGTCCGGCAGCAGGACCAGCGGGTGACGGCCCGGCGTGAGGACGCGCGGACGGCGCCCGGCCGCCGCCAGCGCGGCGCCGAGCCCGGCCCGCACCAGCGACGACTTCCCGGACCCGGAGGGCCCGAGGACGGCCAGGAATCCGGTCAGCTCCAGCCGCCGGACGCACTCGTCGACCTCCGCGTCCCGGCCGAAGAACGAATCCGCGTCGGTGATCTCGAAGCACGGCAGCCCCGGGTACGGGCAGCCGACCGTGTCCGGCGGCGCGGCAGGGACCAGGAGCGAGGCGTCCTGCCGGAGGATCCGCGTCTCCAGCGCGGCCAGGTCGGGGCTGGGGTCCAGGCCGAGGTCGGTGAGCAGCTTCCGGCGCGCACGGTGCAGGGTGCGCAGCGCCTCGCCCTGCTGGCCCGACTGGTACTGCGCGAGCGCGAGCAGCGCCCATCGCCGCTCCCGCAGCGGCGCCTCCTCCACCCGCGCCCGGGCCTGCGCGAGCACCTCGGCGTGCCGGCCGGCCCGCAGCGCGGCGTCCAGCAGGCACTCCTGCGCCTCCAGGCGCAGCTCGCCCAGGCGCCCGGACTCTGCCCTTCCCGGTTCCCACCCCTCGAGGTCCAGGAAGGGCCGCCCGCCCCAGAGCCCGATCGCGTCGCTCAGCACGTACTGGGCCCGCTCGGGTTCGCCCACGGCGACCAGCTCGCGACCGCGCTGCAGCAGGCGCTCGAAGCGGCCCGCGTCGATGTCCTCGAGCGGCACCGCCAGCCGGTAGCCGTACGGCGTCGTCTCGATCGCCTCGGCGCCGAGAATCCGCCGGAGGCGCAGGACGCAGCCCTGCACGACCTTGAGCCAGGAGGCCGGCGGCTGTTCGCGCCAGAGTGCCTCGGCCAGCCGCTGGGGCGGCACCGCGTCGCCGGGCCGGAGCGCCAACGCCGCCAGCACCACCCGGTCCCGCGGGGACAAGCACCGCGCCATCGCCGTTGACCGTCAACGGCCCGAGCAAGGAGTGGTCGGGGCTGCCATGGCCGCAGTGTGGTCCGGGCATTCCGGACGGTCAACGGCGCCGTTGCCGGTCTGATACCGCACGTCGGACGGCCTGATACCAGCGTGCCCCGGACGGCGGACGCGGCGATGTGTGACGGCGGAACCTGTTGCACCGCTGATGACCTCGCCTCCCGGAGGGTCGTGTCCACCCCACGGATCGGTCGGCGTCGACGCCACCCCGGATGCCGGCCGCGTCTTGCGTCATGCCGCCGCAGCGTTCACCTTCGTGGGGACGACGAACGCCATCGAGCGGAGACACGGACATGACTGGCACCGAAGCGACGACCGACGGCCTCGCCGGTGCGGCCCTGCCGATCAGTGACCTGGCCCGGGACTACCTGGACCTCGATTCGCTCTTCAGCGCGGCGGAACTGGCCCTCCGCGACGACATCCGCGCGTTCGTCGACGCCCGGATCCGCCCGAACATCGCCCGCTGGTACGAGGAGGCGACCTTCCCCCGCGAGATCGCGACGGAGATGGGTGACCTCGGCCTGCTCGGCATGCAGCTCACCGGCTTCGGCTGCGCTGGCCGATCGGCGGTGGAGTACGGGCTCGCGGTGCTCGAACTGGAGGCCGGCGACTCCGGCCTGCGCACCTTCGTCAGCGTGCAGGGCTCGCTGGCGATGGGCGCGATCCACCAGCACGGGTCGGAGGAGCAGAAGCTGCGCTGGCTGCCGGAGATGGCCGCCGGGCGCGCCATCGGCTGCTTCGGCCTGACCGAACCGACCGCGGGCAGCGATCCCGGCGCCATGCGGACTTTCGCGCGCCGGGACGGCGCCGGGAACGGCGCGGACTGGGTGCTGAGCGGCGTGAAGCGCTGGATCGGCCTCGCGTCCATCGCGTCGGTCGCCGTGATCTGGGCGCAGACCGATGGCGGGATCCGCGGATTCGTGGTGCCCACCGACACCCCGGGATTCACCGCGACGCCGATCGAGCCGAAGCTGTCGATGCGCGCCTCCATCCAGTGCGACGTCGCGCTGGACGAGGTGCGGCTCCCCGCGGATGCCGTGCTGCCGAAGGCGTTCGGCCTGAAGGGACCCTTCGCGTGCCTGAACGAGGCGCGGTACGGGATCATCTGGGGCGCCATGGGGGCCGCCCGCGACTCGTACGAGGCGGTGTTGCGGTACAGCCTGCGGCGCATGCAGTTCGACCGGCCCCTCGCCGGCTATCAACTCACCCAGCGCAAGCTGGCCGACATGGTGCTGGAGATCCAGAAGGGCATCCTGGTCGCCGTCCACACCGGCCGCTTGAAGGAGGCGGGGCGGCTGCATCCGCAACAGATCTCGTTCGGCAAGCTGAACAACGTCAGGGAGGCCATCGAGATCTGCCGGGAGGCCCGCACGATGCTGGGCGGCAACGGGATCACGCTCGACCACTCGCCGATGCGCCATGCGAACAACCTGGAGAGCGTCCGCACCTACGAGGGCACCGACGAGGTGCACACCCTGATCATGGGTCAGGCCATCACCGGCCTGCCGGCGTTCCGGTGACGGACGCATCGGCACCGCGCCCGGCCGACGTCTTCCGGGTGCGCACCGTGCTGGTGGTCGGCGCGGGGACCATGGGATCGCAGATCGGCATGACCTGCGCGCTCTCCGGCTTCGACGCGACGGTGACCGACGTCGACGACGCCGCCCTGGATCGGGCGGTGAGCCAGCTGCGCCAACGGCTCTCGCGGGACGTCGAGAAGGGTCGACGGTCCCCTGCCGACGTCGACGCGGCCTTCGGGCGGGTCCGCTTCAGCACCGACCTCGGCGCGGCCGCGGCCCGCGCCGATTACGTCATCGAGGCGGCCGTGGAGAAGCTGGATGTGAAACGGCGGATCTTCGCCGAACTGGACGCCGCGGCGCCGCCGCACGCGATCCTCGCGACGAACTCGTCGACCATCGTCTCCTCCCGGCTCGCCGACGCCACGCGGCGGCCGGACCGGGTGTGCAACCTGCACTTCTTCAACCCCGCGCTGGTGATGACCTGCGTCGAGGTGGTCCGCGGCCCCGCCACCTCCGACGCGACGGTGCAGACGTCCGTCGAGTTCGCGCGCCGCCTGGGGAAGACGCCGGTGCTGCTGCAGCGGGAGATCCCCGGGTTCATCGCGAACCGGATCCTGAACGCGGTGCGGGACGAGGCGATCTTCCTGCTGGAGCACGGGGTCGCCTCGGTGCCGGACATCGACACCGCCTGCCGGACCGCCCTGGGCTACCCGATGGGCCCGTTCGAGCTGATGGACCTGACCGGGATCGACATCGGCTACCTCACCAAGCAGGACCGGTTCGCCGAGACCGGCGACCCTCGGGACCGGCCGAGCCGCAGCGTCACGGCCCTGGTCGAGCGCGGCGAGCTGGGCCGGAAGACCGGTCGCGGGTGGTACGACTACGACGACGACGGCGCGAAGACGCCGCGGCCCACGGAACAGCTCAGGGCGACCTGACGCGGCCGAGCACCTCGCGGACGGCGGAGATCATCGGCGCGAAGACGTAGCCGCCCCGGTCGGCACCACCCGGTCGCGATCGAGGGTGACGATGGTGCTGCCCGCGACCGACGGGACGTCGATCGTGCGCGTTCATAACGGCGAGCCGTCGGGCAGTCGCGCAGCTCACCCGGGGTGTCGAATCGGGTGATCCGCGCCATCCCGGGACCCTCGCCGAGGGCAAGGATCAGGCGCAGGTGGCGCCGGGGCCCGGCGCAACGAGGGAGGTGAGGAACGCCGTGCCCGCCTCGTCCACGCAGGCATTCGACGCCAGCAGGTAGGCGATGTGACCCGTCCCCTCGACCGTGAGCAGGCTCGCGCCCAGCTCCTGGACGACCGCGGACGTCAGGGAGTACGGCACGGCGGTGTCGCCCCGCACCGCGACCACCAACGTCGGCGTGACACCGCCGTCGGGTGCCGGCGACTCCGCGAATCGAGGTGGCTCACCCCACGACGTGCATTCGGTGTCAACGGCTCTCGCCGGATCGCCGCTGTCCAGGAACGGGGCGGCGGCGTCCAGCTCCGCCGCGAGCTCGTCCGCGGCCGTGCCGGTCGGCGGTGGGGGCGCGTCCACGCAGATCAGCACCGTCTCGGCGTCGAGGTGGTAGTCGCCCCGATCATCGCGCCACCATCCGTCGTCGGACATCTCGAGGAGCGGGTCCGGCTTGCCCTGCGACAGCATGATGAGCGCGTACGAGAGGTCCTCCCAGCTCGCGTCGCGCGCGAGGCCGACCACGGTTCCGCCGACGGCGTCGTCGTAGGAGAGAACGCGGCCGGGGTTCCGCAGCGACGGCAGCGGTGCGTCGAGCAGCGGGAGCACGAGGGCGCGGTAGCGATCCACGGCCGCCGCCGGGTCGGGGCCGAGCGGGCAGGTCTTCACCGGTGCGCACCACGCGGCGAAAAACTCAAAGGCGGCTTGGTACGCCTGGGTCTGCGCCCGCGCGTACTCGACCGCATCGTCCGTGAGGAAGGGGCTGTCGAGCAGCTGCGCACGGACGCGGTCGGGGTGGGCCGCCGCGTACGCGGCCGCGATCCTTCCGCCGTACGAGTACCCGAGGAGCGACACGGTGTCCTCGCCGAGCGCGGCGCGCAGGACGTCCAGATCCTGCACCGTGTCCGCGCCGGACGCGTGCCGCAGGTAGCCCCGGGTGTCGACACCCGCTTCGGTGTCGGTGTTCTCGAGGCAGGCCGGAACGAACGTCGCCACCTCGGCGTTGGCGGCGGCGACCTCGGCGTCCGTCCTGGTCCGGGTGGACGTCTCGCGCTGCCGGTCCATCTCCTCGCCGGGCAGGCATTCGACGAGCGGCTGCGACGCGCCGACGCCGCGGCGGTCGAACGCCACGATGTCGAACCGGCGGTGCAGCTCGGCGCCCGGCTCGGCGGCCAGGTAGAGCGCGGCCAGGTCCATGCCGTACCCGTCGGACCCCGACAGCCCGATGACCGTCCCGATCCGCTCGTCGGCGGCGGTGGCCCGGCTGCGCATCACGCCGAGCGTGACCGTCGGCGCATCCGCGGCCGGATCCGCATAGTCCAGCGGCACCGTCAGCCGGGCGCACTCCAGGTGGTCCCACCCGTACCGATCGGTCCGGAAATCCTCGGTGGCGAACTCGACGCATCCCGTCCAGGCCAATTCCTGGTCGTAGAAGCGTTGCAGTCCGGCCGGACTCGACTCGGGAGCGATCGCGGCGACGGGCGCGGACTCCGGCGCGGTGTTCGCCGCGGGCCCGGTGCCCGACGACGTGCACCCGGTGACCGCGAACACCAGCGCCACGGCGGCCATGCGGAGGACAGCGCGCTGGTCGAGACTCATGGTATGACGCTACTAAGGTGGTCAACCCTCGGGCGGCCGGGCGTCCGCGACGCCGCACGAAATCACGGCTGGGCGGAGGCCGCCGACGACTGGGCCGCCGTCACGGAGGCCGACGACGTCGACGTGGTGGACGTCGTGACGCCCAACGACTCCCACGCGCCGGGACCATCAGCGCCGCCGGCCGCGGCAAGGACGTGATCTGCGAAAAGCCGCCGGCGCGCGACCCCGCCGAAGCGGTGGGGATGCGCGACGCGGTGCGCACGGCCGGCGTGCGCACGGCAGTCTGCTTCGTCTATCGCACGTAGCCCGCCGCGCAGGTGGCGAAGCCGATGATCGACAGCGGACGGATCGGGCGCGTCCACGGGTATCGCGGGCGATTGAACGATCATTTCGCCGCCCGCGGCGAACCTGCCGCCTGGCGCTTCGACCCGGCGCCGGCCGGGTCGGGCGTGATCGGCGACATCGGCTCGCACGCCTTCGATCTGGCTCGATTCGATCGGGGCTCGATCCGCTTCTCCTGGCGGCGACCGGCGGAGCTCGAGTTCTACGACGGGTCGGCCGCCGTCCTCTCGCGGCCGACATCCGCGGATACACCACGATTCCGCTCGGTCCGGCGCATCCGCCGGCAGCGCCGTTCCAGCCCGTCGCCGGCACCGGGATGGGCTACCTGGAGGCATTCGTGCCGTTGCTGGCCGGCTTCCTGTCCGGATTGGGAGCCGACCCGTCCCCCGCGTCGGTCCCGACGATCGACGACGGCGTCGTCGTCAGCGCGTACCTGGACGCCGCGCTTGCCTCCGCCGGGGCGCGGGAGTGGCGCCCGTCTGACCCACCGGTCCCGAGCCCGGACGAGGGCCGTTGGTCGCCGCGGTTGCCCGTCGCTCGACCCGTGGGCGACGATGCTGTGTCATCGGGGGCCTCGAACGGCGCCGCGGGCGCCGGCCTCCCGACAGCGTCGCCTGGAGGGGCAGCATGACATCTGGACAGTTCGCACACTTCCCGACATCGACCACGTTCGACCTACCGGGGTACACGGTGGAGCGAACGCTCGGCATCTCCTGGGGACTGATGGTGCGCAGCGTCGGCTTCGCGAAGGGCTTCTCCGGCGCGATCCGCTCCCTCAAGGCCGGCGAGGTCGGCCAGTACACGGATGTCGTCGACGCCGCGCGGGAGACGGCCGTCGAACGGATGATCATCCACGTCCAGCAGAAGGGCGGAAACGCCGTGCTCGGCGTGCGTTTCGACTCCTCCGATGTCGCCGAGGGACTCGCCGAGGTGATCGCCTACGGCACCGCCGCGGTGGTCCGACCGAACTAGCGGCCGCGCCGCCGGCGGGCCACGGCGACGGGCGACGATGGCCGCCACCAGAGCCGACCGGTGGGACGAGCCAGCGGCTCAGAACAGTCCGGCGAGCAGCGAGCCGAGAAGCAGGCTCGCCAGCATCGTCGCTACTCCGAGCGCGACGTTCCGCAGGATCAGGCGGAGCGGCGGCAGGCGGGTGAGCCACGAGGCGAACCAGCCGGTGACCACCAGTGCGATGAGCACGGCGAGGAACGTCAGCACCACCCGCTCGCCGACGGGCAGGATCAGCATGGCGGCGAGCGGGAGCGCCGCGCCGCCGGCGTAGCACAGGCCGGTGATCAGCCCGGCGGAGGTGCCCCCACTGGTCTCGCCGAGCTCGGCGAGGTGTAGCTCGACGTCGGCGTGCGCGGCGACGGGGTCCGCGGCCGTGAGCGCTTGTGCGACCTCCCGCGCGAGTTCCGGACGCAGGCCCTTCGCCGCGTACATGCCGACGAGCTCCTCGAACTCTCCCTCGGGATCCGCCTCGATGCTCGCGCGTTCCTCCGCCAGCAGCGCGCGGTTCATCTCCCACTCCGTGTGCACCTCCGTGTAGCGGGCGCCGGCGGCCGCGCACCCGCCGGCCAGGATCGTGGTGATCCCGGCGATGATCAGCGTGTTGGTCGACGCACCCGCGCTGGCAAAGCCTTCCGCGATGCCGGCGGCGGACACGATGCCGTCGTTGACGTCCAGGATCGAGTCGCGCGCATGGATCCGCCACGCCGCGAACCGCCCGCCCGCGGGCTCGGGATCCGGTTGCTGTGCCGAACTCCGGGAGACCAAACGGTCCACCTCCTCGCCCTGATGGTCGCGCCGCCGGCGGCCCGGTGCCGGCGGGCCCGCCGGATCGACCGGGTCAGCACGAGATTCAACCCCAGCGGGGCCGGCGCCGGTAGGCGCACCACAGCGCACCGTCCGGATGCCACTCCAGCGGAACCGGGGATCTGCTGCCACCCTGGAGACCGCCAGGGCGCGGGCCGGGCCCGACCCGCCCATCCGGTCCAGGCGCGGCACCGAGCGGTGCAGATTGGCGAGGTCCTACACCGATGAGAGTCGCCGCAGAGCAACGGATCGCCGGCGCACCGATCTCCTGGGGCGTGTGCGAGGTGCCCGGCTGGGGATTCCAGCTCTCCCCGGAGCGGGTGCTCGCCGAGATGCGGGACGTCGGCCTGGCCGCGACCGAGCTCGGGCCGGACGGGTTCCTGCCCGCCGACCCGCAGGACATGGCCGAGGTGCTGACCGCACACCACCTCACCGCGGTCGGCGGCTTCACCCCGGTGCTGATGCACCGGGCCGGCCACGACCCGCTGCCCGAGATCGACCGCCTCCTCGACGGTTACGCCGCCACCGGCGCCGACGTGCTGGTGCTCTCGGCCGTCGTCCGGGCAGGACGGGTACGACAGCCGGCCCGAGCTGGACGAGGACGGCTGGCGGCGGCTGCTGGCCAACCTCGACCGGATCGCGACGAGCGCGGCGGACCGCGGCGTGCGCGCCGTGCTGCACCCGCACGTCGGGACCATGATCGAGAACGGCGAGGAGGTGCAGCGCGTGCTGTCCGGATCGACGATCTCGCTGTGCCTGGACACCGGTCACCTGCTGATCGGCGGCACGGACCCCGCGGAGCTGACCCGGCAGGCGCCGGACCGGGTCGCGCACACCCACCTCAAGGACGTCGACAACAGCATTGCCGCCCGGGTGCGCAGCGGCGAGATCACCTACTACCAGGCGGTCATCGAGGGCATGTACCGGCCGCTGGGCACGGGCGACGTCGACGTGGCCGCCATCGTCACGACGCTCGAGGGCAACGGGTACACGGGCTGGTACGTGCTCGAGCAGGACACCGTGCTCACCGAGGAGCCCACCGGCGAGGGTCCGGTGCGGGACGTGCGGGCCAGCGCCGAGCACGTCCGCGGCCTGCTCGCGGGCTGACCGGGACGGTCGGGGCGGCAGTCGATCTCAGTGCGTCAGTCGCTGAGCCGCACCCAGAGGAACAACACGATGAGCCCCGTGACGAACACCGGCGTCACGATGATCCAGAACCACGGCACGGGCACCCCCGCCACCAGTTTCAGCAACAGGCCCGCGGCGAGCAGGATCGCGAAGAACGCGGCCGCGAACGCGTACGCCAGCCGCCGATGGTGCGGCGGGATGGCCCCTGAGGTGCGCTCCGTGCCACTCATCGGCCGTCGCCTCTCCAGAAGATCGAGTAGCTCTGCGGCGCATCGTGTTTCGTGGCCCGCGCGATGCGGCAGCGACAGGGCCGGCCCCGTCGGGCGCGGACGCCTCGGCGCTCGCCGCGATCACCCGGGTGAGGGCGGCGTGCAGCGCGCCGAGCTCATCCGGGCTCATGCCGAGGCGGGCAACGATGGCGGGCGGGATCCGCAGCGCCTCCCGGCGCAGTGCCCGGCCGGCGCCGGTCAACTCGACCGCCAGGAAGCGCTCGTCCTGGCGATCGCGCCCCCGCGTCACCATGCCGCCCGCTTCCAGCCGCTTCAACAGCGGCGACAGCGTCCCCGGGTCGAGCTGCAGCTGGGCGCTCAGCGCCTTGACCGACAAGGGCGACCGTTGCCAGAGCGCGAGCATCACCAGGTACTGCGGGTGCGTGAGACCCAGCGGCTCGAGCACGGGGCGGTACAGCCCGACCACGTTGCGGGCGGCGACGACGAGCGCGTAGCAGACCTGCTGGTCGAGGGCGAGCGGATCGTCGGCGGTGCCGTCGTCTGCGGTACGGACGACGGTCGCGGATCGCGGTGGGGACATATCGTTATGGTACCAATGCTTGGTGTACCAATCAAGTGTGCACCTGACGTTCCCGTCACGGTTCATAGGCCGCGGGTGCTGCCGCTGCATCGGGCCCGCCCGATGTCCGGGTGGCGGCACGTCTCGCGCTCGGACGGCCCCGCGGGCCGATCGTTATCCGGATCCGCCATCCTGCAACGAGTCGAGAACCCGACGGCGCCGCCCGGCGCCACCGTGGACGAGTTGCCGCGGCAGCGCGCGCAGCGCGCTCCCGACCTACGATCAGGGCGGGGTCGGGGAGAAGTGGGGGCCGGCGATGGCGTCGGGAGTTGGTTCCAGCCGCGCGCGGCGCCAGGTCGCGAGCTACTTCGCGGCCGTCGGCCTGCCGCCCTCGCCGCGCCTCACGGCCGTCGTGGACTCGATCGTCTCCGGCGCCGGCCGGGACGCCAAGCACGTGCCCGCCACCGCTGTCGCCGATGCGCAGGCTCGGGTCCAGCGGTTCCTGGGCGATGTCTTCGGCGATCGGGCCGACCACCTCGACCCGGTGCGGGTGCGCGCCTTCCTCGGCCAGGCCGGCCGGATGTTCCCCGACGACGTGGCCGATGCGCGCGCCCTCGCCCGGCATCACGAGGAACTGCTGTCGGCCGGCCAGTTGTACGAGCACTTCCGGGACCAGCCCCTCGAGCACGGCCGGACGCCGCGCTGGCTGCTCGGCCTGCTGGTGCCGGTGGCGCTGACCGTGGCCGCCGCGCTCGTGTTCGGGCTCGCGCTCGCCGCCGACGGGATGCTCGCGATCGAGCTGCTCTGGCTGTTGCTGTTCGTCTTCGCCTTCCTGCTCTGCTCGATCGGCCTGTTCACCGCCTGCCTCGGGTTCGTCCGCGGCGTCCGGCGGCGACCCCCGGCCCCGCTGCCGCCGGCAACGGGCGCTCTGCCGCGCACGGCTGTCCTGATGCCCGTGTACCACGAGGATCCGGACCAGGTGTTCGGAGCGGTCGCGGCGATGCGCGAGGACCTGGCACACCGTCCGGAGGCCGCGGCGTTCGAGTTCTTCGTGCTGAGCGACTCGCACGATCCGGCCAAGGTGCTGGACGAGGAGCGGGCGCTGCGCTGGGCCAGGGCCGACGACAGTGCGGCGACCCCGGCGACGATCCCGCTGTACTACCGCCGCCGGCTGCGGAACGTCGGCAAGAAGTCGGGCAACCTGGCCAACTTCTTCGAGCGCTGGGGTGAGCGGTACGTGTACGCCATCGTGCTCGACGCCGACAGCCTGATGCGGGCGGAGGCGATGGTGCGGATGGTTCGCCGGATGGAGGCTGAACCGCGCCTCGGGCTGCTCCAGGCGGGGCTCGACATCCATCACGCGCGAACGCTTTTCGCCCGCTCCCAGCAGTTCGTGAGCAGCTGCGTGGGGCGGATGTTCAACCGCGGCCTGGCCGCCTGGGCGGACGACGAGGCGAACTACTACGGACACAACGCGGTGATCCGGGTGTCCGCCTTCCTGGAGTGCTGCGCCCTTCCGGAGCTGCAGGGGCGGCCGCCGCTCGGGGGACAGATCCTCAGCCACGACTTCGTCGAGGCCGCGATGCTGTGCCGGGAGGGCTGGGCGGTCCGGATCGCGGACGACGTGGACGGCAGCTGGGAGGAGTTCCCGCCGACCCTGCCGCAGTACGTCGCCCGCGATCGGCGCTGGTGCCAGGGCGAGATGCAGCACCTGCGCATCCTTCTCGTCGCCGGCTTCAAGCCGATGAGCCGCGTGCACCTGGCGGTCGGCGCGAGTTCCTATCTGGCCGGGCTGGCCTGGCTGCTCTTCCTCGTCACCGGACTGCTGGTGACCGCGACCGGTTCGGCCTCCCGGGTGTCCCCCGAGATCTCGATCATCCTGTTGGTCGCGACGCTGATCGCGCTCCTCGGCCCCCGGCTGCTCGGCTGGCTCGGCGTTGTCGCCGATCGCACGGCGAGCGCGGCGCACGGCGGTCGCGTGCGGCTCACCGTCAGCCTGGTGCTGGAGATGATCCTCGCCGCGCTGCTGGCGCCGCTCCTGATGGTGCACCAGGCGCGCGCGGTGCTCGGGGTGATCACCGGCCGGACCGTGCAGTGGGGCCCACAGCGCCGCCGGGCCGGCGACTCGCGGTGGGCGATCGCGCGGGGCGAGGTGATCGCGACGGTCATCGGCGCCGGGTTCCTCGCGCTGATCGTCTGGGCCGCACCGGATCTGCTGTGGTGGCTTGCGCCCGTGTGGATCCCGTTGCTGCTGGCGATGCCCATCGCCGTGGTCGCGTCGAGCGTCGGGCTGGGGCTGTGGCTCGCTCGCCTGCGGCTGCTGCAGGTCCCGGCGGAGTCGCACCCGGATCCGGTGGACCGCCGCGCGGAGGAGCTCCGGGCGGCCGGCCACGCGCGCGAGGGCTGGCGGCAGTTCCGCGACATCGTGCTCGACCCGGTGTTTCTCGCGGCGCACTGCGCGACGCTCCCCGGGAACGGAGCGGCGGCGCCCCCGCCGCAGGAGGTCCTGATCGCCGCCAGGGAGCGCGCTCGCCGGCTCGGCCCGGCCGAGCTGACGGTGGACGATCGCCAACTGCTGGCGTCCGATGCCGAGAGCATGCGCTGGCTGCACCTGCACGCCTGGCGGACCTGGTCGGTCGACTCCTGGGAACCCGTGATGCCGCCCGAGGCCGTGCCGGCCTGATCGCGGCGAGGAGCTAAGAGATCAGTCGGACGTCGTCGAGCCGGATCGCGCGCCGTGCAGCAGGAAACCGGAGGTGGCGGCGACGACCGAGTCACCGGTGGGGTCGGCGAGCTTGCGCGACGCGATTCCGGTCGCGTTCGCCGACGACTGATACCGGAAGTGCGGGGCGGGATCCCGGGCGATCTCCGCGATCAGCGACCCCACGTCGTCGGGCGACTCGCCGGCCGTGAGCATTCCCGCCATGGTCGCGTTGTACCGGTTCAGCAGCTCTCCGTACGGATCGTCGTCGGCGATCTCCGCCACGCGCCCCCCGAGGTTCCGGAGGAAGGCGGTTCGCACCGGCCCGGGCTCGAGAATGCTGACGTGGATGCCGAACTGGCGCAGCACGGGGGCGAGACCCTCCATCAGCCCCTCGACGGCGAACTTCGCGGCGTTGTAGGCGTCGCTGAACGGCATCGCGACGACACCGTTCAGGCTGGTGACGGTGATGATCCGGCCGCGGCCGGCGGTACGCATGGCCGGCAGCACGGCACGGGTCGTGCGCGCGACCCCGTAGAAGTTGAGGCCGAGCGAGCGATCGAACTCGGCGTCGGACAGCTGCTCGAGGGTTCCGCGGTGCCCGCCGCCCGCGTTGTTGACCAGCAGGTCGATGCTGCGGCGATCGGCGAGCACGGACCCGACGCAGGCCGCGACCGAGTCCACGGACGTGACGTCGAGGACGCGCGTCTCGATCCCGGCGGACCGGCTCGCCAGCTCGGAGAGCTCCGCGGCCGTCTCCGGCTTCCGGGCCGTGGCCACGACGTGCCACCCGTCGGCCGCCAGCGCGCGCGTGCTCGCCAGGCCGATGCCACTGCTCGCGCCGGTCACCAGCGCGATCCCACGCTCCGTGTCCATCGTCCCCTCCAGGGATCAACGGAATCGTAGGCGGCATCCGGCCCAGCCGCGCACCCCGACCGGCACGCAGTGCGCCGCAGACGATCTCGGGGGCGGGCGCGCGCCGTCCGAGTGATAGGCGGCCGCCGGGGCGCGGACGATGCGCTCGGCCGCATCGATCACGTCACCCGGGTCGCACGGCTCGGGGCAGGCAGGTAGACCCGGGCGGCCGCCTCCGACAGGAAACTGTGCAGCGCGGCGTCGTCCCATCCCGCCAGGGCCTTGCGGACCGCATCGACGAGGTCGGCGCACGTCCACAGCAGGCCGTCCACCGGCAGATGCGTGGCGAACATGCATCGACCGGGGCCGAAGACCTCGACCGCCGTCCGCAGCCACGGCGCGACCGCCTGGGCGTCCGGGCCGAAGATCAACGCCAAACCCTGGAGCTTGAGTGTGACGTTCGGGTGTTCGCTGACCGCTTGGAGGTGGTCCCGCCAGCGCCGGAAGCCGGCCACGCTGCGGTCCAATGGCCAGCCCGCCGCCTCGAGCACGATCGGGACCTCGGGGAACGACTCCAGCAGCTGGGCGGCCTGCGGTAGCTGCTCGTCGTAGAGCAGCAGATCCCACACCAGCCCGGTGCCGGCGACCTCCTCGAAGCCGTCGAGCCACCGCGGATCGGTGAGGAAGTCCGGCCGGGCGCCCAGCCGGGTGAGCGGGTCCTCGGACCAGTACAGGGGTTGCCGGACGGCCCGGACCACCGGTAGGTCCGCGTAGCAGGCCAGCAATTCGGAAAGATGCGGCGAGGCAAGGTCAGTGGCCGCGATGAAGGCGTCGGGAGTGCCCGTCTCGTCATGACACCGCTGGATCCACCGGGCCTCGGCGAGCGGATCGGTCGCCCCGAATTCGCAGGCGACCAGGGTGTCAACACCGGTGCCGGCCACGGCGGCCCGGTAGTCGCTCGGCGTGAAATCCCGGGCGATATCGTAGTAGTCGGCCAGCAGGTGAGTCAGCGCAGGGCTGCGCTGCTCGATCCATCGGTAGCTCAGGTCGACCGTGTTGAGCAGATGGCCATGGGCATCGACGATGTTCACCCCGGGCCTCCCACCATCGGATCGATCCTTTGCCCCGCATGCGTGCTTCCCGTCGCTCAGGCAAGTCTCTTGGCGGCTCGGCGGATCCGCTCGACGGCAGCCACCGGACGAGGACCGAAACCCGCGCCACAGACTGGATCCCGTCCCGAAACGGTGATCACCCGGGCCGTGCGGAGTCGCGCGGTCGAGCCTGACCTGCGGACAGGCGCCGGCCGCACGGGGCTCAGCCCAGAACCGGCCGGTTGCTGCGGATCACCCCTTTCGGGTCGCGCTCGCGCTTGATCCGCCGGAGGCGCTCGAGGTCGGCGGGCGGGTAGGCGACGGCCGGGTCCTGATGGGTGCCGACGAAATTCGGGATCAGCCGGTCGGCGCGGGTGGAGGCCAGGGCCGCGTCGATGGCGTCGAACGCAACCGGAATGGCCGCGGTGACCTCGGGCGTCACCGGGATGCCGATCGCGCCGAGCAGGTACGGCTCGTCGACGGATCCGGCGGCGCCGTGGGTGGGCAGGTGGTCGGCGATCGCCCCCGACAGGCTGCGGATCTGGACGACGACGAGGGGGCAGCGCCGCCGGTCCGCGGTGACGGCGAGGAGCCGGCCGATCGCGGCGTCGTCGAAGCCGTCGAGCAGCATCGAGTGGTCCATCGAGGGCGACGGCGCCGTGGGCTCGTCGCTCACCGTGCCGAGCGCGCTCGGCACAGTGGGGCCGAGCGTGTCGATCTCCACGGGCGCCGCCGCCCGCAGCCCCGTCAGCAGCGCCTCCGCCTCGTCCGCCGGCCCGAGGTGCGCGAGCGCGACAGCGACGAACGAGCGGCCGCGGATCTCCGCCGGAAGCTGCTCCAGGGGCGGAACGTGGAAGATCTGCGCCCACATCGTCAGCTCGCGGGGGGCGCGCTCGGCGGCCACGCGGAACGCGCGCAGCACCGCCGAGGCATGCTCGATCGGCCACAGCAGGCGGCCGCCGTAGATCTCGGGCGCGCCGAACAGCGCGAACTCCATCGCGACGACGATGCCGAAGTCGCCGCCGCCGCCGCGCAGCGCCCAGAACAGATCGGTGTCGGACGTCGCGGTGACCCTGACGAGATCGCCCCCGGCATCCACCATCTCGATGGCGGTGACGCTGTTGGCGGTGAACCCGTGGGCAGCGGCTGAACCAGCTCAGCCCGCCGCCCAGGGAGAGACCGACGACGGTCACCTCGCTGTTGCTGCCGGCCAGGCCGATCAGCCCGGTGCCGTCGAGGCGCTCCAGCAGGGCTCCCCACGTGACCCCTGCCCCGACCCGCGCGATGCCGGCCGCCCGGTCGATCCGGACGTCCCGCAGCGCGCCCGTGCGCAGGAGCAGCGTCCCGTCGAGCGCGCGCTGCGCGCCGTGCCCGCTCGGCTGCGCCGTGACGGGGACGCCGGCGCCGATCGCCCATCGCACCGCGGCGACGACGTCGTCCGCGTCGGCGACCTCCAGCACGGCCAACGGCTGCTGGTCCACGTTCAGCGCCCACGGGGTGCGCGCCGCGTCCCAGTCCGGCTGGTCCGGCGTCACCAGACGCCCCCGGATCCCGAGAGCGCAACCCGGCCCAGTCGGTGTCGGTGGTCTCGATGCCCGCGCCTTGTTCGTCGCCGGTCGTGTCCGTGTTGTTCTGCGCGTCGGTCATGGCGTTCCTCCCGGATCGAAGGATTCCACCGTGCCCCGACACTCCTATCGCCCGGTTGCCGGTGACCTACCGCGGGGAACCGCGGGCCGGCAGGCCGGGTCGCCGCGCGCTGATCCCGAGCTGCGCGGGTTTCCTGGCTACCCCTCGCGCAGCCCGATCGGGTTGCCGTCGGGATCGGCGAGCACGCAGACGCGCACGCCCGGGGGCGACCTCGCGCGGGGCGTCGCGCTCCGTCGCACCGGCCTCGAGCAGGGTCGCCCGGGTCGCGTCCAGATCGTCGACGTCCGCGTTCGCGACCGGCCCGCCGGCGCCGCCGCCGGGGTCCAGCGCGACCTCGAACCCGCTGACGTTGTAGCCGACGTAATAGGGCTGGTCCGTGTGTGGCTCGCCGAGCAGGGCCGTGTAGATGGCCTTGGCCGCGTCCAGATCGGTGACCGGGATGACCAGGCTTTGGATCGTGGGGCTCATGTCCTTCGTCTCCTCCGGGTGTCGGCGGTCCTGTCGGCGACCGCTCCTTCGTCACCGGGATGACGGAGCGGCCGTGCAGGATGTGACGGCGATGCTCGTTCCGACCGTAGCCGGGGACCCCGGGGATGCGCCTACTCGAGCTCGGCCGGATGCGCGATCACGTCGACCATCGCGCCGCGCCGCCACACGGTGATCGGCAGCGGCACGCCGATGGCGTCGTCGAACAGCAGGCGCTGCAGGCTCTGCGCATCGGCGACGGGCCTGCGACCGGCGGTCAGCACGACGTCGCCGCCGGTCAGGCCCGCCCGGTGAGCGGGTGATCCGGTGATCACCTCGACGACCCGGAGACCGCGGCGGCGGCCGGTGCGGTCGGCGAGCTCGGGGGGCAGCGGCGCCGGCGTGCTGACCAGCCCGAGGTAGGCGCGGCGCACGCGGCCGTCCCGCAGCAGCGCACCGATGATCCGCCGGGTGGTGGCGTTGATCGGCACCGCCAGCCCGAGTCCGACGCCGGCGACGGCCGTGTTGATGCCGACCACCCGACCGGCGGCGTCGGCCAGCGCGCCGCCCGAGTTGCCGGGATTGAGGGCCGCGTCCGTCTGGATGACGTCCTCGACCACCCGGCCGGCGGAACCGGAGCGGGTCGGCAGCGAGCGGCCGAGACCGCTGACGACACCGGCGGTCACGGACCCCGCCAGGCCGAGCGGGTTGCCGACCGCGATCACCAGCTGCCCGACCCGCAGCCCGTCGGCGTCCGCGAGCGTCGCCGCCCCCAGCGCCGGTGAGTCCGCGGTGCGGACCACGGCGAGGTCGGAGAGCGGATCCGCGCCGACGACCTCGACGCGCTGCTCGGAGCCGTCGACGAAGGCCGCCGTCCCGCGGTCGGCGTCTCCGACAACGTGCGCGTTGGTCAGCAGGCAGCCGTCGTCGGTGAACAGCACGGCAGACCCGGCGCCCTGGTGCAACCGCCCGTCCCGGCCGCGCGCGGAGATCTGCAGCGCGGCGACGTGCGGCAGCACAGCGGCCGCGACACGAACGACGACCTGCGAATACGCGTCGAGCGCGGCGTCCGACGCCGCGCGTGCCTGGTCGGTCCGTCCCTCGTCGGGCATGGGTCCATTGAACGTCCGATCGGCGGCACCGGGCCCGGCACTGATTACGCCGTCAGCGATGTCCCGCGACCGTCGAGACCGCCCCTGTCGCAGGCTCAGTCGAGCCGGTCCAGCGCGAGGCGGGCCTCCCGCTGCTCGGCGGCGGTTCGCTTCACGTCTGCGCGCGCCTCGTCGAGCGACCGCCGCGCCTCATAGATCTCGTCTTCCAGAGCCCGGATCTTCTTCCGCAGGTCCCGCTCGGTTCTCGTCGCCGCGGCGGCAGCATCTTCCGCGCGCTCCAGCACCGCCTCGGCCTCGTCCTGGGCCTTGCGCCTCGCCCGCTCCTCGTCGCGCTCCTGCCGCTCCTGCTTCTCCCGTCGCCGCCGGTCCGTCGCCGACTCGGGCACGACCGCGTCGTCCGCGCCGGCCGCCCCGTCCGGGGACTCGTCCGGGGACTCGTCCGGGGACTCGTCCGGCTCCACAGCGCGTTCCGATCCGCGACTCGAAGAGCCCGCCGCCGACCCACCCTCGCGCACCACCGTCGCGGGCGGGCCCTGACCACGGCCGGCCGGCCGCGCCGTCCGCACGACCGACAGGTCGGGCGCCCCCGGGAATCCGAAGCCCTCGAACGTCGCGGCGCGCACCAGCGAGCCCGAGCGCACCTGCTCGGCCACGTCCTCGTCGGCCAGCGCGGCCTGCAGCGTGGAGGCCACCTCGTCGCGCACGGCCGCCGGGTCGTCCTCCTCGAGCGCGCGGCGGGTGACGTCGTCGATCAGCCGGCGGCGCTGCTTCGACAGGTCGCGGACCTGGGCCGCGTCGACGGAGCGTTCGGCTCTGCGCAGATCGTCGCCGAGGTCGAGCAGGGTCTCGAGCGCCTCGGGTTCCCGCCGGACCAGGCGGTTGATCGCGAACGCCGAGCGGGTCGGCTTGCGCAGGCCGGTGATCCGCTTCGCCGCGTCCTTGTCCTTGCCGGCCTTGGCCGCGGCGACCAGTTCACCGCGCCGGGCCATGAAGGCGTCCGGCTCGAGGGAGTAGAGCTCGTCGATGGCCTGCTGGACCGTCTCGTCCGTGGCCGCGTCGTCACCCGCGTCCTGCTGTGCCATGGGGTCCATCGTCGCGCACCCCGGCCCATCCGACCCGTTGCCACCCGTTCCGGGGCGAGCCCGAGCGGCGCCGCGGTGACCCGAGACCCGCTACTGGGCCACCCGATCCGCGTGCAGCAGCCCGCGCCGGTGCGCCACGGCCACGGCCTCGGCCCTCCCGGATGCGCCGAGCTTGTCCAGCACGTTCGACATGTGCACGCTCACCGTCTTCGCGCTGATGAACAGCCGCTCGCCGACCTGACGGTTGGTCAGGCCCTGCGAGACCAACCCGAGCACCTGCTCCTCCCGGTCGGTCAACACGCCCGCGGTGGTCCGCACGCCGGGCAGGTCGAGCCGGGCCCGCCTGGCCAGCGAGGTCAGGGCGTCGACCAGTGGGCCGGCCCCCAACTCGGTGGCCGTCGCCAGCGCGGCGGTGGCCGCCCGCCCGGCCTCCGGGCGGCGGTCGACGGCCAGGAACGCGGCCGCCTGGCGGTACCGGCTACGTGCGAGCTCGTACCGGTAGCCGTAGTCGAACTCGTCGACGCACGCCTGCCAGAGGTCGGGGTCGTCCTCGCCCCGTAGCCGGGCGAACTCGGCGTGCGCCCTGGCGAGCCACGCCCGCCCCTCGGGGCCGAGCCGGCCGCCGCGCGGCCGTCCGCGCTCGGCGGTGTGGACGGCACGGGTGATCAGGGACTGCCCCACCTCGATGTCGGCGGCCGGGTCTCCCCCGGTCAGCCGGGTGTGCTCGGCCCGGTCGGCAAGCGCGGCGAGACCGAGTGCCGAGAGCCAGATCCCGCCGAGGAAGTAGTCGTTCCACGACCGGCCCATGAAGTCGATCAGGGACAGCGTCAGGTCCACCGCCTCCTGCTGACGGCCGGCCCACGTGAGGGCGTCGATGGTGTTGCCGCCGGAGATCATCGCCATCATCGGGTCCGCGTGCCAGTCGGCCTTGACGGCCTTCCCCCTGTCGATCGCGTCCGCGTCGCCGCGCGCCACCGCCGCATACAGGTCGACCACCGACAGGGTCGCCACCGCCGAGTCGGGGGCCCACTCCCGGAACGGCGGGGCGACGGTGAGATCGCCGGTGACGTAGCGGATGAGCTCCCAGAACACGAGCAGGCTGACGCCGTACCCCATCCACAGCACGCCCGTGGTCCGCGCCCGCTCGATCCCGTCGCGGCACACGGCGGCGGCGTCGTCCAACCGCCCGGCGTAGTACAGGGTCGAGGTCAGGTTGTGTGCGATCCGCACCTCGGTGAGCAGGTCGCCGGCGTCTTTCGCCCGCGCCATCGCCTGCCGGAGCAGGGCCGCCGCGGTGTCGGCGTCGTTCACCTCGACGATCGCCAGCGTGGCCAGCGCGTCCGCCTCGGCGTCCGGCACGTCGAGCTCCCGCGACTCGGCGACCGCCTGTTCCGCGGAGGCGCGGGCCACGTCGTCCTGGTCGCAGTTCACCGCGGAGCGCGCGTGCGCCGCGAGCACTCGGGCGCGCTGCACGGACGGTCCCCGGTCCTCCAGCAGCGCGAGCGCGGCCGCGCTGCGCTCGAGCGCCTCCTCGGCGTGATTGTCGTCGATGAGGAAGAAGGCGGCGGCCGGGGTGAAGCGGACCACGTCCTCGGGCGCGGCGTCGTCGAGCGCGGACCGGGCGAGCGCGGCGGCGCGGGAGGGCTGACCGGCCCGGCTGGCCGCGGACGCCGCCCGGATCTCCACGTCGACCCGGCTGTCGGTGATCGCATCGGCGGCGTCCGGCACGGCATCCCAGAGCTCCAGCACGGACTCCAGGTGCCGGAGCTCCTCCGTCGGCGCCAGCACGTCGGCCGCCTCGTCCGCCGCGGCGTGCGACTCGGTGAGCGCGGCGCGGACGTCGTGGCTGTTCAGCGCGTGGTGCGCGCGCTCCGCGTGCGAACCCAGGCCAGGGTCGGCGGACAGCGCCTTGAGGTATGCGCGGTGCAGGCCGGCCCGCTCGCTGGGCAGCAGGTCGGCGCTGACCACCTCCGCCAGGAGCGCGTGCCGGAAGGCCAGGTAGTCCTCGCCTTCGCCGACCAGCAGCTGGTGCGCCACCGCCTCCCGCACCGCGGCGTCGACGGCACCCGGCGCCGACAGGGACGGATCCTGCGCGGCGACCGCGCGGAGCAGGCCGTCGCCGACCCGGCGGCCGGCCACCGAGGCGATGCGCGCCAGCTGCTGGACTGAGGGGTCGTTCTGTTCGAGCCGCGTGCGCAGCACGTCGGCCAGGCTGACGGGCAGCGAGGCGGTGTCCGGCCCCGACTCCAGCAGCTCCTCGGCGAAGTAGGCGTTGCCCTCCGAACGATCGAGCACCCTGTGCAGGGTGGCGTCGGGGACGGCGGTGCCGGTGACCGCGACGGCGAAGTCGGCGAGCTCGGGCTCGGTGAACGGGTGCAGCTCGATCTGCTCGACCCTCGGGTGGCGCAGCAGCTCGGCGAGCACGGGGCGCACCGGGTGCCGGCGATGCAGGTCGTCGGTGCGGTAGGACGCGACGATGAGCACGTGGTCCGCACGCATCCGGGCGAGCAGGAAGCGGAGCACGTCGCGGCTGGACGGGTCCGCCCAGTGCAGGTCCTCGATGATCACGACGAGCGGGTGGTCGCGGCGGCCCGACGTCGTCAGGGCGGCCGCGATGCCGTCGAACAGTTGCAGGCGGGCGGCCTGCTGCTCGGAGCCGTCAGCCGACTCGGTGCCGCCGGTGTCGAGCAGCCGGCCGATCGCCGGGCGCTGCTCGATCACGCCCGCCAGGTGGTCCGTCTGGCTGCGCAGCTGCCCGAGGGCCTCGCTGAACGGTAGGTAGGGCAGCCCCACTCCGCCGAGATCGACGCAGTGACCGACGATCACCGTCGCGCCGGCGCCGGTCGCGTCCTGCGCGAACCGCTCCAGCAGCCGCGTCTTGCCGACCCCGGCGTCGCCGGCGAGCAGGATGGCTCCCGGGTCGCCGGCCGCCGCCCGCGCGAGCGCCGCACGAAACCGTGTCAGCTCCTCGTCGCGGGCCACGAACGGCGTCCCCGCCATCGATCTGGCCATGGCCCCCATAGTGTCAGCCGGAGGCGACACTCCCCCGCTTGCTGCGCCGCCACGTTCGCGGGTCGCGCGCGTCCGAGAGGACCCGGCCGCGGTTGTGGCGGCCGAAGTCGGTGCGGGCGCGCTCCATCCGGTAGCCGATCTCGGCGTCGAATCCCGGACCCCAGGTTGCAGTCATGGTCTTGCCTTCCGATCAGGCGCCCGACGGCGCTGTGTGGTTGCTTGTTCGGGTGTTCTGGTAGTGCCTGGCCCTGCACCGACAACAGTCGTGCTGAGGTGGTGGTCGCGGCATCGGACGATCGAGCACCATCTGAGGCTCGGTGCCTCAGGAATCGGGGACGAGCCGCCTAAGGCGCCTTAGTCCCGGATCTCGGGGTCGGCGGTCCCGGCCGCGAACCGGCGCCCGGATGGGCGCCGCACAGTGGCTCAACCGCCGTTCGGTCGCTCAGCCGAAGGGGCTGACCTCGCGCATGCCGACCGCGCGGTTGGTGCGGTGGGCCTCGGCTCGGACCGCGGCGTCGACGGCCGCCCACGTGCCGGCGTCGTCCGCTGCTGTCGACGCCATCCGGGCGACGATCTCGGATCGCAGACGCGGGGACTCTGCGAGCTCGCGGGCCAGCCTGTTCGCCCGCCGTCTCTGCCGGTAACGGTCGCCGATCCCGCTCGTCGTCTCTGGTTGCCTCACGTCGTCCCCCTGGTGGTTTGCATCCGGCCTCGTTGCCGCTGTGACCAGGGTGTCGCGCCGGGGTGAGACCGTCTCCGGCCGGCCGGCCGAGGCGTCAGGGGAGGCGCCGTCCACCGATCGGCTCCGCATCGGGAGCCGACCGGCGACGGTCGGGCATCGCCCGGTCAGCCCGCGGTGCGCGCGGTCACGAGCAGGTATTCCCACTGCATGGTGCCGTCCTCGGCGCCGTGCCGGCGGGCGAGCTCGACCAGATCCGCGTCCAGGGCGGCGGTCCGCTCCGGGTCATCCGCGATGTTCCGGTACGCGGCGATCGTCGGCCCGTAGTACCGCTTGAAGAAGTCCCTGAACTCCACGGCTCCGGAGAACCGGGTGACCGGCAACTGCTTTCGTTCCGCGGTCAGCTCCGAAACCCGATCGCCCAGCAGCGCACGCACGTGCGCCTCGTCGCCCCACAGCGGGCCGGGCTGGGCGCCGGCGGGGGGCGGCGGCACGTACGCCTTCATGATCGCGAACACCTGGCCGATGAAGCCCTGCGGCGTCCAGTTGATCAGCGCGATGGTGCCGCCCGGCTTCGTCACACGAACCAGCTCGTCGGCGACCGGCTGATGGAACGGGGCGAACATCACGCCTACGCAGGAAAGGGTGGCGTCGAACTCGCGGTCGCCGAACGGCAGGAACTCCGCATCGGCCTCGACCCATTCGATGGACAGGCCACGGTCGGCGGCGCGGTCCTGCCCGGTCGCCAGCAGCTCCGGCGTGAGATCCGACGCCACGACTTCGGCACCCCGCTCCGCCGCGACGAGGCTGGCGTTGCCGGAGCCGGCGGCGACGTCGAGCACTCGCGCGCCCGCGTCGATGCCGGCGGCGTCGACGATCACCCGGCCGAGCTCTGGGATCACCTCCGTCGCCACGGCGTCGTAGTCGCCCAGCGCCCACAGCACCCGGTGCTTGAGCTTGATCGGATCCTGCGTGACGGTCTGCGTCATCTCGAACTCCTTGTCCCGCGGCCGGATTCGGTTCCGGCCCACTGAGACGACGCTACGAAGCCGGGGTGGGTCGCCACATCGGTGCGGCTACCCAACATGTCCGCACCGGCACGGCCGTCCGGTACGCGCCGGCGCGTAGGCCGATGCCGCGCCGGGCGCGTGCTCCGCCGCACTCAGGCGTTGCTGAGCAGCCGCGCGACGGCGGCAGCCCTGGCCGAGCGGCCCTGCACGTCGAGCTTCGCGTAGACGTTCTGCAGGTGCCGCTCGACCGTGCGCACGCTGAGGGTGAGGATCCTTGCGATGTCGTCGTTGTCGTGACCTTCGGCGGCCAGGGTGAGGACCTCCAGCTCGCGCGCCGACAGGGCGCGGGAGACCGAGACCCCGTGCGCACGAGCGTCTCTCGGCTGGTCGGCCGCCAGGGACGCGCGCACCTCGGCGACGAAGACGGCCCAGGCCGGCTCGTCCTCCAGCAGGATGTGGTTGTCGCTGTCCAGGGGCACGAGGCGCGCGCGGGGGATGGTGGCCGCGAGGTGGCGACCGTGGTCGAACGAGATCATCCGGTCACGGAGCGAGTGCAGGACGAGCGTCGGGGCGGTGATGTCGCCGAGGAGGTGGGACGCATTGGCGTGCGCGCGCTGCTGACGGGCCAGGTAGGCAGTGCTGGGCGACACCGACACCCGCAGGAGCTCGTCCAGCCAGCGCATCTGCTCCTCGCTGGCGCCGGGGATCATCTGGGACGTGAAGACCCGCCGGAAGGTCGATTCCGGTCGCCCCCAGCCCGCCTTGATGATGTTCTTGAATGCGCCCTCGAGCTCGATGTCGTCGGCCGTCATGCCCAGCAGCGGGTCCGCGTAGCTGTCGTAGAAGAGCAGCCGGGTGACCCGCTCGGGATGGCGCGCGGTGTAGCTGACGGCGGGCGGCCCGCCCTGGGCCATCGCCATCAGGGCGAACGTCTCGAACCCCGCGTGGTCGGCGACGGCCGTCAGGTCGCCGATCCTCGCCTCCAGCGAGAAGTCGGTGACGTCCCAATCCGAGAGCCCGTGCCCGCGCTCGTCGAACCTGATAACCGTGGCGAACGCACCCAGGTCGGAGAGGAAGTGCCGCCACACCGGGCTCTCCCAGTCGTACTGCAGGTGGCTCAGCCAGCACGTCGAGATGAGCAACGGCGGGCCATCGCCGTGCACGGCGTACGCGATCCGGACCCCGTCCGGAGCCGTGCAGAAGCGGATCTCCTGGTGGGCGACCCGATCCCGGCTCCGCGGCGGCATCCGTCGATGGTAATGACCTTGCGACGTGGAACGTGGCCGCCCGGCGGATAATGGGCGCACCATGGCCGATCACCCCGCCGCCGGCACCCCGTTGATCACCGGCACGCTCGCCGCGCTGGAGCGCTGGCGGGACTCCGGCGCCGTCTGGCGGGTGCTGGCGTGGTCGCCCGGCGAGGTCACGGTCTCGCTGTGCCGCTGCGACGACGGCGAGGAGGTGGATCGCCTGCGGTCCACCGACCCGGAGGTGATTCGCGCGCTCGCCGATCGCCGGTCGAGCGCGGACTGACCGCGCCGGCCACGGCGCGGGCCAGGGCCGGCGGGCTGCGGCGGACCGCGAACGTATTCTTCGCGCATGGGAAGAATCGGGCGCGGCTGGGAGCTGACCAAGAAGAGCTGGTCGGTCGTCCGGTCGCAGCGGTCGCTGCTGGTGTTCACCCTGATCTCGGTCGCGGCCGCGATCGTCTGCGCCGCGGTGTTCTTCGGCATCGGCGCCGGGCTGATCTGGATCACCGACTCGCCGTGGCTGGGCCTGCCGTTGGTGATCATCGGGATCTACGCGGTGATCGTGATCGGCGTGTTCTGCAGCGTCGGGCTCAGCGCGTGCACCGCACACGTGCTCGCCGGGCAGCCCACCTCGGTCGCCGAGGGAATCGCCGCCGCCCGGTCGCGGATCCGGCAGATCCTGGCCTGGGCGGCCGTGCAGCTGGTGGTCGGCGCGCTGATCTCCGCGCTGCAGGCCGCGCTGCGCAACGGGGTCGGCCCGCTCATCAGCGGAATCGTCGGCGGGCTGGCCAATCTTGCATGGACCATCGCCACCTTCTTCGTCATCCCGAGCATCGCGCTGGACGGGGTCGGGCCCCGGGAGGCGCTGAAGACCTCGACGCAGCTCATCCGGACACGCTGGGGTGAGGGCCTGGTCGGCAGCGCCGCGATCAGCATCATCGCGTTCGTGCTGGGCGTCCTGCCCGGCGTGATCCTCATCGGCCTCGGCGTCGCCGTCGGCGCCAGCAGCGAGATCCTGATGGTTCTGCTGATCACGCTCGGCCTGCTCGTCATCGCCGCGACCGCGCTCGTGCAGACCACGATCGCGACCGTCTTCAAGGTCGCGCTGTACCAGTTCGCCACCGAAAGCCAGATGCTCGGCCCGTTCTCGGCGGACGAGCTGCAGCACGCGTTCGTTCCGCAGCGCGGGGTGCGTCGCTTCGGCTGACGCCCGCCAGGAATTGCGGTAATGGATAGCGGCGCTGCCGGGCCAGGGCGCGGTCAGCCGAGTCATCGGGGGCCGGACGCTGACATCAGGTTGGTCGATGTCGCGTGGCCGGATCGACCGCCCGGCTCACCAGAGGCCACCGCGTGCCGGTGTCGAGGAAAATGGCGGCGGACTCTTGGTTCCCTCGAGACGAGGGGTTGAAGCGAGTTTTGGTCGCGCGCCGTACGTATCCGATGACCTTCCACCGCACCCCATACCACACGCGCCTCGCGAATTCGATTGACTTCGCAAGCAACGCGGGTGTTCGCTTGTATGAACCGGGGGATGGCGGATTGCGATATCGCGACATGCCGCTGCGAAGATCGTGGGGTGCGGACATCGGTGTTGCTCATTCGCATCGACCTGGAGCCAGGTGGCGAGCAACTTGCCGTCCGCGGATACACCGTCGTCGAGGACGAGAACGGCTGGAGTGAGACTCAGCAAGCCGAGGACCTGATTGCCCGCGACGGCACCATCGCGCTGGATGTCAGCGACACGCTGCTCTCGGGATCGGGTGCGACGCTCACACCGCGGGCCGCCGGCGTCGCGCTGTGGAAGAACTTCTTCGGGGGCGAGGTCGGCACCTGGTGGCAGGCGACCAGCGAAGGCTGCGCGAGCAGTGAGATGCGGACCGTGCTCGATGTCTGTGTCGCGGAACTGCAATCGGTGCCGTGGGAGCTCATCGCCCCGGAGGGCCGCGCGCCGGTGTTTCGTAACCACAACAAACCGTGGGTGCGCCCCCGCAAGACACCGTGGCGGCCCACGGACGAGTTCTTGGTTCCGCTCAAGGTTCTGGTCATCGTCGGCTCCACGGAAGACGATCTCGAGATCGACGACGAACTCGCAGCGGTCCACGCGGCACTCCGGGAAGTGCCGTGCCATTGGCACATTGAAACGAAGGTGAATCCGACCCGTGCTCAGCTACGTGACGCGCTGGCCAACGTCGAGCCGCACATCGTGCACTTCATCGCCCACGGCCTACAGAAGGACGGTGCCTCGGTTCTCGCGATGCGCCGTGGGCTACCTGGGCAGTGGTCACTGTCGCCCGAGGACATCGACGATCTCCCGAGGCCTGCCCCGCGCCTGATCATCCTGGATGCCTGCCGTACTGCCGATGCGGCGCACGGCCAAGAGGCCGCGTGGCGGTTCACAGACGCGTTCTTCACCCACGGCGCCGCCGCCGTGATTGCCATGCAGGGCGACATCACGTCGGCCGCCGCTGCCGTCTTCGCCAAGTCGATGTACGCCGACTTGGCCCGTGGCATCGCCGTGGACGTTGCCACATCGCGGGCTCGCCAAGCAGTCGACGATGCGGCTACCGACGGTCAGTCGGGGGTCAGCCCGTTGTGCTGGGCATTGCCACGATTGACCGTGGAGGGCGATCCGGAACACGTTCTCCCCGTGAAGGCGCTGGTTGAGAAGATGGACTTCCCGCCATTCTCCGAAACCTTCAAAGACGTCCCCAATTACGTGGATCGTTCTTCGGAGCGTCGCGATCTGTGGACTGCGCTCGATCCGTGCCCTGATTCGCCTGCGCCTGGTCTGGTCGTCGTATCCGGGCCAAACAACGTGGGTAAGTCAGCCATGATCAAGACGACGCTCATGACACTGCGCCTGCGCGGTCGTCACGTTGCCTACCTCGACTTCACGAAGGAAGTGCGCAGCGATGACCGTGCCAGTTGGCTCGTCACGCTACTGCTCATTCGGAAAGCCATCTGGGAGTGGAACAAGGACGACGCATCGATGGCGGCGCGTCGCCTGTTCGATCACAACCTTTACTACTTGAAGCAGCATCAGGATCCGCCGCCACTTTCGGCAGACGCATCGCCTCAAGAGCCAACCGCTGACTTTCCGGTGGCGGAACGCGATCATGAGAAGTATGTGACACGAATTTTCGCGGCATTTCGCGAGATGCTTTCGACTGCTATGGATGGCGCGCCTCTGCTGGTTGTCTTGGATAACAGCCGGAGCAGGCTGTCGGCTGACGACGGTCAGAAGTGGCTCTCGCCCCTCCTGCTCCAGCCACTGGCCGAGGGTCACGTCGCAAACGTACGTGCGGCAATCGTCGGCACCGATGCAGACTTGAACGCGTTCGGCCCCGCGGTGAATTTCGCCCGAAATAGTGGTCCGCACTTGAAACCGTTCAAGCGGGAAGAAGTGGGTAGGCTGGCCCGCGAGTATTACGCGCGAAAGGCGATCACTATCGACAAGGATGGATGGTGGAGCTCGCTGCGCGACTCGATTGAAAGAAGTCCTCGGGAAGACTGGGGCGGAGACCTGTACGTGGTCCTGAACTCCTTCGCGGCGCAATCGTGACATCGGCGACGAGCATGATCGATCTCCTTCCGGGCGCAAGCCGGACGTGTCTTCGCCGGTGCACCGTTCCGCGCAGCTTCGACAAGCAAACCTTCGAGTCCCTTCTGCACTCCTCGGGGTCGCCCGATCTCACCACCCTGATGAACGTCGGGCTGATCGAATCTGTCCCACTCGAGCCGGAGCGATTCCAGGTGCCGCCTGCGTTCCAAGAGCCGGCACTGAGAGACTGGTGGACGTTCGACGGGCGCGTGCCGTTTCAGCGGCCACTGCCCGATGAGCTCGGCCGACTCGCCGCGGACCTGCGGGCTCAGGCGCGGCAAGCGGGACGCTCCCTGGACGAACTGGATCTTGCGATTCTGGAGGAGCCACACGAAGCCACAGCGCTGTTCGTGAGCATGTTCGACGCCGCAGAGAACGCGCACGATCTGGTTCGATGCCGTGTTCTTCTGGACCTGCTCGAGAGTCCGGCGCGCGCTCCGCTGCTGGGGCCGCGTCTGGCAGCGGAACGCAATCGTGCGGCGACCCGGCTCTCGACAAGTTTGCTCTGGTCCGCAGACTTCAGCCGGAGCGCTCGCTACGTTCCTCGTCACCCAGCCGAGCAAGCATTGGAGGAACTCCTCAGACCGGCCGGAGTTCGTATGCTTCAGTTCTTCGGTCGAGGCGGCATGGGTAAATCGTTACAACTCAGTTGGTTCATGGCGCGCCGGTGTGCACGATCCGACGATCCTATCCCTTGCGCCAGAATCGACTTCGATTTGATCCATCCAACCGTGGCCGCGCGATTTCCCTGGATCATGTTGCTCGAACTCGCCGCCCAGTTGGACAAGCAGCTCGTCGGCGCACCATTCCAGGAGCTGCTCGCATCGCATGGCTATTATCGATCCCTACTCATCAGGAACCACGAACCTCAGAGTCCGACGTTGAAGCCGATACGGGCGCTGCCGTCGGACGGTGAAGACGTCATATCACGGTTCGCTGCTGCTTTTCATGGTCGCCCTGCCGACCGGCCGGTTGTGTTCGTCCTTGACACCTTTGAAGAGGCGCTGCGTCCGGCGGTGCGCCTGGATCAGATGCTTGAGGTGGTCGGCACAATCATTCAACGGATCAAAGCTGCGCGCCTCATTATCGCAGGCAGGTTCGACATTCGGGAGCGCTTGCCGCTTGATGGCGAATCTCTTCAGTTTGCCTTGCACCATCAGCTCGAATTCTCATCGGATGAACAGCACCGATACTTGACGGAGGTTCGTGCGATTCGCGACGAGTCGACGATCGCCGAGATCCGGCGATTGGCGGACGGACTGCCGTTGACCATGGCGATGTACGCGGATCTCGTCGAGCGAGATCGCACCATCGATGCGAAGACACTGTCCACGTACCAGGATCCGGGACTACAGGCAGCCATTGATCGCGTGGTCGACCGGGTGGACGATCCTCGAGTCCGTTGGTTGTTGCGCTATGGTGTCGTTCCGCGGCGCCTGGAGTTTGACTTCGTCGTCCGGGTCATGTGGCCGTCTTTGAATTCCGGCATGAGTGGCGCTTGGTCGATGGATGACGTTCGAGTCGATCCTCCGGTCACCGCCGAGAAGTTTCCCATCGGTCTGGATCCACTCGAATCGGAGCCGCAGCTCTACAGCTTGTGGGAGAATCTGCTCAATTACGCCGCGGACTACTCTTGGGTGATGGCGGATGAGGACGGCCTGTCTGTGCGATTCCGGTCGGACTTGATTCAGCCGTTACGCCAACTAATTTCGCAGAAGCCTGTCTTCGTCGAGCTGCAGAATGCGGCGGTTGCCTATTTTGATTCGAAGGCGAGCGACTCCTCGGCCGAATGGTCCAGGTGGTCGCGGGAGGCGATCTTCCACCGCCTGCAGCTCGACATCGATGACGGCGCCCAAGCGTGGCACACCGCGATTTCCGAGGCTCGGGCCGGCGGTCGCGAGGATTGGTGTCTGGAACTGGCAACCGATCTTCTGGGGTCCGACTTCGTCGATGATCGTACGGGCGCGCCGCTTGTGGGCGTGATGAACCCACAGTTGCTCGCGGAGGCGCATCTTCAGCGGGCCGCGGCTGCGGCTGCACTGGCGGAGCAGAAGGCCGGTCGTACCACTCACGGCGTCATGGAGTCGGCGGTGGCCGCCGATTCGGACCCGTTGTGGGTGGATGTCGACGAGGGCCTGACCGCTGCGCGGGCGCTTGCTCGGCAGTACCCGGATGTCTCGTTGCCGGATCAGGACCTGTTGGTGCTCGACGGTCGATTGGCGAACGCCCGCGGTCAATACCGGTCTGTGGTGGCCAGTCTTCGTGAACATCGCAAGCTCGTCGATGAGACGACGTCGTCGGCCGATGAGCTCGCGGTGCTCGACCGTACGTTGGGGCAGGCGATGACGGCGGTCGGTGAGCCGGCCGGTGCGGCGTACCTGGAGTCTTCTTATGAGCGCGCCAAAGATCTCGAGGATCCTTCCGCCGCTCGCCTGTCCGCCCTGTACCGCACCAGTTGGCTGATCGAGTCCAGCCAATGCGATGAAGCAGTCAGGGTCCTGCGGGAGGCCGAGGTCGACAGCTCGATCGATCCGCAGGACCCCGACGTCATCTCGTTGTGGTCCTGGGTGTACGACGAGCTTGGTTACCCGCACCGCTCGATCGACCACGCGCGACGGCTGCCCGACGGGGATCGGCGCCAGGTCGAGACGCACCTGGTGATGTCGGGATCGCTGTGTGACCTGGGGATGCCGGTCGAGGCACTCAACGAGCTCGATCTCGCCCGTCGCGCAGCGCCGATCGATCCGGACGCGCCGACCGATCACATGGTTCGCTGCCTGGCGATGGAAGGATTGTGCCGCGCGCTGCTGCACCAGTCGCAGCTCGCGGCCGAATGCCTTCTCGCCGCGGCGGCTCATGCCCGCGAGCTTCGCGACCTGAATCAGGCCGCCTACATGGCGGCGGTGGCGGGCTTGGTGCACATGTCCGTGGGTGGCAGCCTTCGGGAGGCGGAGCAAGCGATCGACGAGGCCGCTCGAGCAGGTGCGGACGAAGGTAGCCAAGGCTGGACGATGGTCCGGGTGGTCAAGGCCTTGCTGCTACGGCGAGTCGACCGCGCCGACGATGCAGACGATCTGCTGCACCGGTCGTTGGACGTCCTGCGTGCTCACTCAGCTGTGCCAAAGCTTCGCATTCAGATTGCATCGGGAGGCCTCATCGTCGCCCCGACCAACTTGTTGTGGGCGGAGGAGTTGATTCACCAACTCCATGCGGTGAGTCCGGCCGCCGCCCGGATCACAAAAATGAACTGGGCGTCAGAGATGTCCGGGTCGGTGGCGCCGGAGGCGCGGGAGCGACTGCTGTCGGTCACGTTGGGCTCCGTCCAAGAGCCGGAATTGAGCCGAACCCCGGCCGAGTGGGTGCAGCATGTCCACCGTGTCGCGGCCGTCCTCCGGATCGCCGGCGAAAAGGCGCGCGCTCGCGAGTTCTTGATCTCCGTCGCGGCGCATCAGCACAACATCTTCGAATGGTTCGCTTGGCTGGAGGAGATGGGCCGGCTTGGCCCGGCCGCAACGGATGACCCGGTCCCGCCCGAAGAAGTCCTGGACGACGAGTGGCCGGTGACGGCCTCCGTGTTGCTCACCCTTGCGCGACGTCGGCTGACTCTGGACGGCATTGATGCGACGATCGCCCGGCTCGACAGGGCGGAGAGGATCTTGGCGAGCCAAGTCGAGGTCAACGGCCGATCGGCCGAGATGGCCTTGGCACGTGCGGAGGTGTCCCGGATCTGCGGCGAGCGACATGCGGCTGCCCGATACGCATCACACGCCGCCCGCGCGTACGAGCTGCTGGGTGACTTCGTCACGCGCAACGAGGTCGCGACAAACTTCGAGCTCGGCACACGTGATCGGACGCCTGACGCGGAATCGGTGCAGATCCGCTTCGGCCAGCCACAGGACGGCCGCATTCAGGTCCTGATGCGGCTGCCGGACGGCGGGGAGCTCAGTGGGGAATCGCTACCAGAAATCTTCGACCAGGAATCTCAGAACGACGTGCTACGCCGGATCCGCACCGTGTTCGGGCCGCTCTTGGACGGCTGGCGGAACTGGTCCACGCAGATCGCCGAGAAGATCCTGCCACCCACGATCGCCGCCGCCCTGGCGCCAGATGCGGGCCAGCACCGCGACCTGAGACTCGTCTTCGGCTCGTCGGACGTCGCCGCAATGCCGTGGGAGTTGTGTCAGGCGTGGGACAGCGGTGTTCCCCTCGCCCAGCACCCTGCCATGCACGACCTCTATCGCAGCATCCGTTCGCAGCGCCGCAACGAGATGCGCATCCGCATTCTGCAGGAGGCGTTGCGGCACTTGGAGCTATTCCAGGGTGTCCCTGATGGTCTCGTGGGCGGCCACACGGCGGCTGTGCTCAAGGCGTTCCAGCAGGATTCGGGTGTTCAGGAGCAGGGCCCAGGTCGCGCGACCTTTGAAGCGCTGCGCAACGAGCTCGCGGGCGGTCGGCGTCCTCTCCGCGTGCTGCTAGTGCGGCCCGACCCGCACGCGCAGCTCGAGCGTCAGCGAGGCGACTTGGCGATCGGCGCAGGCTTGGTCGGAATCTACAACGCGCAGGGCGCCGATATCGAACAACTCGACCTGACCGGCTCCTCGTCCCGCCGCGTGGCGATGAGTCGGGCGCACGGTTTCCGGCCGGACGTCGTGCACATCACCGCATCGATTCGATACGCGGGCGGCGCTGTCATGCTGGATTTGGGCGGTGACGCCGCCTACCGGTCACTGAGCCGGACCGGCGCCGGGTGGGACGGGCTGACCGTCAGTGATCTCAACGCCCTCTTGGTGACCGCGAGCGCCGGTCGGACCGTTCCACTGGCGATCATCGACGTACCCGCCGCGGCGTCGCTGACGGAAACCGTGCGCGCCTGCGGTGGACGCAACAGCTTCGCGCATCAACTTCTCGGCGTCGGAGGTGCCCAGGCGGTGCTGGCGACCGGTCTTGCCGAACCACGTGCTCAGATCGAGATTCTGCACACGATCGTCGCTCGGCTCACGGTCGGCGACCTCATTTCCGATATCGTGCGAGGTCTGCACCGGACGCAACTTGCAGGCGGTATGGACACGCACGCCATGCTCGCATTCGCTGGAATGGCCCTCTTCCTTGAGCGGCCGCCCTATTCCCTCTTCCCCGTTTGGGCGCTATGAGTGGGTTTGCCGACCGAAAGCGGGCCGAGTTGCAGACCAAGCTGGGTGCGATCACCGTAGAGCTGCGGTATTGGCGCGCGCTGTGCGAGGATAAGCAGCCCCTCGAGAAGCATCACTCTCAGTTCCACGCTGTCGACGGTCGACTCTCAGCACTGATCGCGCGGGTGGCGATAGATATCGACAGCGCGGATATCTCGCACTCGTGGCATCGGCTCGAAGGTCACGTTCTGGATCTCTACCGTGTCTGGGGGTACTTCCGCGACAAATTCAGTCAGCGCCTGATCGATGAATTCTTGCCGTATCTGACGTTGGCGGACGAGTTCGCTGTGGCCTGCTACCGACCTGCGCAGGATGTGGCGGTGAACCCGGAAACAGGAGACCCAGTCGATGCGCGGGAACCCCCGCTGACGTTTCTGACGAATTCGGACAGTCCGTTCAGTGTGTCTCGAAAGTCCAGTTACCAGTGGGCCCAAGGGTCTGGTGCGCCGATGTCCCGCGAGGTACGGAGGGTGACGAATCGACTGCCCCTGCCCGTCATCGGACTGCCGTGGTTCGAGCTCAGGCATCTACCGGAGGCGATGGTGATCGCGCACGAGGTGGGACACGTGGTTCACCGAGACCTGATCGGATCAGAGGTCCCTGCGCGACTGGTCAGCGCTGCCCTTCCGGCTCCTGAGTGCGGCCCCCAGGTCCGCGGCGACTGGTTGCGATGGGCGAACGAGGCCTTCGCCGACGTCTACGGCGCGTTGTGCGGGGGGCCCTCGTACCGCGCGGTGCTGGCGGACTTCCTGGGCGCCGATGATCCGTCGCCCAACCGTGCGGACTCCGAGCACGCGCCTCCCGAACTGAGGATCCGGCTGGTCGATGAGGTGTTGGCGGCATCGGGAACCTACGTCGACGCCAGGGCCGACTCGAGCGGTGCCGCCGTGGTGGCTCAGGCGCTGGTCGCCGGTCCGTATCCGGGCCTGTCCAATCGGCGGCTGGATGAGGTCGTCTCGTGTCGAGACCAGGGCGACCTCGGAACGCAGCCACAAGATCTTCTCAACGGCTTCATGCCCACGACCTCGGACATCCGGACGCTGCTTGCGGTGGCCGCGCGCGCCTTCATGGACGACCCCGCCACGTACACCTCGAGTCGCCTCGAAGAGCGAGTCCTGCAACGGGCCCGGCAGATACAGCAGCCTGGCACTCGAGCGGTGGCCAGTTCGGCGCACGCGCCGGACGCCTCACCCGTCGAGATCGACGATCTTTACCGCCTCCTGGCAGAAGCCGGCGACTCCGGCGAGTCATGACCTCGACGGCGTCCACCTCGAAAGGATGCACAGTGCCCAGCATTCCGGTCATCGCGTACGTGATGTACGAGAGTGAGCGTGCCGCCGCCGCCCGCGTCATCGTGAACGCACGGGTCACCGACAGCTACGTGATCGGGGAACTCGACGAAGTCGACATTCCGGCGCTCGAGGCGCAGGGCCCGGTGGTCGACCGCCTTCCACCCCCGGCCGAGCAACCGATCACAGCTGCCGTGGCGCGCGGTGCACTGGCAGCGGACCGAGGTAGACCCGGCTGGCAAGCCGGTGACGACGCGGATCTCCCTCCAGTTCCACCAGGAGTCGAAGCGCAGTGGATCACCGTCCTGAACGGGCCACTCCTGGAAGAGATGCGAGTGGCCATCGAAAACGTTGGCCCTCGCCTGGAGGAGTACCTTCCTGACTACTCGTATGTGATCACGGCGACCGCCGAACAGGCCACCGCATGCATCAACTTGCCATTCGTGCGGGACGTCAGGCGCTTGGGCCCGTCATCGACCGGACCGGTGGAATTGACTGCAGCCATACCCGACGAACGATCCCAGCCCGACCACGCGGAGCACACCACCTGGGACCTGTGGCTTACCGACAGGGATGCACGAGAGTCCATTCGTGGATGGCTGGCCTCGCATGAAGTGACTGTGGCCGGATTCGGTGGTCGGAAGATCCGCATCGACCTGGATGCGGATGATCCGATTCGGCAGCAGATCTGTGGCTTGACCGGCGTGCTCAGCATGGTCGAGCATGTTCCGCCCCGACTGTGCAACGACGTGGCTCGAGAGTTGTTGCGGCTGGATGGCGAAGATGTGCGGAATCCCTATGACGGGGAGGGTCAGATTGTCGCCGTCGCCGACACAGGGCTCGACAAGGATCATCCGGACTTTGCCGGTCGAGTGGCCGATTCGGTCGGACTTGGACGCCCCGGTGACACCACAGATCCGCATGGGCACGGGACTCACATCGCCAGCTCCCTGCTCGGCGACGGCGCTGCCTCCGGCGGAAAGTATCGTGGCGTTGCCCCGGCGGCGAGGCTGTACTTCCAATCCATTATGGACGCGAGCGGCGGCCTGCGTGGTCTGCCGGTGGCACTGGAGGATCTGTTCGAGCCTGCGTACCAGGCCGGCGCACGGATACACAACAACAGCTGGGCAGCGCCGACCGCGTCGGCATACACCGTGAACTGCAACGAGGTGGACGCCTACGTTTCTGGCCGGCGCGACATGCTGATCGTCATCGCCGCCGGCAACGAGGGCACTGCGGAACCCCGGGTCAACACGGATGCGGGCTATGTCGATTGGCTGTCCATCGGCTCACCCGCATCGTGCAAGAATGCCCTCACCGTCGGTGCCTCCCGCAGCCGCCGCACCAGCACCGTCACCTACGGCGAATGGTCGAATCAAAAGTTTCCGTCCCCACCTATCAGCGCAGAATGCGTGTCCGGCGACGCCGAATGCCTGGCGGCGTTCTCCTCCCGCGGACCCTGCGACGATGGTCGTATCAAACCCGATGTCGTCGCCCCGGGCACGAACATCATATCCGCGCGTTCTCGTTCGGCTCCCGCGAACAACTTTTGGGATCTGCTACCGGACAACGACTACTACGCCTACATGGGTGGCACGAGTATGGCGAGCCCCTTGGTCGCCGGATGCGCTGCGCTCGTCCGTCAGTACTATATGAAGCGCAATGTCGATCCGAGCGCCGCCCTTGTCAAGGCCACACTCATCAATGGCACGAGGTGGTTGACGGGGGCCGATGCGCTCGCCGAGCACAAGCGCCTTCCGAACTATCACCAAGGCTTCGGGCAAGTGCAGATGTCCACGACATTGCCCGACGTCGACGGGTCCACGCTCGGACTGGAATTCATCGACAGCTGGCGGCGCGATCCACTCAACTTCACCGAGACGAGCCAGCGCTTCCGTTTCACGGTTCGCGTAGGTGCGCATCATCCGTTCCGTCTGTGCCTGGCATACACGGACCTTCCGGCACGAGCACTGCAGAACGACATCAGCGTTCTCGTCGAGGACCCGAGAAGCACCAAATTCATCGGCAACGAAGATGTGCCCGGCCGCCTCACACGATCTGACACGAGTAACAACGTGGAAGTGATCAGGGTACCGGACCCATTCCCAGGTCGGTGGGTGATCCAGGTCTTTGCACGAAACTTGCTCCGGGGTCCGCAGGATTTCGCGCTCGTCGTGACCGGCGATCTCGGTTCGACGATAGAGCGGATGCCGGCCGGAGCGCCATAGTGGTGCGCGCGCTCCTGTCTCCGTGACGTGCCAGCAGATGGTGGTCGGCGTCGGTTCTCCTGGCGTGCAGGCGGTCGCGGACCCGGCCGAGCGTCACGCCCGGGCTCGACGACCCGGGCGTCGGAGTGCGGCGGCGGTGGCGGCGCCAGCGAGCTCCACAACCCGTCACGCGGCATCGATCCCACCCGTGCCGCGCGCAGATGTCCTCGTAGCAGCCGACGCTCGCGTCCGCGGCGCGACGCAGCCGGGGATCCACGGGTCGGCTGCCGGCCGCTAGCGCGGCATCTCGAGGAGATCCGCCAGCTCGGCTGTCAGCCCGCCGTCGCCGCGCGGAACCCCGTCGATCGCCACCACCGGCGCGAGCAGCCGCGCGCTCGACACCAGCCACACACCGCCGGCGGCGGACACGTCGTCGACCGCGAGCCGCTCCCGGCGGGTCGTCCAACCGGCCGCGGCCGCCGTCCGGAACAGCCGGCGCACCGTGATGCCGTCGAGGATGCCCGCCGGTTCGGGAGTGACCAGTGTGTGGCCGGTCGCGATCACCACCGTCGAGGTCGGCGCCTCCAGCACCTCGCCGTCCGCCCCGATGAAGATCACGTCGTCCGCGTCGTGCTGGGCCGCGTATCGCAGGGCGGCCATGTTCACGCCGTACGACAGCGTCTTGGCGCCGGCGAGCAACCACGGCGCGTCCGCGGCCGCCTTCGCGGAGAACCCGCGGTTCAGTGTCAGCACGCGCACGCCCTCGACCCGCTGACGGGCGCTCGCGGCTGGCAGGACGCCGCCAGTCAGATAGCAGACGGGCGCCGGGCTGCGCTCCGGACCGCGGGTCACCACGAGGCGCATCACCATCTCGCGCCCGCCCGACCAGGCAGCGGTCAGCGCATCCACCCCCGGCTGCCACGACCCGGCCGGCGGTGCGTCGACGCCCGTCATCCGCGCCGAGACGCCGAGGCGCTCGATGTGATCGGCCAGGTCGCGGGGTGTGCCGTCGACGACCAGGGTGGTCTCGAAGACCCCCTCACCGCGCAGCACGCCGAGGTCGTCGCCGCGGAGCAGCGGGGCGCCCGCCGGCAGCAGGGTCCCGTCGGGCAGCGCGACCAGCGGCGTCGAATGGTCCGTCACCCCCTGACTCTCTCAAACGGACGCGCTCGATCGCAGCATCAGCGAGCGTCGAGGGCCGCGCGGCGGGGCATCCGACGCAGGATCACCAGCCAGGCGCCGGCGCACACCGCCGTCACGACTCCCATCGCCACCACGAACGCGAGCAGCGCGTCCCCGGCGCCGCCCGACAGCTGCGCCACCTCGGTGGGCACCGCGATGCCGAACACCGCGCCCAGCTGCCGGGCCTCGGTGACCAGGCTCGCCGCGAAGGCGCGATCGCGGATCGGCAGCGTGGCGAACGGGCCGATGCTCGCCGGGGTGAACACCGCCGGTCTGGCCAGCGCGAACACGACGACCCCGGGCAACAGCCACCAGACGTCGAGCCGGCCCGCCGTCAGCATCATCAGGATCAGGCCGGCGACCGCGGTCGCCAGGCCGCCGAGGACCAGCGGCCGGCTGCCCCGCTCGTCGGCGAGTCGACCGGTGGTCGGCGAGAACAGCGGCGATCCCAGGCCGGCGATCGCGACCACGACGCCGGCCGCGGTCGCGGTGGCCCCGATGCCGACCTCGAGAAAGGCGACGAGGGTGATCATCGCGGCGAGCACGGCGAACTGAATGGCGAAGAGCGCGACGAGACAGCTGGAGAGCAAAGGGTTCCCGAGGAGGCGCACCGGGATCAGCGGACGCTCCGACCGCGTCTGCAGCCACAGGAAGACGCCGATCAGGGCGATCCCGCCGGCGATCAGCCCGCCGGCGGTCCACGTCCACTCGGCGAGTTGGGTGATCCCGGCGACCAGGCAGGACAGGCCCACCACGAGCCAGGCGATGCTCCACAGATCGAGGTCGTCGCCCCGATCGGTCGACGGCCGCACCCAGCGAACGAGCTCGTAAGCCGCGAAGGCCAGCACGGGCAGCGTCACCACGAAGATCAGCCGCCAGCTGCCGACCGCCAGCAGGCCGGCGGCGATCAGCGGCCCCAACACCAGGAAGGTCGTCCCGCCCCTGGACAGCGTGCCGATCGCCCAGCCACGACGCCCGGTGCCCACGACGCGAGTGACCGCGGTGAGGATCATCGGCTGCACGATCGCCCCGCCCACCCCCTGCAGGAACCGGCAGGCAACGAGCACGGTCAGGTTCGGCGCGACGGCACACAGCGCCGAGCCGAGGCCGAAGACCGCCAGCCCGGTCACCAGGGTGGGCTTGCGTCCGTACCCATCGGCGATTCGACCGGCGACCGGCATGATCGCCGCCAGCGCCAGCAGGAAGGCGGTGACCGTCCAGGCGACGGCGCCCGTGGTGCCGCCGGGCAGACCGAAGTCGTCACTGATCGCGGGCAGCGCCACGATCGTTGCGGTTTGGTCGAAGAACAGCACGGCGTTGGCGGCCAGCGCGCCGGCCAGCACGTGCCGCGGCTGGGTGTCCAGGCCGCGCCATCCCGGCCGGGCGGGGTCGTCGGGCACGGTCACCGCGGCCGGGCGGCGCTCACGGTGGTCACGCGGTCGGCATTGATCATGCCCGGCCTTCTACCGCCCGCTCAGAGCTTGCGCAAGCGGATCCGCGTGACCGCGTGGTCCTGGCCCTTCTTCAGGACCAGCGTCGCCCTGCCCCGGGTGGGCAGGATGTTCTGTCGCAGGTTCGGCTCGTTGATCGAGGCCCAGATCACCTCGGCGGTGGACACCGCCTCCGCGTCGGTCAGGGCGGCGTACCGGCGGAAGTAGGAGTCGGGATGGGCGAACGCGGTCTCCCGCAGGCGCAGGAAGCGCTCCACGTACCAGCGCCGCACGTCCGCGATCTCGGCGTCGACGTACAGCGAGAAGTCGAAGAAGTCGCTGACCGACAGAGCGCTGCCGCCGTCCTCCTCGAGCGCGGCCGGTTGCAGCACGTTCAGCCCCTCCACGATGAGCACGTCCGGCCGCCGGACGACAACCTCGTCGCCCGGCACGATGTCGTAGGTCAGGTGGTCGTACCGCGGCGCGCGCACCTCGGCGGCACCCGACTTCACCTCCGCGACGAACTCGAGTAGCGCCCTGCGGTCGTACGACTCCGGAAAACCCTTGCGGCTCATCAGGTGGCGCCGGTTGAGCACCGCGTTCGGGTAGAGGAAGCCGTCCGTGGTGACCAGCTCGACCTTCGGGGTGTCGGGCCATCGCGCCAGCAGCTCGCGCAGCACGCGCGCGGTGGTGGACTTGCCGACGGCGACCGACCCGCCGACCCCGATCACGAAGGGCGTGCGGTCCTCGCGCTCGCCGAGGAACGTCGACGTGACTTGGTGCAGCGCGCCCGTGCCGGCGACGTACATGGCGAGCAGCCGGGACAGCGGCAGGTAGATGGTCTCGACCTCGGCCACGTCGATGGGATCGCCCAGGCCCCGCAGCCGGTCGATCTCGTCGGCCGTGAGCGGCAGGGGGGTCGAGTTGGCGAGCGCCGACCAGGTCGCGCGATCGAACTCCACGTACGGCGTGACGCCATGACCGTTGAACACGGGCCGACGCCGTTCGACGACGTGCACCCGGTCCGGGACCGGGAGGTCGCTGTCCGCCGCCATCGGGAAATTCTCCCCTGGCTGTTCGGCGGCCGATCACCGCCGACGTGTGACCTGTGCCTCACCCACCCACGCCGAACTGCGCGAATCGGTCCTCACCGCGCGGCAAGCGCCGGGGCCGATGTCAGGCCGGGGCCCTCCTCAGGTCGCTCCTTGCGGGCCCAGACGGCCGTCATCATCCAGCATTGGGTCCAGTAGTCGGGGTCGTCCAGCAACGCCCCGGCGGCGTCCAGCGTCGCGGCATCCAACCGTCCGCTGTCGAGCACCCGATCGCGCACCTCCGCGAAGAACAGCTTGAAATACAGCGCTCCGCGATCGGTCCCGCGAAAGTTCTGCACGTCCGTCTTCGCCTGGGCCCGCGCGAAACCGAGCCCGCGCACCAGGCCAGGCAGGCGCCGACCGATGAGCCAGCCCACGCCGTTCGCGCGTCCCCACTCGATCAGCGCGGTCCACGTCGCCGCCCACGCCTGCGGGTCGGTGGTCGGCGCCAGACGGAAGTCCGGCTCCTGGATCATCAGCCAGCCACCGGGCTTGCCGGCGGCGGCCATCTTCGTGGCTACGAGGGCGAGACCGGCGCCGAGGCCAGGGCGGCGGGCGGCTCCGACGGTTAGCCGCCAGATCGCGGCAGGCCTGCCCGCCGCCACGGCGCTGGTCACCGGAGGTTCCGGCGCGGGATGTCTGAGGACGCCGCCACGACGCGCTCGTCCATCGACGAAGAGCGAACGACCAGGGAAGGCGTGAACCGTTCCTGGCGATGCTGGTGCGGCTCTCCGGTGTCGAGGGCCTCGATTTCGCCCAGCAGAAGCTCGGCGGCGCGGCGGCCCAGTTCGACACGGGGCTGGCTGACGCTGGACAGCGGCACGGCTGCAGCGGCGGCGAACTCGATGTCGTCGTAGCCGACGATGCTGATCTCGTTCGGGACGGCGACCTGGTGGGTGACCAGGCCCTGGAGCAGGCCGATCGCGACCAGGTCGTTCAAGGCGAACACTCCGGTCGGGCGTTCGTTGTCGGGCATCGCCACGATATCGAGCGCGGCGGATCGTCCGGCTTCGATATCGAGCCGCTCGGTGGAGAGAGTGAGCAGCGTGGCGTCACGACTGCCGAGCAGCACGGCCCGGCTCGCGCCGTCGCGCCGCTCGCGCACCTGCGCGATGTCCGCGGTGCCGCCGACCGCGGCGAGCCGTCGGTGCCCACGTTCGAGCAGGTGCTCCGCCGCGAGCTGGCCGCCGACGAAGTCGTCGACGGACACGGAGCAGGAGTCGTGGTAGGCGGCGAAGCGGTCGGCCAGCACGACGGGCATGTCGAGTCGCCGGGCGAGGCCCCCGTCCGGGCTGGTCGAGATCGGGGCGAGGATGACCCCGCGGACCCGCAGCTGCTGGTACAGCTCGAGCGCAGCTCGCTCCCGGGCCGGGTCGTGTGCGCTGTCGGAAAGCAGAACCGAGCAACCGGCGGCGGCGGCGACGTCCCCGACACCGCGAGCCAAGTCGCTGAAGAACGGGTTGGCGATGTCCATGACCACGAGCCCGATCGAAGCGCTGCGTCCGGCCCGCAACTGCCGCGCAGACTCATTGCGCACCCAGCCCAGCTTGTCGATCGCCTCCAGAACCCTGCGACGGGTATCGGGTGCGACGAGCTCGGGCTTGTTCAGCACATTCGATATGGTCCCGACGGACACCTGCGCCAACGCCGCGACGTCCTTCATGCTGACCGATGGCCGCTTGCCCACACGTCCTCCCATCCAAGGATCGCCATCGTAGCGGCTTAGATTGAAACGCTCAATGTCAGGATCCTGCGCTCGCGGGCCGCCGGTCCACGAATCGAATGTCGGCAATGTCCTTGCTTGAGTCCTGTCTGCCGCGTGGAGCATGCGCTTGACATGCATCGAAATGCACTGCTAGCCTAGGCTCACTTAAACGTTTCAATCAGCCTTTGCCGCGTGCACGCGCGTGATGCCGAGCTTTACCGGCAGAAACCATCTACGAGACGGAGCTCACCAGTGATGTCCTTGTCGTCAGTTCAGGACGCTGCGCTCCTGGCCGAGCTCTCAGGTCATCGGCTCGTGCCGGTGGTCGTGATCGACGACGCGCGGACGGCCGACTCCCTGGGTGACGCGCTGGTCGCCGGGGGACTGCCGGTCGCCGAGGTGACCTTCCGCACTGCCGCCGGCGTCGAGGCGGTGCGCCGACTCGCCGCGCGGGGTGACGTGCTGGTCGGCGCGGGCACCGTGCTCACCCCGTCACAGGTTGACGAGGCCGTCGCGGCCGGTGCCACGTTCATCGTGTCCCCCGGTCTCTCGCGCGCGGTCGTCGAGCGCTGCCTGGAACTCCATGTGCTTCCGCTGCCCGGCGCGGTGACCGCTACCGAGATCCAAGCCGCCCTCGAGTTGGGCCTCACCACCGTCAAGTTCTTCCCGGCGGAGAGCTCCGGCGGGGCGGCGGCCGTCCGGGCCCTCGCGGCGCCGTTCACCGATCTCGGGTTCATGCCCACGGGCGGCATCGGCCCCGACAACCTGGCCGACTACCTCACTCTGCCCGCGGTGCGCGCGGTCGGCGGCTCGTGGATGGTGCCGCGCGACGGGCTCGCGAACACGGCCCGGATCGCCGAGCTGGTTTCCCAGGCAGTCCGCCACGCGACCGCTCTGCGCCCCTGACGCCACCGACAGACATCGATCACGGACATCCCGATCTGCCCGTAGCCGATCCTCGAAGTGTCGCGCGCAGCGGACGGGTTCCCCTGTCGTCGACCTTCGATGGATCGCGCACCGCGGACGAGTTGACCTGTCGCTCCGCCGAACCTGGGCAGGACGCTGCGCCCGGCGCGCACACGCGGTCACGAGCACGGGACCGAGCGGGACAAGTCGGGGCGGCCCGCGCCGCGCGGGCCGCCCGGGAGCGTTCGCAGTTTCACCGCAAGGTGACCACGGGCGCGGCGTCCATGTCGTCGAAGGATTGGTTCTCGCCGGCCATGGCCCACACGAACGAGTAGGCCGCGGTTCCGACGCCGGAATGGATCGACCACGACGGCGAGATGACCACCTGCCGGTCGGCCACCACGAGGTGTCGCGTCTCGGTGGGCCGACCGAGCAGGTGGATCACCCGGGCATCGTCCGGCACGTCGAAGTACAGGTAGCACTCCGTGCGCCGATCGTGCGTGTGCGCCGGCATCGTGTTCCACATGGACCCCGGATGCAGCTCGGTCACACCCATGACGATCTGGCAGGAGCGGATCCCCTTCTGGTGGATGTACTGGTTCAACGTGCGTCGATTGCTCGTCATCTGGTCACCGAGCTCGAGGGCATTGCCCTCCCCCTTGAGCACCAGCTGAGTCGGATGAGTGGTATGCGCCGGCGCGCTGAACAGATAGAACTGTGCGGGGGTCTCCTGGCCTTCCGGGCCGTCGGCGAAGACCACGTCCCGGGTGCCGCGGCCCACGTACAGGCATGCGCCGTTCGGCAGCGTGTACGTCTCGCCGCCTGCGGTGACCGTGCCGGTGCCGCCGACGTTCACGATGCCCAGTTCGCGGTTGGCCAGGAAGAACTCCGCCCGCAGCTCGTCGAACGTGGGCAGCGGCAGCGGTTCGCCGGCGGGCGCCGCGCCACCGAGCACGATTCGGTCGTGATGGGTGTAGCAGACGGTGATCTCACCGCGGACGAAGAGGTGGTCGACGAGGTATTGGGCACGCAATTCGTCGGTGTCGAAGGAGAGAAGTTGGTGCGGGCTGGTCGCATAACGATGGTCCATGAGGGGCCTCCGGGTGTCGGGTGGTGAGACATGGGGGTGCGGTTGGTCAGCGGACCAACCAGCCGCCGTCGACGGGGATGATGGCGCCGTTGAGATAGTCGGATGCCGGTGAGGCCAGGAACACGAAAGGGCCCTGCAGATCGGCTGGGGTGCCCCAACGGCCGGCCGGGATGCGGTCCAGGATGGCCTTCTCGCGGACCTCGTCGGAGCGGATCTGTGCGGTGTTGTCCGTCGCCATGTACCCGGGGGCCAGGGCGTTGACGTTCACGCCGTGGGCGGCCAGCTCGTTGGCGAAGGCCTTCGTGAGTCCGGCGACCGCGTGCTTGCTCGCTGTGTATCCGGGAACCAGGATCCCGCCCTGGAACGAGAGCATCGAGGCGATGTTGATGATCTTTCCGCTGCCCTGGGCGACGAAATGTTTCGCGGCCGCCCGCGACAGGTGGAAAACGGCGTCGAGGTTGATCGCCAGCACCTCGTCCCAATCCGACGCCTGGTGCTCCAGCAACGGTGCGCGCCGGATGATCCCCGCATTGTTGATCAGCACGTCGACGCGCCCGAGCGTGTCCACGACGGACTGAATCGCATCGTCGAGCTGCGTGGGGGTCGCTCGGATCAGATCGAGCTCGATGGAGTGCACCCGGCGGCCCAGTTCCGTGACCCGCTGCACGGTCTCCTTCGCCGCGCTCCGGTCGACGAGCGCGAGGTCGGCTCCCGCCTCCGCCAGGGCAACCGCCGCGCTCTGGCCCAGCCCGCGTGACGAGCCGGTGACCACGGCAACTGCGCCGTCGAGACGAAATGATTCCAGAATCACTGGTTTCTCCTAGGAACGAATTGCTGTCACGAGCTCCCGACGTGGGACTCGCGCGGTTGCGTCCGGTGTATGGACCTGATGAGAGTTGGACCCCGCCCCAGGGCTCCTACCGTCGCCCACCCTTCGGGTGCGGAACGCGATCGGTCCTGCCCGGGTCGCAGGCCCCTGGGGGTCAGTAGTAGGTGCGGCAGTACTCGGCCAGGCACAGGATCGCCATGGCCTGCCCGTACGGCATCGATGTCAGCGGGATGTCCCGGTAGAAGTCCAGGTCCGATCCCATGCCGGTGCCGAACGAGACCTGTTGCAGCTCACCGTCGTCGGAAACGTTCGCGACGATCGCCCTGACCGCCTTCTCCGCCGTCGCGGCGTATCGCGAATCGAGATAGCCCTTGCGGACGCCTTTGAGGATTCCGTAGGCGATCCCGGCCGTCGCCGAGGCCTCCAGGTAGGAGGTGGGATCGTCGAGCAGCGTGTGCCACAACCCCGACTCGTCCTGAAGCTGCTCGAGGGCCTGGACCTGCGCGAGGAGCACCTCGATCAGGTAGCGGCGCACCGGGTCGTCCTCCGGCAGGTCCACCAGCTCGAGGAAGTCGGGAATCACCATGGTCACCCACGAATTCCCGCGGGCCCACCGTGCCTCGGCGAAGTGATGGTTGCCCTCGAACGACCACCCGTGGAACCACAACCCGGTCTCGCGGTCCATCAGGTAGGTCACGTGGGTCAGGAATTGGAACATCGCTTCGCGAACGTAATGCGGCCGGCCCAGCACCAGGCCGATCTTGGTCAGGGGCAGGACCGTCATCATGAGGGTGTCGTCCCACAGTTGGTGGTGGTTCTCCTCGGCGAGCGTGACGTGCTGCATGCCGCCGTGCGGGGTGCGGGGCATGCTGCGCATCGCCCACTCGGCCCAGGCGTCCAGCCACGGCACCAGGGTGCGGTCGCCCGTTTCTTCGTACCGGCAGGCGAGGGTGAGGAACGGGGCCATGGTGTTGACGTTCTTCGTGGTCCCCTCGGCCAGGCGCGCGGCGAACCAGGCGTCGATGATGTCGCGCATCGCCTGGTCGCCGGTCTGGTTGTAGTACTGCCACATCCCGTACAGACCGACGCCATGGGTCCATTCCCAACCCGCCCAGCCCTTCGTGTCGATGACCCGCCCGTCGTCCAGGCGGAGCAGGAACTCGCCGGTCCTGTCCTCGATCGAGACCAGGTTCGTCGTCAGGCGGTGGATGAGCTCCCGGATCTCGTCCCTCGGGATGAACCGCTCCGGCGCCCGGAGCAGCGGACTGTGCTTCACCGGCCACACCTTCGGTGTCGCTGTCGTGTCAGCAGGCATCGATCTTCCTTGATCTCGTTGATGGAGTTGATCTGCGCATTGCACACCCGCGAAGCGAGCTTCGCGGCAGCGATCGCCATTCGTGGTGCCGTCCATCAGGTACGGACGGCGGTGGAGCCACGGGCTCGCGGAACCGTCAGGCTGGATTCGTCATCGGGCCCGGATCGACCGGGAGACCTGCGGCACGCAGTTGGTCGTTCAGGTTGAACACCTCGGGGACGTACGTGAACCCTTCGTCCGGGTTGCCGCTCCCGGAGAACAGGCCGGCCATCTCGGCCTGCCACCGCGCGTTGACCTCGTGCGCAGCCATGCGCGCCTGTGCCAGGTCCTTGTCGTCGGCCTCGAAGTAGCCGACGAGCAGGCCGGTCTCTGCCAGGAACAGCGAGTAGTTGCGCCACCCCGAGTCGCGCAGCGCCGTCAGCATCTCCGGCCACACCGCAGCATGGTGCTCGCGGTACCGGTCCAGGTGCCGGGGATCGACCCGAGATGTGAAGCAGTAGCGCATCGTTGCGGCCTTCCGGGATTCCTGATCGCGAACCGTCGTCGAGTTGTAGGGACTGCCGGCTCTCCGCAGTAGCCGCCACGAGCCGGGCACCGGTCCACGTCGGTGGCGGGTGCCCGGCAGGTGGCGACATACCTACGCGTTGGCGCTCGTGCGGGAGGAATGCTCAATGATCGGGTCACGCTTGCCGAGGTCCGCGAGCGCCGTGCCCCTGGTCTCCGGGGTGAAGAAGGCGGCAGCCGCGGCGACCAGCGCGATACCGAAGGTGACCGATCCGATCACCAGAGGCACGTTTGTCGACCCGGGGGGAGCGATGGCGGTGAAGAGGGTCGGGAACAGCGACGCGATCGCCAGGCCGACGTTCTGCGACACCGCGAACCCGGTCACCCGCATGCGCATCGGGAACTGCTCCTGGAAGAAGGTCGCGAACGTCGCGTTCCACATCTGGAACAGCAGGCCCTGCACCAGGATGACCATCAGGATGACCAGGATGAGGTTCTTCTGCTCGACCGTGTACAGGTACAGGCCGGAGAGCAGGCCGCCGCCGAGTCCGCCGAAGATCATCAAGGAGCGGCGCCCGATCCGGTCGGAGAGTGCGCCGAAGAGCGGGATGGTCGCCACCGCGACGATGTTGGCCACCAGTGTCACCCAGAGCATGTCGCTGGTGGTGAACCCGATCCCGTAGCCCTTGGAGGTTCCGTAGGACACACCGAAGACGAGCGTGGCGGAGCCGATCACGTTGGTGAAGGTCATCAGGATGCACTTCACCGTGCCCCACGGATGAGTGCGCAGCAGGTCGATGAGCGGCAGCTTGCGCTTGGCCGCGGTGTCCGCCTGCGCGGCGAAAGCCGGCGGCTCCTCCACATTCCGGCGGATGAGGTAGCCGGCCAGGATGACAAAGGCGCTGAGCAGGAACGGAATGCGCCAGCCCCAGGTCTGGAATGACTCCTCGGGGAGGAACGCGGCGAGGGGAAGCAACGCGGCGGTGGCCAGGATCGAGCCGGCCTGGGTGCCCTGCAGGGCGAAACTCGCGAAGAACCCGCGCTTGCCGTCCGGGGAGTGCTCCACGATCATCGCGCTGGCACCGCCGAGCTCGCCGGCCACGGCGAAGCCCTGGACCACGCGCAGTACCACAAGCAGGATCGGCGCGAGATAGCCGACCTGGGCGAAGGTGGGCAACAGGCCGACCAGGAGCGTCGAAACGCCCATCAGGAGCATCGCGAAGACCAGGACGTTCTTGCGGCCGTGACGGTCACCCCAGGCGCCCAGAACGACGGCGCCGATGGGTCGGGCGAAGTACCCGACCGCGTAGGTGGCCAGCGAGCCGATCAGCGCGATGGTCGGGTCACCTGCGGGGAAGAAGACCGTCGGGAACACAAGAGCCGCAGACAGCGAGTACAGCGCGAAGTCGTAGTACTCGAGTGCGCTACCGATCCAGCCGCTCAGCGCGGCCTTCTTCGGATCGCGTCGCCCGACTTCCTGTTCGGGAACTGGTGCAGTGCTCACGGGCACATCTCCTTCGTCGACGGTGACAGGGGCCGACGCGGCCCTCTGGGATGGGGAAACTCCGGCTCGACCGGCTCGACCCACTGGCTGGGTCGTGGAGCCGTGCGCTGCGGCAGTCTGGGTTGAACAGAACCGTAATATATCGTTTCAACGACGTCAACCCCCATCTTCGACCGATCCTCCCTTCAGGCGGCCATCCGGCTCTGAAGTACGCTCTACCTGCATCTATTGTCGGAGTCATGCTGCTGGTTGACCCCCGCCCTTGGGCCGTGCCAGAATTGAAACCATCTAGAGTGTGCTGGACGTTGGCGGATAGGTTGCTCCTGGTCTCCGGGGGGGAATAAGCCGGTCAACTCTCGACGACCGAGGTACGCCGCAGCAGGCCACAGGACGGGCACAGCGCAATCTTGCTGCGCCCATGGAACCCACACCGCGACCGCTCCCGGCCGCGTGAGCGATCAGGAGCTGAGCATGCGGTCAAGCATTGTCACCATCGGGGAAACCATGGCACTGCTCGGCACCCCCGACCATGGCCTGCTCCGGTCCGGCTCGGCTCCGTCGCTCACCATCGGTGGGGCGGAATCGAACGTCGCGATCGCGGCCACCCAGCTGGGCGCGAGTACGACGTGGATCGGCCGAGTCGGCGATGACGATCTCGGCGCCCTGGTGGTGCGCGAGCTTCGCGGGCAAGGAGTGACCGTGCACGCGCCTCGGGACGCGGAGGCACCCACCGGCTTGATGGTCAAAGAACACCGACGCGGGAAGCCCACGCACGTGCGCTACTACCGCAAGCACAGCGCCGGGTCGCGCCTCGGACCCGATGACCTGGATCAGGACTCTCTCGCAGCCGCGGACATCGTTCATCTGACGGGCATCACCGCAGCTCTCGGCGACACCGCACGAGCGGCGATGCAGCACGCCATCGCGGTCGCCCGCGGCGGAGGGGCCAGGATCTCGTTCGACGTCAACTATCGCGCGACTCTGTGGTCCCCGGACGCAGCCGCCCCCATCCTGCGGGAACTCGCCAGTTCGTCCGACGTCCTCTTCGCGGGGCCGGAAGAGGCAGCGATCCTGTTCCCCGGCGACTCGGACGCCGCCGACATCGACGACCCGTGGCGAGCCGCCACTCAACTCGCACACCGGGTCTGCTCCCTCGGTCCACGCATCGTCGTCATCAAACTCGGATCCCTGGGCGCTCTGGCGCTCGCGGACGGAACCGTCTACACCCACCCGATCGTCCCCATCGAACCGCTCGACCCGGTCGGCGCCGGCGACGCGTTCGTCGGCGCGTTCCTGGCGGAGCTCGCCGACAAGAACCCCATCGAGACGTGCCTGACGAGCGGGGCGAAGATGGGCGCGCTGGTCTGTGCGGTGCGCGGGGACTGGGAGGGCACACTCGATTGGAGCACCGGTGCCACCCGCGGCGCCGAGTCAGACGTCCGTCGATGACGACGGGAGTCGCGCGGCGCGCCGGGCGGGGTCGACCCGATGCCTCGTCGTCGGTTCGGGGACGGGATCTGGGAACGCGCGAGGAGATGGACGACACGCCGCCGGGCGGTCACATCCGCCGGTCGTACACATCGCATCGCCCGGCGCTCCCCGGTGTGTATGAGTCGTTTTAGCGAACCACGGTCCGGAACCGATTATCCGTCATTCATGCTCGGCATCCGCAACTCCTGCCGGCTCCGACCGCCTTCGGGTATTGACAACTGAAACGTCTCAATACACAATCGGAGAGCGCACATCGAGCAGCTGCATCCACCGAGACGAGGACGTCCACCCATGACCGACATCCACGCAGCGCTGTCCGATCTCGAGGACTTCGGCATCGAGGTGCCCAGCTGGGCGTACGGGAACTCGGGCACCCGGTTCAAGGTGTTCGGCACAGAGGGGACCCCGCGGGATCCGTGGGAGAAGATCGCGGATGCGGCGCAGGTGCATGCGTTGACCGGGTTGGCGCCGAAGGTGTCCCTGCACATCCCGTGGGATCGGGTGGACGACTTCGGCAAGCTGGCCGCATTCGCCGCCGACCACGGGGTGGCGATCGGCGGGATCAACTCGAACCTGTTCCAGGACGACGACTACCGGCTCGGCTCGCTGACCAACTCCGACGAGCGGATCCGGGCGAAGGCGATCGCCCATCACGGCGAGTGCATCGAGATCATGCGACAGGCAGGGTCGACCGATCTGAAGATCTGGTTGCCCGACGGCACCAACTATCCCGGCCAGGACTCGCTGGTCGGCCGGCAGGACCGGCTGGCCGACTCCCTCGCCCAGATCTACGCCCGGCTCCAGGGCGACGAACGGCTCCTGTTGGAGTACAAGATCTTCGAGCCGTACTTCTACACGATGGACGTGCCGGACTGGGGCACCTCGCTGCTGCATTGCCTGGCCCTGGGCGAACGCGCGAAGGTCATCCTGGACACCGGACACCATGCGCCGTCCACGAACATCGAGTTCATCGTCATGCAGCTGGTGCGGCAGAACCGTTTGGGCGCCTTCGACTTCAACTCCCGCAACTACGCCGACGACGACCTCATCGTCGGGTCGGCGGATCCGTTCCAGCTGTTCCGGATCCTGGACCAGATCGTCGCCCAGGGCGCGCACCGCCCGTCATCGGGAGTCAACTTCATGCTCGATCAGTGCCACAACATCGAGGAGAAGATCCCCGGGCAGATCCGGTCCGTGCTGAACGTGGAGCAGGCGCTGGCCAAGGCGCTGCTGGTCGACCGCAACGCGCTGGCCGACGCGCAGCGGGCCGGTGACGTGCTGGGTGCGCACGCGGTGCTGATGGACGCCTACGACACCGACGTCCGCGGCCTGCTCGCCGACCGACGGGAGGAGCGCGGCCTGCCCCGGAACCCCTTGCGGGCCTTCGCCGAGTCCGGCTACGCCACCACGGTCGCCGCCGACCGGGTGGGCGGCACCCAGGCCGGCTGGGGCGCCTGACCGGCCCGCACCACCACGACCACACCCTGACCCGCCACGCCATCCAGGAGCAACGAATCATGAGTGAGAGCACCGTCGTTCAGCACCTCGTCGAGCGGTCCAACCGGCTCGGCGCCGACCCTCGCAACACCAACTATGCCGGCGGGAACACCTCCGCGAAGGGCACCCAGACCGACCCGGTCACCGGGGCGCCGGTCGAGCTGGTGTGGGTGAAGGGGTCCGGGGGTGATCTCGGCACCCTGACGGAGAAGAACCTGGCGGTGCTGCGGCTGGACCGGCTCCGTGCCCTCGTCGATGTCTACCCCGGAGTCGACCGCGAGGACGAGATGGTCGCCGCATTCGACTACTGCCTGCACGGCAAGGGCGGCGCCGCACCGAGTATCGACACCGCGATGCACGGTCTGGTCGATGCCGCGCACGTGGATCACCTGCACCCCGACTCCGGGATCGCGCTAGCCACCGCGGCCGACGGGGAAAAGCTGACCGAGCAGTGCTTCGGCGACCGGGTGGTGTGGGTGCCCTGGCGGCGACCCGGCTTCCAGCTCGGCCTGGACATCGCGGCGATCAAGACCGCGAACCCGCAGGCGATCGGCTGCATCCTCGGCGGACACGGCATCACCGCATGGGGCGACAGCTCCGAACAGGCGGAGGCGAACTCGCTGGAGATC
>CAWHKH010000005.1:0-93317 GCA_963829945.1 uncultured Actinomycetota bacterium | reverse complement strand
GTTAACCTGAGCTCGTCGAGGATGTGGCCATCTCTGATCGACCTGCTAACCGTGCTTATACGGCTAACCCTTCGAGTGGCCCTTTCCGTTTCCATAGCCGTTGCCGTTCCCGTTCGCGTTCGCCTTCCCGCTCCCGTTCCCGGTGCCTTCGCCGTTGGGCTTACCGCCCCGATTGGCCCCGGTCCCGTCGGGATTCGGTGCTGAGCCAGCAGCGTTCGAGGTCGTGTCGGCGCCGGCGTCGGGGGAGGCCTCCGCCGACGCCGGGCCCTCGTTTTGTACTGCGGCGTCATCCGGTGCTACAGCCGGCGGTTCGTGGGCGGCCGCCGGGACGGCGGAGTCGACTTCCGGTGATGCCGCCGGGGATGGTTGCTCGAGGAACGGAGCCTGACCGCTGCCGGCGTCGCCGGGCGTGGCTGCCGGGGCGGACTCGGTGGCGACCGTCGCCGCCGGGGTTATGGGCAGCGCCGCCGGTTGCGTTTCGGCGGATGGCGGGGATGTCGGCGGCGGCGCAGTGTCGGCGGTCGGGGCCGCGGGTGCGGTGCTGGAGCGGGTCGGCGTGGATTGCGTCGCTGATTCCGGCGCGGGGTTCGGGGGCGGGGCCGTGGGGGCGGGGTTCGCGGCGGGGCCGCGGGTTGGCAGGCCGCTGGCGCCGCCGGCGGTGAGCAGGAGGGCGGCGCTGGCGACGGCCGCGAGCAGCCAGCCGCGCCGCCGTGCGCCTGCCGTGGTGAGCGCGGGTACGGCCGCACCGCCACCGCGGTTGTTGCCGGAGACCGCGGCCGCGTTGGCGGCCCGGTGGTTGCGGTGGACGAGGATTGCGGCGACCTCGTCCGCGGTGGGTCGGTGGTCGGCGTCCCGGCTGGTCATCCGTCGCAGCAGGGTGGGCCACGGCGCCGGCAGGTATTCGGGTACCGCGGTATCCCTGATCAGTCGGGCCACCGCGGCCGGATCGGCGGGCCGTCGTATTCGCGCCGTCCGGTCAGGCCTTCGAGCAGCACGAGCCCGAGGGAGTAGATGTCGGAGGGACGTTCGACCGTTTCGCCGTGGACCTGCTCGGGGCTCAGGTAGGGGGCGGTGCCCACGACGTCGCTGGTGCGGGTGACCGGGTCGGTGCCGAGGTCGCGGGCGATACCGAAGTCGCTCAGCTTCGCCCGACCGGTGCTGTGCTCGATCAGCACGTTCCCTGGTTTGACATCACGGTGCACGACCCCTGCCCGGTGCAGGACTGCCAGCGCCTGCGCGATGCCGGCACCGATCTCGGCGACCTGTTCGGTCGGGAGCGGTGTGCCGTCGAACCGTTGGGCCAACGTCGGCCCGTCGACGTACTCGCAGACGAGGTAGCTCGGCGCACCCGGATCCGCCTCGTCGGCGCCGGATCCGAGGTGGGCGTCGTACACGGCGACCAGGTTGGGATGCACGAATCCGGAGGCGAGATGGATTTCTCGTTCCCGCCGAGCCTGCGTGGTGACATCACCCTCCGCGCGGAACACCTTGACCGCGACCGGTCGCTCGAGAACCGTGTCGGTTCCGCCGAAGACCGTCGCGCTGCCGCCGTCGCCCACCACGCGCTCGAGCCGGTATCGGCCGGCGAGCACCGACCCGACGCCGACCAACGGCGAGGCGGCCGCGGCGGCGTCGGGCAGCGTCCGATCCGTCGGCACCGCCACCAGACGCCGCTCGCGGTGGGCTCGGTGCCGACCGGTTTGCGCGGCGCGTCGCCGGCCGCCCCGATCACCCCTCGAGACCGGCTCGGGCTCCTTTGGCTTCATCCTGACGGTGTCGGTCAGCCTGCGGACAGAGCGACTACGGTTGGCCGCCGCACTCACCTTCCAGCACCACCTTCGGCTGACATCCTTCACAAGGGAGGTCTCCCGGAACCCGGCCAGCCAAACCCGGGTTCGCGAGATGACATGCACGAGCAAACCGCATCGTGATTATCGGGGCAATGTCACAGATCCCCCCGACGACGGCCACCGCAGGCCCTTCATCCCCAGGTCGACCTGCTCCATCACCATCGCTCGCAGGCGCCGTTTGCCGACTCGAAGGGAGGGGACCCGCTCGCGCGTGACGAGGGTTCCGGACGATGCCGGATCCCCGCGATAGACGGCCGCCCGCAAGTATCCGTCGACGTCCTTCTCCAGCTGGCCGACGAACACCGGGATGTCGATGCAGGGGCCGTTCATGCCGACAGGCCCATGCGTCGATTGTCGAAATTGCCTGGTTCGTGCGGTATGACTGAGTGCCGATTGCTTGCCATACAAGGAAGGAGTGCACCGGCCCGCCCACGTGACGAAAGTTGTCGAACCGACGGCACTAGATGTGAACGCGCATGGAGCGGATGAGTGAGATCCGACCTTCACGCCTGCCCGGTCGCGTTCGCCGACGCGTCCGCGATCGACGACGATCCGCAGACCAGGCTGCTCACCCAGGTGCAGTTATAGCGCGGCACGCACGTCCCAGTCTGTTTGCCTTCCACGACCCAAATAGCCTTGCGTCGTGGCAATGCTTACGTGTCCGACGAGATCAGAAACCTTGTGAATTGGTATTCCCCGCTCGACCAAGCTAGTAACTCGCCATTTTCTCCCGATGTGGCCGCGGCCCCAATCGACGCCGTGACGAGAGAAGAGAACGGCGATGGCTCGGGACAGGTTCCGCTGATCTCGATAGCGATCGCCGAACTGCGGCGAGCCGAAGATCGGGCGCTCCGGCGCATCAGTGAGATCGACGCCGAACCGCCGTGCACGGCGGCGAAGGACAGCGCTGGCCGACGGTGAAAGAGGCACTAGCCGAGACGATCCAGCGGTCTTGGCCCGGTCCTGGCGAACGGTGCCGTGACCCGCGATTGTGGTCAGGGTGCCGCTGATCATGACAGTGTCCGCGACTGGGTCGTAGTCCGACCAGCGCAAAGCAGAGACCTCGCCCAGGCGGGACCCGGTGGCGAACAGGACCGCGGTGAGATCTGCGACGTCCTTGCCGTTGACCTGAGTGCGAACTCGACCGTGCCGAGCCTTGCGTCGCGCGACGCCGGGGTACATGGCGCGCGCTTCGGGATCCCGCACCAGCGCAGAAAGGAGCCCCTGCACCTGAGCGTCCGTCGGGGCCTTCGAGTGATCGAGCCCCGTCACACGGACTCGGGTCGCCGGTATGGCGTTGCGAGCACCTTGCACCGGATTGACTGAGGTCTTCAAGGATCGGGTACCGACGGCGAGATCCATGGTGCGGCCGAGAACGGCTCGCGCATGCTTCGTGCCGCCAGAGCCGTGCTCGCTCGCGCAGTCGGCAAGGAAGCCGCGAACGGCGGCGACATCGACATCTCGCGGCAGCCGCCTGGCGATCGGATGAGCGAGGATGTGGCGGCTGGCGTATCGGTAGTCCTGTTGGGTCTTGGCGCTGAGCTTTGATAGCTCGGGGCTCGCGAGCGCGGCCTCGACAAGATCGGCGACGGTGGTGGTCCGGTCACCCTCCTCGGTGTTCGTGACTGACCGGCTTAGGGCTGCCCGACCCTCGGCAAGCGAGGCCAGCTTCTCGAGGCCGGCTTGCCGAGTCGCCGCCTCCGCGGCCGCCTTGGTACCGCGCCATCGGCGCACCTTGTAGCTGGCGCCGTCGACGTCGACGACCTTGGCGAGGCCTCGCCAGCGGGTGAGGACAAAGTCAACGGACCCACGGCCCGTATTCACCGTGACCGGCGCGCCAACTCTGAGACCGCGGGAGCCTGCGGACCCGGAGATGCGATGAAGTGGGATGGCGACCTCGGCCCGGCTGGCGTCCGAGGCGGCGTACCCCAAGAGCAAGGCGTTCGCCGGACCGACGGTTCCGCGGGGGATGCGCTGCCGAGGCACGCGCCAAGCGTATCGCGAATTGGTGCACTAAGGGTTCAGTCTGTAGCGCCAGCGGCGCTGATGATCCTGCGTTGCGGCCCTGACCTGGGCAAAGCGCGCCCGGCAGGATTCGAACCTGCGACCTGAGGATTAGAAGTCCCCTGCTCTATCCAGCTGAGCTACGAGCGCATTCGGCGCGCCGAGCCTAACTCCGCTGCGCAGTATCGTGGCACCGTGCCCGACGCGCCGTCGACGGACTCGAGCGACGCCGTCATCCCAGGTCAGCAGCCCCCTGCCGGGCGCGAACGACCCGGCGCGTGGACAGTGACCCGGACGGTGCTGCTGGCCGGCGTCGTCGCTGGCTGCGTGGCCGCGGCGCTCGCTGCGATCGTGCCGCCGCGGACGCTCATTCCTGGGCTGCCGACGGCGGGGGCGCTCACCGACCTCGCGCTTCCTGCCGTCCGCGCCGTCTTCGACCTGTCCGCCGCGGCGACGATCGGCTGGCTGCTGGCGGCGGTGTTCCTCGTCCCACCGCAGCGGTCCGGGGTGCTGGACGTGGGTGGCTACCGCGCCATCCGCGCGGCGTCCGCGGCCGCTGTCGTATGGGCGGTGTCGGCGCTCGCGCTCGTGCCGCTCATCCTCTCCGACACCCTCGGCCGGCCCATCGACCAGTCCCTGTCCGCGGACGAGGTGCTCAGTGGCATCACGGTTCTCGACACCGTTCGCGCGTCGCTGTGGGTGGCGGGCGTCGCCGCGCTGATCGCCGTCATCGCGCGGGTGTTGCTGACCCCGGCCGCGGCCGGTGTGCTGCTGGCCGCGGCGCTGATCGTGCTCATCCCGGTCGCGGACACCGGCCACGCGGCACAGTCCGGGAACCACGACACCGCCGTCGACATGATGATCATCCATCTGGTCGGGGTGTCCCTCTGGGTGGGCGGGCTGATCGCGTTCCTCGGCCTCGCGCGGCAGCGGGTGCCGTACCTGCCGCTGATCGCGCACCGCTATTCGACCACCGCGCTGTTCGCCTTCATGGCGGTGGCGCTCTCGGGGCTGGGGAACGCCTGGGTGCGGCTCGCGTCGGTGCAGGACCTGTGGCTCACCGACTACGGCCGGTTGGTCCTGGTCAAGGCCCTGCTGCTCGTCGCGCTGGGGTTCGGCGGGTGGCTGCACCGCCGCGTCACGCTGCCCGCGCTGAGGCGGAGCGACAACCGGCGGCCGATGCTGAGGTTGGCGACCGTCGAGATCCTCGTCATGGCGGCGACGATCGGCGTGGCGTCCGCGCTGTCCCGGACGGCCACCCCGCCCACGGCGCCGACCGCCCCGTCGGACATCGAACTGGTGCTCGGCTACGACCTGTCCGGCCCGCCGACGCTGTGGCGGCTGATCGCCGACTGGCGGATGGACTGGGTCCTGGGCGTGGCGGTCGTCGGCGCGGCCGTGGTCTACGTGGTCGGGGTGGTCCGGCTCCGGCGGCGCGGGGTGCCGTGGCCGGCCGGCCGCACGGTGGCCTGGCTGCTCGGATGCCTCATGGTGCTGCTCGCGACGTCCAGCGGGCTGGGCCGGTACGCGGAGACGCAGTTCTCGGTGCACATGATCGGCCACATGGCGCTCGGCATGATCGCGCCGATCCTGCTGGTGCTCGGCGGCCCGGTCACCCTGGCGCTGCGGGTCCTGCCGGCCGCCGGCAAGGACCGCCCGCCGGGTGCCCGCGAGCTGATCGTCTCGGTCCTGCACAGTCGCGTCGCCCGCGTGATCACCCATCCGCTGGTGGTTTTCGTGCTGTTCATCGCGTCGTTCTTCGCGATCTACTTCACCGGCCTGTTCGAGATCATGATCGCCTCGCACGTCGGCCACCTGCTGATGAATGTGCATTTCCTCGTCATCGGCTACCTGTACTACTGGGTGATCATCGGGGTCGACCCCTCGCCGCGGCGGGTGCACCCGATGGTCAAGCTCGGCATGCTCGTCGGCGCTCTGCCGTTCCACGCCTTCTTCGGCCTCGCCCTGATGAACTCGCGGCAGGCGATGGCGACGAGCTACTACGACAGCCTCGGCCTGCCCTGGCTGTCCGATCTCGTCGCCGACCAGCGCCTCGGCGGTGCGATCGCCTGGGGGGCAACGGAAATCCCGATGATCATCGTGATGATCGCGTTGCTCGCGCAGTGGGCGCGCAGCGACGAGCGCGACGCGCGGCGGTCTGACCGGCAGGGAAACCGCGGCGCCGACGAGGAGCTGGACTCCTACAACCGCATGCTCGCGCAGCTCGCCGAGCGGGATCGACGGGCGGCGCCGGGCCAGGCGGGCGACCCCGGTGGGGTGGAGGACGCCCGGCCGCCCGGCTGACGGATGACACTGCTCCCGTCGGGAGCGCAGTCGCCCCACCGGGCCCGCCGAATGGTCCCCAACAGCCGCGTTCATCCACACGGCGCCACCATCGCTCGTCGCCCGCCCGCGCGCCGCGCAGCGTTGTCGGCACAGGTGCGCGAGGCACGGCCGAGCGAGGCGGAGGTAGCGATGCGGATGGACGCGGCGACGGTGACGATCGTGGGCCGGGCGGTGACGGCACCGACGAGGTCGAGCACCTCGGCGGGGGACCGGGTGTCGTTCCGGGTGGTGTCGACGGAGCGGAGGTACGACCAGGAGTCGAAGGAGTGGGTCGACGGCGACGAGTTCGGCGTCGGCGTGGTCTGCTGGCGGCACCTCGCCGGCAGGGTGGTCGACACCGTCGGCGTCGGCGATCCGATCGTGGTGATCGGGCGCATCAGCACCCGCAAGTTCGAGCGCAACGGCGCCACCGAGTACTTCACCGACGTCCGCGCGGACGTGGTCGCGGTCGACGTCGCGAGGATGGGCTCGCGATTCGTCCGGGGCCGGCAGGGTCCCGATCATGCTTCGCCGGAGCCGGGCGCGCCGGAGGCCGGCGGTCCGCATGCGGCACTCGACGGCGACGGCGCGGTGATCAACGAGACCGATCCGCACGCAGACCGGTCCGGCGTCGGCCCGGCCCCGCGCGCCGACGGGTCGGTCGAGCTGCCGTGGGAGAGCCGGGCGAGGCGGCAGATCGGCGAGCCGGTCGGGGCGTCGTGACCCGTCCCCGGCGCGCGCGAACGCGATGGCGCGGCCCGGCCGGGTCCGGGCGCGGGCGCATGGTCAGGGTCCGGCCGCGGCGAGGGCGCCGCGGTACTGATCCGGCTGGCTGTCCGCGCTGGCGTGGTGCCCGGACGGCACCGGCGCGATGGTCACGTCGATCCCGGTCCGGCCGGCGATCTCGAGCAGGGCCAGCTGCACCCGGTCGACCTTCACGACGGGATCGTCGTCGGGATCGTCCGGCCGGAGGTAGACGACGCGGGTGCCCGGATGCAGCGCGTCGAAGGTCTCGTCGGCCTTCATCCGCCGGATGACGCCGTACTGGTCCTTCACCAGCTCGGTGGAGATGCCGGGGCCGCCGATCTTCTCGCGCATCACCTGGTCGAACTTGTATTCGAGGTCGGCCCACCGGACGTCGAGGAACGGGAACCGCCCGGTGGACCACTGCTGCTGCTGGGCGAGGATCTCTGCGGTCAGCCGCACCGCCGCGCCGCCGTCGGTGTGCAACGCCTCGGACAGGCCGGTGATCGCGTCGGCCCTGGTCCGTCCCGGATCGCGGACGTCCTGCGGACCGAGCGGTGTGCAGTCGAGGTAGATGGTGCCGATCGCCGGGGGCAAGCGGTGGGACAGCGCCGCCCACCAGGCGGGGTGGCCCGTCGCGAGCGACGGGACGGACAGGGCGGCGATGCCGGGCGTCACCGTGCCAGCCGAGATGCCGGCCGTCGCTCCGTCCAGCGTGGTGGCCCCGCCATCCGCGGCGGTCCCGCGATCCGCGCCACCCGCGCCGGCCTCGTCCGGCGCTGCGGCGGACGGGCCTGGGCCGGCGGCATCGCTCGGATCGGGGGACGGCAGCGCGCCGGGGGCGACAGCGAGGACGGCGGCGGCCAGGTCGGCCTCGCTGCCGTCCCTGGCCCGCTGCGCGTGCGCGGCCAGGATCAGGGCGATGTCGCCGCCCATGCTGCTGCCGTAGAAGTCGACGACCCGCGGCCGCACCTCGGCGACCAGGGCGTCGAACTTGTCGAGCACGTCGCGTTCGACGATGCCGCTGCCGTAGACCAGGCTGAACACCCGGGTGTGGTCGCTCTCCAGGCCGGGAAGCAGCGCCAGGGCGATGTCGGTGCCGCTCTTGCGGTTCAGGCCGCCGATCACGACGACGAGCCGGCCGCCGGGCGACGCCGCGCGGTCGAGCGTGGACACCTCGACGAACCGGGAGCCCGCGTGCGGCCAGATCACCTGGTCGGCGAACCACTGATCGAGGCGGAGCACTCCCCAGGTCGAGCAGAGCAGGATCCCCAGCAACGCCGGCACGTACCACCAACGGCTGCGCGTCCGGAGACGGCGCTCGGCCCGCTCGCGCCGCCGCGCGGCCCGCACGGTGGCCGAGCCGTACTCGTCGGCGCCGACCGGGGACAGCGGCACGATCGCCGGGCCCGGCGCGACCGGAGAAGGCGGCACGATCGGCGGGCCAGGGGCGACTGGGCCGGACCCGTCCGCAGCGGCCGATGGATGCGGCGGGGCCGGCGCGACCGGAGCGGGCGGCTGCTCGGCCGACCCGCCGCGATCGTCCGCCACCCGATGGCTCCTTGACTATCTCTTTACCTTTTGTGACCCAGTGTGCGCCCTCCTCGATCGCCTGCCCATGGGGTGACCGGGAGTCGACCCGGCCGAGTGACGCGCGGGCGCGCCGGGCCTCCGCTCCGACCGTGCCGGTCGAGGTGGCAGTCCGGGACTGAACCCGACCGGGTGAGCGTTGGAACCGGTCGGGCGGATCCACCCGGCGCGGTCGGGCAGACTGTAGGGCGGTCATCGCCGCCGGCGCCCGTGGGCGTTCGCGTCGCGGGGGTCCAGCACGCCCTGCCGGCAGCGGCCGACGGCGCACCCCGACCGGACCCGCCGGGTCACGCACGGCAGCCACGAAGAGCAGGAGAACAGAGCAGTGCCCGAATTCATCTACACCATGAAGAAGGCCCGAAAGGCCCACGGCGACAAGGTGATCCTCGACGACGTCACCATGTCGTTCTATCCGGGTGCCAAGATCGGGGTGGTCGGCCCGAACGGTGCCGGCAAGTCCACGATCCTGCGGATCATGGCCGGCCTGGACGTGCCGAGCAACGGCGAGGCGTACCTGACCCCCGGTTTCACGGTCGGCATCCTCGAGCAGGAGCCGAAGCTCGACGACGACAAGACCGTGCTGGAGAACATCCAGAGCGCGTTCGGCGCGATCAGCACCAAGCTCGCCCGGTACAACGAGGTCCTCGCCGAGATGGAGACCGCCTACTCGGACGAGCTGCTGGAGGAGATGGGCAAGCTCTCCGAGGAGCTGGACCACGCCAACGCCTGGGACCTCGACTCCCAGCTCGAGCAGGCGATGGATGCGCTCCGCTGCCCGCCCGGCGACCAGGACGTCTCCGTGCTGTCCGGCGGCGAGCGGCGCCGGGTGGCGCTGTGCCGGCTGCTGCTCTCCGCCCCCGACCTGCTGCTGCTCGACGAGCCCACCAACCACCTGGACGCGGAGAGCGTGCTGTGGCTGGAGCAGTACCTCTCCTCCTACGAGGGCGCGGTGCTGGCCGTCACCCACGACCGGTACTTCCTGGACAACGTCGCACAATGGATCGCCGAGGTCGATCGCGGCCGGCTCATCCCCTACGAGGGCAACTACTCCACGTACCTGGAGAAGAAGGCCGAGCGGATGGAGGTGCAGGGCAAGAAGGACGCCAAGCTCGCCAAGCGGCTGCAGCAGGAGCTCGCCTGGGTGCGCTCCGGCGCGAAGGCGCGGCAGGCCAAGTCCCGCGCGCGCCTGCAGCGCTACGAGGAGATGGCCACCGAGGCCGAGCGCACCCGGAAGCTCGACTTCGAGGAGATCCAGATCCCGCCGGGCCCGCGGCTCGGCTCGATCGTCGTCGAGGTGCAGGACCTGGAGAAGGGCTTCGGCGACCGGGTGCTGATCGACGACCTCTCGTTCACCCTGCCGCGCAACGGCATTGTCGGCGTGATCGGTCCCAACGGCGTCGGCAAGACGACGCTGTTCAAGACCATCGTCGGGCTGGAGCAGCCGGACGACGGCATGGTGCGCGTCGGCGAGACCGTCCGGCTGTCCTACGTCGACCAGAACCGCGCCGGGCTCGACCCGAAGAAGTCGGTGTGGCAGGTCGTCTCGGACGAGCTCGACCACATCAAGGTCGGGAACGTCGAGATGCCCTCCCGCGCATACGTGTCGGCGTTCGGATTCAAGGGCCCCGACCAGCAGAAGCCCGCCGGGGTGCTGTCCGGCGGCGAGCGGAACCGGCTCAACCTCGCGCTCACCCTCAAGGAGGGCGGCAACCTGATCCTGCTCGACGAGCCCACCAACGACCTCGATGTGGAGACCCTGTCGTCGCTGGAGAACGCGCTCGAGCAGTTCCCGGGCTGCGCCGTGGTCATCTCGCACGATCGCTGGTTCCTGGACCGGACGTGCACCCACATCCTGGCCTGGGAGGGCACCGACGAGGACCCGGCGAGCTGGTTCTTCTTCGAGGGCAACTTCTCCGACTACGAGAAGAACAAGATCGACCGGCTCGGTGCCGACGCGGCGCGCCCGCACCGGGTGACGCACCGCAAGCTCACCCGCAACTGACGGCCGATCTCGCCGGAGGGCCGGGCGTGGGTTGCCCGCGGGGTGGGATCGATCACCCCGCCCGCACGGCGGTCCCGGTGCGCTCCGGACCGAGGGCATAGGCTCCTACGCGGAGAAGGGGCGCAACGGCGCGCCCGCAGCTGGAGGTCCGACCATGATCCGGACGCACGAGCGATGACCCAGACCGAGTACACGCCACCGACAGTCGAACCGACGACCGGCGCGTCAACCGGGGTTGCCGAGCCGCCGCCGGCGGGGGACCCGACCGCCGGCGAACCATCGGGCGACGGCCCTGCGGACGGCGCAGCGTCGACGCCGGCGTCGGGCTCCGCGGCCACCGAGGCGGCGGAGCAGCGACCCGAGCGCGCGGCGATGATCGCGGCGTACTTCAAGCACGTCCCGGTCGAGGACCAGCCCCGCAGGGCGCACGACGTCCTCGGTGTGGTCGACGGTCACTGGCGGGTCGGACGACGGCGGCGGCCCGGGGAGACGGCGATCCGGGTGTTCAACCCGGCGCCCGCGGGCGACGGGGCCGCCGGCTGGACCGACACGGCGACCGTCATCGACATCGTCACGGACGACATGCCCTACCTGGTCGACTCTGTCATCGGCGCGCTGACCGGCGCCGGGATCAACGTGCACCGCGTGCTGCACCCGATCCTGCTCGCGCGTCGCGACGCCGACGGGGAGTTGCAGGAGCTGAGCGACGACGGCGCCCGTGCCGACGCCATGACGACGCAGCGCGAGTCCTGGATGCACGTGCTGATCGACCGGCTCTCGGACGCGAGCCGCGCCGAGTCGATCGAGGAGACCCTCCGCGAGGCGCTGAGCGACGTGCGCGCCGTGGTCGGCGACGGTGGCGCGCTGACCGGTGCGGCCGCGACCGCCGCGGCCGAGCTGCGCGCGACCTTCTCGCCGCGCTCGTCGCAGGAGGTCGCCGAGACCGCGGACTTCCTGTACTGGCTGATCTCCGGGAACATCACGTTCCTCGGCTACCGCCGGTACGAGGCATCGCCCGGCGCCGCGCACGGACGTCCGCTCGACCCGGTGCCCGGATCCGGCCTGGGCATCCTGCGCGACGGCGTGGCGGACGCCCGCGACGACCACCTGCTCACGCTGACCGGCGAGGAGCCGGCGCACCTGCTGCTGACCCAGGCGTCGGCCGGTTCGGCCCTGACCCGCGACGTGCCGCCGTTCGAGGTCCGCGCTCGGATCCTCGGCCCGGACGGAGCGGTGCTGCGCGAGCACCGGTTCCTCGGCGTGCTGACCCCGCGTGCGCTGAACGCCGAGATCACCACGACGCCGGTGCTCCGGCTGACCGTGCAGACCGTGCTGTCCACGCTCGGCGCCGCCCCCGACACCTACACCGGGCAGCGCGCGATGGACCTGCTCGCGACCTACCCGCGCGAGGAGTTGTTCTGGGCGCCCACCGATCTCGTGATCGACGTGGTCAGCAGCGTGCTCCAGCTGGCCAGCCGCCGGCGGCTGCGCGCCTTCCTGCAGCCGGATCCGTTCGGCCGGTTCGTCTCCGTGATGGTCTTCCTGCCCCGCGACCGGTACACCACCGACGCGCGCCTGGCGATGCAGCAGATCCTGGTCGACGCGTTCGAGGGCACCGGCATCCGATACACCGCCCGGGTGGGCGACTCCCTCCACGCCGCAGTGCATTTCACGGTCACCACCGACCCGGCGAAGCACGTCCGGCCCGACCTGGCGGCGCTCACCAAGGCGCTGCGCGCGACGATCCGGACGTGGAACGACCGGCTGGTCGCCGCTGTCGTCGGCGGCGACGATGACCTGGACACCGCCGGCGCGCTGTCCCGGTACGCGGACGCGTTCGACGAGGCGTACAAGGAGAGCTACCAGGTCGAGCACGCGGTGGCCGACCTGCGGCTGCTGGACGGACTGATCGGGCCGGACGATCTGGCGCTGACCATGGCGCCCGCTGCGGCGGACGACGTCGGGGAGTGGCGCCTCAAGCTGTACGTCACGGGCGGCGCGGTGACACTGTCGCGGGCCCTGCCGGTGCTGCAGCAGCTCGGTGCAGAGGTGCTCGACGAGCGGCCCTTCGAGGTCCGCCGGAGCGACGGAACCGCCTCGCGCATCTATGATTTCGGGCTCAGCTTCCCACTGGAGCACACCGCGCGGGGGGCGGACAACCCGACGCTGCGATCCCGGTTCACCGAAGCGTTCGTGGCGAGCTGGACCGGCGCGAGCGAGGTCGACGGGTTCAACCAGCTGGTGCTGGCCGCCGGTCTCGACTGGCACGAGGTCGCCGTGCTGCGCGCCTACGCGCACTACCTTCGGCAGATCGGCACGCCGTACACCCAGCGGTACGTCGAGCAGGTGCTCATCTCGCACCCGGTGCTCACCGCGGAGCTCAGCCGGCTGTTCACCACGAAGTTCGACCCCGATCTCGCCGATGCGGACGCACGCCCGGCGCTCGCCACCGGCATCGCGGAGCAGATCACCGCGGCGCTGGACGAGGTCACCAGCCTGGACGCCGACCGCATCCTGCGCACCCTGCTGACCCTGATCACCGCGACGTCCAGGACCAACGCCTACCGGCGCGACGAGAACGGCAGACCGCGCGACTTCCTCAGCTTCAAGCTCGATCCGCAGCGCGTGCCGCGGCGTGCCGAAACCGGTTCCGGCGCATGAGATCTGGGTATACTCACCGCGGATCGAGGGCGTCCATCTGCGGTTCGGCGACGTCGCCAGGGGCGGCCTGCGCTGGTCGGACCGGCCGGAGGACTTCCGCACCGAGATCCTCGGACTGGTCAAGGCGCAGGAGGTCAAGAACGCCGTGATCGTGCCGGTCGGCGCGAAGGGCGGATTCGTCGTACGCCGCCCGCCGGCGCCGACGGGCGACCCGCAGGCCGACCGGGAGGCGCTGCTGGCGGAGGGCGTCGCCTGCTACCGGATGTTCATCGCGGGCCTGCTCGACGTCACCGACAACCGGGTCGACGGCCGGATCGTGCCGCCGGACCGCGTCGTGCGCTGGGACGACGACGACTCCTACCTGGTCGTCGCCGCCGACAAGGGCACCGCGACCTTCTCCGACATCGCCAACGGCGTGGCCGCCGACTACGACTTCTGGCTCGGCGACGCCTTCGCCTCCGGCGGCAGCGTCGGCTACGACCACAAGGCGATGGGCATCACCGCCCGCGGGGCGTGGGAGTCCGTCAAGCACCACTTCCGCGAGCTCGGCGTGGACACGCAGACCGAGGACTTCAGCTGCGTCGGCGTCGGTGACATGTCCGGCGACGTGTTCGGCAACGGCATGCTGCTGTCCCAGCACATCCGGCTGATCGCGGCGTTCGACCACCGGCACGTGTTCATCGACCCCGATCCGGACGTCGCCGAGTCGTTCGTCGAGCGGCTGCGCCTGTTCGAGCTGCCGCGCTCGTCGTGGGCGGACTACGAGCTCTCGCTGATCTCGGCGGGCGGCGGGGTGTGGCCGCGGTCGGCGAAATCGGTACCGATCAGCGATCAGATGCGCGCCGCGCTCGGGCTCGCGGCGGACGTTTCGGCGCTGTCGCCGACGGAGCTGATCAAGGCGGTGCTGCAGGCGCCGGCCGACCTGTTGTGGAACGGTGGCATCGGCACCTACGTCAAGGCGTCCACCGAGCCGAATTCGGCGGTCGGCGACAAGGCCAACGACGCGGTCCGGGTGGACGGCCATGACCTGCGGGTGAAGGTCGTCGGCGAGGGCGGGAACCTCGGCGTCACCCAGCTCGGCCGCATCGAGTTCGCCAGGGCGGGCGGGCGGATCAACACCGACGCCATCGACAACTCGGCGGGTGTGGACACCTCCGACCACGAGGTGAACATCAAGATCGCGCTGCAGCAGCGGGTGAACAGCGGCGAGCTGGACGAGCGTGCCCGGCTCGACCTGCTCACGTCGATGACGGACGAGGTCGCCCAGCTGGTGCTCGCCGACAACGTAGGCCAGAACAGGATTCTCGGCGCGTCGCTGCGGCACGCACCGGCGATGCTGTCCGTGCACGGCCGGCTGATCGACGCCATGGTGGAGTCCGGCCGGCTGGATCGCGGGCTGGAGTTCCTGCCGTCGCACGCGCAGATCAGCGCGCGGATCGCCGCCGGCGAGGGCCTCAGCGCGCCCGAGCTCGCGGTGCTGCTGGCCTACGTCAAGTCCGGGCTGAGCGCGGCGATGCTGGACAGCGCGCTGCCGGACGACCCCGCGTACCGCGGCAAGCTGACGGAGTACTTCCCGACGCAGATGCGGGACGGGTCGGAGGGCGCCCGGCAGGCGATCGCGGCGCACCCGCTGGCCCGCGAGATCGTCACCACGGAGACCGTCAACGCGATGGTGAACCGTGCGGGCATCACCTTCTCCTTCCGGCTCGAGGAGGAGATGGCGGCCACACCGGAGGACGCGATCCGGGCGTACACGATCTCGTCGCAGGTGTTCGACCTGCCGGGGCTCTGGCGGCGGGTGGCCGAACTGGACAACAAGGCGCCGGCGAGCTGCCAGGACACCCTGCTGCTCTGGTCGCGCAGGCTGCTCGACCGGTCCGCCCGCTGGCTGCTCACCCGCCGCCCGCAGCCGCTGGACGTGCTCGCCGAGACCGATCGATACGCCGGCCCGGTCGCAGCACTCGCGCCACAGATGTCGAGTCTGGTGTGCGGGGTGGAGACCGTGAACGTCGCCACCGACACCGCTGAGCTGATGAACGCGGGCGCGCCGCCCGAGCTGGCGCGCGACGTCGCGCTGTCGCTGTACCTGTTCAGCCTGCTCGATGTCGTGGACGTGTCGACCGAGACGGGCCGGTCGCTGCAGGAGTGCGCCGAGCTGTACTACGCGATCTCCGCGCACCTCGACTTCGACCGCATGCTGTCCGCGGTCACCGCGCTGGACCGCGGCGACCGGTGGCACGCCCTGGCACGGCAGGCGATCCGCGACGACCTCTACCGATCGCTGCGGATGCTCACCGCTGACGTGCTGTCCACCACGACGCCGGAGCAGGACCCCGACGCCAAGATCGCCCAGTGGGAGCAGGAGAACGCGTCGCGGCTCGCGCGTGCCCGCCGCACCCTCGGCCAGATCGCCGAGGTCGCGGCCAGCGACCTCGCCGCCCTGTCCGTGGCGGCGCGGGAGATCCGTTCCACCATCCGCTGACCGCCGCCGCCGGATGGCAGACTGCTCCGGGCGGCCCGGGCAACCTCCGGCGGCGCGGAGAGGACACCCATGGGGCTGCGGTACGTGGCGCAGGTGCGCGTGCGGTGGTCGGATCTCGATGCGTTCGGTCACGTGAACAACGCCAGGACTGTCACCCTTCTCGAGGAGGCGCGGATCGACTGGCTGTTCACCGAGGCCGGGCGGCACGGTGTCGAGCGGCTCACCGAGGGGGTCGTGGTGGCGCACCTCGACATCGACTACGTGCGCTCCATCGGCTTCGACCTGCCGGTGACCATCTCGATGGGCATCACCAAGCTGGGGGTCGCGTCCTTCACGGTCGACTACGGGGTGAGCGTCGGCGGCAGCACGGCGGCCACCGCGTCCACGGTGCTGGTTCCGGTCGATCCGACGACCTTCAAGCCGCGCCGGCTGGACGAGCGGGAACGGGTGTTCCTGTCGCGGTACCTGACAGTGCCGGGTCAGGTGTAGCCGTGGCCGTGTTCGAGCCGGCCGACCGTGCGGATCGGGAGGACGCCGCGGCCTTCACGGGCCGGGTCGCGCGCTGGGACGCGGCAAGCCCGGTGCGGCTGAAGGCGGATGGCGAGCAGGTCCGGCTGTGGGCGGGAACGCCGTTCGACGTGCTCGTCACCCGCGCCGTGCGGGGCACGGTGACGCCGTCGGACGTCACCGTGCACGCCGGCAATCTGCTGTCCGGGCTGGCGATCTCGACGGCGGACAAGGTGGATCCCGGCCCGCACGCCGACGCCGCGTGGCGCTCCCAGCTGCCGCCGGCCGCGGGCTGGGTGCGGGTGGACGAGGTGCCTGCCACGGTGCTCGCGGCGCTGTCGGACGAGGGCGCGTCGGGCGCGCGGTCGCGTCCGGGGCCGGCCGGAGCCGCCTCGACGGCGCTGCTCGACACCGAGGTGCTGACGGTCAGCGGGTCGGGCATGCGTGTGCCGATCACGCTGCGGATGCTGTTCGCCCTGTCCGGGATGGGGTTCGCGCCCGCGGTGCCGGACGAAGTGGTCCGGGTGAGCGCGACGGACGCCTGGGCTCGCATCGACGGCCGCTACGGCGCGGTGGTGCGGCGCCGGTTCTCGCTGTTGCCCCTGCTGGTCTGAGCGGCGGCCGGCCCTCCTCGGCCGCCGTCGCGCCGCGAGGTGGCCGAGACCGGCGCTCAGCCGAGGCTGTTGACCATGCTGTCGGCGGCCATCACCAGGTACCCCCACAGCCGCTCGTCCTGCTGCTGCGTCAGGCCGGCCTCGTCGACCGCGATCCGCATGGCGGCCAGCCACGCGTCGTGTTCGCGGCGGCCGATCACGAACGGCGCGTGCCGCATCCGAAGCCGGGGGTGCCCGCGCTGATCCGAGTAGGTCCGCGGTCCGCCCCAGTACTGCTCGAGGAACATCCGCAGCCGAACCTCCGCCGGGCGCAGGTCGGCCTCCGGGTATAGCGGCCGCAGCACGGGGTCGGTCGCGACGATCTCGTAGAACCGGCCGACGATCCGCACGAAGGTGTCGTGGCCACCGATCTCGTCGTAGAACGAGGCGGGCGCGTCCCCGGTGGCGGGGACGGGGTCGGGGTCCCGCCGGCGAGGGACCGGGCGGAGCGGCAGGGGATCGGTCACATCGGCTCCTCGGGAGCGGCCGGAGTGACCGGCGGCCGGTAGTCCGCGCGCGGGTCCTGACGCAGCGCGTCGTCGAACGCGTGCTTGATGGCGGCCCGCACGGCGGGCGCGAACGTGGCCTCGTCGCCCGCCCGCACCGTCGCCGCCACTCGGATGGTGATCACGCCGGGCGCCACGTCGACGATGCCGAGCGCGCGCGGCTGATCGACCACGACATCGCTGAACTCGGGCGACGCGGCAACGGCGGAAGCCGCGCCCACGGCGACCGCGGCGGCGCGGGCGGTGTCGGCGTCGTAGGGCAGCGGCAGGTCGATCGTCACCACGGCCTCTCCCTGGCTGGAGTTGCCGACCCGCAACACCTCGCCGTTGCGCACGTGCCAGACCGTGCCGTCGCCGGACCTCAGGGTGGTGGTGCGCAGCCCGACGGTGGTCACCGTGCCGGACGCGGATCCCAGGTCCACGGTGTCGCCGACGCCGTACTGGTCCTCGAGGGTCATGAAGATGCCGGCGAGAAAGTCCTTCACCAGATTCTGCGCGCCGAAGGCCAGTGCGACGCCGACGATCCCGGCCGACGCGAGCAGCGGCGCGACGTCCACGCCGAGTTCGCCGAGGATCATGATCAGCACGACGGCGGCGATGGTGAACGAGGTGATCGACTTCAGCAGCGAGCCCATCGCGAGGGCGCGCTGCCGCCGGCGCTCCGCGGACAGCCCGCGGGGCAGGGCCTTGCTGGCCGTCGTCTTGAGCGGCCGCAGCATCTTGGGGGTCTGCCCGCCCGCGGTGAGCGCCGTCAGCCGGTCGATCGCGCGGTACACCAGGAACCGGATGAGCCAGGCGATGAGCAGGGTCAGCACGATGCTGATCAGGCCCCCGACGAAGCCGTCCGCGTGCGCGGCCAGCCAATCGGCTCCGGTGACGTCCCAGACCCAGTGGCAGAACGAGCCCGTGTCGCTCGCGCACTCCGGGGCGTTCACGGCGGTCGTCTCCAAGGTGTTGGTCGGGTGCCAGCACGGATGCGCGGCCCGGCGGGCGGCCCGTCCGGGATGGTCGCGCCCTACGGTAGTCAGTCCGCACGGCCGGGTCGGCGAGCGCGGTACCGGCAGGCGCGGTGGTTCCGCGGCGGGAGCGACCCGACCCCGGTTCGGTCGCGCTGGGGACGGCCGCGGCCCGGCGGGCCGGGCGGGTCGCCGCGGATCCGCGGGTTACCCTCGTGCTGGCACGTGAAACGCCCGATGTGACCCAGATCGACAGCAACCGCGCGACCGGGGCGGCTGCATCGGCCGGTGCGACCGGAGGTGGTGGATGGACGACGCCGGACACGCCGGCCGGCGCCCGACGCCGGTGCGCCGGGCCCACCACGGGCACCGCGCCGAGCATCCCGGCCCCGCCGTCGCAGTGTCGGCATCGCTTGCGCCGTCGATGATCTCGCCGGTGCCCGGGGGATCGATCGGCGTGCGGGGCGCTTCCGGGGTCGGTGGCGCACACGGGTCACCGATCGTGGCCGGCAGCATCGGGGTGGTCGCCCTGGTCCGCGTGCTGCTGCTCAACGCCAGCCACGAACCGCTCGCGGTGGTCACCGGGCGGCGCGCGCTGGTGCTGGTCGTCGCCGGCAAGGCCGAGTGCGTGGTGGAGCGAGAGAACTCGACCGTGATCCGGTCGCCGTCCCTGGCCGTCTCGGTGCCGTCGGTGGTGCGGCTCCGCCGGTACGTGCGGGTGCCGTTCCAGAGCGCACCCGCGGTCACCCGCGCCGGCATCCTGCGCCGGGACCAGCGGCGGTGTGCGTACTGCGGCGGCAAGGGCGACACGATCGACCACGTGCTGCCGAAGAGCCGGGGTGGCAAGCATTCCTGGGAGAACTGCGTGGCGTGCTGTGCGCGATGCAACGCGCGGAAGGCGGATCGCCTGCTCGACGATCTCGGCTGGACCCTGTCCTTCCGACCGGCGGCGCCCCGTCGGATCACGCTCGGTCGGTTGTGGTCCCTGGACGACACCGATCCTGCCTGGGAGCCCTGGCTGCCTCTCGCCGCCTGACAGTCCGCCGCCAGGCCGCGGGCCACCGCGCTGCCGCGTCACGCCCTGTGTTCTTCTTCACTCGGATGAGTGAGGCTGTGCCGTTTCGTGTTCCGGCGGTCCGCGAGGGATCCCCTCCGGGATGTGCGTGCGGCGGCCTCGCCGCAGAGAATGCGTCAGCCGATGCGGGTACCACGGCCGATGCGGGTGCCGCGGCCGATGCGGGTGCCGCGGCCGATGCGGGTGCCGCGGCCGATGCGGGTTCCACGAACAGCGTGCATGAGGAGCTCCTTAGTCAGATTCATCCCAGGGGGATGGCAGGTTCCAGGTGGCCGATGCGGCCGAGGTCTGGGGCGATCAGGGGATCGACAGACCCTTCCCGAGCGGCTCGGAAGTGGGTCTTGCCTTTCCAAAGCTGTTAGGTGACAATGCATGTGGGATTTCGTTACAGCTTGGCTCGGCCAGTCAAATATAGGTCCTCGTTTTCGGGGTTCCCTGAATGGCCCACAGCAGCTGTCACGCGAAGTAGCGACTCGGCTGGCCGTGAGCCAAACATCGGGGGTCAAACTCAGGTAAACGGGTGTTATCACTCTATTGGACTGCACCCAATAGCGTGATCGGATTCACCCGAAGGAGCGTTCCACCCAGTGGAACGACCGCGAATCACGCGGCGTACGCGGCGGGAGCGCCGTGGATCGCGCGGTCGGACCGCGCCCGCGGGCACTGTGCGTGTGCCCCCGCGCGGCCGCGTTCCCCGCCGCCGCGGCGCGGCGACGGGGACACCACCAGGACCGCGCAGCAGCCGCCCCGGATACCTGCAGCCGACCCCCGGTCATCCTCCCGGTCGAGTGATCTCGTCCGCCCGACCCCACGAAGTCCTCGAAGCGTATGACATGGTGGGTGAGAGGCGGACAATCGATCCGCCAACTGCCCCCGCGTCGCCCGTCCGACGGTCACCGGCGGTCCGGAGAGAGGATGCGGTCCGTGGCTCGGGAGGACGTCGGCCGGCCGCCGCTTCCCTCCTCTTTCCAGCGCCTGATCGTGGCGTGGGCCGGCTCGCTCAGCGGCGACGGGCTGCGCATCGTCGCGCTGCCCCTGCTCGCCGTCACCATCGATCCGTCCCCGGGGGCGGTTGCCCTGGTCGCCGTCGCTGCGACGCTGCCCTGGCTCGCTCGTGGCGGTCCCGGCCGGCGCCCTGGTGGACCGGTGGAACCCGGCGCGCGTCATGGTCGTGGCGCACCTGACCCGGGCGGTGCTGACGGCGGTGTTGGCCGGCGTCGCCGCGGCGGGCGGGGCGAGCATCGCCGTGCTCTGCGTGGTCGGCGTTCGCCATCACGTCGGCCGAGACGTTCGCGGACGGCGCCGCGCAGTCGCTGCTCGTGCGGGGCGTGCCGCAGGCGCAACTGGAGCGGGCGAACGCCCGCTTCGTCACCGTCGAGACCGTCGCGCTCGACCTGGCCGGCCCGCTGGTGGCCGGCGTGCTGTTCGTGGTCGCGCCCTGGCTGCCGTTCGCGCTCTCCGCCGCCTGCTTCCTGTTCGCGGCCGCCGCCGCGTTCAGCACCTTCCGCGCCCGCCGCCGCGGCCGGAACCGGGCGGGCGGAACCGGTCGGCACGGTGTTGAGCGGCACGCCGACCGCGACGGCCGCCGGCATCACCGACCGCGGGCCGAGCCCGGGCGCGTTCGCCCAGGTGCGGGCGGGCCTGGCCCGCGTCGTCGGCGATCCCGTGCTGCGGGTGCTGGTCGTCACCGTGGCGATCATGGCCACCGCCAACGCGGCGACCGACGCGGTGCTGGTGGTGTACGCCACGCAGTCGCTGGACCTGTCCGAGGCCGTTCTACCCGACGCTGCTGGCGGCGTACTCGATCGGCATCCTCGCGGCCGCCGCGCTCATCCCGCGGCTCGTGGAACCGGCTTCCGCGGCGGGCAGGTGCTGGTGGTGGCTCGGTTCGGGATCGGGGTCACCATGCTGGCCCTCGGCCTCGCGCCGGTGCCGTGGGTGGCCTGGCTGTCCTACGCGGTGATGGGCCTGGCCGGCGGCACGTTCAACGTGCTGATCGCCTCCCGCCGGCAGCGGCAGACGCCGCACGACATGATCGCCAGGGTGTCCAGCGCGTTCCGCGTCGCCGCCTGGGGGTTCACCCCGGTCGGCGCCGCGCTGGGCGGCCTCGTGGGCGAACGGTCGGGCGTGCCCACGGTGTTCGTGCTCGCCGGCGCGGTGATCGTGCTGGTCGTCGCGGTCGCGGCGCGGTCCTTCCTGACGATCGAGCCGGGCGTTCCGGGCTCCGCCGGCGACGCGCCCTGACGGTGGGGCGGCCCGGGGCGCCATCGGCCGCGTCGTCGGATACCGTGATCAGCTGTGACGATCATCGAGACGATCGCTCGTGTTCGTCGGTCGCGCCGGCTGCGCTCTACGGGCTGATCGCCCTGTTCGTCTACGTCCCCGGCCGGGCCAAGCGGCGCGCCCGCTACCGCCCGGGACATCCTGGGAACATCCGCCGCAGTGGTGGGCCGGCGACCAGCCGGTCGTCGCGTCCGGCATGGTGACGTCGGGTGCGACGCGAGGTGGCGCACGTGGCAGCTGGTGACGCGACAGATCACGTGACGGAGCACTCCGCCGCGCTCGCGACGGTGGATTCCGCATCCTTCCTGGCGCCGCACTGCGGTCCGCTCGGCGAGGCCGACCCGGCGCTCACCACGACCCAGCTCGAGCTGCTCGACGACGTGATCCGCGAGGCGGAACGCTTCACCGGCCTGCGGTTCTCGGTCTACCTGGGCGATCTCGGGCAGAACACGAGAGCCACGGCGGAGAGCCTGCTGTCGGGCCTGGGCGGCGACGCCCCGAGTGCGGTGCTGCTCGCGGTGTCGCCGGGCCAGCGGGTGGTCGAGGTCGTCACCGGGCCGAGGCCGCCGGCGGATCACCGACCGGGCCGCCCGGCTGGCGGTGCTGGCCGTCGTCGCGTCGTGCAGCGACGGCGACATCGCCGGGGGCCCTGGTCACCGGCGTCCGCATCCTGGCCGACCAGGCCGGCACGCTGCCCGACGCTCCACCTGGTAGTCGCGGCGCCGGCTCACGCGGCGCCGGCGCCGTCGTCGGCGGCGCGCGCCCGCAGCGATCGCTCGATCCCGGCCCGGCCCTCGGACACCAGGCGGCGCAACGCGGTCGGATGATCCGGCCGCCTCCCAGTCGAGCGCCAGGTCGACGGTTCGCTGCTCGATGGCCCAGCGCGGGAACAGTCCGACCGCCACCTTCTGCGCGACCTCGATCGAGCGGCGCTCCCAGACGCCGGCGACCTCGTCGAAGTACTTGCTCGATGAACGGCGCCGAACAAGTGCCGCTGCGCGGGGTGGGAGAAGCCCGCGATCGCGGCGTCCTGCAAGGCGTTGGCCATCCCGTCGTCGTCGATCAGCCGCTCCCAGACGGCCGCCTTGTTCTCGGCCGTCGGGCAGCAGCGCGCGCACCTGGGTGGCGCGGCGCTCGCCGGAGGCGGTCGAGTCGGCCGCCGCGGCAGCCGTCGATCTCGGCGTCGCCCGCCGCGCCGTGCGCGACCAGCGCACCCAGCAGGGTCCAGGACAGGTCGGTGTCCACCGTCAGGCCCGCCAACGGCGCCGAACCGTCGCGCCAGCCGGCGATCTCGGCGAGCTCGTCGTCGTCGAGCCGGGCGCCCGGCGAGCGCCTGCACGGCGGCCAGCTGGGTGTCGCTGCCGGGCTCGGCCGTCGACGGCCAGTTCCGGCAGCGCGGCCGCGACCGCCGGCCAGCCGGTCTGCCGCCGCCCATCCCGGCTCGGCGTAGGACGACACGGCGACCTGGAGCTGGGCGAGCACCCGCTGCAGCACGCCGATCTGGTCCTCGCGGACCAGCCCGCGCACGGCCAGCGCGACGAAGTCCCGGGCGCGCATCAGGCCGTCCCTGGTCATCTCCCAGACCGCCGACCACAGCAGGGTTCGCGGCAGCGACTCGGCGACGTCGGCGATGTCGTCGATCGCGGTGCGCCAGCGACGTCCGGGTCCAGCCGCGCCTTGCAGTAGGTCAGGTCGTCGTCGTTGAGCAGCACCAGCGCCCCGCGGGCGACGCCGACCAGCTCAGGCACCGCGGTGCGCTCCTCGACCACGTCCAGCTCGACCCGGTGGGTGCGGACCAGCGCGCCGGTCGTCGTCGCGGTCGTACACGCCGACCGCCAGCCGGTGCGGCCGGAGCTCGCCGGCGCCCGGTTCGGCGCCGGACTGCACCACCTCGAACCGGGTGATCAGCCCGGACATCGTCGGCGGTCGAAGTCGGCGCTCATCGTGTTCAGCCCGGTGGTCTGCAGCCAGGCCGCCGGCCCAGGCGTGCAGGTCGCGGCCGGAGGTCTCCTCCAGTGCCGACAGCAGGTCCTCCAGCGTGGCGTTGCCGAACGCGTGCGCCTTGAAGTACGCGCGCAGCCCGGTCAGGAACTCCTCGTACCCGACGTAGGCGGCGAGCTGCTTGAGCACGCTGGCGCCCTTGGCGTAGGTGATGCCGTCGAAGTTCACCTCGACCGCGGCCAGATCGACCATGTCGGCCGCGATCGGGTGGGTCGACGGCAGCTGGTCCTGGACGTAGGCCCAGGACTTCTCGACGTTCGCGAACGTCGTCCAGGCGAGGTGTACTCGGTGGCCGATACCTGCGCGACCACCGACGCCCAGGTGGCGAACGACTCGTTCAGCCAGAGGTCGTCCCACCAGCGCATGGTGACCAGGTCGCCGAACCACATGTGCGCCATCTCGTGCAGGATCGTCTCGCAGCGCCGCTCGTACAGGTACCGGGTGACCCTGGACCGGAAGACGTACTCCTCGCGGAAGGTGACGCGCCCCGGCGTTCTCCATGGCGCCGGCGTTGAACTCCGGGCACGAACAGCTGGTCGTACTTGCCGAACGGGTACCGCACGCCGAAGGCGGCGTGGAAGAAGTCGAAGCCCTGCTTGGTCTCGGTGAACAGCCGGTCGGCGTCGAGGTGCTCGGCCAGCGTGGACCGGCAGAAGATGCCGAGGTCGATGCCGTCGTGGTGGTCCCGGACGACGTGGTACGGCCCGGCGATCAGCGCGGTGACGTAGGTGCTCATCGGCTCGGTGGTGGCGAACCGGTGCACCGTCGCGCCGGACGGCCCGGGCTCGGTGGACGCCGTCGCGCCGTTGGACACCACCTGCCAGTCGGCCGGGGCGGTCACGGTGAAGGTGAACGTCGCCTTCAGGTCGGGCTGGTCGAAGCAGGCGAACAGCCGCTTGGCGTCGGCGGTCTCGAACTGCGAGTACAGGTAGACGGCGCCGTCGACCGGATCGACGAACCGGTGCAGGCCCTCGCCGGTGTTGGTGTAGAGGCCGACGGCCTCGACGACGAGCTCGTTGTCCGCGGCCAGGCCGTGGCAGCGGCAGACCGCCGGTCGGGCGTCCAGGCGCCGACGTCCAGCTCGACGCCGTTCAGGGTGGCCGTGGCGATGCCGTCGCCGACGAAGTCGATGAACGTGCGACGCGCCGGGCGACGCCGAGAACCGCAGCCGGCTCACGGTCGCGAAGGTCTTCTCGCCCGGGCCGCCGGCGCCGTCGGTGAGGTCGATGGCGATCTCGTATGCGCTGGTGTGATGGTCGCCGAGCGCTCGGTGGCCTGCTCGCGGGTGAGGTTGGGCCCCTGCGACATGAACGTCCTCCCGACTCCACTCGAAGAAGCGCCGCGCGCCGTGCGCGGACCGGTTCCGGCCCGTCCGGGGACGGCGCCGCTGTGTTCTCGAACACGTGCCGGCGGCCGCTGGTCGGCGGCCGCCGGGGAACAACTTACCGGATCATGTGTTGGTCAAGACGGTGAGCAAGACGAAATAAATCCGGATGAGGAGTGCGATGACCACGGCTGAGCTCGAGACCGTCGACGGGGAGCAGGGCGCGGCGGCTTTCACGCCTGGTGCGACCAGCGTCGACTTCTGGTTCGACCCCATCTGCCCGTTCGCGTGGGTGACGTCGCGCTGGATGCTCGAGGGTCGCCGACGTGCGCGACGTCGATGTGCGGTTCCACGTCATGAGCCTCGCGATCCTCAACGAGAACCGGGACATCAGCGCCGACTACCGCCGGCGGCTGGAGACCGCCTGGGGACCCGTACGGGTGTGCATCGCGGCCGCGGAGACGTTCGGAGACGAGGTCCTGCTCCCGCTCTACACGGCGATGGGCGAGCGTCTGCACGACCGGAGGATCGAGGACCGCGACCTGGTGATCCGCGAGGCCCTCGACGAACTGGGGCTGCCCGCCGAGCTGGCCGACGCCGCGAACAGCACCGACCACGACAAGGCGCTGCGGGAGAGCCACCAGCGCGGCATGGCGCTGGTCGGCGATGACGTCGGCACGCCGACCATCCACGTCGACGGCATCGGCTTCTTCGGACCCGTGATGACCCGGGTGCCCGCTCCCGACGACGCCGGCGAGCTGTGGGACGCGGCCAGGAGCCTGGCGAAGTACCCGCACTTCTTCGAGCTCAAGCGCACCCGGACCGAGGACCCGCGGGCGGTCTGAGCATCCGGTACGAGGCGGTCGCCGCCGGACCGCCCCGCGCCGGTCGCGTGGGGTGTATCCAACCGTTGTGCGCCGGTGCTCGCACCGTGCTCCGTTTGTGCCACCGTTGACGGTGACGGTTGGCGTGAACCAAGGGCGACCTCGCGGAGGCATCGATGAGTGCGCAACCGGCTTTTGAACCCGTTCCGCGTCCCGAGAAGCCCGCGCTCGTGTCCCCGCCCGGCGTGCCGCTGCCGCGCGACATGCGCGCCGGCCCCATCGTTGCCGGGGTCGATGACGCCACCGCGTGCGGCCGGCCGCTGCGGGCCGCCGTGTTCCTGGCCCAGGTGATGGGCAAGCAGCTGCTGCTGGTGCACGTGCGGCGGCGCGCGATGCCGATGGTGGAGGGCTACGTGCCCATCCCGGAGGAGGTCGGCGCGAACGACGCGGCCGAGGACGCCGTGGAGGCCGCGCTCGTGCGGGACCTCACGTCGTCGGGTGACCTGGCGGGCGTGCACTGGGAACTGCTGTCCACCACCGGCGAGGCCGGCGCCGAGCTGGTGCGGATCGCCGAGGAGCGCGACGCCGCCTGCGTCGTCGTCGGCAAGCGGCACTCGGGCTTCGCCGACGTCCTGCACCGGATCGCGTCCGGATCGGTCTCCCGGGCCGTCGTGGCCCGGCAGAAGTTCCCCGTGCTGGTGGTGCCCTGACCGGGCCAGACCCGCGCGTGTCGGTGGGCTGAGTCGCAGACTCGGCAGCCCGCCGTCAGCCGTCCGATGGGCCCGCTCCCACCCCGGGGCCGTCCTGCGACGGATCCGCAGCGGCACGCTCCTCCGCCCGGTCCGACGCGCGGTCCCCGGATGGATCCGGCGATCGATCCCCGCGCTCCGGACGACGGTCCGGGCGATCCCGGCGACGGCCGGCGGCCAGCGCGGTCGGCGGGACATAGTGCCGGCGCACCAGCACCACGTCCCGCTCCGCATCGGCCAGGTCGTCCGCGGACGGGAGCGCCACCTCGCGCGCCCGGAGCGCCGCGGTCGGGCTGACCTGAGTGCTCCGGGTGGTGACCAGCGAGCGCAGCGAGCGTTCGGAGGCGTCGTCCCGGCCCGAACGCGAGCGCCGGCCGCGCTCGCCGTGCCCGCCCGGCGCGGATCCGCCCGTGGACGGCCCCGGCGGTCCGCCGGTCGGCGGCGCGGGATGGCCCGCGGGCGAACCCGGTGTGCCGTGCGGTTGCACGTGCGGCGCGGCGGCGGGCGACGGCGACGGGCCGGTGGGCACGCGGGCGGCCGCGTCCGCCGGATCGACGGCGTCGGGCGGGCTCGCGACGTCGTCGGGCCGTGGGGGTCCGGCCGCGCGGCGCGCGGCGCGGCGACGTCGACGCGGCGGGTCGGTCGGCTGCACAGCGTCAGCATGCCCGATGCCGGGACCCGGCACCGCTCCGGCGCCGATGCCCGCGGTCGGTCTCAGAATCCCTCGGGGCACCACGGGACCAGCGGCGTCGCCATGGCGCGGTCCAGGGCGGCGACGGCCGCCGGCTCGCCCTCGACCCGACCGGCCGCGGCGAGTCGCGCCAGCGGCGTCCCGCCAAGCAGACAGGCGCCGAGATCGACGACGTCCAGCGACATCTCGGCCTTCTCGCCGGTCCGCGTCGCCGTGCCGCCGTCGGGACCCAGGACCAGCTCCCAGGTTCCGACGTTCCAGGGGCAGACCGCGTCGGCGACCTGCACGCGGACCCTGGCACCGGCGGAGTAGGTGCGTTGCGGGATCGCCCGGTCGAGGTCGACGATGCGGGCCCAGATGTGGTCCGCACTCGTGAGGTTCGCCGCCCTGACGTCGAGAAGCAGCTCGGGCAGCGGGTCGTCGAGCCAGTACATGTTGTACTCGATGGCGCGCACCAGATCCATGGCGAGCAGGTACTGCCAGAGCGACGCGTGTGCCCGCGGCGTCGCCGCGCAGATCTCGTCCAGCAGCAGGGTGTAGGCCGGGCCGCGCTCGTTCCAGTCGGACTTGAGGCGGTAGCTCACGTATCCGTCCGAATGCAGCGCGAACCGGCGGTGCGAGGCGCCCCGCCGGATCTCGTCGTGGTCGGACAGCCGCATCAGCCAGAACGACTCCGGGCGCGCCAGGTACCCCGGGATCGTCGGCGCGACCCGCGCGTGCAGCGCCTTGACGCGCGGGTGCGCCCGCTCCGGGCTGGTCTCGTACACCGGGTCGGTGCGCACGTCCGGGCGGAGCGCCGAGCCCTGCACGAGCTCGAGCCGGCCGCGGCGGACGGCGAGGCCGTAGCCGAACCGCGGGTAGAGCGCCGCCTCGCTCGCGGTGAGCAGGGCGACCGCCTCGCGGCCGTCGTCGTGCAGGTCCTGCAGCTGCTTGGTCGATGATGCCGCGCAGCAGCCCGCGGCGCCGCCAGCCGGGCCGGACGCCGACCCAGCTGACCCCGGCCACCGGATGCACGGCGCCGCCGGGGAAGGTCAGGTGCTTGGAGAAGATGCAGCCGGTGCCGACGAGCACGTTGCCGTTGTCCGGATCCCTCGCACCGACGAACCGGTCGAACTCGAGCTGCGGCAGGATCAGTCGCTCCAGGAAGTCGCGCGGGGCGTCGAAGCCGAAGGCGGACCCGTCCAGCTCGAGGATGTCGTCCTGGTCGGCGGGGACAGGTCGAAGACCGGCAGCGGGGGCAGCGCGGGCGCTGGCGTCGAGGAACTCACCCGGGGAGCCTGCCGCACGGACGGGCGTCTGTCTGCCCGAATTCCGCCGGGTTCGGCGTCGAGCCGATGGCAGTCGCGCCCGACGGGCGGACCAGCCGCGGGGTGTCGGGGCGCGGGTCAGGCGGAGACGGGCATCCGTGGCTGGCCGATGCCGTCCAGCAGCTGCACGTACCAGTCCTGGTCGAGGTCGAACTTCTTGCCGCCCTTGATCCGCTCGAACTCGATGGCCCGCAGCTGGTCCGACTGCTCCTCGTCGTGCCCGACGACCCCGGACATGCCGCGCAGCGCGCAGCCCACGGCGTAGTCGGTCATCGACTTGATCAGCAGCAGGTCCGTCTCGTCGGCGGGGGCGGAGCGGGCGAAGTAGCCGGACTTCTGCACCAGCACCTTCTCGGCGCCGAGCCGCTTCGCGAACTGCTTGGCGAACCAGTTGCCGGGATTGATCATGTCGAGCTTGACGTGGCCGAACGGGTCGAGCGGGATCTCGTCGCCCGCCTGCCGCATGTCGGAAAGAATGCTGTCCAGCCCGGCGCCCTCGGAGATGAACATGTTCACGTTCCCGACGGTGTCCATCACCTTCTTCAGCCGGATCGTCTCCGACTCCAGGTCCAGGCTGGCCTCCGGCAGGTAGATGGCGTGCATCGACCAGGCCTGCTTGTCGAGCCCGAACTCGGGGAGCCAGCGCTGGGTCTTCCACCAGCGGTCGTACGCGGCAGCGGTCGCCGCGGTCAGCCACCCGCAGTTGCGGCCCATGATCTCGTGCACGATCAACATCCGGGAGTTCGCGTTGTGCTCGGCGAGGATGTTCCTGGCGAACTGTGCGCCCTGCTCGGCGGCCGTCCAGGCACCCAGCGAGTGCCTGACCGGAACGATGTCGTTGTCGACGGTCTTGGGCAGCCCGACGACGGTCAGCTCGTAGCCGTTGTCCCGCAGGTAGGCCGCGAGATCGGCGGCGGTGGTACTGGTGTCGTCCCCACCGATGGTGTGCAGCACGTCGACCCCGTCGGCCGTCAACCGCTCGGCGGCCACCCGCAGGCCCTCCTGGCCCTGCTCGATGAGGCCGCGCTTGACCAGGTCCTTCTCGTTGGTGAGCTTGACCCGGGAGTTGCCGATCGGGGAGCCGCCGAGCTGCGGCAGCAGCCGCGCGCGGGCGCGCACCGCAGGCGTGACGGTGAAGTAGTCGCCGGTGAGCAGGCCCTGGTAGCCGTGCCGGTACCCGATGATCTCCACCTCGGGGGCGAGCTCGGTGTAGCGCTCGATCAGGCCGCCCAGCGCCGCCGACAGGCACGGCGCGAATCCGCCAGCGGTCAGCATCGCCACCTTGCGCACGGCCTTCAACTCGGTCCCGCCTTCCGTCGTCAGGTGTGCGCCACGCCCGGTGCGGGCGGGCGAACGGTGATCGGCGGTCAGCCTAACGGCGGCCGGTCAGTGCCCTGGCCCGGACTCCGTCCCCGGGTCGGGTTCGGGCGGTGCCCCGGGGGCGGGCGCCGGGGGCGGCACGGTCATCACCAGGTGCGCGACCAGCGCGGTCCAGCCGGTCTGGTGCGCGGCGCCGAGGCCCATGCCGGTGTCGCCGTGGAAGTACTCGTGGAAGGGGATGTTGTCCTTCCATCGCGGGTCGGTGGCCAGCAGGTCGTACCAGCCGTACACCGGCCGGCGGCCGTTCCCGTCCGGCAGGAAGATCGACAGCAGCCGGTGCGAAATGTCCTCCGCCGCGGCGCTGATCGAGATCCGGCTGCCAGATCCGGCCGGGTATTCGACCGTCAACTCGCCGGGCGCCAGCCGGTCGTAGTCGCGCATCGCCTCGATCAGCAGCACGTTCAGCGGCATCCAGATCGGGCCGCGCCAGTTGGAGTTGCCGCCGAAGAGGTTCGTGGTCGACTCGGCCGGCTCGTAGTCGACCGTCGACAGCCGACCCGCCGACCCGGACGCTGAACGGGTGCTCGCGGTGCCAGGCCGAGATCGCCCGGATGCCGTATCGGCGAGAGCATGCCGGACTCGTCGAAGACGTTGTCCAGCATCCGGACCAGCCGTCCGGGCGGCACCAGCGCCAGCAGCCGGTGCCGGATGCCGCCGATGTCCCGCATGTGGAAGAGCCGCAGGTACTCCGGATTGTTGAGCAGGAACCACTCGGCACGGTTCCCGGAAGTCCGGCAGCTGCCGCACGTCGACACGCCGGTCGTAGGCCAGCGCCGCGCTGATCGGCACCAGGCCGACCAGCGACTTCACCTTGATCGGCATGTCGCTGCCGTTCGCCAGGTGCAGCACGTCGTAGAAGTACGCGTCCTCGTCGTCCCACAGGCCGGCGGTGTTCGCGGCGCCGGCGATGGCCAGGAAGTGCTCGAAGAACTTCGTCGCCACGTCCTCGTAGGACCGGTTGTGCACGCGCCAGCCGCAGCGCCATGTCGAGCAGGTCCAGGGCGTACATCGCCATCCAGGCGGTGGAGTCTGCCTGCTCCAGGTACCCCTCCTCCGGCGGCAGGGTCGACCGGTCGAGGGGGGCGATGTTGTCCAGGCCCATGAACCCGCCCTGGAACAGGTTGTTGCCGCCGTGCTCCTTGTTGTCGACCCACCAGGTGAAGTTCATCAGCAGCTTGTGGAAGATCCGGGCCAGGAAGGTGAAGTCCGTGCGGCCGTCGATCTCGAAGACCCTGATCGCCGCCCACGCGTGCACCGGCGGGTTGACGTCGGAGAAGTTCCACTCGTAGGCCGGGATCTGCCCGTTCGGGATGCATGTACCACTCGCGCAGCAGCAGGACGAGCTGCGCCTTGGCGAACTCCGGGTCGATGTGCGCGAGCGTCACGCAGTGGAAGGCCAGGTCCCACGCCGCGAACCACGGGTACTCCCACGGGTCGGGCATCAGGATGACCTCGTGGTTGTTCAGGTGCTGCCAGTCCGCCGTTGCGGATGGCGCCGCGGCCCGGCGGCGGCGGCGGCTGGCCGGGATCGCCGGCGAGCCAGCGCTTCACGTCGTAGTGGAAGAACTGCTTTCCCCACAGCAGCCCGGCGAACGCCTGCCGGGCGACCGCGGCCTCCGCGACGGGCGTGTGCGGCCGGGATCACCGACGCGTAGAAGTCGTCGGCCTCCTGCTGCCGGGTCGCGACCACGTCGTCGAATCCCGCGCCCAGCGTCGATCGGCTCGACGCTCGGCGCCAGTCGGGTCGGCGTCGATCGCGGGGTGCGGCACGCCGACCATCCGCACCCTGATCGTCGTCGATTCGCCCGGCGGAACCGTCACCGTGTAGTGCAGCGCCGCCTTCGTGCCCTCGTTCAGCGGGTTGACGGTGGCGGCGCCGTGCAGGACGTGGTCGTTGATGCCGTCCTTGGGGTAGGGCGTGCCGTTCTCGCCGCCGAACAGCCGGGCCATTGTTCGTCTCGTTCTCGCAGAACAGGGCCTCCGGGTCGCCGTCACCGACGAGCACCAACGGGCCCGACCTGGAGTGGCTCCCGACGATCCGGCTGCCCGTCCAGCTCGCAGCGTCGGCTTCGGGTGGTCGTCGTACCCCCATGACCAGGTGTTGCGGAACCAGAGCGTCGGCAGCACGTGCAGTGTCGCCTCCTGCCGGCCCGGCGTTCTCGACGGTGATCCGCATCAGCAGGTCCCGCGGCGCACCCTTGGCGTAGTCGACGGTGACGACCCAGTAGCGGTCCTCGTCGAAGACGCCGGTGTCGACCAGTTCGTACTCCGGGTCGAGCTTGCCGCGCCGGGCGTTCTCGGCGACCAGTTCCGCCGTAGGGGAACTCGCGCTGCGGGTAGTGGTAGCGCCAGGTGTTCCAGGAGTGGGTCGGCGTCCCGTCCAGGTACCACCAGTACTCCTTGACGTCCTCGCCGTGATTGCCCTGCGGCCCGGCGAGGCCGAACATCCGCTCCTTGAGGATCGGGTCGACGCCGTTCCAGAGCCCGAGGGACAGGCACCAGTTCTGCGTCTCGTCGCAGAACCCGGCCATCCCGTCCTCGTTCCAGCGGTACACCCGGGACCGGGCGTGGTCGTGCGGGAAGAACGACCACGCGTCGCCGTCGGCGCTGTAGTCCTCGCGCACGGTGCCCCAGGCCCGTTCGGACAGGTACGGTCCCCAGTCGCGCCAGGGGGTCTCGCGGCTGTCCGCCTCGGCGATGCCGGAGACGCTCGGCCGTGCCGGGTTTGTCGGCGTCGGCGTTTGTGAACGGCTGCTCGGGCGTCTCGGGCGATGCGGCCTCTGCCAGGTCGATGCCCTCGACGATCGTCGGGAGGTCCGCGCTGCTCGGTCATGCTGATGCCCCTCGATTGGGTACGGTCGGCCGGCTCGTCGGTCGACGGTCAGTGCGCGGAGCGCGCCTCGTCGACCAGATCGCGGGTCGATGATCGGGCGGTCCGCCGGGTCGTCGGACCAGGCGATGCGGCTGGGGGTGCCCTCGAGCTCGAGTCGGCGGCCCGGTCGTGGTGGAAGTAGTCGTCGGCCCAGTTCAGGAATGCGTCGACCCGGCTGTGCGCGCCGCTGAGCAGGATCGGCGTGCACGCCCGAGCCAGGCGCAGAAGGCGATCGGGCCCGTCGAGCTGATGGCGGTGCGGGCCGATCTCGGCGACCGCGGCGTTGCGGCCGATCATCGCCATGATCCCCTTGTCCCGGTAGTGGAACGGCGTGGTCGATCGGCCCTCGTCGCTCGGCGACGATGTTGCCGGCTGCCCACTGTCCCGACTGCTGCGCGACGGAGCCGAGCTGCGGGAGCGCTCGTGCCCGGTCCGGTCGGGGATGTTCGCCACGTCGCCGACCGCGTACACGCCGTCGAAACCCGGGACGGACAGGTCCGGCGCGACGTCGATCCGGCCGCCGCGCCCCGGCTTGCCGCCGGTGCCCGCGGCGATCGCCGAGGCGGACTCGCCGCCGGCCCAGATGACCGTGTCGCTGTCCAGGGTGCTGCCGTCGGACAGCGTCGCCCGGTCGGCCGACCTCGGTCACGGCGACGCCGAACGTGATCGTCACGCCCATCTCGGTCAGCTTGTCGTGCGCGTACTCGGTGGGCTCGCTCGGAAAACGGCCCCAGCAGGGCCTTGCCGTGATCGACCGATGCTCGATGGACGTGGACTCGCCGCAGCCGCCCGGCGCGTTTCAGGTCGCCGAAGAGCTCACCGAGCGCGCCCGAGGTCTCGACGCCGGTCGGCCCGCCGCCGACGACGATCACCGACAGCGTGGCCGCGGGCGCAGGCAGCGGGCGCCGCATCGGGCGCGGGATCCGGCGTCCCACCGGCCGTGGGGAGCAGGTGCGCCCTGAGCTGCGCGCCGAGGTGCCGCTGCAGCCGCACGGCGTCGGGCACCGAGTACAGCGGAAAAGCGTATTCGCGCGCACCGGGCACGCCGAAGAAATTCGGCTGGGAGCCGGCGGCGAGCACCAGTTGGTCGGCGACCAGGCTCTCGCCCGTCGGCGAGATCGACGCGGCGGGCCGCGAAGTCGATCGCGGTCGCGGCGGCCGTACGCACGTCGACGCCGGGATCGTCCGCGAAGACCGTCCGGAGCGGCCGGGCGACGTCCTCGGCGGGCAGCTGCGAGCTCGCGACCTGGTACAGCAGCGGCTGGAACTGCAGGTAGTTCGTCCCGGTCGACGAGCACCACGTCGACGCCCTTCTTCGCCGAGCTCCGATGCGCAGGCCGCACCGGCCATCCCGCCCCCCACCACGACGACCTGTCCCATGTACACCTCCCGGTCCGCACAGCAGTGTCGGCCATGGGCCCCCGGGCGACGTCACCCACCCCGGGTGAGAGCACGCGAATTAGTGTTCCGGCCATGCGGATCCTCGTCACCGGCAGCTCGGGACATCTCGGCGACGCCCTGGTGACGGTGCTGCGCGCACAGGGTCACGACGTGCTCGGGCTCGACGTGCTCGCCGCCCCGACCACCGACGTCGTCGGTTCCGTCACCGACCGCGAGCTGGTCAGGGACGCGCTGTCCGGCGTGCAGGCCGTCGTCCATCCGGCGACGCTGCACAAACCGCATGTCGGGTCGAACCAGCGCCGGGACTTCGTCGACACCAACGTGATCGGCACCCTGGTGCTGCTCGAGGAGGCCGTCGCGGCGGGCGCGGACCGGTTCGTGTTCACGAGTACCACCAGCGCGTTCGGCAGGGCGCTCGAGCCGCCGCCCGGCGAGCCCGCCGCGTGGATCACCGAGGACGTCGTGCCGCGGCCGCGCAACATCTACGGCGCCACGAAGGTCGCCGCCGAAGACCTGTGCGAGCTGGTGCACCGGGACCACGGCCTGCCGTGCGTCGTGCTGCGGACGTCGCGGTTCTTCCCGGAGGCGGACGACCGGGACGATGTCCGCGCGGCCTATCCCGATGCGAACCTGAAGGTGAACGAGCTGCTGTACCGCCGCGTCGACATCGCGGACGTGGTCGGCGCGCACGCACGGGCGCTGGTCGCGGCGCCGGCGATCGGATTCGGACGATTCATCGTCACGGCCACCACGCCGCTCACGCGTGCCGACCTGGCCGCGGCGCGCACCGACCTTCCGGGCGTGGTCGTGGACCGTTTCCCGGAGTGTGCGGAGATCTACGCCGCGCTGGGCTGGCGGATGTTCCCGGGCATCGACCGCGTGTACGTGAACGACCGTGCCCGGGCGGCGCTGGACTGGCGGCCCGAGTACGACTTCCGGCGCGCCCTGCGAGCCGTTGCGGCCGGGGAGGACCACCGCAGCCCGCTCGCCCAGGAGATCGGCGCCAAGGGCTACCACGCGCAGTCGACCGGCCCGTACACCGTGCGCTGATCGCGGGGCCGGCGCGCGTCCCGAGTCGATTTAGGTCGATTCAGCCCAGTGGCGGTCCGGCCTCGATGCGCGCGAGGTGGCGCGCCACCGCGTCCTCGCCCATCGACCAGTCCGATTCGACCCACCAGGTCGCCCCCGCGTCGACCCACTCCCGGACGACCTCGTCGCCCCGCTCGCCGGGCTCGCTGACGCCCTCGGCGACGACGTCGTAGCCGTCCCACGGCAGCCCAGCCTCCTCGCGCAATGTGCGCACCGCGCCGGCCACGTCGGCGAGATCCGCGGGACCGAAGGGCGTGTCGACGCCGAAACCGACCTTCGTGGCCAGCAGGCCGTCGTACGCGGCGGCGCGCTTCAGTGACTTCCGTGACGGGTGCGCGCCGACCACCCAGACAGGGACCCGGGGGCGCTGCACCGGCGGGGGCGGCGGCATGAAGTCGACGGGGTGTACCTCGTAGTGCTTGCCCGTGAAGGAGAACGGCTGGCCGCGCATCAGGCCGTCGTAGACGGCGAGGCCCTCGTCGAGCTTCTCGGCCCGCACCTTGCGGCCCTCGTCCCGCTCGAACGCGAGCCACCCCGGGTGCAGCGCGCCCATCCCCACCGCGAGCTGGACCCGGCCGTTGGACAGGTTGTCGAGCGTCGCCGCGCGGCCGGCGAGGTCCCACGGGCGGATCCGCGGGAGCGGGGTGAGCAAGGTGCCGAGACGGATCCGCTCCGTGCGCATGGCGGCCACGGCGAGCGTGACCCACGCGTCCTGGCCCCAGACCGATTCCCACGTGAAGATGCCGTCCCAGCCTGCGTTCTCGGCTGCGACGGCCAGCTCGGAGAACTCCCGCGCGGTGCCGGCGCTGATGACGATTCCGGAGCGAAGGTCGGCCATGCGTCGGACTGTGCCAGACCGCACCGACAGCGGCCGTGCGGCCCGTGCGAGCGGGCGTCGGCCGGACCAGGTGGGGGAATGCCGGGTCTACTCCAGGTAGTCGCGGAGCACCTGCGACCGCGATGGGTGGCGGAGCTTCGACATGGTCTTGGACTCGATCTGCCGGATCCGCTCGCGCGTGACGCCGTAGACCTGGCCGATCTCGTCCAGCGTGCGGGGCTGGCCGTCGGTCAGGCCGAAGCGCAGCCGCACGACGCCGGCCTCGCGCTCGGACAGCGTCTGCAGCACCGCCTGCAGCTGGTCCTGCAGCAGGGTGAAGGACACGGCGTCGACCGCGACGACCGCCTCGGAGTCCTCGATGAAGTCGCCGAGCTGCGAGTCGCCCTCGTCGCCGATGGTCTGGTCGAGCGAGATCGGTTCCCGGGCGTACTGCTGGATCTCCAGCACCTTGTCCGGGGTGATGTCCATTTCCTTGGCGAGCTCCTCGGGAGTGGGCTCGCGGCCCAGATCCTGCAGCAGCTCGCGCTGGATCCGGCCCAGCTTGTTGATCACCTCGACCATGTGCACGGGGATGCGGATGGTCCGCGCCTGGTCGGCCATGGCGCGGGTGATGGCTTGCCGGATCCACCACGTCGCATAGGTGGAGAACTTGTAACCCTTGGTGTAGTCGAACTTCTCGACGGCGCGGATGAGGCCCAGGTTGCCCTCCTGGATCAGGTCCAGGAACGCCATGCCGCGGCCCGTGTAGCGCTTGGCCAGCGACACCACGAGCCGGAGGTTCGCCTCCAGCAGGTGGTTCTTGGCGCGCTCGCCGTCCCGCTTGATCCAGCGCAGGTCGCGACCCATCTGCATGGGCAGCTTGTCGCCGGCCTCCTTGACCTGCCGGATCCGCTCCGCGGCGTACAGCCCGGCCTCGATCCGCTTCGCGAGGTCGACCTCCTCCTCCGCGTTGAGCAGGGCGACCTTGCCGATCTGCTTGAGATAGGCGCGGACCGAGTCGGCCGACGCCGTCAGCTCGGCGTCCTTGCGCGCCTGCTTGAGCGCCTCGGACTCCTCCTCGTCGTCCCAGGAGAACTCCTCGGACTCGGCGGCCTCGCCTTCCTTCTTCTCGGCGGCGGGCGCCGGGGCGCCGGCCTCGGCCGCCTCCTCCTCGTCGAGCTCCTCGTCGTCCTCGGCGACCGTGGTCGCGGCGACCACCGCGACGGTCACCTCTTCGGCTTCCTCGGCGACCTCGATCAGCTCCACGTCGGCCACGGCCTCGATGAGCTCCTCCTCGGCAACGACCTCGTCCGGGCTGGGCTCGGCCGCGATGTCGTCCGTGTCGGCGTCGGCGGGATGAGGGGCCTCGGCCAGGCCGGCGGGGCCGGGGAGGTCGGGGGTCGCGGAGTTCCTGGAGCTTCTGGACCTGGAGGTCGCGGAGGCCTTACGGGATCGCGTGGAGCTGGGGGATGCTGCGCCTGCCACTGATGCCCTTTCGCTGCATGAGCCGCCTGTCGGGTGCCCGGTCGATGGAGCCCTCTCGGCCGCCTTGACCGGCAGTCCGTCCCCAACGCGTCGGAGAGTCGGCCGAGGCTGAACGATCCTGTGGAACCCAACTGGAGAACGTGTGTTCTGCCGGAGAGCGACCGTTCCAGTGTAACGGCGGCCACGCCCGGGGGACGACCGATTCGCGTGTGGCGGCCGGGTTCCCCGGCCCGTCGGGCACCGCGCAAGGGGCATCGCCGCAGGCGGGCGGGGTCGCCCGGGCGCACGCAGCCATCCGGCCGGTCGACCGAATCGAGCGGGGTCGCCGACGCCGGTCTTGGCGCGCCGGGTCGGTCGATGCGGTCAGTCGCGGCGGGTCAGTCGCGCATCAGGGCGGTGGTGTCCTCGGCGGACTCGGCGGGCTCTGCCTCGTTCGCCGCCTCGGTGGCGGCCAGCGCCGCACCGACGATGCCGGCGTTGTTGATGAGCTGGGCGACCACGAGCGGCGTCCGGTTCTTCAGCAGCGGCACCCACTTGCCGGGCTTCTTGGAGATCCCGCCACCGAGGATGATCAGCTCGGGCCAGAGCAGGTCCTCCAGCGTGCGCAGGTACTTCGACGCGCGCTTGGCCCACTGCTCCCAGCTGAGGTCGTCCCGCTCGCGGGCGGAGGCGGCCGCGCGGCTCTCCGCGTCGTGACCGTCGAGCTCGATGTGCCCGAGTTCGGCGTTGCGCACCAACCGGCCGTCGTTGATCAGCGCGATGCCGATGCCCGTGCCGAAGGTGACCATGATGACGAGCCCGCGCTGGCCGCGGCCGGCGCCGTAGCGGGCCTCGGCGAGGCCGGCGGCATCGGCGTCGTTCAGCACCGTGACCGGGCCGGGCAGCTCGGGCCGCATGGCCGCCTCGAGCGAGGTGTCGATCCACTGCTTGTCGACGTTCGCCGCCGTCTTCACGACGCCGTTGAGCACGACGCCGGGGAATGCGACGCCGAACGGCCCCGCGTAGTCGAAGTTGGCGGCGACCTTTCCCGCGGTCTCCGCCACCGCCTGGGGCGTCGAGGGTTGCGGCGTGTCGAGCCGGAAACGATCACCGACGAGCACGCCGCCCCGCAGGTCGACGACCCCGCCCTTGATCCCCGTGCCGCCGATGTCGATGCCGAAAGCCACGTCGGGCTGGATGCTGACCACGCCACACACTCCCGCCTGTCCTGCCCGCGCGGCGTCTGCTGGCGCGCGGTTGAGGGTCGCCGAAATCCTACTGACGACGGGCTTGTCCGGCTCGCCCGGATGGCACTCCGGGCCGGCGTCCGCGACGACAGGAGCGGGCAGGGGTTGATCAGGGCCGGGCGGGGTTGGTGATCAGCCGGGGTTGATCAGCCGGGGTGTGATCAGACGGCGCAGTTCTCGGTCGGCAGCGGCGGGATCGGCGGCAGCGGCTTCGGCGCGGCCGTCTGACCCTCGATCACGGCCGGCGGGGTGGCGGCGTCGCGGATCGCCTGCAGCTCCGCGCGGACGTCCTCCGACACCGGGTCGTAGAGGTACCGGCCGCCCAGCGCGAGGTCGACGGAGTCGTCCACCCGGGAGTCCAGGACGAGCTGTGCGCACGGCGCGATGAGCAGCACGGTGCGGGCGGCGGCCGAACCGGCGGCCCCGTACCGGATCTGCGCGACGCAGTGCAGGTCGGCGGCCGGGTACAGCGGGTCGTTGGCGCCGTCCTTGATCGACTCGAAGCCGGCGGCGCGCAGCTCGTCCGTCACTGCCTTGGCCTGGCCGCGAACCGCGCTGGCGTTGAAGACCTGCAGCGCGATCGTCGACGGGTTGGCCGGCCGGACGGCCTCGAGCGTCGCGTGGTCGGCGTAGGCGCCGAGGGCCGTGATGATCTGACTGGTCGTGGTGTCGGTGGTCTCGCTGACGGCGGTGTCCGCCGCGGGGGTCGCCGCGGTGTCGGTCGCCCCCGTGTTCGTGACGGCGGTGTCCGTAGCCGCGCCGTCCGTGCCCGCCGCGTCCGACGCGGAGCTGCGCGTCGTCGGCGCGGTCGTGGCGGGGGCCGGGCCGGGCGCGTTGCACAGCCCGCTGGTCTCGGACGTCGGGCGGAGCATCGGAACCCAGATGAGCGCGGACCCGGCGAGCAGCACCGCGACGACGGTGAGCACCGGCCAGTACCGGCGACGCCGGTAGCGGTCGGGGGCTGCGACGGTGCTCACCGCTGACCACTCCTCCTCGATGCCGGTTCGACGGGCGCACCCGCGCTGCGCCGCCGCGATCCGCGGCCGGCGAACTCTGATCGGCCCGAGCGACATCATCGCTGCCGGGCTCCCGGACCAGGGTAAAGGCTCGCCGGGCCACCCCGGTCCGACCGCGATGCGGGTTGCGTCGCCGGCGTGGGCTACCCTGCCACCGCCCAGGTCGCGGCCGACGGGTTCGCGGCGCCGACGCGCGGCACTCCGCCCGACGTGGCCGAGGCCCTGCTCGATGCCCTGTGACCAGGCGCGACGGCCACTCGTCGGGTCCGCCGATGGCACGCGGTTCGGGCGGTTGCGGACTCGGGCACAAAGTGAGGGCGCAAAACGTTACGTCGGGCTGCAGGAGGACCTGCTTTCGCAGGGTCCGACGGTGCGGTGCAGGAGGACCTGCTTTCGCAGGGTCCGACGGTGCGGTGCAGGAGGACCTGCTTTCGCAGGGTCCGACAGTGCGGTTCAGGAGGACCTGCGGAAAGCGGCCGGCTGTGGCGGCACCATTGCCGCGCGACCCGGTCGGCAGGCCGCCTGGTGTGAGTTGGGTGACAACAAGAGGGTGAGGACACGACGAGATGGCTACTGACTACGACGCCCCACGCCGCAACGAGTCCGAGGATGCGTCCGAGGATTCGCTCGAGGAACTGAAGGCCCGTCGCAACGAAGCGCAATCCGCGGTGGTGGACATCGACGAGTCGGACACGGCGGAGAGCTTCGAGCTGCCGGGAGCCGACCTGTCCGGCGAGGAACTGACCGTCAAGGTCATCCCGAAGCAGGCCGACGAGTTCACCTGTTCGGTGTGCTTCCTGGTGCAGCACCGCAGCCGCTTGGCATCCGAGGCCGGGGGCAGGCTGATCTGCGTCGACTGCGCGTGACGCGGATCCGACCATGACGCACGACGACAGGCACGACGATCGGCGGCGCACACCGGGCGAGGCGAGCCGCGCGCACACCCAGGTCGGCGAGTTCCACCGGGTCTACGGCCTGCCGCTCCGGGATGCCCCGACCGCGGACATCGGGGCCGATCAGGTCGCGCTGCGGCTCGCCCTGATCGAGGAGGAGGTCGGCGAGCTGCGGGCCGCGGCGGCCGCTGCGGACCTGACCGGTGTCGCGGACGCCCTGGCCGACATCGTGTATGTGGCGTACGGGACCGCCCATGTGTACGGAATCGACCTGGACGCGGTGCTGGACGAGGTGCACGCGTCGAACATGACGAAGCTCGACGAGAACGGCCGCCCGATCCGGCGCGCCGACGGCAAGGTGCTGAAGGGACCCGGGTACCGCCCACCGGACATCGCGGGCGTCCTGGCCGCGCGTTCCGCGGTTACCCTGGAACCATGAGCGGCAAGTTCGCCGGCTGGATGAAGCGGCTGACCAGTGACGACGACCAGCTCGACGCCGACCGGTTGACCGGCGAGGCGGACGAGGCCGGCGCGCAGCGGGTCAGGTCTGCTGTCAGGGCGAGCGCGTGACGCTGTTCGGCCGCCTGCGCTACGTCGACCTCCGGCCGACCGATTCCCTGGCCACCCTCGTCGCGGAGCTGTACGACGGCACTGAGGGCGTGCAATTGATCTGGCTGGGCCGTCGGTCCATCCCGGGCATCGAGCCCGGGCGCACGGTGAAGGTGCGCGGCCGCGTCGCCATCCGCGACGGGATCAAGGTCATCTACAACCCCGACTACGACCTGCTGCCGGTCCACGCGTGACGCCGGACGAACGCCGGGGCGACGCGGCCCCGGCGGGCGGCGTGCACCCAGCTGCCGGCGGCTCCGCGCGGGCGACGGACGACCCCGACCCCGGGTTCGACCTGGACGATCTCGTCGACTCCGACCGATCGCATCCGGAGAGCGCGGCAACGCTCGACGGATCGGGTGCCACGAGCACGCGCGAGCCTGACGCCGTCGACCGCGACGCGGCCGAGCAGGCAGGAGCAGTGCCCGCCGCCCACCCGGCCATGGGCGACCGCATCGGCGCGGAGCAGCCCGACGACGGCCCGAAGCAGGGCACCATCTGGGAGCAGATGGGCGGCGTCACCGGGATGCTCGACTCCGCGCTGCCGGTGATCGTCTTCGTGGTGGCGAACGCGATCGGCGGGCTGGGCTGGGGGATCGGCGCGGCCATCGCCACGGCCGTCGCCATCGCCGCGGCGCGGATCGCGCGCAAGCGCCCCGTCACGAACGCGATCGCCGGCGTGTTCGGTGTGGCCGTCGCCGCGTTCATCGCGTACCGCACCGGCAGCGCGAAGGGCTACTTCCTGCTGGGCATCTGGAGCTACCTGCTGTACGGCGGGGCGCTGCTGCTGTCGATGCTGGTGCGGTGGCCGCTGATCGGCGTCATCTGGGAGGGCATCAACGGGCGCGGCTCGGCCTGGCGTGCCGACCGCCGCATGGTCCGCCGCTACGACTACGCCACGCTCATCTGGGTGGTGGTATTCGCGCTGCGATACCTGGTGCAGAACTACCTCTACGACACCGATCAGGTCGGCTGGCTCGCGGTGTTCCGGGTGGCCATGGGGTTCCCGCTGTTCGTCGTCGCCGGCCTGGCCACGATCTGGATCGTCGCCGGCACCACGAAGCTGTGGGTGCCGCGCGGGGGCCTGCGGCAGGGGCTCGGCGGGCTGGCCAGGGGAGCGCCGCCGCCACCGCCCTCGTCGGGCGGGCCGCGGGGCGGCGGCGACCGGCCGCAGAGCGGGGAGCCGACCGACACCAGCGGCTGAACCGGGCTCAGCGCAGCGAGTCGCGCACCGCGTCCTCGACCTCGGTGGACGCCACGAACAGCAACTCGTCGCCCGGCTCCAGCGGCTCGTCGGGCTGCGGCACGATCACCCGGCCGCCGCGCAGGATCGTCACCAGCGCGGCGTCCCGCGGCAGCCGCAGGTCGCGCACGGGCCGGCCCGCGATGCTGGTGCCCGGCGGCAGGGTCACCTCGACCAGGTTGACCTGACCCTGGCGCAGCGTGAACAGCCGCACCAGATCGCCGACCGTGACGGCCTCCTCGACCAGCGCCGCCAGGATGCGCGGGGTCGAGACCGCGACGTCCACCCCCCAGGCGTCGGTGAAGAGCCACTCGTTGCGGGGATCGTTGACCCGGCCGACGACGCGGCCGACCGCGAACTCGGTCTTCGCCAGCAGCGCGACGACCAGGTTGACCTTGTCGTCGCCGGTGCAGGCGATCACCACGTCGCAGGTCTGCAGCCCGGCGTCCTCGAGCAGCGCGACCTCGCAGGCGTCGGCCAGCACCCACTCGGCCGCCTCGATCCGCTCGGGCTTGATCGCCTCTGGGTCGCGGTCGATCAGCATCACCTGGTGGCCGTTCTCGACCAGCTCGCCGGCGATCGACCGCCCCACCGATCCGGCCCCGGCGATGGCGATCCGCATCAGATGCCGTCCACCGGCGAGATCGCGGCCTTGTCGGCGACCTCCTGGATGTCCTTGGACAGCACCGAGGCGTAGATCAGGTCGCCCTCCTGCACCACGGTCTGCAGGTTCGGCAGCAGTCCCCTGCCGAACCGCACCACGAACGCCGTGTGCATGCCGACGCCCGCCTCCAGTTCGGTGAGCGGCCGGCCGATCCAATGCCGGTGGTACGGCAGGTTGACGATGGTCACCGTGCCCGGACGGATCGCGCCACTCGCTGATCAGGCCCTCGGGGATGATCGCGCGGAGCAGCCGGTCGGTGGTCCACGGGACGGTCGCGACGGTCGGGATGCCGAGCCGCTCGTAGACCTGCGCGCGCTTGGCGTCGTAGATGCGGGCGACGACGGTCTCCACGTTGAACTGCTCGCGGGCGACCCGGGCCGCGATGATGTTGGAGTTGTCGCCGCAGGACACCGCGGCGAAGGCGTGCGCCTCGCGGATCCTGGCGTCCAGCAACGTGTCCCGGTCGAATCCGATCCCGGTGACCTGCTGCCCGTGGAACTCGGCACCGAGCCGGCGGAACGCGCTCGGATCGCGGTCGATGACGGCCACCGAGTGCCCGGCGCGACCGAGCTGCCGGGCCAGCGACGACCCGACCCGGCCGCAGCCCATGATCACGATGTGCACCCGCGTCCCCTTCGACGACACCGCGCGGCGCGGTCGTGCGACCGTCGCCTGACGATCACCCGGCGACTAGCAACCTACCGCCTCCGTCCCGGCCGAGCCGCACGTGACGGTGGCCCTCGTCACACCGGCGGCGCGTCCCGCGCCCCCGCCGCGGCGGCGCCGCCCGACGCGTCCCGATCACGTGCGGTGCGCGCCGCCGACGGACCGTAGGCTCCAGCTCTGTGTCCAAGTTGACCACCGCGGCCAAGCGCCTGCTCGTCGGCCGGCCGTTCCGCAGCGACAAGCTGGCCCACACCCTGCTGCCCAAGCGGATCGCGCTCCCGGTGTTCGCCTCCGACGCGCTGTCCAGCGTCGCGTACGCGCCCAGGAGATCTTCGCGGTGCTGACCGTGGCCGGCCTCGCCGCCTACGCCTACGCGCCGTGGATCGCGGTCCTGGTCTGCCTGGTGATGGTCGTGGTGGTCGCCTCGTACCGGCAGAACGTGCACGCCTATCCCAGCGGCGGCGGGGACTACGAGGTGGTCACCGAGAACCTCGGGCCGAGGTTCGGCCTGCTGGTGGCCAGCGCCCTGATGGTCGACTACATCCTGACGGTGGCGGTGTCCACGGCCGCCGGCGTGGCCAACATCGGATCGGCGATCCAGGTCGTCGGCGACCACCCCGTGTGGTTCTCGATCGGCATCATCGTGCTGGTCTCCGCGCTGAACCTGCGCGGGATCCGGGAGTCCGGCGCCGCGTTCGCGATCCCGATCTACGCCTTCATCGTCTCGATGGCCACGCTGATCATCACCGGCCTCATCCAGTACGCGCTGGGCGCCGACCTGCAGGCGGAGAGCGCGGAGTACGAGCTCGAGCCCGAGGGCGTGTTCACCGGCCTCGCGCTGGTCTTCCTGGTCGCCCGCTCGTTCTCGTCGGGCTCCGCGGCGCTGACCGGTGTCGAGGCCATCTCCAACGGCGTGCCCGCGTTCAAGAAGCCCAAGTCGAAGAACGCCGCGACCACGCTCGCCCTGATGGCCGGGATCTCGGTCTGCATGATGCTGGGCCTGGTCGCCCTGACGCTCATCACCGGCGCGCACTTCGTCGACGACCCGCAGCGCCAGCTGTTCGGCGTGCCCGGCGACTACTACCAGAAGACGCTGATCGCGCAGATCGCAGAGACGGTGTTCTCCGGGTTCCCGCTCGCCTTCTACTTCGTGTCCTTCGTCACCGGGTTCATCCTGGTGCTGGCCTGCAACACGGCCTTCAACGGCTTCCCGGTGCTCGGCTCGATCCTCGCGCAGGACCGCTTCCTGCCCCGGCAGCTGCACACCCGCGGCGACCGGCTGGCGTTCTCCAACGGCATCGTCTTCCTCGCCGTCGTCGCGCTGATCCTGATCATCGCGTTCCAGGCCGACGTCACCGCGCTGATCCAGCTGTACATCGTCGGGGTCTTCGTCTCGTTCACCTGCTCGCAGGCCGGCATGATCCGGCACTGGAACAAGCTGCTGCGCGCGGAGCACGACCCGGTCGCGCGGCGCCGGATGCGGCGCAGCCAGACGATCAACGCGATCGGCTTCTGCTTCACCGCGGTCGTGCTGGTGATCGTGCTGGTCACCAAGTTCCTCGCCGGCGCGTGGATCGCGATCCTGGCGATGGCCATCATCTTCGTCACGATGCAGGCGATCAAGCGGCACTACGACCGGGTCGCCCGGGAGATCGCGGCCGACGAGGACGACCTGGTGCTGCCGAGCCGGGTGCACTCGATCGTGCTGGTGTCCAAGCTGCACCTGCCGACGATGCGGGCGCTGGCCTTCGCCAGGGCGACCCGGCCGGACTTCCTCGAGGCGGTCACCGTCAACGTCGACCCGGACGACACCGCCGACCTGGCGCGGGAGTGGGAGGACCGGCAGATCCCGGTGCCGCTGAAGGTCATCGACTCGCCGTTCCGGGAGATCACCAAGCCGGTGCTCGACTACGTCCGGCGCACCCGCAAGGACTCGCCGCGGGACATCGTCACCGTGTTCATCCCGGAGTACGTGGTGGGGCACTGGTGGGAGCAGTTGCTGCACAACCAGTCCGCGCTGCGACTCAAGGGCCGGCTGCTGTTCACCCCGGGGGTGATGGTGACCTCGGTGCCCTGGCAGCTGTCGTCGTCGGAGGCGCTCGAGGAGCGGATCCGGCAGCGCGCGGACCGGGCGCCGTCCGTGCGCGGCCGGATGCCCGGCTCCACCGTGCCCCCCGAGGGCATGAGCGAGACGGGCTGGCACCGCATCGTGCGCCCGGACGACGACTGAGCCCGTGACCGACGCACCCCGGAGCGGGGCGCCGTCCGCCGACGATCTGGCGCCGGGGATGCGGTCGAGGTCGACATCGGGCCGGTCGCGCACGGCGGGCACTGCGTCGCCCGGTACGACGGCCGGGTCGTCTTCGTCCGGCTCGCGCTGCCGGGGGAGCGGGCGATGGTCCGGATCACCGAGGCGCGGCGCGGCTCGTTCTGCCGCGGCGAGGCGGTCGAGGTGGTCCGGGCCGACCCGCGCCGGGTGGCGGCCCCGTGCGTGCACTTCCGGCCCGGCGGCTGCGGCGGGTGCGACTTCCAGCACGCCGACCCGGCGCTGCAGCGCGAGCTCAAGGCCGCCGTGGTCGCGGAGCAACTGCGCCGGCTGGCCGGTGTCGAGTTCCCGGTGACGGTCGAGGAACTGCCCGGCGGCGGGTTCGGCTGGCGGACCCGGGTCCGCTGGGCGCTGGACCCGGAGGGCCGGATCGGCCCGCGGGCGGTGCGCTCGCACCGGGTGCAGCCGATCAACCCGGTCGAGCCGTGCCTGATCGCCGCCCCCGGGCTGACCGAGCTGGCCGGGTCGCTGGAGGTGCCCGCCGTCGGTGCGCCGCGCACCGGCCGCCGCCGCCGCGCCCGGACCCCGCAGGCGACCGCGCCGCGGCGCGCCGCGCAACGAGCTGCCGGAGGTCGCGCTCTGCGCCGCCGGCGACGGCTCGCTGACCGCGACCTGGCTCGGCGACCCCGCCCCGATCGTGACGGAAACGGTGTCGGACACGGTCTTCTCGGTGCACGCCGACGGTTTCTGGCAGGCGCACCGCGCGGCCGCGCAGGCCTACACCGAGGCCGTGCTGGAGGGGCTGTCGGGCGTCGTGATGACCGGCGGCACCGCCTGGGACCTCTACGGCGGCGTCGGTCTGTTCGCCGCGGTGCTCGGCCGGCTGGTCGGTCCGGACGGGTCGGTCGTCGCCGTGGAATCGGACCCGGCGGCGGCCGAGCTGGCGGCGGCGAACCTCGCCGGCCTGCCGCAGGCGCTGGTCCGGGTCGGCCGGGTCGACCAGGTGGTGCCCGACCTGCCCGCGCCGGTGCGCGCCGTGGTGCTCGACCCGCCCCGGTCCGGCGCCGGCCCCGAGCTGTGCCGGGCGATCGCGGCCGCGCGCCCCCGCGGCGATCGTCTACGTCGCCTGCGATCCCGCGGCGCTCGCCCGGGACACGGCCGCGCTCCTCGGCGCCGGCTACCGGCTCGGCGGCATCCGGGCGTTCGACGCCTTCCCGCAGACCCACCACGTCGAGTGCGTCGCCACGTTCCTCGCCGGCTGACGGCGCGCGCCGCCCGCCGGCGACCGCGCGTCCCGCCGACCGGGCGAACCGATTCGGCGTCGGCTCCGTATCACCTGGCGGATCCCCGTACTCCCTTGGACGATCCCGACTTGTCCGCCAGACTGCCGGCACCCCGCCCGCCGGCCGAGGAGCATCCGATGACCGTTCTGCCCGCCGTCTCCAGCCCGACCGGCGCGACCACGGGCGCCGTCGCGCCGACCGTCGTCGCCGGGCCCACCGCCGACGCCGAGCTCTCACTGGTGGACGTGATGTTCCCGATCGTCGACGACGAGCAGTGGCCGCCGTACCCGGCGGAGAACGTCGAGGCGACGCTGATCGCGCACGACCTCGCGGAGATCCGCTCCGTGCCGTGGTTCGTCACCAACGTCAGCCGCGGCGACATCGTCCGCGTCGATCACGACGGCATCGGCTACGTGGGCCGCACCGTGGTCAGCCGCGGGGGCCGTTCCACGCGTGCACGTGCTGGCCACCGCCCAGGACGAACTGACGCCGCTGGTCGAGGCGCTCACGGCACTGGGCGCCGAGGTCGCCGGCGGCCTGGAGCCGCCCATGCTGGCGATCGACGTGCCGGTCTCCGCGTCGCTGGACGACGTGCTCGAGGTGCTGGCCGCCGCCGAGTCCGCGACCTGCGCGTACGAGGTGGCTTCCCACCAGCACCCGCGCCGGGCGCGCAATCGGACCGTCGCCTGACCGCTGTCCGAATCGTCGATATCGCGGTGACGCTCGTCGCGGCCGCGGACGAGCGGGACGGTCAGACCGCCGTCGCCGCGCTGGCGATGTCGCGCAGGTCGCGCTGCATCATCTTCTGCGTCACGCGCCGCCCCAGGGCGCCGAAGGTCCGCCAGAGCATCCGCTGCACGCGCGACGGCTCCGGCGTGTCCGCGCCGAAGACCATCTCGACCCGGGTGCCGGCCGCGTCCGCGCTCAGCGTGAACGTCGTGACGTAGTCCGCGTCGGTCCCGGCCGAGCGCACCACGGTGCGCAGCGGCGGCTCCACCTCGGCCACCCACATCTCCTCGGTCTCGGCCTTGCCGAGCACCTTGCGGGTCTCGCGCCATCGGGTGCCGACGGTGTACGGCCCGTCGTCGACGCGCTCGATCGCCGTCACCCCGGTGAGAGTGGCGGCGGCGCCGTCGATGTCGGTGATCACGCCCCAGACGCGTTCGATCGGCGCCGGGATTGTTTGGGTCGCCCTGACCTCGTGCCCGGTCATGCGCCCTCCCTCCAGACTCCTCGGCCCGCGGGGGCCGAACCGGGGACGAATGCCCCATCGTCGACAGTCCCGGACGGTACCCGTGCCGGGTGCCCGCGGCCGGTTACCGAACCGAACGCGGCGTGGCGCGTCCCGCATCCGGGGCTCTGCGCGTCGGCCGACGGGCGGTACCGTCGACACGTCGAGCACGCGTCCAGGACAGAGCAGGGCACGCACCGGGAGGTCTTTGTGGCGAACGCCCAGCCGCCGCGCCCGCTGCAGGCGGTCGCGGGGCCAGGCGACCTGTCCTCGCTCACCCCCGACGAGCTCGCCGCGCTGGCCGCCGACATCCGGCACCTCCTCGTCGAACAGGTATCGAAGCGCGGCGGCCACCTCGGCCCGAACCTCGGCGTGGTCGAGCTCACCCTCGCGCTGCACCGGGTCTTCGACTCGCCGCAGGACCCGATCCTGTTCGACACCGGTCACCAGGCGTACGTGCACAAGATCGTCACCGGCCGGGCCGACGACTTCGACACGCTGCGCACGCGCAACGGCCTGTCCGGGTATCCGAACCGCGCCGAGTCGGACCACGACTGGATCGAGAACTCGCACGCGTCCACCTCACTGTGCTACGCCGACGGCCTGGCGAAGGCGTTCGCGCTGCGCGGCGAGCGGCACCGGACCGTGGTCGCGGTGATCGGCGACGGCGCGCTGACCGGGGGCATGGCCTGGGAGGCGCTGAACAACATCGCGGCCGCGAAGAACCGCCCGCTGGTCATCGTGCTCAACGACAACGGCCGGTCGTACGCGCCGACCACCGGCGGGATGGCCCAGCGGATGGCCGCGCTGCGGCTGCGGCCCGGCTACGAGCGGATGCTGGGCCGGGTCAAGTCGACGCTGCCCCGGGCGCCGGTCGTCGGCCGCCCGCTGTACTCGGCGCTGCACGCCGCGAAGTCGGCGGTCAAGGACTGGTTCCTGCCGCAGACGATGTTCGACGACCTGGGCCTGAAGTACGTCGGCCCGATCGACGGGCACGACGTGACGGCGCTGGAGACCGCGCTGCGCCGGGCGAAGAATTTCCGCGGGCCGGTGCTGGTGCACTGCCTGACCCGCAAGGGTCAGGGGTACCCGCCGGCCGAGTCCGACGACGCCGAGCAGATGCACTCGCCGCCGGCGTTCGATCCCGCGACGGGACGGCCGAAGTCGTCCGGCACCACCACTTGGACGCAGGTGTTCGGCCGGGAGATGGTGCTGGCGGGCGCGGAGCGGCCCGAGGTGGTGGCCATCACCGCGGCGATGTGCGGGCCGACCGGCCTCCTGCCGTTCGCGTCGGCGTTCCCGGACCGGGTGTTCGACGTCGGGATCGCCGAGCAGCACGCGTTGACCTCGGCGGCCGGCCTGGCGATGGGCGGCATGCACCCCGTGGTCGCGGTCTATGCGACGTTCCTGAACCGGGCGTTCGACCAGCTGCTGATGGACTGCGCGTTGCACCGGTTGGGCGTCACCGTGGTGCTCGACCGGGCCGGGGTCACCGGCGAGGACGGGCCGAGCCACCACGGCATGTGGGACCTGTCGCTGGCCGCGATGGTGCCCGGCCTGCGGGTGGCCGCCCCCCGGGACGCGCCGACCCTGGCCGAGGAGCTCGCCGAGGCGCTGGACGTCTCGGACGGCCCCACGGTGCTGCGCTTCCCGAAGGGCGCGGTGACGCCGGACGTGCCCGCGGTGCGCCGGTTCGCGATCGACGAGTCCTCGCCCGGTGTCGACATCCTCGCCGAGCCGCCGGCCCATGAGGACCGTGACGTGCTGCTGGTCGCGGTCGGCGCGTTCGGCGAGCTCGCCGTCGACGCGGCGACGCGACTCGCGGCCCAGGGGATCGGGGTCACCGTGGTGGATCCGCGCTGGGCACTCCCGGTGCCGGCCGAGATCGGCGCGCTCGCCGCGGACCACCGGCTGGTGGTGACCGTCGAGGACGGCGGCCGGTCCGGCGGCGTCGGCGCGGCCGTCGCCGATCGACTGGCCGGAACCGGCGTGCCCGTCCTGGTTCTCGCCCTGCCGCAGCAGTTCCTGGAGCCGGGGCCGCGCGGCGAGTTGCTGGCCGACCTCGGGCTGACCGGCCAGGCGGTCGCCCGCGGGATCACCGAGGAGATCGCCCGCCGCGCCCAGGATCCGGCCGCGCGGATGCCGGGAAATGCTGCACCGGAGCAGATCTCGGATGCGTTGCAGCGCGACGTCGATCGCGGGGCGGACGGCTGACCGTCGAACGGGCGCGGGCGCTCGGCGTCGAGCTGATCCGCATCACCTCCGATCCATGGCCGGCATGCTCCGGCGGCGTTCAGGACGCGACGTCGAGCTCGCCGTCGGCCGCCCCGGCCGCGAGCAGCTGCCGGAGCCGGCGCAGCGCCTTGGCCCGGGCGGGGCCGATGGTGCCCACCGCCATCGACAGCGCCGCAGAGATCTCCGTATACGACGGCGCCGGGTCACCCATCAGGGCGGTCAGCAGCGCGCGCTGCCGGGCGGGAGCCGGGTGAGGGCCGCGCGCACGAGCTGCGCCTGCTCGCGGCGCAGCAGCGCCTCGTCGACGGGTCCGTGCGGCGATGCTCGCTCGAGGACCTCGTCGGGCAGGTGGACTTCGCGCCGTCGGCGCCCGACGATCCGGATGCATTCGCGCCGCATCGTGGTGGCGAGCCAGCCGGCGATGCGTTCCGGGTCGCGTACGGACGACAGTTGGGTGATCGAGATCGCCCAGGTGGCCTGGGCGGCGTCGTCGGCGTCCTCGGCGGACATCCGGAAGCGGCGCGCGACGGAGCGGAGCAGGCCCTGGTGTCGATCCACCAGGTTCCGCCACGCGCCGGCGTCGCCTGCCGCCGCCGCCTCGACGATCTCGGTCATGGTGGTGGTGTGCACCCGGGCGAGCCCCCTCGACAGTGACAATGGGAACGCCTGTCTCGCAGGCGATGTCACGACGATTCCGGTTCGATCACTCCGACGCGGTGCGGTGACTGGAACCAGGATGGGCGGCCCGCGTGCCCCCCGGAACGGCATGCCGACCTATATTCGCGTGCGGCACTGACTAGCCCGAATGGGTCATATGACAGGCGGCCGCTCATCGACGGCCACGTGCGGACGTTCGGCCCGTGTTCGATTTCTACCGGGCTGGTCCAGGATGGTGCACATGGGTGCCGCGGTTTCGACCGGACTACCCGGGCGAGACGCGTTCCGAAGCCTGGCGGGGTCGGTCCGTGCGCCCGCGGGACCCGGCGACCCTGCGCCCGTCCTGCTCGTCGCGGGCGAGGCAGGCATCGGCAAGACCAGCGTGGTGCGGGCATTCCTGCCCGACCTCCGCGCGGCGGGCGTGCTGGTGGTCGCCGGGGGGTGCGTCGAACTCCTCGGCGAGCCGCTGCCGTACGGTCCGATCGCCGAGGCGCTGCGTGGCCTGCAGCGGGAACTCCTGAGCGGCTCCGGCGGTGCGGTGGCCGACGAACTGATGACCGGCTTCGATCGATTGTTGGGGTCGTCCGCCGGTGAGCAGGACAGGGCCCACCTCTACGAGGCGATCCTGCGGCTGCTCGTCGGCGCTGCCGCCGGGTCGCGGCTGGGGCTGGTGATCGAGGACCTGCACTGGGCCGATCAAGCGACGCTGGATCTGGTCATCTTCCTCGCCAGGAACCTTCCCGCGGACGCGCTGCTGGTCTTCACGGCCCGCGAGGACGGCAGGATGACCCAGCCGAGCCTCCTGTCGTTCCTCGCCGCCGTCCGCCAGGGCCGCCCGATCACCCGCATCGAGCTGTCGCGTCTGAACGGTGACCAGGTCGCTCACCTCGCCAAGGAACGTGGCCCGGCGAGCCTGACGGAGCGTGGACATCCAGCGGATCGTCGACCGGTCGGAGGGCAACCCGTTGATCGCGGTCGAGCTGATCGAGTCCGCGGGCTGCGGCGCCGAGATGACCCGGTCCCTGCAGGACCTGCTGCTCGCCAGAACGGCGCGATTAGCGAGACTACCTTGCGGGTCATCGATCTCGCTGCCACGATCGGCTATCGCTTCGACCACGACACGCTCGCGGACGCCGGTGACACTGCCGAACCCGAGCTCTCCGACGCCGTGCGCGAGGCGATCGCCGCCGGCGTGTTGTCGATCGACGAGCCCACGGGTGACTACGTCTTCCGGCACGTGCTCACCCAGGAGGCCGTGCTGGCCCACCTGATGCCGGCGCAGCGCCGGCGGCTGCACGGAGCGGTCGCCCGCGCGCTGGCCGCGCGGCCAGCGGCCACGACGAGCGCCGGGCTGGCCGCGCAGGTGGCGTCCCACTGGGGCGCGGCGAACGACCCGCCGAAGGCCGTCGCTGCCGACCTGGTCGCCGGACGGCTGGCCGCATCGGTGTTCGCCTACCGCGAGGCATGGCGGCACTACGCATCGGCGATCCGCTTCGCGGACCTGCTGCCGCGGACCGGCGAGGCCGCGATCGACCCGCTGGTCCTGCGGACCGAGGCCGCCGAAGCCGCCCGCTGGGCTGGTGCGCTGGACGAGGCGGTCGACCTCGTCCGGTCCGTCCTGGGCGCCGTCGACGACCCCGAGATCCGCGGGCGGCTGCTCGAGCGCCTCGGCCGGTTCCTCTGGGAGTCCGGCCGCGCCGCCGAGGCGGCCGCCGCGTACGAGCAGGCATCGGAATGCCTGGCGGCGCAGGGCACGTCCGGCCTGGCGGCGACCGTGGCGGCGTCCAGGGCGAACCTGCTGCTCATCACCGGCCAGCATCTCGCCGCCGTCCCGGCCGCCCGCGCGGCCATCACGCTCGCCGAGCGGGCCGACGCACCTCGTTGCCGCCGCCCGCGCCACGATCACGCTCGGCATGGGCCTGACGTTCCTCGGCTCCGAGGACGATGGCGCCGACCTCGTGCGGCGAGGGCGCGAGGTCGTCGAGCAGCTCGGCGATCTCGACGAACGACGACGCGCGTCCAGCAACCTCGCCTACGCGCTGCTGATGGCCGGGGACACCGCGGGCGCGTGCGCGGTCGCGCTCGACGGATTGGCGATGCTCACCCGCTACGGCCTCGAGGCGCAGGCGGGCGCCGCCTTGACCGGCAACGCGCTCGTCCTGCTCCGGCTCGTCGGGCGGTGGGACGAGGCCGCCCGGCTCAGCGACCAGGTGCTCGCCCGCGGCATCCCCGATGCGCAAGCGCGCTACGTTCACCTGGCGCGCGCCGGCCTGGACATCGCGCGCGGCGACTTCGACGATGCCAGAGCGCATCTCGATCGTGCCCGGCCGCCCCAGGTCGTCGACCAGACACACCCGCTGCTGGCCGCCGAGCTCGCTGCCGCTGAGTCCGAGCTCGATCTGGAACTCGGGCGGCTGGACGAGCGCGCGATCTCATCGAGTCGGCGTTGTCGCTCGTCGCGACCGGCGAGCACTCCCGGCTCGCTGTCCAGCTCTGCCGGCTGGGCCTGCAGGTGGAGGCGGAGATCGCCGTGCGGGACCGCGCAGCCAAGAACGCGGACCCCCGCGCCGCGGAGCGGCGGGCGGCGCTCGTCGACCTGCTGTCCGCTATCCGGCGGACGGGACCCCGGCACGAGGTGAAGGCGCACGCGGCGGTGGCGCGGGCCGAGCACGGCCGATGTCTGTTGGACAGCGATCCGGGTGCCTGGATGACCGCGGCCCGGGCGTGGGAGGCACTCGCCCGCCCCAGGGACAGGGCGTACTGCGCCCTGCGCTGGGCAGAGGCGGAACTCGATACCCGGGGGTCGCTGACCGCGGCGGCCGCGCCGCTGCAGCTCGGTCACCGGCTCGCGGTCGACCTGGGGCGGCGCCCCTGCTGCGGATCGCGGACGGCCTCGCACGGCGCGCCCGGATCCCGCTTTCCGCCGACCCGGCCGGCGCCCGGCTCGACGTCCCGGTCGACGCCGATCCGCTGGTTCGCCGACTGCGCATCACGCCGCGCGAGTTCGACGTGCTCACGGAACTGGCGAACGGGTCCAGTAATCAGGAGATCGCATCGCGCCTCTACATCAGCAATCGAACGGTCGCTGTGCACGTGTCGAACCTGCTCGCCAAGCTGGGCGTATCGCGGCGCGGACAGGCCGCCGCCGCGGCACTTCGCCTCGGACTCATCGACGGGAAAGGAACCCGGAATGCCTGATGGAATGTTCGCCGAACTGACCGGTGACAACAACATTCGGATCGTCGTGCCGCGATCGGCGGCCGTCACCTCCACCCTGGACGCCCAGGGCCGGATCACCCTGGAACTCACCAGGGTGTCGGCGAAGGCGCTGCGGGCCGAGCTGGACGAACAGCTGAAGGGCGATCAACCGACGCTCGCCTGAGTCGCCCCGCGGGGCAGCCGGCGTCCTGGTGGGCGCCGGCGATCAGCGCTGTCCGGCGTCCTGGGGCGCCGGCGATCAGTGCTGTCCGGCGTCCGGTGGAGCTGACAATCGGCGCTGCCCGAGATCGGTCGACCACCGCGATCGCCTCCCCGGCGTCCGGGTGGCGGCACCGCGATCAGTGGTCGCGATCGCCAGGGAATCACGGCCGAAAACTCCTGGCGGACGGGTAATCACCCGACGACCAGTCTCGCTCGAAGAAGCAGTCAGGACGGCGCCGCACGCAGTCGACGTCGATCCCGGCTTTCCGGACGACCGCGGCACCAGGGGGCGCCGCGACGGATGTGGCAAGGGGGTGAGCAACATGGAGTACGAGATCGAGGGGCCCGAGTTCCTGGGCAAGAACGAGGGTGGCGTGCACTGGGTCGTCATCTGACCTGCCGCCGCGTGGCCGGGTCGCGCCGAGTCCTCGGGCGACCCGGCCCCGTCCATCGCCTGTCGCCACCCGTCGGGTGCGCGCGGCCACCATCCGCACATCGCCCATCGCACCGACGGATCGCCAGCACGAGGGAGAAACCATGTCCAGCAACGCCCGTCGCCCGCGGGTCAAGCCGATCTATCCGGTCTATCGGCTCGATGCCGACACGTTCCGGATCGGCGCCCAGCGCGGCATCACGACCCAGTTCCGCGACCCGCGCGGGCACCTGACCGCGCTGCTGCGGCTCGCGGACGGCACGCGCGACATGTCGGCGATCCGCGCGACGATGCTCGCGCAGTTTCCGGACCTCTCGGTCGCGGACGTGGACACCGCCATCGACCGGCTCGATCGGGCAGGGACTGCTGGACGACGCCTCATTCGATACCGATCCCGCCATCGACACCGGTACCGCCTCCGAATCCGGCACCGGTGCCGACACTTGCGCTGAGCCGGCCGCGCGATCGGAGCTTGCGCGATACTCGGGCAACATCAACCACTTTCGCCACTTCGCCCGGCTGGCCGACGATCCGCGCGCGCCGCAGCGCGCCCTGCAGGAGTCGACGGTGACGCTCTTCGGCCTCGGCGGCGGCGGTTCGGCCATCCTGCCGCTGCTCGTCGCGCTGGGTGTCGGGCGCATCGTCGCGGTGGACTACGACCGCGTCGAGGAATCCAACCTCAATCGGCAGTTCCTCTACCACGAATCCGATGTCGGGGAGCTGAAGACCACCGTCGCGCAACGGGTCGTGAAGAACCTGAACTCGCGTATCGACTTCTCGACGATCACCCGCAAGATCCACGCGGCCGAGGACGTCTATGAGATCGTCCGCGGTTCCGACCTGGCGATCTGCGCGATCGACGAGCCGCCGTACCTCGCCCAGCGCCGCGTGAATGCGGGCTGCGTGGCGGCGGACGTCACCTGCCTGTTCGCCGGGTCCCAGGTGACCCGCGGCCGGCTGTACACGGTCGTCCCCGGGCAGTCCGGGTGCTTCGACTGCCTGAACATCCACTACACGCGGACCGATCCCCAGTTCGAACGGCAGTTCCGGGGATTCCACGAGATCGATTTCGATCCACCGACGATCGCGTTCGCGCCGGACATCCTGCGGCTCGGCAGCGCCCTGGCCGCAGGAGGCCGCGCGGCTGCTGACCGGATACGTCGCGCCGATCTCGGTCGGCGGCCAGGTGGAGCTCGACTTCGTCACCGGATCGACGGAGGTGGTCGTCGAATGGCCGCGCTATCCCGACGAGTGCCCGACCTGTGGTGCCGGGGACGAGGCGGATTGGCCGGTGTTCTCGCTGTATCCGGGGTCGACCTGGCGGAGCCCGGAGCGGGAGCGGGCATGATTCCGCTCCTGGAGATCCGCGGACTCGCCAAGGTCTACGCGAGGGACATCCGCGCGAACGACGGCATCGACCTCGACGTGCACCGGGGCGAGGTGCTCGGGCTGCTCGGCCACAACGGGGCGGGCAAGACCACCCTGGTCCGGCAGATCGTCGGCCTGACGCGGCCGTCCGCGGGCACGATCGCGGTGGACGGCGTCGACGCCGTGACGCGACCGGCCGTGGTCCGGGGGATGTGCAGCCTGCAGGCGCAGGCCCAGGTGCCGATCACCGGACTGACGCCGCGGCAGGCGATCTCCCTGATCGGCCGGCTCCGCGGCGGTCGCCGGCACGCCGTGGACCGGCGGATGCTCCAGCTTGCCGAGCGGCTCGAGATCCTCGACTGGCTCGACCGTCCCGCGCGGGCGGGCGACGACGAGCTGACGGGCGGCGTCCGGCGGCTGATCTCCTTCTGCATGGCGGCGGTCCGGCCGGGCAAGCTGGCGGTACTGGACGAGCCGACCAACGACGTCGACCCGGTGCGCCGGCGGCTGCTGTGGGCGGAGATCCGGCGGCTCGCCGACGACGGCTGCGCCGTCATCGTCGTGACGCACAACGTGGCGGAGGCCGAACACTGGGTCGACCGCGCCGCGATCCTGCACCGGGGGCGGGTCATCGCCTGCGGCCCTCCGGCGGACCTGGCGGCGGGCATGCTCGGCCGGCTGCGGGTCGAGATCGGATGGCACGGATCGGTTCCGGCACTGCCGGGCGGGCTGGCGCCACCGCCGCCGGCAGCCGGCAGCTCGTGCAGACCATCGGCCGCGAGTGGCTGACCGACGTGGTGAGCTGGGGCGAGGCCATGCGGTCGCGCGGCCTGCTCGAACATTTCGCGGTCCGGCCGGCGAGTCTCGAGGACGCCTACGGGGTGATCACCGCGGCGGCCGACGAGCGGCGGCGGGCTGACCGGCCGCTCGCGCCGACGCCGGTGGTTCCCGCCGCGCCCGCGGCGACGGGGCGGCCCGGGGAGATCGGGCGGGCCCATGCGATCCCCGCTCGAGAGCTACGGGTTGTTGCTGCGCTGGCAGGTCGGCCGGATGCGCTCCCTGCTCCCGTTGCTCCTCGTCGTCCAGACGTTGCTGTCCACCGCCTGATCATCGGACTCGGGATGCCGATTCCCGACGACGAACAGCAGGCGATCCTTATCTCGCGACGCGCACCGACGGTTGCGCTCATCACCGTCGGCTGGTCGTGGTGCCGTTGCAGGTCAGCCAGGCCAAAGCCGAGGGCAGCGTCGACTTCATGTGGTCCCTGCCGCTGCCCCGGCTGGCCTATCTGGCCGCCGACCTGACGGTCTGGCTCCTGCTCAGCCTGCCTGGGCATGGCCCTCTCGCTCGTGGTCGCCGCTCTGCGCTACGACCTGCCGATCACGGTGACGCCAGTGACGCGGGCGTCGTGGTGCTCGTCGCGCTGACGGCACGAGCCTCGGCTACGCGCTGGCGGCCGCGCTGCCACCGCTTGCGGCGCAACTGATGTCGCAGGCGCTCGTGTTCGTCGTGTTGATGTTCTCGCCGGTCAACTACCCCGATGGAGCGGCTACCGGGCTGGCTCGCCGCCGTCCACAGCGTGCGCCGATCGAGTCGATGGCGCCGTCGTCGCAGTCGATCGCGCCGACGCCTTTCCCCCAGAGCGCGGCCCTACCTGCTGTCACCGCGTACGCGTCGCGGGCCTGCGTGCTACCCAGCGGGGAGACCCGCCGGACCTGATCCGCGGACGGCCTCGCACGTCAACGACGAGCAACGGGAGCAGCCGGTCGATGGCGGTGTCCACGCCCGCGACCGAGCGGATCGTCGTCGCCGCGCGCGCCGGGCGCGGAGACAGTTCTACGCCGATCCGCCGGAGAGCCGGTCCAATCGCCCGGCGAGCTCGTTGTCGTCGGCGAGGAACCAGACCTGCCGTCCGCGGTTCGACTCGGCGACGAAGTCGCGCAGCGGCCCGCTGCGCGCGACATGGGCCGAGATGTCGCCGACGAAGGCCACGGGCAGCCGGTAGTTCACGAACTTCTGCAGGAACTGACCGAGCGACCGGGTGCTGAGGTCGAACATCGACGGATCAACCCGCGCGGCCGGAATCACCGCGATGTCCGCGTGTCCGTAGACGGCCGTCCCGATGATGTCGAGGGCGTCCTGCTCGGTGCGTAGCGGGGGACCCGCGGCGGGGCAGGTGAACACCACCAGCCCGTCGGGACGGGTGAAGAGTTCAGGGGTCGGTTCGCCCAGCGACTCGCTCATCAAGCGGCCCCTTCCATGGTTGGCGCCCGGTCAGCGTGAGGTAGCGGTCGAGCCACGACGCGCCGTCGGTCACGGCGACGCGATCACGGTAGACGCCGAAGGATCGCCACATGTCGGCTACCGGCTCAGTGCCCTCCACCATGCCGCGCGCCAGTTCCTCGGACAGCGGGTTCGGCAAACCGAGCAGCGCCGCGATGTCGACGGCCGACAGGCAGCGGGCCACGTTGAGCTGCCACATGTAGTCGTCGGTCGGCACGTCGCCGTAGCCGCAGTGCACGATGGCGGTCGGGTCGGTCACCCGGCGCGCCGCAGTGCGCGCGGCGGCGGAGATCCTGCGCAACGCGCCGGCCGGGTCGTCGCCGAGCAGATCGCCGTCGTAGGCGTCCCGGCCCACCTCGTCCATGGTGCGGCCGGCGAGCATGTCGGGCACCCAGGCGTTGTCGTAGGCGTAGTGGCTCGCCACTGCCCGAAGCGGCGTCGGCTGGTCCGCCCCCGCCATGTCGAAGATCGGCGGCAGCACCAGGTCCCACTGGTCGTCCCTGATGGCGCCGTAGACGCGGGTGGCCGCCTCGTCGGCGGCGATGTAGAGCTCTGCCTCCCGGATCACGTCGGGCCTCCCTGTCGCGCGCGGCCCGCCGCGCGGCGGGTCGACGGTTCCGACGCTAGGCCGCCGAGCGGTCAGGATCTGTCCTGATCTCGCGCGCGGATCCCGTCCGTCCGGCCCGGTCGGTGCCGATCAGGCGGGGAGCGTCGCGACGCCGGGCGGCGCGAACCGGCGCCCCACGGCCCGCTCCGACACGCCCGTCCGGTCCAGGTACGGCGTGATTCCGCCCAGCCAGAACGGCATGCCGGCCCCGGTGATCATCGCCAGGTCGATGTCGGCCGCATCGGCGACGACGCCCTCGTCGAGGATCCGCCGGGCCTCGTCCGCGAGCGCGGCCAGCGCGCGCTCCCGCACCTGCTCGGCGGTGGACGGCCGGTCGCCCTGCGTCCAGGTCGCCGCGATCTCGGGGTCGAGCACCTGGCGCCCCTGATCGTCCCAGGCGAGCAGGGTGCGGTGCCCGGCCTGCACGATGCGGCGGAGGTTCTCCGACACGGCAAAGCGGTCGCCGAAGGTCTCGTGCAGCGACTCCTGGACGTGCAGGCCGACCGCAGGGCCGACAATCTGGGTCAGCATCAGCGGGCTCATCGGCATGCCGAGCGGCGCCGGCGCAGCGTCCGCGACCTCCGGGGGAGTGCCCTCGTCGATGGCGGCCAGCACCTCGCCCATGAAGCGCAGCAGCAGCCGGTTGACGACGAACCCGGTCGCGTCGGCGACCAGGACCGGGCCTCTTGCGGAGCTGCTTGGCGACCTCGAAAGCCGTTGCGAGCGAGGGGTCGTCGGTGGCCCGCCCGCGGACGATCTCGAGCAGCGGCATCAGCGCGACCGGATTGAAGAAGTGGAAGCCGACGACGCGCTCGGGGTGCTGCAGGCCCTCGGCCATCGCGGACACCGACAGCGCCGAGGTGTTGGTCGCGAGCACCGCCTCCGCAGCGACGTGCTTCTCCAACTCGCCGAAGACCTGCCGCTTGACGTCGAGCTCCTCGAACACCGCCTCCACCACGAAGTCCGCGTCGGCGAAGTCGGCGAGGTCGAGCGTGCCGCTGAGCAGGGCGGTCAACCGGTTCGCCTCGTCCCGGGTGATGCGCTTCTTGCCGGCGAGCGTCTCGATCTCCCGGCGCACCGCGCCGAGACCCTTGTCCAGGCGCGCCTGGTCGACGTCCGACATCACCACGGGGACGTGCAGCTGCCGCGCGAACAGCAGGGCCAGTTGGCCGGCCATCAGTCCGGCGCCGACGACGCCGACCTTGGTGACCCGACGCGCGAGTCCGGCGTCGGGCGCCCCGGCGGGCTTGCGCGCGCGCTTCTGCACGAGGTTGAAGGCGTACACCCCGGCGCGGAACTCGTGGGACATGATCAGCTCGATCAGGGCGGCCCGCTCGGCGGCGAGGCCCTCCTCGAGGTCGGTCGTGCGTGCCAGCTCGATCATGTCGAGCGCGCGGTAGGCGGCGGGCGCTGCGCCGTGCGTGCGCATGTCGGCGATCAGCCGGCCACGCTGCAGCGCGGTCTCCCAGTCCTCGTCCGTCGCGCCGGCGAAATCGACGCGGGTCACGGATGTCTCGCCGTCGACCTGGCGAGCGAACCAGACCAGCGACTGCTCCAGGAAGTCCGCGGCGTCGAGCACGACGTCGACCACGCCGAGGCGCGCGGCGTCCGCGACCTTCAGCGTCCGGTTCTGGTTGAGCGCGTTCTCCATGATCACCGTCACGGCGTTGTCCGGCCCGATGATCCGCGGCAGCAGCTGGGTCCCGCCCCAGCCGGGCAGGATGCCGAGGAAGACCTCGGGTTGGCTCATCATGGCCGCGTTCGACGCGAGCGTGCGGTAGTGGCAGTGCAGCGCCAGTTCCATTCCGCCGCCGACGGCGGCGCCGTTGACGAACGCGAAGGTCGGGACCGGCGAGGTGCGCAGCCGCCCGAACACGCGGTGCCCGAGCTCCACGAAGTCCCGCACCGACCGCTCCTCGACGGCCTGGCCGAGCTGGGACAGGTCGGCGCCGACGGCGAAGACGAACGGCTTGCCGGTGACGGCGATGGCGTCGGGCTGCGCGTCGAACGCCGCGGTGATCGCGGCGTCGAGCTGGCGAGGCCCTGCGGGCCGAAGGTGGACGGCCGGGTGTGGTCCTTGCCGTTGTCCAGCGTGATCAGCGCGATGCGCAGCGGCCGGGTCGGGCCGGACACGGTGACCACCTTGGTGCGGGCCCGGGTCACCACCTCCGGCGGCGCGGTCCGCGCGTCGCGCACGGAATCGTCGGCGGCGCGCTGCTTCTCGATGGTGGTCACGCGGAGGTCTCCTCGCTGGCGCCGGTGGTGTCGGTCGTGTCGGCCGAGTCGGTCGGGTCGATCGGGTGCTGCCCGGCGTCTCGAAGTGCGGGTTCTCCCAGATCACCGTGCCGCCCATGCCGAGGCCGACGCACATGGTGGTCAGCCCGTACCGGACGTCCGGCCGCTCGGCGAACTGCCGGGCCAGCTGCGTCATCAGCCGGACACCGGACGAGGCCAGCGGATGGCCCATGGCGATCGCCCCGCCGTACTGGTTGACCCGGTCGTCGTCGTCGGCCAGCCCGAAGTGCTCGGTGAACGCCAGCACCTGAACGGCGAACGCCTCGTTGATCTCGATCAGGCCGATGTCGTCGATGCCGAGACCCGCCTTGCGCAGGGCCTTCTCGGTGGCGGGGATCGGCCCGGTGCCCATCGTCTCCGGATCGACGCCGGCGAAAGCGTAGGCCACCATGCGCATCCGGACGGGCAGGCCGAGCTCGGCCGCGACCTCGGCGGAGACCAGCAGGCATCCGGTGGCGCCGTCCGTGAGCCCGGAGGCGTTCCCGGCGGTGACCCGGCCGTGCGGCCGGAACGGCGTGCGGAGCGTGTCCAGGGCCTCCGAGAGTGGTTCCCGGCCGGGGCATCTCGTCGGTGCCGGCGAGCCCCCAGCCGTCCTCCGCGCGGGTGGCGACGGGCACCAGGTCGGGGGTGATCTTGCTCGTTGGCCAGCGCCTTGGCGTACTTCTCCTGGCTGGCCACCGCGAACGCGTCGGCCCGCTGCTTGGTCAGCTGCGGGTAGCGGTCGTGCAGGTTCTCCGCCGTCGCGCCCATGACCAGCGCGGACGGGATCGACGAGGCGGTCGGCGACGAATCGTGGGTTCGGATCCGCGCCCTCGCCCATCGGGTGGTGGCCCATGTGCTCGACACCGCCGGCGATGGCGACGTCGTAGGCGCCGACGGCGATGCCGGAGGCGACGGTGGTGACGGCGGTCATCGCGCCGGCACACATCCGGTCGATGGCGAAGCCCGGGACCGACTGCGCGGCAACCCGGCCAGGATGGAGGCGGTGCGGCCGATGGTCAGGCCCTGGTCGCCGGTCTGCGTGGCGGCGGCGATGGCCACCTCGTCGATGCGCTCCGGCGGCAGCTCGGGATGCCGGCGCAGGAGCTCGCGGATCACCTTGACGACCAGGTCGTCGGCCCGGGTCTGCGCGTACTGGCCCTTGTCGCCGGCCTTGCCGAACGGGGTCCGGACGCCCTCGACGAAGACCACGTCGCGCAGAGTTCGGGCCGCCGGGCCGGGCGCCGCGCGTCCCGGTCGTGATCGGACGGTCATCGGACCGGGTCGCTGCTGCCGCTGACGCCACGTCGCGCGCCTCTCTCTCGTGCCGGATTCACCTCGAGACGGGTCACCCCGCCCGGCCATGGTACCGCGCAAGCTACTGGCCAGTAACTTATCGGCCGGAGGCCTCAGCCCGCATGGATCGCGGTCACCAGGACGGGCGCGACCAGCTCGACCTGCCAGGGCCGCGCGCCGCGCTCGGCCAGCGCCGCGCCGATCGCGGCGGCGTCGGCACCCGGCGGGGGAGCCCAGAGCACCCGGCGGACCGTGTCCGGCGCGATCAGGTTCTCCACCGGCGTGTGCACCCGCTCCGAGAGCTCCGCCAGTCCGGCCCGGGCCGCGCTGCAGCCGGGCCGCGGCGTCCGGGTCCCGGGACGCCCACCGGGCGGGCGCCGGGGGACCGTCCTGATAGCCCTGGGCGGTGGGCAGGTCGGCCGCCGCGGTGTTCAGGGCGCGGGTGATCGCGCCGAGCCAGACGTCCGCGCTGCGCCGCTGCATGCGGCCCGAGAAGATCGGCAGCGCGGTCAGCGCAGCGACGGTGGTCGGCCGCTTCTGCGCCGCCTCGATGATCGCGCGTGTCCGGCAGGATCCGGTGCGGCGCGATGTCGCGGCGGCGGGCGATGTCGTCCCGCGCGTTCCACACCTCGCGGACGACCGCCAGCGCGCGCCGGTCGTTCATCCGGTGCATCCCCGAGGTGCGCCGCCACGGTTCGGCCCGCGGCGGCGGCGGCGGGGTGTGCACGATCGCCGCGAACTCCTGCTCCGCCCACGTCCACTTGCCCTGCCGTCCCGCAGCAGCTCCATCGGCCGTCGCGCAGCTCGACGAGCACCTCGACGTCCAGTGCGGCGTAGACCAGCCAGTCGTGCGGCAACGGACGGGTGGACCAGTCGGCGGCGCCGTGCCCCTTGCGCAGGTGCAGCCCGAGCATCTGCTCCACGAGCGGCCCGAGGCCGACCCTGGGCAGGCCGGCCAGCCGGCCCGCCAGCTCGGTGTCGAACAGCCGACGGGGCCGGATGCCGATCTCGGCCAGGCAGGGCAGATCCTGGTTCGCCGCGTGCAGCACCCACTCCGAGTCCGCCAGCGGCTCGTCGAGCACGCTGAGATCCCCGCCCAGCGCGATCGGGATCGAGCAGCGCGGTGCCGAGGTCGGCGCGGCGCAGCTGCACCAGGTACGCCCGCGAGCCGTAGCGGAAGCCGGACGCGCGCTCGGCGTCCAGCGCGATCGGCCGCCGGTCGCCGCCGCCGATCCGGCGCGCCCAGTCCAGCAACTCGCTGCGCTCGACGATCGGCCCGTCGACCGGCCCGGCGGACTCGAGCAGGGGGATCAGTTCCGGCGGCTCGGCGGCCGCCGGCTGCTGACCCGCGCGAGCGGCATCGCCCGCGTCGTCGTCCTCGAAGACGCCGGTGTCGGATGTCGCGGGCACCTGCGGAACCTACCTGGCCGACGGCCGAGCGGTGATCACCAGCGCGATCGGGCGTGCTCCCGGGGTGGCCGGCGTCAGGAGATGACGCCGGCGCGCATCGCCAGGGCCACCATGTGCGCGCGGTCGCCGGTGCCGAGCTTGCGGCCGATCCGGGCCAGGTGGCTCTTCACGGTCAGCGCCGAGAGCGACAGCTGGTCGCCGATCCACTTGTTCGAGCGGCCGTCGGCGACGAGCCGGATGACCTCGATCTCCCGGCTGGACAGGTCGTGGATGGTGGTCGGCACGCTGGCCGCGGCGGGATTCGCGCGGCGACCGATCAGCACGCCGCTGACGCCGGCGCCGACGGCGTCGATGACCGGCCCGATGTCGGCGGTCGGCGCCAGCGCGACCACCCGCGGCCAGCCGGCCTCGCGCAGCGCGTGCACCAGCCGGGCCGCGTCCGCGCCGAGCTGGAGGCTGACCAGGGCCAGGTCGCCGCTGACCTGCCGGGCCACCAGGTCCTCGACCGCGGCGACGGAGCCCGCCTCGAGGATCCGTCCGACGCCGATCTCGGCGAGGGCCGTGCGCAAGGGGTCCCGGGTCGCGCGATCGGGATCGACGAGCAGCACGGTGGCCATCCGGAGCGGGATGGTGACGGTTTCCCGCATCGGCGTGCGTTGGGTCGGCAGCAGGCCGGTGTGCACGTCCTCGACGCGGCGGGTCACGCCCACGCCAATACCCCCAGGCGAGCTGGTCACCCGACGTCCTCCCGCCCTGACCGGCTGACCGCCGGTCCTACGTCACCGCCAGAACATCCGTCCGGCCGTCCTGTCCAGTCGTGCCGGATCCGATGATCACTCGCGATCGTCACCCGTAGTGTCCGCCCTGCGGCCGTCCGTGGTCAAGCACCCGAAACGGCTAGTCGCCGCGCCAGCCTATCGGATGGCGGTCCCGCCGGACGGATCCGCGCGCTGCAGCAGGGTCACGCCCTCCGGCGGAAGGCCCGCCGCGGACGCCAGGAATCCGGCGAACGCCTGCAGGTGCAGCTCGGTGTTCTCGTCGGCCGTCCAGGACGCCCTCAGCTCGAGATCGTCTGTGCGGTGCGGTCCCGCGATGTCACCGAAGCGCGTCGACGAGGTCGCGGTGACCGTCCCGCCGAGGGCGTCGAAGCCCGCCCCGCTGCCCTCCAGCGCCTCGGTCAGCCAGCTCCACGCGACCTCCGGAAGGAGCGGATCGACGGCGATGTCGGTGTCCAACTCGCACGTTGCGAAGACGACGATGCGAAGATTGCCTCCCCATGCCGAGACGCCATCCGGGTCATACAGCAGGATCATGCGGCCCGACGCTGACTCGGTGTCACCCCCGTCCGGGAAGAGCGTCACGGAGATCGCGTGGCTCCACGGCGCCAGCCGCGCGGGAGCCGGCAATGGGCCGATCTCGACCTCGGAGCGCATCCGGGCCTCGCCCAGCCGGTCGACGGCCCGCCGGAACTCGACGGGCCCGGCGTCGGTCGGCGCGGACATGGTCGGACCCTACGACCGGCAGGCCGCGGGGGCCGCCGCACCACGCCGGAGGAGTCGACCGCGCGGCGGCCGGCCGCGGCAGGCGACCGGCCGATCGCGAGTCCTCGACGCCCGACGCGTGGACCACGCCGGGCACGACTGGTCACGGTGGGCAGAGCGTGCCGATCGCCGGCACCCCACCGCCCGCGAGATAGGCGTCGACCAATCCGGCGACGCACGGGCTGGCGGGGTAGCTGCCGTGCCGGCCGGACTGCCAGGTGACGAGGGTGGCCGAGCCGAGCTGGGCAGCCAGTGACTGCACGCCCGCGTAGGGCGCGAGCGGGTCGCCGGTCGAGCCGATCATCAGCAGGGGCGGCGCGCCGGTCGCGGTGACGCCACCCGGCGCGGCGTCCGGCGCGGGCCAGGACTGGCACACCGCCACCAGTCCGATCGCGTACGGCCCGAACAGCGGGGCCTGCTCGGCGGCGGCCGCCGCCGCGTCCGACAGCTGCCCGTTGGTGAGCCTCACCGCGGAATCGTTGCAGCGGTACAGGATCGAGCCGTTCAGCCAGCCCGCGCCGCCCGTCTGCAGGGCGAGCGACTCGTCGAGCAGATCCTGCATCGGTCGGACATCGCCGCTGCCCGCGGCGTCCAGCGCGCTCGCGAGCGCGGGCCAGCCCGCCGGGTCCCCCAGCCGGAGCAGGAGCGTCAGCAGCACCGTCCCGCCGTTGGCCTTCCCGGCGGCCGGACCCGCGCCCCTGGCGTCGTCGAGATCGGCGATGATGCGGTCGATCTGGGCCTTCGGGTCGGCGCCGAGGGGGCAACCGCCGGCGAACGTCGCGCACTGCGTGGCGAATGCGTCCAGCGCCTGCTGGCTGGCCACCGCGACCGCGGTCGCCTGCGCGTCGGCCTGATCGAGTGGGTCGGCCGGCGCGTCCAGCACCGCGTGCCCGACGCGGCCGGGGTACCGATCCGCGTACTGCGCGACGAGGGTCGCGCCGAAGCCGCGGCCGAGCAGGTCGAGGGTGTCTGTGCCGAGCGCGGCCCGGAGGGTATCCAGGTCGTCGGTGGCGTTCGTCGAGTTGTAGGTGGTCAGGGACACGCCGGCGAGGTCGCCGCACTCGAACGTGAGCGACCGGGAGAGCGCCGCGACCGCGTCCGCGGCGTCGGGTTCGCGGGGGTCCGTGCCCAGCGTCATGATCGATGACGCGTCGGTCGCCGACAGGCAGTCGACCGGCATCGAGTCGCCGGTGCCGGGCAGGTCGACGACGACGACGCCCACCCTGGACCACAGGCCGGGGGACAGCCCCGCCGCCACCGAGGCGATCCGTTGGCGCCCGTTCTCGCCCGGTTCGCCTTGCAGCACGATGAGATTCGGGGCGTCGGAGGCCACCTGCGGGGCGCGGGCGCGGACCACCTGCAGCACCTGCTGGCGGAACGGGTCGTCGGTGGGGCGCTGCACGACCACCGACCCGCACTCCAGCGTGAACTCCAGGCCGGTCGCCTCGTCCACCGGATCGAGGTCGTCGCACGGCTGCCAGCGGATCGGGTCCGCGGTCCGGCCGGGCCCGCCCGGGCCGACGGGGATCGAACTGCTGGTGGTGCCGCCGCCCGTCGCGGGCGGCGCCCGAGGTGGCCAGCGGAGGGCGCTGCGACGGACCGAGGGTGCACGCCGCGGTCGCCAGTACGGCCGCGCCCGCCGCGACCGCGGCGAGCCGGCGACCGACGTGCCGTGCGAGCCGTCGGGCCACGCGCCGGTGCGGCCGCTTCATCCGCGCCGCCGGTACCGCGTGAAGAGGTGGTCGCCGGCGGACCACGCGTCGGCGAGCGCCCACGGCCGCGGGTCGGGGGCCGGCCCGTCGATCAGCGGGGTGGCGTCCGGCCCGAGCAGCCGGGGGGCGAGGGTGAGGCAGAGGTCGTCGACCAGGCCGCCGGCGAGCAGCGCGCCGAGGATCGCCGGCCCGCCCTCGCAGTGCACCCGGGGGAGGCCCCACGCGCCGAGCGTGCGCAGCGCGGCAGCAAGGTCGACGTCGGGGCCGGGAGCGGCGATCACCCGCGTCCCGGCCGGCGCCGCGGCCGCCCCGCTCTCGGTCGTGATGACGATCGGCGGCGTGTCCACGTCGGTGAAGAAGCCGAGATCAGCCGGCAGGCCGCGCCGGGTGACCACCGCGATCGGCGGCGGCTGCGCGGGCCGGCCCCAGCGCACCCGCCGGGCGCGGCGCGCGTCGTCGAGCCGGATGCCGCGGTATCCCTCCGTGCGGACGGTGCCCGCGCCGACCAGGACGACGTCCGCGAGATCGCGCAGCACGGCGAACAGCCGGCGATCCGCCTCGTTGCCGAGGCCGCCGGACCTGCCGTCCAGGGTGCTGCCGCCGTCCAGCGAGCCGATCATGTTGGCGCGCACCGTCGGCCGGAGCACCGGTTCCGGCCATGCGTACCGCGCGGCCAGCTCGTCGTCGAGGGCACCGAGATCTGCGCGCTCGTCGACATCGCCGCCGGATCCAGCGTCGGGCAGGGACGGCACGGACGCGGGCGCGCCGGCGGGCCGGGGCTGCGAGCTCACCCCCCATCCGTACCACCGCGTGCTGTGGGCGGCGTGCCCGGCCGGCCGCTCGCCCTAGGCTGACCGGTCGTGTCCGTCGTCCACCTGACCGAGCTCACCCCGCGGGTCACCGCCGACGAGCTGGTCGAGACGCTCGCGCCGCCCCCGCGGTTCGCCGCGGTGCGCTTCGCGACGCTACCGCCCCGATCCGGCCGAGCCGTCCCAGGCCGCCGCGGTGCAGGCCCTCGAGGCGTTCGCGGCGGGGATCGCCCACCCGCCCCGCCGCGGCCTGTTCCGCAGGTCGGCGCCGCCGGCGGCCGGCGGCTACTACCTCGACGGCGGGTTCGGCGTGGGCAAGACCCACCTGCTGGCATCGCTGTGGCACGCCGTGCCCGGCCCGAAGGCGTACGGAACCTTTGTCGAGTACACGCATCTCGTCGGCGCGCTGGGCTTCGGCGAGACGGTTCGGCGGCTCTCGGACCGGCGCCTGATCGCCGTGGACGAGTTCGAGCTCGACGACCCGGGCGACACCATGCTGATGACGCGACTGCTCGGCGAGCTCGCCGATCGGGGCGTCAACCTGGCTGCGACGTCGAACACCCTGCCCGACCGGCTGGGCGAGGGCCGCTTCGCCGCGGAGGATTTCCGGCGCGAGATCCACGCGCTCTCATCGCGTTTCCGCACGCTCCGCGTCGACGGCCCGGACTACCGGCACGCCGGGTTGGCCTCGGCCCCGCCGCCGATGACGGACGCCGAGCTCGCCGCGGCCGCTGAGGCGGGCGGCGCCCGGGAAACCGTCAGCTTGGACGCCTTCGCCGACGTCACGGCCACGCTGGCCCGGCTCCACCCGTCGCGCTACGGCCGGCTGGTGGACGGGATCGCCGTCGCGCACCTGGCCGGCGTGCGGCCGCTGGCGGACCAGGCCGCCGCGCTGCGCTGGGTGGTGCTGATCGACCGGCTCTACGACCGGTCGATCCCGGTGCGCGCGTCCGGCGCGCCCCTCGACGAGATCTTTCCGCCCGAGATGCTCCGTGGCGGGTACCGGAAGAAGTACCTGCGCGCCACCTCCCGGATACTGTCCCTGGCCCGCGACGCCGTGTGACCCGCTCCGCTCGGAGCGGGGGAGCGCCGATGACCGGTGCCGATGTCCGGCGCCGACATCGCCACCGGATGCCGCGAGGGCGCCTAGAACTCCGTCAGCACGTCGGCGAGAGTGTCGACGCCCAGGTCGATCTCGTCCTTCGTGATGACCAGCGGCGGCGCGTACCGCAGAACCGTGTCGTGCGTGTCCTTGACCAGGATGCCGCGGCGCGCGAGCGCCTCGCTCACGGGCCGGCCCGCCCCGATGTGCGGGGCCAGTTCGGCGCCGGCCCACAGCCCGCGCCCGCGGACATCGGCGAGACCGCGCCCGACCAGTTCGCCCAGTCGCGCGTGCAGGTGGGCGCCGAGTTCTGTGGAGCGGGCCTGCATCTCGCCCGTCGCGAGCAGCGCGATGACGGCACGGCCGATCGCGCACGCCAGCGGGTTGCCGCCGAACGTCGACCCGTGCTGCCCGGGCTGCAGGACACCCAGCACGTCCCGCCGGCCGACGACGGCAGACACCGGCATGATGCCGCCGCCCAGTGCCTTGCCGAGCGTGTACAGGTCGGCGCGCACCCCCTCGTGATCGAGTGCCAGCACCGGTCCCGTCCGCCCGAGCCCCGACTGGATCTCGTCGGCGATGAACAGCACGTTGTGCTCGTCGCACAGGCGCCGCACCTCGGCCAGGTATCCGGCCGGCGGGACCAGCACGCCGGCCTCGCCCTGGATCGGCTCCAGCAGGATCGCCGCCGTCGTCGGGGTGATCGCGGCCGCCAGCGCCTCCGGGTCGCCGTACTTCACGACGACGAAACCCGGTGTGTAGGGCCCGTAGTCGGCCGTGGCGACGTCGTCGTCGGAGAACGAGACGATGGAGATGGTGCGCCCGTGGAAGTTCCCGCCCGCGGCGATGATCTGCGCCTGGTTCTCCGGCACACCCTTCACCCGGTACGCCCACTTGCGGGCCACCTTGAGGGCCGACTCCACCGCCTCCGCCCCGGAGTTCATCGGCAGCACCATCTCGGTGCCGGTGAGCTCCGCGAGCTCGGCGCAGAACGGTCCGAGCTGGTTGTGATGGAAGGCGCGCGAGGTCAGCGTGACCAGGCCCATCTGCTCGACGGCGGCGCGGACGAGCGCGGGATGGCGGTGGCCGAAGTTCAGGGCGGAGTAGCCCGCGAGCATGTCGAGGTAGCGCCGGCCGGTCACGTCGGTCATCCAGGCGCCCTCAGCCGAGGCGACGACCACCGGCAGCGGATGGTAGTTGTGCGCGCACCACCGGTCGTCCAGATCCAGGAAGATCTGAGGATTCTCGAGGTCGGGGCCGGAAGACGGCCCGGCCCCGCCCGCGCCGGGCGTCGACATGTTCGCGCTGGTGCTGGTCACGTCAGGCAGCGTACGACGGCGCGGGCCGCCACCGAGGGGCCGACCACGCTCCGCGTGCCGGCTGGATCGTCCGGTGTCACGCCCTGCCCGCGCTCTGCCATCGCCGGCCGCCACCCCGGGTCGGGGATGGGCGAACGACGCTGGCGTGGGATCCCGTCTCCGGATCGTGGTCCGGGTGCACTATTTGGAGGGGCTGAGCCGTTCGACACCGTGCGTGGTCCGCGAGGTCGAGGGTCCGGTCGTGGGAGGTGGGGATGACCGCGTGGAATGCGGCGACCGCCGCCGGGACGGTCGGACCCGGGGCGGTGACCGTCCTGGAGGGTTCGTCGTTCTGTGTGTCGGCGTCCAACGGGGACCTGTCCCAGGAGGGCCCGCACGGCGTGTTCTTCGGAGACACCCGCATCCTGTCGCGGTGGAACCTGCGGGTGAACGACGCTCCCGTGCAGGCGTTGAGCGCAGCGATCCGCGAGCCCTACCGCGCGGTCTTCGTGGGACAGAGTCCGCATCCTGCGGGCCATCCGGACAGCGTCCTGGTCGTCGAGCGCGACCGCAGGATCGGGTCGGGGGTGCGTGAGGACCTGGTCGTCCGGAACTTCGGGCGGGAGCCCTTGGAGTGCACGGTCGCGTGGGAGGTGGGCGCCGACTTCGCCGATCTGTTCGATGTCAAGGGCGGCCGGCCGCCGGTGCGGCGGCCGTGTGCCGGGTCGGTGGATGGCGACCTGGTGCGGTTCGACTGCCGGTGGCCCCACGCGCACCGGGGAGTCATCGTGCAGGCACCCGGAGCGGTCGTGACCACCGAGAAGTTGACGTACACGGTTCGGATCGAACCGCGGGGCGAATGGCGGACCACGGTGCTGGCCAGGCCGGTCATCGACGGAATTGAGTTCCAACCGAGTTTTCCGCTCGATCGGCCTGTCGAGGACAGCGAACCGGCTCGCCGCCTGCTGCGATGGAGCGCCGCGGCTCCGGTGGTGTGGGCGGACGACGAGCAGGTCACCCGGACGCTGCGACGGAGCCAACGCGATCTGGGCGCCCTGCGGATCTTCGACCCGGTGCAGCCCGATCGGGTGGTGGTCGCCGCAGGGTCCCCGTGGTTCATGGCGCTGTTCGGTCGGGACTCGCTGCTCACGTCGATGATGTCGTTACCGATCGACCAGTCCCTGGCGGTCGGTGTGCTGCAGACATTGGCCCAGTACCAGGGCACGAAGGTGAACGTGACGACCGAGGAACAACCGGGGCGCATCCTGCACGAGGTGCGCCTGGGCGTCGATGCGGGCCGCGCGTTCGGAAGCAGCAGCGCCTACTACGGAACGGTCGATGCAACACCGTTGTTCGTCGTGCTGTTGGGCGAGCTGTTTCGGTGGGGCCTGGACGGCCAGGTGCTCGCCCGACTGTTGCCGGCGGCCGACCGGGCGTTGACGTGGATCCGCGATTTCGGCGACCGAGACGGTGACGGGTTCGTGGAGTACGCCCGCGCGGCCGACCATGGATTGATCAACCAGGGCTGGAAGGACTCCTGGGACGGTGTCAACTTCGCCGACGGTTCCCTGGCGGGGCCGCCGGTCGCCCTGTGCGAGGTCCAGGGGTACGTGTACGCCGCATACCTGGCCAGGGCGGAGATTGCCGGAATGCTGGGGGATCGAGCGGGCCGCGACCTGTGGACCAGCCGAGCGGTCGATCTCAAACGGGCTTTCAACAGCCGGTTCTGGATGCCGGACCGCGGGTGGTACGCGGTCGCTCTGGACGGCGACAAGCGGCAGGTGGATGCCTGCGCATCGAATATGGGGCACTGCCTGTGGAGCGGGATCGTCGACCGGGACAAGGCCGGAGCGATCGCCGAGCGGTTGATGTCGACGGAGATGTTCAGCGGGTGGGGAGTTCGGACGCTGGCCGCGGACATGGGCGCCTACAACCCGGCCAGCTACCACAACGGCTCGGTGTGGCCACACGACAACGCCTTGATTGCAGCGGGTCTGATGCGTTACGGCTTCATCGACGAAGCGCAGCGCATCGCCCGCGGGTTGTTCGATGCGGCCGCGCATTTCGACGGGCGGCTACCAGAACTGTTCTGCGGCTTTCCTCGGCAGGACTACCCCGAGCCGATCCCATACCCCACGTCCTGCTCGCCACAGGCGTGGGCCGCCGCCACCCCCGTGCACCTGATCCGCACGCTGCTTCGGTTCGATCCGCAGGTCCCCCACGGCCGGCTGTGGCTGTCACCCGTGCTGCCGACCGGGTTCGGTCGACTGCGGGTGCAGAACGTGGCGGTGGGAGGCGTCCGTCTCGGTGTGGACGTCGCTCCAGATGGCGTCACGGTCACCGGAATGCCGAATGGGGTTCGGCTGGAGGCCGGCCCCCGACCCGAGCCGGAAGCCGGCCGGCGGTCCACTCGGCGGCGCGCGGACGGCAGCGGCAGCACACCATGAGAACCGCCTGATAACCAAGGTTTTCGGGTCGGCGAAGCCGGGTACTGATCGGTGTCTGCGCATCACCCGGCCGGTCCTGAACGTCCCCGGCCCAACCGAGGAGGTCGGCCACGTTCACCCTTGCCGAACACGCGCGCCGCCAGGGTCGCTCGGTTGCAGTTCCGGATCACCGGTCATGCGGGTAGGGCTGATCTCGCCGCCGTGGGTCGCGGTCCCGCCGCCGGCCTATGGCGGGACCGAGGCGGTGGTGGACCGACTCGCGCGGGGCCTGGTCGCTGCGGGGCACGAGGTGCTGCTGGCCGCGCCCGCGGGCAGCAGGTGCCCGGTGCCGCAGGTGCCCGGGATGGGGGTGCCGGATCCCGACAACATCGGCAAGGCTCTGACGGAGGTGAACCACGTCGTTCGGGGATATGCGGCGATGGGTGACATGGACGTGATCCACGACCACACGATCGTCGGACCGCTGTACCGGCATCGGCCGGCCGGACCTCGGGTGGTGGTGACCTCCCACGGGCCCTTCCTGCCCGCCGAGCGGGACCTGTTCCAGGTGATACAGCGGGACGCGGCGGTGGTCGCGATCTCCCGGCACCAGGCGTCCACCGCGACCGGCATCCGCATCGCCAGGGTCATCCACCACGGCATCGACGTCCAGGACATCCCCGTCGGTACCGGCGGGGACTACGCCTGCTTCGTCGGCCGGATGCACCCGTGCAAGGGTGTGCGGCACGCGATCGACGTGGCCCGCGCCGCCGGTGTCCCCCTTCGGATCGCAGCCAAGATGCGCGAACCCGCCGAGTACGACTACTACCGATCCGAGGTCGAGCCCCATCTCGACCATGACATCCGATACCTCGGCGAGCTTGGTCCGGCCGACAAGTACGCGCTGATGGGCGGCGCGTGCGCGCTGCTGAACCCCATCCAGTGGGCAGAACCGTTCGGGCTGGTGATGATCGAGGCACTCGCCACCGGCACGCCGGTGGTCACCACCCACCAGGGCTCGGCCCCGGAGATCATCGACGACGGGCGCACGGGTGTGCTGAGGGACACTCCGACCGGGCTCGCTGCCGGGCTGCTGCAGGCGGCAAGGCTCGATCGCGCGCATTGCCGCGCCGTGGCGGTGGACCGGTTCAGCATCGAACGGATGATCGGTACTCACCTCGATCTCTATACAGACCTGATGACGACGCAGGCGGTTCCGGATGCCCAGCGCACCGAGCGGCGGGACAGCTTCGCCCGACGCCGGGACACCGCGCGGAACTGACTCGGGAGGTTCACCGGTGGTCGCTCGTCCGCGGCCCGACCGGCGCTGTGCCAGGGTGTGCGGCATGGCGAAGAAGAAGTCGGATTCCGCGAAGCTGTTCGACCGTGCCGCGACCGGCGGCCCCGCGCCCAGCGCTGCGTTCGCCCTGCCCGCGGTGGGCGTCGACGTCGCCTCCATCGACGCTGCCGCGACACCGATCGGGCCGCAGTCGAAGCAGGACGGCGAGGCCGCGCTCGCCGCGTTGGGCGAAACGCTCGCCGGGCTGCAGGAACGCTTGTACGCGCAGAGCACCGCCGGCAACTCGGCCGCCGTGCTGCTGATCCTGCAGGGCATGGACACGTCCGGCAAGGACGGCACGATCAACCGCGTCCTCGGCCTCGTGGACCCGGGCGGCGTGCGCCTCGCGTCGTTCAAGAAGCCCACAGATGAGGAGCTCGCGCACGACTTCCTCTGGCGGATCGAGAAGCAGGTGCCCGAGCCGGGTTACATCGGCGTGTTCAACCGGTCGCACTACGAGGACGTGCTCGTCGCTCGCGTCCGCGCGCTGGTTCCTGAGGACGTCTGGCGTGGGCGGTACGGGGCGATCAACGACTTCGAGCAGGGGCTCGTCGCGCGTGGCGTGACCGTGCTGAAGTGCTTCCTGCACATCTCGAAGGACGAGCAACGCCAGCGGCTGCTCGACCGGCTGGACGACCCCACCAAGTACTGGAAGTACAACCCGGGGGACGTCGACGAGCGCGGCTACTGGGATGCCTACCAGGAGGCGTACACCGATGCGCTGCGCGCCTGCTCCACCGACGCGGCCCCGTGGTACGTCATCCCGGCCGACCGCAAGTGGTACCGGAATTGGGCGATCACCGCCCTGCTGATCGAGGCGCTCGAGCGGATCAATCCGCAGTACCCGCCGGCCGACTTCGACGTCGACGTGGAGAAGGCGAGGGTGGCCGCGAGCTGATCGCGGGCCGACCCGGCCGGCGAAGCGGCGTGCGGTGAACGTCACAGGCGAGCCGGTGGCGGACGGCCGTTGGCCGGTCGACACAATGGCGGGTGTGCCCCCCGCCCCCCTCGACTCCGGTGCCGTCTCCTGGACGGTGCTCGTCCCGCTGAAGTCGAGTCGCCGGGGCAAGAGTCGGATCGTCGTCGAGCGCGGGCTGCGGCGCCGGCTCGTGCGGGCGATGGCCGCGGACACCGTGGCCGCCGCGGCCGAGGCGTCGAGGGTCGGCTCGGTGGTGGTCCTCGCGCAGGATCCGGCCGACAAGCTGGCGTTCGACGGGATCGACCGGGTGGTCTTCAGGCACACCGTCGCCGACGGGCTGAACAGCGCGATCCTGGACGGTCTGACGGCCGCGGACGGTCCGGGCGGCGTGGCCGTGCTGCTCGCCGACCTGCCGTCGCTGCACTTCGAGGACCTGGACAGCGCGCTCGGCCAGGCCGAGATCCACGGCGTCGCCGTGGTTCCCGACCGGCACGGGACGGGCAGCACGCTGCTGGCCGCGCGCTCCGTGCACGACCTGCGGCCCGCGTTCGGCCCGGACTCTCTCGCGCTGCACGTCGCCGACGGCGCGGTGCCCCTCGACCTGCCGGGTAACTCGGGCCTGCGCCGTGACGTGGACTGCGCCGACGACCTCGCCGAGGTGACCGGTCCACGGAGCCGCGCGGTCCTCGACGAGGCCGCCTGTGCCGCCGTCCGGGACTGACCGCGCCGCCTGTCCGGGGTACCGGGCGCCAGGATCGCGGCGGTACCGTCGTGACGTGTACCGACGCTTCACGACGCCCGGCTGGATCGCCGGTCATGTGCTCGTGCTGGCGGCGGTGCTGACCTGCCTGCGGTTGGGGTGGTGGCAGTGGGACCGCACCCACGAGGCCAGCGGCACCGCGCAGAACTTCGGCTACGCCCTGCTGTGGCCCGCATTCGGCGCCGCGTTCGTCTACATGTGGCTGCGCTTCCTGCACCTGGAGCTGCTCAAGGATGCCGAGGACTCGGATGAGGACGGGGACCGGCGCGGGGACGCCGACCAGCACGCCGCCGCCGAGCTGCAGGACGAGCTCGCCGAGCTCCTCGGCCCGACCGCTGACGCGGACGTCGCGGAGGTGAGGGCGGCCGACCTGCCGGCCGAGACGCCGATCGACGAGCCGGAGCCGGCACCCCCGACGGACCCGCGGCAGCGGCCCTCGACGGGCGTCACGATCGCCGTGTCCACGGTCGGCGACGAGGACGACGACCCCGAACTGACCGCGTACAACAGGGCGCTGGCCGCCCTCGCCGAGGAGGACCACCGACGTGGCCGTTGATCCCGCCCGTGACGTCACCGCGCCCGGGCATACCGCAGCGGACGGCGCGCCGCGCGCCGACCGCGGGGCGGTGCCGCCGAAGATCATGGCCGCGTTCAAGCGATACAAGATCGCGGCATACGTGGTCGGGTGGGGCCTGCTGATCCTGTGCGCCGCCATGGTCGCGAAGTACGTCTTCGGGCTCGGCGCCGCGGTCGCCATCTGGGGACCGATCCACGGCGCGCTGTTCGTCGGCTACGTGATCCTCGCCTTCGATCTCGCCTACAAGGCTCGCTGGTCGCCGCTCGGCACGATCTGGGTGCTGATCGCGGGCACCATTCCCTTCGTCTCGTTCGTCGTCGAGCGTCAGGTGCAGCGAAAGGTGTTGGCGCGCGAGAAGATGTGATCCGGGCCGGCCGCGACCGCGACCCGGGAGGGCGCGGGCTGTCGGGGGAGCGGGTTACCGTCGTGTCATGGCGACCTGGGACGACGTCCGCGCGATCGCGCTGGCCCTGCCCGAGACCGAGGAACGCACCTCGCGCGGGCAGTTCGAGTGGCGGACACACAACAAGGGCATCGCGTGGGAGCGGCCGCTGCGCGCGGCCGACCGGGAGGCGCTCGGCGACGCCGCGCCCGACGGGCCCATCCTCGGCGCGCACGTGCCCGACGAGGGCGTCAAGTTCGCGCTGTGCGCGGAGCAGCCCGAGGTCTACTTCACCACCCCGCACTTCAACGGCTACCCGGCGGTGCTCGTCCGGCTGGAACGGATCTCCCGCGACGATCTGGCGGAGTTGATCACGGAATCGTGGCTCTCCCGGGCGCCGAAGCGGGTCGCCCGGCAGTTCCTCGCGGAGCGCGCCGGCGATGCCGCGTCCGGGCCGGCCGGCCGCTGACCGAGTGCGAGGGACGGCATCGACGAACGGCTTTCGGGGTGTTCTGATCGCTGTCCGGCCGTTTCGCCGGGTCGCATCCAGTTTGGGCGATGTGGGTGCGACACTTCGGGCAGTGATCGACACTTCGTCGACGCTCGATCGAGACCCGAGGGACCGATGACGCCACCCGTGCAGCCCTACCAGGCACCGCCGCCGCCGAAGCCGAGGGTCCGGGTCTTCACCTGGTTCATCCTCGTGGTCAACGTGCTGTTCCTGATCTGGTTCATCGTCGCGATGAGGTCCGTGAACAGCGGCACCTGCGACGACTTGAACGCCACCGACTGCGAGGGCATGAAGGACCTGGGCGGTGGGATCGGCGGCTTCCTGATCATCTTCATCTGGCTGGCCGTGGACGTCGTCCTCGGCATCATCTGGATCGTCACCCGTCGGCGGCAGCCGACCGTGGTCTACGTCCAGCAGCCTCCGCCGCCGCCGATGCGCTGACGGCCCCGACACGAGAGAACTCCTCGGACGCGGGCTTCGCGGTAATGGATTACTCGTCGTCGAACGAGTAGGAACCCGCCGGAACCGGTGCCGCTCGTCCGAGTTTGGCCCTGGCCGCGGCCACCGCCTCCCGCTCGTCAGCGTCGGACACCCAACTGCCGAAGTCGACGTCCAGACGCGGCGGCCGTCGGACCCACTCGCCGTACTCGTCGTCCCACACCTTCTGCCCCTTGCCGATGACACCGAGACCCTCGAGGTGGTCGGCGACGTCGTTCTCGTCGACGAGATCGTCGTCGGTGAGGTCGGCGATCCACTCGATCCAGATGTCCTTCTCGACCTCGTCGACGCTCATGGTCCGGGGGCGTGTGGCGCCCATCTCATCGATCTCTGCTTGGCGCCCGCCAGTTCGAGAGTGACGTTGCTGGAGGCGGAATCGGCCTTTCGCAGGACGTCGACCATCGAGTGGAGCTTCGCGTCCAACGTCTCGAGATTGGCCGCACCGCCCTCCCGCAGGCGGACCAGATCGGCGAAATCCTGACCGAAGACGGCGAGCGAAAAACCGTCCTCCACTACCTCAACCGGACACCTCCACCGAGATCGTCAGGCTGGGCGAACACTCGCTGCGGGCCGGGTTCGTCACCGAAGCCCTCCGGGCAGGCGCCGACACGCACGCGATCATGCGGCAGACCGGGCACCGCTCCTACGCCGTCCTGGAGACCTACGCTCGCGAAATTTGCCCCTCTCGTCGGCAGCGCCGTCACCCGAGTCGCCGGCGGGCAGAGGTCGGTCAACGGGACGACGACGTCCAACAGCGCCGGCGTCGGTTTACTCGGCCGGCCGGAGCGCGACGTCGTTGATGATGATCTGGACCAGTTCCTCCAGGCGGTTGCCGTGTCGGCGGGCGAGCAGGACCAATTCATGGGCCTTGTCGACGACCGCGCCGTGTGCGGGGGTGCCGGCCACCGAGATCCCGCGGCCCCGGCGGAACTCGAGCAGGCCCTCGTCGCGCAGCAGCCGGAGGGCTCTTAGCACGGTGTTGGTGTTCACGCCGAGCACGGCGGCCAGGTCCTTTGCCGGCGGGAGCCGCTCGCCGGCCTTGGCCTCGCCCTCGGCGATCGCGCGGCGGATCTCGCGCCCGCATCAGCATTGGGCCGAGAAGGACTACCGACGGTACGTGCCGAGCAAGTTCCAGGTCTGTTTCGGGGGTAATACACCCGACGGCGAGCTTGTCCCGGCCGATCTGATCCGCAACGCGTTGCCGGCCGAGGCCCGCGAATTGCTTGCTCCCGTGACGCGCGCCTCTGGGATGGGGGCGACGACGCCGAGCGGCGATTCCGGGTGTGCCGTCGTCGGCCCCGACGACGCCCGCGCCATCGATGGATCCCTTCAGGCTGCGGGGTTCGGGCCGGCCGATCAGGGTGTCGCTGTGAGTTACGTGTTCAACATCCCACCCGCTGCCGGGCGAGACGCGATCGTGGGAGGAATCGCGTTCATCTCGGTGCTGCCCAACGGAGACGCCGAGGGGGGCGGCGCGTGAGCATGCGCCATTCCGATCACCGCAGGCAACGACGGCGACGGCAACTCCGCCGGCGCCGGCACGGCCATCCCATCGATCCGCCAGCCGCGCTTCATCGCCTCGGCGAACGGATACTCCGTCACGCCCGCCGTTACCGTCGACACGGCGACGCGCCTACACCCCGACAGTCGTTGAACCGTTGGCGCGCTGGTCGCGGAGGCTGGTGATCGGTGACCTGGTGACTCCAGTGTTCACGCGCCTCGGAGATCGACACGCCGGCGCCCAGGTCCCGCACGACGCGACACCGGGTCCGCACATCGCTCGCCGCGAGCAGTGCCCGATCGGCAGGCCCGATATCCCTAGTCTGACGGTGGATGCCTGGCGCCCGCCGCTCGACTGCGCAGTTGGGCGTTGAGCCGTGCGGCCTGTCGCGTGAGGTGGTCGCGTTCGGGGAGGCTGGGCGCTGATCGGGCGGCTTCGGCGTAGAGCCGTGCCGCGGTCACGGGGTCACCGTCACGCTCGTGCAGGTACGCAGCGGCGGCGATGTGGCGGGGCAGGGCGGGGTCGAGCTCTGCCAGGGCGGCCAGGCCGGCCCGCGGGCCGTCGGCCTCGCCGACCGCGACGGCCCGGTTGAGGCGGGCCACCGGGCTGTCGGTGAGGCGCACGAGTTCGTCGTACCACTCGACGATCTGCACCCAGTCGGTCTCCTCGACCGTCCGGGCGTCGGCGTGCAGCGCGGCGATGGCGGCTTGGGCCTGGAACTCGCCCAGGCGGTCTCGGGCGAGCGCCGTCTGGAGCACGTCGACGCCCTCGGCGATCAGGCGCGTGTCCCACAGGCCGCGGTCCTGCTGGGCGAGGGGCACGAGCCTGCCGTCCGGGCCGGTCCGGGCCGGGCGCCGTGCGTGGTGCAGCAGCATGAGCGCAAGCAGGCCGGCGACCTCCTCGTGGTCGACCTTGGCCGCCAGTTGGCGAGTGAGCCGGATCGCTTCGGCGGCGAGGTCGACGTCGCCGGAGTAGCCCTCGTTGAAGACCAGGTAGAGCACGCGGAGCACCGTGGCGACATCACCGGGCTGGTTGAACCGGACGCCCGAGACGGTCCGCTTGGCCCGGCTGATCCGCTGGGCCATGGTCGCCTCCGGCACGAGGTAGGCCTGCGCGATCTGACGCGTGGTCAGGCCGCCGACCGCGCGCAGCGTGAGCGCGACGGACGATGCCGGTGTCAGGGAGGGATGCGCGCACAGGAAGTACAGCTGGAGCGTGTCGTCCACCGCCTCTGCCGGTCCGGGCAGGGGCTCGCCCTCCATGCGTACCTCGCGCCGCCGCCGGGAGGTGTCGGCGCGAGCGGCGTCGAGGAACTTGCGCCAGGCCACGGTGACCAACCAGCCCTTGGGGTCGTGCGGCGGATCATCCGGCCACCCGCGCACGGCCTCGACCAGGGCGTCCTGCACGGCGTCCTCGGCCGATGCGAAGTCGGCCCCGCGCCGGACGAGGACAGCGATCACCGCGGGTACGAGGTCCCGCAGCAGCGACTCGTTCACTCGGTGACCGTGGGCGAGTCGGCCAGAAACGGCCGAACCTCCAGCCATTCGTAGATCGGCTTGCCGCCGGGGCCGGGGGCCGCCGACAGTTCCCCCGCCAGCTGGACCGCGCGGTCCCACGACTCCACGTCGATGATGTACCACCCGGCGATGAGGTCCTTGGTCTCGACGAACGGCCCGTCGGTCACCGGTGGCCGCCCCTCGCCGTCGTATCGCACGAACGCGCCGTCGGGCGCCAGCGCCTGGGTGTCGACGAACTCGCCCGTCTCCTCCAGCCTGGCCGCGAAGTCGCGCATGAACTGCACGTGCGCGTCGACCTCGTCCGGCGTCCACTGGTCCATCGGCGCCGAGTCCACGGCGGGGGCCGGGCCACCCCGGTAGTGCTTGAGCAGCAGGTACTTGGCCATCATGTTCTCCTTTCGCGTACGGCCCTTCGTGGCCGTGATCACGTCGGGGACGGTGCCGCGCGCGGGTTCTCGACATCCCACGGTGGCAATTCCTGTGACATTCCCTGGCGCCCACCGCGGCACGCGAAGTCTGTCAGGCGCGCTGACGCTCCTCCCGCTGCCGGATCAGCTCCTCGACGGGGCTCGGCAGGGTGGACTCGAAGTCGATCATCTTCGCCCAACTCGGGGTGACGACGATCCGGACCATGCCGTCGCGGTAGAGCGACCGCACCTCCGCCTCCCACTCGACCCGTTGCTCGGGCGTCATCTCGTAGGTGCTGGTCGACTGGAGATACTCGTCCGGGATGCCATCGACGAAGTCCAGCTCGGCGCGACCCCGGATCAGCAGGATCTTGGGCGGGTGCACTTCGGTGTCGATCGTCAGGGCAACCATCGGGTTCTCGCTCAGGGCTCGAAGCTTCGGAGCGTTCTTCGGAGTGCACATGACGATCTCCGAGCCGTTCCAGGTGAAGATGATCGGGACATTGCGGGGTGTGCCGTCCTTGGCGACGTAGGCCAAGCGGGTCACGTCGCGGGCCAACAGTTCCCGACTGATCGGTCGGTTCAGAACCTCGGTGATCTCGTTCGGTCGCACGGTCGTTCCTCCCGTTGTCGTTCTCGGTGCACGCACGCGGTTCGTTCTGGGTGGTCGCAGGTCGGCCTTGACGGGATGTCAGCTGAGCTGCTCGGCCAACGCGACGATGATCCCCTCGGGGCCGCGGACGTAGCAGAGCCGGTAGCTGTCCTCGTACTGCACCACCTCTCCGACGAGTTCCGCGCCGCGAGCTCGCAGGCCGGCGACAGTGGCGTCGACGTCGTCGACCGTGAACATGACGCTGCGCAGGCCCAGTCTGTTCGGTGGGTTCTCCGTCTCCGCGCCGACCGCCGTCGGGGCATGGAACTTCGTCAGCTCGAGCCGCCCGTGGCCGTCCGGGGTTCGCATCATCGCGATGTCGACGCGGACGCCGTCGATGCCGTTGACACGGTCCACCGAAGGTCCCTCGATCGGCGCTTGACCCTCCAGCTCCATGCCGAGTTCGACAAAGAACGCCACGGCAGCCTCGAGGTCGTCGACGACGACGCTCACGTGATCCAGCCGCTGAATCGTCACGGTGGTTCTCCTTCCTCGTCGCGGCCCCTCGTGGCCACCGGTGTACCCGGGACGGAGCCGGCGCCACATTCTCGACACCCGGAGGCGTGCTGAGTTCCCGGGACCTGCGGATGGCGGGCCGGGTGAGCCACGCTCCGTGATCTGCTGCGAGATCTACCGGGCGAGAGCAGGCCGGAAGCACGCGGCGATGACCGCGAGGGGAGACATTCGCCGGCGGCGGCACGGCGGGGAATCAAGCGAAACACGCTGGTGGACAGGCGGTTTCGGTGGTGGGCGATACTGGGATTGAACCTGTGAACCGGGGGTCTGGGCGTCACTGGGTTGACCTGCGGAAATGGGCCTCTGACCTGCGGAGATGGGTCCAGTATCGCGTGTCAGACGTGGACAGAACTGGACAGGGATGTACTCTGATCCGACACGTATCCGACACGAACTCAGGGTTGATCATGGGCACAAAGCGCGGCTTCGGGCAGATCACATGGCTGCCGTCCAGGCGGTGGCGCGCCCGGTACACCGGACCGGACGGTGCGCTGCACAACGGCCCGACCACGTTCGAGACGAAGCAGGACGCCGAGGCCTGGCTCGACCGACGAACGCCGGCTGATCGCCGCCGGGGCCTGGGTGGCGCCGGGCTACCGCGGGTCGATCCGGCTGCGCACGTTCGGCGAGTACTCGGCGGACTGGCTGGCCGGCCGGACGGTAAAGCCCCGCACCCGCGAGCACTACAGCGAAGCTGCTCGACGCCCGGATCCTGCCGACCTTCGCCGGACGTGCCGCTGCGGGCGATCTCCCCGGACGCGGTGCGGGCCTGGCACACCGCGCTCGGCACCACCACCCCGACGATCAACGCGCACGCCTACAGCCTGTTCCGGGCGATCCTCACCGACGCGGTGCACGACGGGCTGATCCCGGCCAACCCGGCGCACATCAGAGGCGCCGGCAACGCGAAGCGGGTGCACAAGATCCGCCCGGCGTCGCTGGACGAGCTGGCGCCCTGGTCGCCGCGATGCCGGAGCGGTACCGGGTGATGACCCTCATGGCGGCGTGGACGGGACTGCGGTTCGGGGAGCTGACCGAGGTGCGGCGCACCGACCTGGACCTCACCCACGGCGTGATCCGGGTGCGGCGCGGCGTCGTCCGGGTCGACGGGCACTACGAGGTCGGCACCCCGAAGAGCGCGGCCGGGCACCGCGACGTGGCGATCCCGCCGCACCTGATCCCCGCGATCCGGGAGCACCTGGCCGCGAACGTGAACGGCCGGACCGGGCTGCTCTTCCCGGCCGCCGACGGCATCGCGCACATGGCGCCGTCCACGCTCTACAAGGTGTTCTACCCGGCCCGGGAGGCCGCCGGACGGCCCGACCTCCGCTGGCACGACCTGCGCCACACCGGCGCCGTTCTCGCGGCGTCCACGGGCGCCACGCTGGCCGAGCTGATGGGCCGGCTCGGACACTCCACTCCCGGCGCGGCGCTGCGCTACCAGCACGCCGCGCAGGGTCGCGATGCCGAGATCGCACGCAAACTATCGGATCTGGTCGAGGTGAAATAGTGGCCCGGCCCCCGACGCGTTCGCCCTCACCCATCAGAATCGGCGGCCCTGCCATTCCCGTTGATCAGTGGGATGCATGGTGGGCGGATCCGACAGCGCCCGACAGGGGCAGGACAGCCGACAATGAAGCGGATGAATCGCAATCCGTGCTAATTGAGCGGTTGAGCCTGTACCCCGGTCTGTCAATAACGAGACTCGGCAAACTCGGCGAGGCGGTTGACAATGGCACGAGACCGCTCATCGCCAGCAACGACGGGTTGAAGCTGCTCCTCCTAGCCAAGTGCCATTGCTCGACAGCACTCGCTTGGGTATTCCGAACCGTTCCAAATGAGCCAGGGAGGAATGCGACGTACTTCGTCGAGATGATTGTCGATGCCCCGGGAAGAGCATCGAGCACCGAAGCCCGCCTACTCCGTCGCGACTCCATGTTGGGGGCCGTTTGCCGCGAGCACGGCCGGCGCACGATCCGGACGGCCGACCTGTGGAAGCGCCTACGACGGTCGAGGAAAGAGGGGGACGTGCCCACGTTCGTAGTGCCGCGCGGACGACCGTCGGCGCGTTGAGTCCCTCCAAGTCGCCTCGCTTGCGCTAGAGTCGCTGGAACAGGGCGCTCCGGAACTGGCCGGACTTCTGCCCCGGTGAGTTTCATCGGGAGTGCAGGGGCTGGGTCTCGCAAGACCCCCGCGAGAGTTGACGCACTCGCAGATTCCCGGAGGAGTCTGCCGATGCGCAGCCCTGCCACTGCCCACCGCCGGTTCGCGAGTATCGCGCACGCTGCCGAGTACGCCGAGACCTGCACACGGACAATCCGTCGCCGGATCTCAGACGGAACGATCACCGGGTATCGCCTCGGCCCCCGGTTTTAGGGTCGACCTCGACGAGATCGACGCGAAGCTACTGCAGCCGATCCCGACCGGCGGTCAATGATGCTGCCGTCGACGGACTACCGCAGCGACGACCCGTGGCCGGAGGACGCACCCTTCGATCCGTTCGACGACGCCGCGTCGTTCGGCAGCCGGGATGGGGACCTCGCGATCGCACCGGGTGCCGATCCCAACGCCGTCGCCGAGGAAGTGCGGCGCATTCGCAATCGCGAGGCCGCACAGGCGTTCGTGGCCGCGGAGAAGCGTGCATGTGAACCGTTGCCCCCGTTCGACGCTGGGACACTCGCGGACATCCTCGCCCGGCCGCCACAGCCAGCTCACCGCGTCCGGGACATGTGCGCCTGGGGTGGGTCAACGCTCGTGGTTGCGAGCCGGAAGGTCGGCAAGACCACCCTCGATCTGAACCTTGCCCGGTCGCTCCTGACCGGTCAGGACTTCCTGGGCCGCTTCAAGGTGCGGCCCGTCACTGGCCGCATCGCGATCCTGAACTACGAAGTCAGCGGCGAGATGCTCGCCTCATGGGCCGAGGACCACGGGATCGACCGAGATCGTCTGTTCTTGGTCAACCTGCGCGGCAAGCGGAATCCGCTGAGCCACCCTACCGACCGCGAGCGGCTCACGGATCTGCTCCGCTCACAGAACGTCGAGACCCTGATCGTTGACCCGTTCGGCCGCGCCTACACCGGCGCATCCCAGAACGACGCCGGCGAGGTCCAGGCATTCCTCGCCGACCTCGACATGTTCGCCCGTAGTGAGGTCGGCGCCACCGATCTCGTGCTGTCTGCACACGCCGGATGGAACGGCGAGCGAACCCGCGGATCTTCGGCGCTCGAGGACTGGGCCGACACGATCATCCAGTTGACGTTCGGCCGCGACGGCGATGAGCAGGATTCCAAGGATCGGTACTTCCGCGCCTTCGGACGCCTGGGAGACGTGGACGAGGACCGCCTCGACTTCGACCCCAGCACACGACGACTGAACCTGGCAGGTGTGGGGAGCCGCCGAACGGTGGCGAAGACCCAGCACATCGACGCCTTGGTTGAACCCGTCGTGAGTGCGGTCAAGGCGAACCCCGGCGCGGGCGTCGCGGAGATCATCGCGGAGTTGCGAAAGGCGGGCGTCTGCTTCCAGGACCGAGACGTGTCGAAGGCAGGAAAGCTCGCGGCCGAACGTGGACTGATCGAACTGCGACCACTCGGCAAGGGAAAGAGAACAGAGCACTACCCAACCCCGTCCAACCCCGTCCAATGGACGCACCGGACGTACTACCCCTGACCCCGTCCACCCCGTCCCTATATGGGCGGGGTGGGGGTAGGGGTGGTGGGGACCCGTCTGACCCCCCCTCGACCCTGGACGGGGTTGGGGAGGTGGGCGGCATGACGCCCGTCGAGGTTGATCAGTCCCATGACGATACACCGCCGACCGCGACGCGAGCAGCAGAGACGAACGCGCTGGGCCTTCCTGCCCCGCCGAAGCTTTCGGCTCAGGGTGAGCGCGCGACTGCGGGACGCGTCGACCTTTGCGAGCGATGCGGTCGCGCCTCGGGTGGGTTCGGGTTGGTTCCGCACGGCGGTCAATTGCTGTGTCGTCCTTGCCGGTTCGGGAAGTCGGCCGCTGTCGCATGACGATCGCCGTGGTGATGTGGTGCGCCCGCTGCGCGGATCCGACGCGGCACGTCTCCGACGCGATTCAGCCGTACGGCTGGCAGTGCGGATTGTGCGGGCACGTCCGTGTCGAGCGACGCCGGCGGCACCGCTCGCAGCCGGGCACCTTCATCGAATTGAGTCAACCAAAGGAGCTGACCGATGACGAAGACGGTCGTTAGCGGGGGGCACTAGCAAAGTCCAGCCACCTCCCGCTGGTCACCTCTCCCGGCAGTCGACCCTTTGCCCGTTCATCTGAAACCCTCGAAGTAGACACGCAAGGAGCGAAAAGACATGAAGCGCAACAACATCCGTCCGAAGGATCTCGGCTCGGCGGGGAAAGCCCTGTGGGACTCCGTGGTTTCGACATACGAGCTGGCGCCGCACGAGCTCGAAATGCTCGCCCAGGCCTGCCGGACGGCCGACGTCATCGCCGCGCTGGACGATGAGATCACCCAGGGCGTGCTGGCCGATGACAACAAGCGGGTCCTGCCGGCCGTCATCGAGCTGCGGCTGCAGCGCCTGGCTCTGGCCAGGTTGGTCTCCGCGCTGCGCCTGCCGGACGTCGACTCCGGTGCGAAGCCACAGCATCGCGGCGTCCGCGGCGTGTACGCGCTCCGGCGGGACGCCTGATGGCGAGGGTGCGCGGCCGGGACGTCGATCCTGCCACGGTCATCGCCGCCCTGCCGGTCGAGCTGCAGGCGACGGACGAGTGCGTGTGCGCCCACTGCCGGCCGGACCCGACCGAGCCGAGGCCGAGCGGCTCCGGGCGCTCTGGGCGGCTCGGAGCAAGGCGAAATTTGCTTGGCTGCGCGCCCACGGAGTCGGCGCTGTCGCGTACCTGCAGTACCGCGCCGACGTGCGCGAAGGAAGGACCCCCCGATGAGCCATCAACACGACGACTTGGCCGCCGCGCTCGGCCGGTGTAGCGGCCCTGAACTCCAGGGCCTGCACGAGCACACGGTGAACGGCGCCGCGTCGAGGCATCCGGGCAGCGCCGGCGTGTTCGCGGCGCTATGGAGCGCGATCGACGCCGAGATGACCCGCCGGGCCGTCCGCCGCCTGCGGGACGACGCGATGTTTCAGGTGTTGGTCGCGGAGCTGCGCGTGATCCCGGCCGACCCCGTCGGCGACATCTCCGGACTGCCGAGCTGGAAAGAGCTCTCGGGACCGCCGGATGTCGGGCCGGGTGCCGTAGACGATCGTGAGTTTCCGGTTCGCGCCGGTTACACCCCACACCGCGCCGCAGCACCCCGCCTGCCGATCACGGGCGGCGCCGCTGCACCCGGTGTGACGCCGTAGCCACCCGAACCAGCATGGGCAGCCCGCACCCGGGCGCCGCTGCACCCGGCCCTTTGATCTGGGCCGCGCCGCTTCACCCCCGGACGTTGTGCTCCCCGGTAACCCTTCTTTCAGCGTGCCCGCCTCACGGTGGGCCGCTGACTTCGCGTACCGGAGGCAAAGGAAATGCCACAGGTAGAGGACGACCGGATCGTCCGGCTGAAGCGCCGGCTGACCAGCGCCGAGCAACGCAAACGCAGATCGCCGCGCGGATCTCGCGGCTCAGCCGCGAGCGTCGCGCCATCGTCGAAGCCGTCGAGGCCGCCGGTCAGATCAACCTGACCGTCGAGCAGGACAGGGACGTTCCGGTCCCTGCTGGCGCAGACCGAGGCGCTGAAGCACGAGCAGGACGCGGCGGACGACGAGATCAGGCAGTACAACGAGAGGATTTCCGAGTTGAATACCGAGGCCGAGCGCGAGAAGCAGATCACCGCTGGCACGGCTGGGTTGCGTCGAGCGCAGGCCGATGCCGCCGGGGTCTGGCTGCCGTCGCGGCGCGTCTACGCGCAACAGGAGATGGAGCAGCGCGCCACCGGCTTCCCCAACGCCGGCGCCGTCTTGCTGACAGAGCAGTACTCGACATGGTTCGACCGCCTGCGCGCCAAGTCGGTCGTGCTGGCCGCCGGCCCGCGGATGATCCCAGTTCCGGGGCACGCGATGTCGCTGCCGATCCTGAACACCTCGGCCACCGTCGCGAACTACGACGAGAACACCGCGATCACCGCGTCGGACCCCGACCTCGATCCGTTGGTGCTGACGCCGGTCAAGTTCGCCGCGCTGGTGCTGGCGTCGAACGAGGCAGTGAACGACTCCAACCCGGAGTTGCTCAAGATCGTCGCCGAGGACTTGATCCGCACCACGGCCACCGCGGTCGACACCGCACTCCTGGTCGGCCCCGGCGGCACCGGCCCGGTTAAGGTGCTGGGCCTCCGGAACAAGGCCGGCATCACCAACACGGCGGACACCCTGCTCGGCGCCAACGGCGCCGTGCCCAGCTTGGACACGTTCGCCGACATGGTGGCGCTGCTCGAGGGCGTCGGCGCCAACCCGGAGACCGCGGCGTTCTTCGTCACACCTGGGGTGTGGAACGTGGTCCGCAAGGCGAAGGCCGTCAGCGACGGCCACTACCACGTTCAGCCGGACGTGACCTCAGCCGCGCGACTCTCGCTGTTCGGCGTCCCGGTGTTCCCCACGGCCAACCTGCCGCAGACAGAGGTCAAGGGCACGTCCGGGTCGACCACGAGCAGCATCATCCTGGCCGACATGGACCGCGTCGCAGTAGGTGTCGGTCAGGACGTGATCGTCCGGCAGTCGGAGGACTTCGCCTTCGACAAGGACCAGACCGCCGTCCGCGTGACCGCCCGCTTCGACGTCCAGGCCCTCGACGAGGAAGCCATCATCGTGACCAAGGGCGCGAAGCTGTCCTGACCGAGCCCTCCCGGCGGCATGAAGGAGGAACTGCGGTCGCGCGTCGTTACCGGAGCTGCCAGGCGCTCCTTGACGGCTGCTTGTCCGCTCTCAGCAAGCTGTACGCGCGCGGTTGCGCCGCCGCCCCGAGCAGGCTGACACGAAAATGAAGGTGACGACAGCTGGTGACCCCGCTGGTGGGTGACTCGGGTCAGCCCGCTTGTTGTTGAGGCTGGAGGATGACCTGGTAGCCGAGGGCTTCGAGTTGCTTCACGGCGCGGGATTTGGTTCTTGCGGGGTCGTGGCGGGTGAAGTAGTCGGCGCCCGGGTCCCGGTAGAACTCGCCGTTGGTGAGCAACGTCCATGCGGTGACGAGCATGGAGTGTTCCACGGCGACCAACGCTTTCATGGGGCCTCGGCTGGCGGCCAGCCGGCGGAACTTCGCGGACAGATAGGTGTTCTTGGATCGGGCGACGGAGAGCGCGGCGACACCGAGAGCGCCTTTGAGGTAACGGTTCCCCGGCCTGGTCTTGGATGACTTGACCCGGCCGGCCGATTCGTTGGAACCGGGGCTGACCCCGGCCCAGGACGCCAGCTGGCCGGGGGTCGGGAACTGGGTCATGTCGCCGCCGGTCTCGGCGATGAACACTTCAGCGAGGATCTGGCTGAAGCCCGGGATGCTCTCCAGCAGGTCCCGGGCCGGCAGAAAAGGCTCCATCGACTCCTGGATCCGCGTCGAGAGGGTCTGGATGTCGCGGGTGTGGGCATCGACGCGGTCCAGGTACAGCTGGGCCATGAACGCGTGGTGCGCGGTGAAACGGCCGTTGAGCGCCTCGGTCAGGATCGGGATCTTCGGGCGCATCTTGCCCTTGGCGAACTCGGCCAGTACGGCGGGGTCGGCGGTGCCCTGGCTGTCGATCAGGGCCTGCAGCATCAACCGGCCGGACACCCCGGTGATCTCGCTGGCCACCGAGGACAGCTTGATACCGGAGTCCTCCAGCAGCTTCTCCAGCCGTTGGATCTCCCTGGTCCGTTCCCGGGTGATCACCGTCCGGGCCCGGGTCAGGTCCCGCAAGGCGCGTATCGGTTCCGGTGGCACGAACGAGGCCCGCACCAGGCCGTGAGCGCCCAGGTCAGCAAGCCACTGGGCATCGGAGACATCCGTCTTGCGGCCCGGGACGTTCCGGACACTGCGCGCGTTGACCAGCATGACCTGGAAGTCGGCTTCCAGCAGGTAGTAGAACGGCCGCCAGTAATCGCCGGTGGCCTCCATCACGACCACGGTCACCTGCTGCCCGGCCAGGTGGTCGCGCAACGCCAGCACCTGATTGGTCATCGCGCCCCACGTGGTGACCGTCGAGGACGTCCGGCGCCCACCGACGCCTTGGACCCGGACGCAGACCTTGGCGTCGCGTTTGGAGACGTCGATGCCCGCGCACCGCGGATGCACCACTTCCATGCCGCACCTCACCTTCCCCCGGCCAGGGCGATGACCGGGACGACCGGGATCGGGTGCGTGTTCCGGGGAGGGCGGGGATGAATCAGGACTCTGACACTCGTGCTCGAAGCAACAATCCACGGTTCCCGCGGTGAAATAGCTGTGCCCTCCACCACCAAACTAAGCCACAGGCTCACGGCACCATAGACGGACCGGGGTCGACCGGAACACACCCCGACAGCATGCCCCCACCAGCGCAAACAACATCACACGGGATGCCGATCCGACCGCGCCCACCGCCGGACCGAGCCGTCACCGAGAGACATTTTCCCGTCCCACGGAGGCGCGCAGCGACCCTGAAGAACTAAGCCCGGATGCACCGCGGTTGATCTTCGGCGGCTGTTGTTGATCTTGTTGTTGGCGTGGTGCGTGGTCGGGCAGCGCTCAGCGCCCGGCTGGTCCGGGGCGTCCGTGCGTCCCGCTGGTTCAGGCCCGACGGGCTGGTGGACGAGGTCAGTTCGGTTGTGGCGGGCCGGTAGCCGCGGTGAACAGCCGGCGCCAGGCGGTGGCCCAGGGCCAGCGGGTGGGTAGTCGCAGGCTGGCCCGTCGAGCTGAACGGGAGACGCGGGCGGCGACGCGGATGAGCTGCTCTCGGATGGTGCCGGTGGTCGCGGTGGCGTGGCCGCGGCCGGCCAGGACGCCGACGGCGCGGGTCAGGTTGAACGCCATCGCGGCCAGCACCAGCCAGGCCGCGTTGGCGGTGAACTTGCCGGAGGGCAGGTGCGCGAGCGGTCCGTTCTTCAGGTCGGCGATGACCTGTTCGATGATCGCGTGCCGCCGGTGGTCGGCCTCCGCGGGCAGCGTCGGCAGCGGCGAGTCGGTGAACACGGCGTGATGCCGCCAGACGGGGAACAGTTCTCCCTGCTCGTTCGCGACGACGTGGGCCGGGTTGGCGTCGCGGACCCGGCGGACGATCAACCGGGCCGTGACCTGCTGTGCCTTCGCTCGGGAAGCGAAAGCGGTGAAAGGGATCTCGGCGACCTCGGCGTCGGAGATCCACTGTCCGAGCTGCTCATCGAACACCGCGTTCGGGTAGCGGATCGTGGTCCACGCGTCATCGGGGATGGCGCTGATCGCGGCGGTGACGGCGCGGTCCTTGCGGGCGGTGATGGAGAACCGCGCCCCGGCCCGGCGGGCCGCGGCGATCACCTCCCGGCCGTAGAACGCGCTGTCCGCGCGCAGCACCACCGTGCCGGCCGCGCCGCAGGTCCGGGTGGTGACCAGCGCGTCGGCGACCAGCCGGGCCGCGCCCCGCGCGGAACTCGCGGACCCCTTCCGCAGCCGGGTCGCCACGATCACCGGCGCCGACCGACGCCGTGGACACCGTCGCCAGCAGCGCGTTGAGTCCCTTCACCCCGGAGTACCCGTAGCCGGTGCCCTGTTTGGCGTACCCGTAGGTCGACCGGACCGTGTCGTCGACATCGACGTAGGTGACCTCCGCCGTGCTGGTGATCAGCGGTGCGTGCCGGGTCAGCCCGGTCAGGAACCGGGCCGCGACCGCGTCCAGCTGCCGGACATGGCCGAACCGGAACGCCCGCAGGAACGTGCCCAACGTCGACGGCGCCCGCACCCCGTCGAACAACCGGCCCATCGCGCCGTGCCGCAACACCGGCCATGTCAGCGATCGAGTCAGCGCCCGCACCATGCCCGCGACCAGCGCGGACACCTTCGACGCCGGCCGCATGCCCGGCGCCGCCGGGCACCGTCACTGGCGTCAGCCAACTCGGTCAGGCCCGCCCGGGCGGCCACGCGCATCGCCGGCACCAGCCGGCATGCGACACCAGATTCGGCTCGTCGAACACCGCCGACCGCACCGGGAACACGTGAGATAGTTGCATCCGCGGGATGCCCTTCCTGACAGTGCCGATCGAACCGTAGACAAGTCCGATCCTGCTGCCCCGCAAGGGCA